>NZ_LR824569.1:655000-1310000 GCF_903969135.1 Chryseobacterium sp. JV274 | reverse complement strand
GCCGGACTTTATCTTGTATAACTTTTACAGCATTTTTATTGCTGGAAATACCCGCTTGTTGTATAGAAATAGGAATAAGTTCTCCTAAATCCCAAATGAAATCTAAATCCTCATCTATTATATTTTCTTCAGCTTCATTTATTTTTTCCAACTGTGTTATAATACTGTTTTTTAAATCAGTTATAATTTGTTCGTCGGTTTTGAAATCAAAATTTTCCCAATCAGGGGCCCATTCTTGCTTTTCGGCTTTCAGTCCTTTATTGTTGAAATCATCACCTATTGATAAAATAGGAATAGATCTGTAGATTTCATTTCTGGCAGAGTATTTTCTTTCAATTCCTGATGCTTTATTTATTTTTTGATCATGAATGTCTGTTGCATAAGGATCCCTGCCAACAGCATCGTATGCTTCTTGATATAGCTTTTGCTGCTCTTTAAAACTAGGCAGACTAGCTTGTATGGCAGTCATTTGTTTTTTATAAGCTTCTATACCGGTTTTAAGTTCCTGTAATTTATTTTTATGTTCTCCATATGGCAACCAAATACCATGTCTCTCTGCCTCAGTAAGAATTAATTTCCTGTTAATTTGAAGCATATAAAGAGCCATTTCTTTTCCGAATTTTTCAAACTCTTCAATTAATATGTCTTGTGCTTCGCTATTTTTAGGAGTTTTCTCTAAAAACGCAGCAGCTTTTTTACCCTTTGGAGATAGTTCGGGTGCTTTTAATGATTTTAATTTGTTTTTTAGTGCTATATATTCACTATCCTCTGTAATTTTACTGTATTCGTTGGTTAAAAATTTGTTAAGTTCTTCTCTGTTAATTTCCTTTTCATTTTTTTTATCTTTATCATTGTCTACAATTCCTAATAATTTTTGCTTTAAAGCTTCTCTGGCAGATTCGTTTTTCGGTGCTCCAAAGAAAAGATTATCCAGATATTTCTCAAGAGGTACATTTACATTTGTTGGTGCGCCTGCTTTGATCTCTCCTGCAAAGTTTATTCTACCGTCTTCGCCCCAGCGTTCAGCTACTTTTATCGCATTCTCTTTACTGCCACCATATACTGCCTGATAATAAATAACGTATCCTTCAATTGTATTTCCTTTTGGGATGTTTGTAGTGGGAATGAAGCTAACAATTAAACAATAATCAAGTGCATGTTCAGGGTTACATTTTTTTAATTTTATAGGATCTTTGCCTGTTTGGAAAGATGATTGAAAAAGTTCATGACTTTCAAGCTTAGATTCTAAAAGAGATGCAGGTTCAGATGTACCTTTATTTCTTTTGTCCGATTCTGCTTTTTTATTTGGTAATGTGGCTTTTCTGATAGTTTCCCCTTCATCTAAATTTTTTGTTACCTCATTCATTTTCAACAAAGTTTCCTTATCAAAGATTCCAGAGCCTGTAATCCCATTTTGTTGTTGGAAATTGATCAGTGCAATTTTAGTCTTATCTCCAAAAGAAACTTCGTTTTCGGGTACATTGTGGCCTAATGCGTTGAGTGCGTTATTCAGAGCCAATACATGCAATCCGCTGTTGGAAAACTGTATGCTGGATGAACCTTTTTCGATTTTTTTAAATGCCCTGTTCCTGAAAGGGACATACGTTATTTGGGTAACTTCTGTTTTTGCGAGAGATATTTTGCTGTCCTGATCGGTGATCTGCTCAGACTTTTCTTTATCCTCTTTATTATTGGTTTTTTGCTTATCGGACCTGCCGGCCCTGGGCGCAAATGTTTTTTTGTGTCTGCTCATGGTATTGGTTATTAGATGAGTGTTTATTATGCTGTGCTAAGGGTTTTGTACAAATGGGCTGAGACGGGATTGATTTTTTCCGAAAGCTTTTTCGTTTTCTATCATTAAATAAGTACTGATTAGAGAATAAGTAATAATGGTTTCATTACGGTCATGTAATGCCATAGCAACATTTTTCATAATGTTTCGGATATTAGCACCTGTATAAGTATACTCTTTGGTTAAATGTTTTAAAAGGTCTTCACTTTCAAAAGTTATATTTTTAGGCAAATAATGCTCCCAAAGGGCTTTTCTGGTAATTTCTGTCGGTCGTATTACATTGATAGAAACATCGATACGGCGTTTGAAAGCATCATCCATATTGTTTTCAAAATTGGAAGCCAGGATTGTTAATCCGTCAAATTTTTCTATTCGCTGCAACAAATACGAAACTTCCTGGTTGGCGTAGCGGTCATGAGCATCTTTTACATCAGAACGTTTCCCAAACAAAGCGTCGGCTTCATCAAAAAACAGCATACAGTTTTTACCCTGCAGCCTGTTGAATAATACTTCAAGATTTTTCTCAGTTTCACCAATGTATTTGCTCACTACTTGTGAGAGATCTACATGATACATATCAATACCAAATGTAGTAGCAAGAATACCGGCCAGCATCGTTTTTCCCGTTCCCGGTGCACCGTAGAATAAAGCAATAAAGCCTGGTTTAAAGCTATGCTCATTGGTTTTGAAAAAGCCGTTTTCCAATGCTTTTATATAGTGGCCAATGGGTTTTATCTGATCTTGTACATTATCTTCCAAAATAATATCTTCCATGGTGAGATCAGATTTGTAAAGCCTGCCGGGAAAGTAAGAACCATGGTCCAGCTGTGGTTTCTGACCTGATAAAAAATAATTGAGATAAGCGGTATCCAGTTCAATCTTTCCATGAATAAATTCTGCTGAAGAACGATTGTAAATAATATCATTTTTCAACAACACACTGCCATTGATGAGTTGTGCACCATACTGCGACCACAGTGATAAATCCTTACCTGCCAGCAAAAAAAGTGCGGTTTGAAAAGTTGGCTTAAAGCTGCGGCTGATTTTATCATACTCACCACCTGCTTCAATAGCAAATGCATTACTGCTTTCTTCTATCTGCACAAATGTTTTCAGAACGGACGGATAATGAGCTGAAGCAATGCCCAGCGCTAAGATTATTCTGTCCACAACGGTAAGCTGATGGGTATTTACCGTAACCGAATAAGGAGATTTATCGTCTGATTTTGGAGGTTCAGGTATTTCATAACCAACATTCAATTCTGTCTCATCTTCCAGAAACAACTCTTTGCATCGCTTTTCAATAAGGAATTGCAGCCATTTCATTTCTTCATTTAAAGAGTTATGATTTACAGTATTGGCTTGGAATAGGGGATTGATTGTTTCCGTTTTTTCATTAATTTTTGTTTTTATTAATGACGGGTCTTCATGGTTAATATGAGATTTCATAATCTTATTTTGAATTAATAGTGTTGCAGTGAGGTATTGCTGATGTAAAATCAGCAACTTTAGAGTATTTGGAAAGTTTCAGAGTATTTAGAAAATGTAACCTGTTACCAGTTTACAAATATGAATTTTTTCTGCCAGGGGAGTTTTACGAGACCAATTCCCCAGGAAAGCTTTTCAAGAAGAATATCCTGTGTTTTTCGTTCTACGATAAGGGTGTAATCAGAGTCGGTAATGGTTAATTTCCCCGGTCGCTGGAAAAACTCGTTTTGTAATAGTGCAGCAGATGATTTTTTCATAGGAGCCCAGTTGTGCTGTACACTTTCTATTACATTTTTGGCCTGTGTTTTATGCTTACGTGAAAGTTTAATATGCCTGTTAATTGTTTGGTGCATCGGAATATTACACAGAAATTTTTCAAAAATCATGTCGTATTCCGGAGCATTTGTTTTTCCGGCAGCGATATAATGCAATAGATGGGCACACAATTCCGGATCAGTGAGTTGCTGGGTTTTTGGATCAATGAGCTCACAATGTTCAAACAGGGTTTTGATGAATGGGTGGATCAAAATAAGCCCTGCATTTTGAATGTATTGTCCCTCGTTCTGGTTTACCTCTGCCTGAGTTTCTGTATCTTTTTCCTGAATAGTTTCTATTAAAGCTGTTACATTCTCAGGTAGCTCTGCAGCATTCGTTTTGATGCTTTCAGAAATTTCATTTTCTGTAATAAAAGGGAATATCTTAACTACTGCTTTCCTGTTCTGATGATTGCTTTTTGTTTGTGATAAGCCAATCTGTTCTATTGTTGAAATTTCCTGTAAAAGATACTCCCGTGGATGGGTATTGGATGTATTCAAATACTCCGATATTACATTGAAGATCAAACGCCATATTGCAATTCTATCCGTATGATTCAGTTTTGATATATAATGTATTGTATCGGTTCCCAGGTTGATCTTCAATTCCTTATTTTTCAGAATTGCCAAACATAATTGTGCAATTTGTTCATTGGAAAGCTGATTAATAATCCGATTTTTAACATTTTCTTTTGACAAAACAGATAGAATGTTCTTTTGAAAGCTATCGGACGAAATAAGACGGTCAAAAGCCGTTGATTCCAAGATAGCCATATTATTGCTCTCCGAATTCCACCAGGGCATAGCTCCTTTTTCTAAAAAATAGATAAAAGCCCTGAGCATCTTTTCCTGATTGTCTATCAGGTATGCCTTAGTGTCCCTTTCTGTTTCCTGATGGGAAGTTTCAATGGGACTGGTAATTTCTGACAGTTCTTCTTTAAAAAGTTCAACTATCTGATCTTTTAACTCTGTATTTAATGCGCTGCTTTTTACATCCACATTTAATTCTAAACGGGGAATCTGCAGGGTCTGACCAGCTAATTTATATTCTAAAGCTTTGATATGCTTTTCTATTTCCGGAAAAACATCAATAGACAAAAAGCTGTTAATATCATCTTTTATATGCAATGCTTTTTCTTTATTGTTGACGGTAATTTCAAGAAAAACTTTCTGAATGATATGATTTTGCTTCACATTAATAGGTTTACATTATAAAATATCGGGAGTAGTCAAATGGTTTTACTTTTGGTTGAACTCTCCACCCCAAAAACCTGCAGGACAAAGACTGAATCTTGATCTCTGTTTAGCACTCAATCTGCATCCACAGCCTCTGATAAACCCATCTTTTGGACCATCTACCACTTCCAGTGTCTCTGGATTGAGCCATTTCATTGCGTTGCAATTGTTGCCGTTTTTTAAAGGACATGCATTACAAATTTCTTCCCTTAAAGAGAAAATAGCTTCTTCATTTTGATTTGCTGCCCCCAGTTTTGAGCGTAGTTCGTTAAAGTGGCCTTCAATGATTTCATTGCGCTTGCTGAAAAGATTTTTAATATTCATATGATTAAAGTTTTTAAAATTATTGGGTCAAAATTAGAAAGAAGAAAAGCCATTTTGCGAATTATAAGACCGCTCTATTCTGTCTTTGCAGTAAAACACAAAAATCATTTCGTGGTGATGCGGGTTTACAATTTTTAGAACTTGTTGGGTAAAAAATGTGGTACTCCTAATCAGGAATGCATGTGTTTTTTTGTAGAATTAATACTTCTTGTAATCAAAATTCAGAAATGCGGGACCACTAAAAATGACCATTTAGTTAATGGATAATCTTATGTTGAAAAATGATGCTTTTTAAAAGCAGAATGAGCCTCAATCACCAGGCTGAAAATTTAGTATAATTAGTCAAATAAAATCTCTGGTCTTAGATTTAATTTTTCAATATTGATTTTAATGTGTTTATTTTCAGTGTTTTAATTGTGTGTTTTTTCGTTTTTTTTTTAAAGTGTTAAAATCCTATTTACTGCAAAGACTGTATTGAGGCCTCAAAATATTTGTCTTTTGAGGGGGGGTGATTGTATGTTTGCACCATAATAATTAAGAACAGAAATTATGATTAATAAAGTATTAACAGTTTTAAAAAATCAGCTAAATGCTCCGGATGGTTTATGGGATCCTAACGTTCCTAACGAAATTGAAATCGCTGTTGTTGATGACATTGCAAAACATGATGACAATACTGAGGGACTTAATAACAAAGTAGTAATCAGTCTGCTCAACATTGAGGAAGAATCAACATTGAAAAACAGGTCAAGGTATCAGCAGGTTGTTGTTGAGAACAATCCAATTCGATACGATAAAGAAAGTACACCAGCTTACTTAAACCTATATGTAATGATTGCTGCCAACAGAAGTACCTATAGCAAATCATTACTAAGTATTTCAAAAGTGATTGAGGTATTTCAGGCAAAAAATGTTCTGGAGTATGTGGATCTTGAGCCCGAAAACAACTTCAGTTTCAGAATTGAACTGCATTCAATTCCCTTTGAGCAGCTAAGTTACGTCTGGGGACTATTAGGCGGAAAAATAATGCCATCTGCCTTATATAAAATAAGTGTGATAAAAATTGCGGCTAAGGATGTAATCCCTGTTAAATTAATTAATGACGTTAATATCCAAAGTATTAAAATTGATTAATCATAAAAGCAAAAACTAAAACTAATAACCCTTTAAATTTTTAAACATGTTAAATTCAGCAACACCAGGTGTTTCTGTTGAAGAAATTACAAAACTTCCATACTCAGTTGCCTATATAGAAACAGCTATGCCAGCGTTTATTGGGTATACCGACCTACTCCCTGCCGGGTATAATGAACCCTTCAGAATCAATTCTCTTTTAGAATATGAACAATATTTTGGAAAAGCAAAAAAAGAAAATATCCAGCTAAAAGATGTAGAAGGCCAGGGAGCAACTATTGTAGCCCCTCAGGTACAGTTTTTAATGTACTATTCGCTGCAAATGTATTTTGCTAATGGCGGCGGACCGTGTTATATCATTTCTGTAGGGGATTATACATCAGCAGAAGTACAATTATCCTCATTGGAAACAGGATTGGGTAAGATAGATCATAAAAATATTAAAGAACCGATTCTTATTATTTTCCCTGATGCTATTTCGTTAGCCAATGAATCTGAGTTTTATAGTATCTATAATCAGGCAATTGATAAAGCTAAGGATGAGAGTAAGAACAGGTTTGTTATCCTGGATACCTATTACGGAAATTCTATCATCAAATCAAACAATCTTACCACGATTGAATCTTTTAGAAGTAATATAAACCCAACTAATCATGCGGCGGCTTACTTCCCTCACTTAAAAACCATTTTGAATTATACTTTTGATGAAACTAAAACCCCTATCACCCATGCCGGTTTACAAAAAAAAGGGCAAGGAAGTGCTCTTTTTTATGCGGGTGAGATCTCTGCTTTAGATGAATTGAAAAGGTTGGCAAGTGCCGAAATCTCAACGGGATCTGCCGATGCTTACGTGCTTGCTGATTTATTAGATCAGGCTATTGCGATAGCAGAAGAAGTGAATGAAGCAGCGGATGCAGGTGATAAAAAAAATGCTTTAACAGAAGCAATTGATGAAGCAAAAGTTGTTTTAGAAGCCATATATGACGGAATAATAGATGATTTTGTGATCCCTGATGGTTTTGACGAAGATGCACCTGTGTTCAGTGGAGAGTTTGATGCCTTAAAAACTGCAATTCTTGAGGTAAAAGACGAAAAAGGAGATGCAAACGGTATAACGCTTAAAAATTTAGAATTATCCAATTCGGCACTTTACAATCAGGTGAAAAAAGAAATACTGTCGTTAAAAGTTGTTTTACCACCATCATCAGCAATTGCAGGAGCATACGGCAGAATAGACAGCACAAGAGGAGTGTGGAAAGCTCCGGCAAATATCAATATTAGCCATGTCATTACTCCGACAGAAAAAATTTCAGATCAGGAACAATCTACTTTAAACATAGATGATTTCGGAAAATCAATCAATGCAATCAGAACTTTTACAGGAAAAGGTACATTAATCTGGGGAGCAAGAACACTTGAAGGGAAAGATAAAAATAATGAAGGGAAAGATAACGAATGGAAATATGTACATGTACGCCGTTATTATAATATGATCAGACAAGCGATCAACGAAGCACTCAATAAGTTTATTAATGAGCCTAATATCCCTCATACATGGTTACGGGCAAAAACAATGCTGGAAAATTTTCTTAACCAGCAATGGATGGAGGGTGCATTAGCAGGCAGCACTCCGAAAGAAGCCTACGAAGTAACAGTTAAGGGAGTAGAAGGCACTACTATTATGAATGTTGACCTTAAAATAGCATTAGTACGTCCGGCAGAGTTTATTGTACTCAGTTTCTCGCACAAATTACAACAGTTCTAAAAAATAAAAACAATAAATCAATCACGAATAAATATTCGAAGTTTTACTTCGAGGAATAATTAATATTAACGTAAAATTTTTAAAAATGAATTACAAAACCCCTGGAGTTTACGTGGAGGAGCAAGGAAAATTTCCCCCTTCCGTAGCGCAAGTTGAAACGGCTATCCCTGCTTTTATTGGATATACAGCGGATGGACCGAAAAATAAACCAACGAGAATTGTTTCGATGTTGGAGTATGAAGAACTTTTTGGAAAAGCAAACTCTGAAATCTTCGCTGTAGCTTTCAAAGATGGTGTTGCAACAGCAATGCCAACCAAGGTAAGCGACTTTAAAATGTATTATGCCATGCAGATGTATTTTGCCAATGGTGGTGGCCCTTGCTATATTGTTTCTGTAGGAGATTATAAAAGTCCGGAGGCTGTAGATGCTCCTACACCTGCAGAAGCTTTTTTATCAGGTCTTGAATTATTAAAAAAAGAAGATGAACCTACACTGATTGTTTTTCCGGATCTTCAAAGTTTAGTGCCTTCTGATGCTGATGTTGCTGCTGCTCAGGCTGTTGTTACTACAGCTTTAAATGCTAAAAATGTTGCTTCCGCAGCTAAAGGTATTGCAGGTGTTGTTGCAGGTGCTGTTGCAGGTGCTAATGTAGAAGCGGCTGTTGATGCTGCAGTTGCTAAGGCGGCGGAATTTAATGTTCCTAATCCTAACGATTTACAGATTGTGGGAGCTAAGGCTGGTCAGGCTGTTGTAGTGGCGGTTAAGATTGCTGCTGCTGTAGATAATGCTACTGTTGCTACTGTTAAGGCAGCAGCTGATGAGGTTGCGGCTGATTTTGAGACAGATTTTACTACGGCTTCGGCTATGGAGACTGATGCTCTTGCTGCCAGCAGCATTGTTACTGCCAGAGCAGGTAATTCTGTTGCGATTGGCAAAATCTATGCTTTGTACAGCAAGGCTTTAGATCAGGCAGAATTGTTAAAAGACAGATTCGTCATTATGGATGTTCTTGAAGATGCTGCTGATTTTAGAGATAAAGTATCTTCTACAGGTCTGAAATACGGAGCAGCTTATTATCCAAAATTGAAGACTGTTCTAAGCTATGATTTCAAAGATGCTGATATCTTAGTTACCGGTGCATCTGGTATCACAACTTTAGCGGATTTGAAGACTGTTAATTCTGAAATGTATAACCAGGCTAAAAAAGCAATCGAGTCTACATCAGTAGTATTGGCACCGTCATCAGCAATGGCCGGAGTTTATGCAAAAGTAGACAGTACTTCCGGAGTATGGAAATCGCCTGCCAATTTAGGGCTTAGTTTAGTAGAAGCACCAGCAGTAAAAATCTCCAATAAAGAACAAGATCTGCTTAATGTAGATGCTGAATCAGGAAAATCAATTAACGCGATCAGAACTTTTACAGGAAAAGGAAACTTGGTTTGGGGGGCAAGAACGCTGGATGGAAACAGCAACGAATGGAGATACATTTCTGTGCGTCGTTTCTTCAACATGGTAGAAGAATCTGTGAAGAAAGCTACAGAACGTTTCGTCTTTGAACCGAATACTGCCAATACATGGGCTCGTGTACAGGCTATGATCGAAAATTTCCTTGACCAGCAGTGGAGAGACGGTGCATTAGCAGGAAGCAAGCCGGAAGAAGCTTTTTACGTAAGCGTTGGTTTACACAAAACAATGTCTGCTCAGGATATTCTGGAAGGAAGAATGAACATTGAAATCGGAATGGCAGCAGTACGTCCGGCTGAATTTATTGTGTTACGTTTTTCACACAAATTACAGGAAGCATAAAATCAATTAAATAACAATCAAAATTAAAAATAAATTATGAGTACATATCCATTAGTAAAGTTTGCCTTTGAAGTAGATTGGGGTGGAACAAAAGTAGGTTTTCAGGAAGTCAGCGGTTTAAATGTTGAAGCAGCTTTAATTGAATACAGACATGGCGCAAGTCCTGATTTCAGTAAGATTAAAATGCCTGGAATGAAAAGTTTCAGTAACATCACTTTAAAGAGAGGAACTTTCAAAACCGATAATGAATATTTCGACTGGTTCCAAAGTATTCAGCTAAGCACCGTAGAGCGCAGATCTATTACGATTTCTCTTTTAGATGAGACAGGAGCGCCTGCAGTTACATGGAAAGTGAAAAATGCATTCCCGCTTAAGTTACAGTCAACAGATCTGAAAGCTGAAGGTAACGAGGTTGCTATTGAAACGCTGGAAATTGCACACGAAGGATTAACTATTGAAAACAATTAATATTAACTTTAAATTTTTAACAAATGAATTACAAAACACCTGGAGTTTACGTAGAAGAAATTGCGAAATTCCCACCATCTGTAGCACAAGTAGAAACAGCTATCCCGGCTTTTATCGGACATACGGATAAAGGACCAAGAAATGAACCGACAAGAATTTCTTCTATGTTGGAATACGAAACGATTTTTGGAGGAGCAAAAAATGAAAAAACAGCAATCTCTATTAAGATTGAAGATACAGTTGTTACTGCAAATATAGATAATACCAAGGTAAGCCCTTACAAAATGCATTATGCTATGCAAATGTATTTTGCTAATGGTGGTGGACCATGTTATATTGTTTCAGTAGCTGACTATGAAAAAACTCCTGCATTAGGAACGGAAACAGTTGCTGGAGGTCTGTGGTTCGGATTGAAATCACTGGAAAAAGAAGATGAGCCAACGCTTATTGTTTTCCCGGATGCTGAAGTTTTAGGAGCAGATGCTTATAAATTATACAATAAAGCTTTAGATCAGGCAGAAGACTTGAAAGACAGGTTCGTTATTATGGATGTTTTTGAAGATGCTGCTGCTTTTAGAGCTGGAGTAGATGCTGCAGGATTAAAATATGGAGCTGCCTATTATCCAAAATTGGAGACTGTTTTAAGCTATAGCTTTGATGATAAAGACGTTAAAATCGATAGCTATAAAGAAGTAAATGCTGCTGGAGTTCTTGTGGACGTTACAATGCCTCAAAATGGAAATACCTTAGCATGGTTGAAATCAAGAAGTTCAGCATTGTATAACCAGGCTAAAAAAGAAATTGAATCTAAAAGATTGGTATTGACTCCATCTTCATCAATTGCCGGAATTTATGCTAAAGTAGACAGTACTTCCGGAGTATGGAAAGCACCAGCCAACTTAGCAATCAGCAATGTACTGGCACCTGTTGTAAAAATTTCTAATGAAACGCAGGACGGTCTTAACGTAGATTCGGTAGCAGGAAAATCAATCAACGCGATCAGAACTTTTACAGGAAAAGGAACGATGGTTTGGGGAGCAAGAACATTAGACGGTAACAGTAACGAATGGAGGTATGTACCTGTACGTCGTTTCTTCAACATGGTAGAAGAGTCTGTGAAGAAAGCTACAGAACGTTTCGTTTTTGAACCGAATACGGCCAATACATGGGTTCGTGTACAGGCTATGATCGAAAATTTCCTTGACCAGCAGTGGAGAGACGGTGCATTGGCAGGAAGCAAGCCGGAAGAAGCTTTTTACGTAAGCGTTGGTTTACACAAAACAATGTCTGCGCAGGATATTTTAGAAGGAAGAATGATCATTGAAATCGGAATGGCAGCAGTACGTCCGGCTGAATTTATTGTGTTACGTTTTTCACACAAATTACAGGAAGCATAAGCTAAATTAAATAACAAATAAAAATAAATACATTATGAGTACATATCCATTAGTAAAGTTTGCCTTTGAAGTAGATTGGGGCGGAACAAAAGTAGGTTTTCAGGAAGTCAGCGGTTTAAATGTTGAAGCAGCTTTAATTGAATACAGACATGGCGCAAGTCCTGATTTCAGTAAGATTAAAATGCCTGGAATGAAAAGTTTCAGTAATATCACTTTAAAGAGAGGAACTTTCAAAACTGATAACGAATATTTCGACTGGTTCCAAAGTATTCAGCTAAGCACCGTAGAGCGCAGATCTATTACGATTTCTCTTTTAGATGAGACAGGAGCGCCTGCAGTTACATGGAAAGTGAAAAATGCATTCCCACTTAAGTTACAATCAACAGATCTGAAAGCTGAAGGTAACGAGGTTGCTATTGAAACGCTGGAAATTGCACACGAAGGATTAACTATTGAAAATAACTAATCATGGCAGTTTTATATCCTCCAACCAGTTTCTCTTTTATTGTTAATGGGATTTCAACAACAGAGGGTATTGACTCCAGATTTCAATCTATATCTGGTTTATCAACAGAAATTGGAACTGAAGAATATGCCGAAGGAGGAGAAAACAGGTTTACACACCAGCTTCCTTTGAGACCCAAATATCCTAATCTGGTTCTTAAGCGTGGGTTAATCGTAAGTTCCGGATTGATAAGCTGGTGTAGAAATGCGATGGAAAACTTCCAGTTTGAACCCAGAGACCTGATCATTACTCTTTCAGGCGGGATTCAGTCTACAGCACCCCTAATGGTTTGGAATGTAGTTGGAGCATATCCTGTAAGATGGGAAGTATCAGAATTCAACGCAGAAGAAAGCAAACTTGCTATTGAAACAATAGAACTGAAATATAGATATTTCACAATACCCTCATCGTTAGCAAGCTTAGGCTTGTAATTTCTAAATCAAATCTAAGCACCCGAACGTGTGTTAGTTTAAAGATAATATTTACCCAAATCTTTTTTCATAAAAAACAACAGATTGGTCTATAACAGAGACTGAACACACCCTTCATGTGCTTAGATTTTTAAAAATAAATATGTTAAATCATTGGTTATTAGTGTTTTGAATATTAATGATCGATTAAAAAACAAACAAAATGCCAATAGAAATAAAAGAGCTTCACATTAAAATAAATGTGGACGAAAAAGCAGAAGCAACGACGACTGGCACATCGGTAGATGAAGCACAGCTCATGCGCGCAATCAGCGAAAGTGTAGAACAGGCAGCAAAGATAGAAAACCGTAAAAAAGAAAGATAATGAGAGGAGCAATTCAAAAACTGACAATCGGAACATACGAAAACTCTGATTATGAAAAAAGAGTTCAGAGCGGTGCTTTTAAAGCTTTTATCAATCCGACAGGTTTTTCTATGACCTATAAAACGAAATATAATAAAGATCAGGCAGATGGTAATTCTAAACCTAATTTAGGATACACCTCATCAGCATCACCTGATTTACAATTAGAATTTCTATTTGATGGGACAGGAGTTACAGAAGCGAATTCAGGGCTTAAACTGATCAATAAAATTAAAGGGAAATCGTTTGCAAAAACAGCTGTAACAAAACAGATTGAAGATTTTTATAAGGCAACAAGCGAGCTGGAAGGTTCTATCCATAAACCTTATAATGTTATCCTTAATTGGGGAAGTTTTGAATTTAAAGGAGTGCTTTCTGAATTAACGATAGAATATAAATTATTTGATAACGAAGGCCAGCCTCTGAGAGCTATAGGAAAGGCAACATTCAGTGAATCAACAAGTCCTAAACTTGCCGGTAAAATTGAAGATAAACAATCTCCGGATCTTACCCACAAAAGAACAGTACAAGCTGGCGATACACTGCCATTAATGACTGAAAGAATTTACGGAGATTCCAAATATTATCTGGAGGTCGCTAAAGTAAACAATCTTGTCAATTTCAGACAGCTAAAACCAGGGCAGGAATTATTCTTTCCGCCATTAGAAAAAGTTTCATGATATGAATAATAGCGGATACATACAAACAGCAAAAAATCCAGATTTAGTCACCCATAAGGTCATGTCTGGAGGCACAGAACTGCCGGGGAAGTACGGGGTGAAAAGCATTGTCGTGGAAAAAGAAGTCAACAGAATTCCTTATGCCCGCATTGTTATTTTAGACGGAAGTGTACCGGAGCAGGATTTCAAGCTCAGTAATGAAGAGCTGTTGATTCCCGGAAAAGAAATTGAGATTACCGCTGGATACCATTCTGAAGAAGAAACCATTTTTAAAGGAGTTGTTGTAAAACACAACATAAAAATCAGAAACGGTTCTTCTTACCTGATTGTAGAATGCAGAGATAAGGCCGTAAAAATGACCTTAGGAAGAAAAAGCAAGTACTTCTACGAAAGCACAGACAGTGATGTCATGGAAGAACTCATTAGTAATAACGGGCTTACTGCCGATGTTGAAGCTACTTCAAATTCACATAAGGAATTGGTTCAGTACCAGGCTTCCGATTGGGATTTCATGCTTACCAGAGCGCAGGCAAACGGTAAACTTTGTTTCGTTGAAGATGGAACCATCAAAATTGCTAAGCCTGATTTTAGTGCTGAAGCCGTAGAAACGGTGGTTTACGGATCATCCATACATGAATTTGATGGAGAAATTGATGCCAGAGACCAATTCAGTAAAATTACAGCCAAAACATGGAGCTATACTGATCAGGAACTTACAGAAGTTGAAGCTCAGGATCCGGCGATTAATCTCAACGGAAATCTTTCATCAGGTGATTTGGCAGATGTTTTCGGAATTGAAGACCTGCAGCTTAAGCATGGTGGAAATCTTACTCAGGGAGAACTGCAGGAATGGGGTGATGCCAAAGCAACTTTCCAGCAATTAGCCAAAACAAGAGGAAGAGTAAAACTCCAGGGAATCCCATCTGTGATACCAGGAGCTTCATTAACACTACAGGGAGTAGGGAACCGTTTCAACGGGAAAATATACGTAACCGGTGTCCGCCATGAAATCGCTGAAGGAAATTGGCTGGTGGATGCTCAATTCGGACTTTCTCCAACATGGTTTTCAGAAACCTATGATGTAAGTGAAATGCCGGGTTCAGGAATTATCCCTGCCATAAGCGGATTACATGTAGGAGTAGTGTCTCAATTGGAATCAGATCCGGACGGAGAAGACAGAATTTTAGTGCAGATCCCCATCATCAATAACGAAGAAGAAGGAATTTGGGCACGTATTGCTACTCTTGATGCCGGAGAAAACAGAGGATCATTCTTCAGACCGGAAATCGGAGACGAAGTCATCATCGGATTTATTAATGATGATCCCAATGATGCCGTGGTACTCGGAATGCTAAACAGCAGTGCAAAACCAGCTCCCATTGTAGCCTCTGATGATAACCATGAAAAAGGATTTGTTACCCGAAGCGAAATGAAAATGATCTTTAATGACGACAAAATTTCGTACACACTGGAAACCCCAAAAGGTAAAAAAGTGATTGTAGATGAAGATGCCGATGTCATTACAATAAAAGATGAGCATTCTAATACTCTTACCCTTAATAAAGACGGTATCAGTATGGAAAGCGGAAAAGACATTAAGATCAAAGCAAAAGGCGACATTAATATGGAAGGAACCAATATCAATGTAAAAGCAAGTGCTCAATTCAAAGCAGAAGGAAGTTCCGGTTCAGAGCTTAAATCAGGAGCAGTAACAGTAGTAAAAGGATCTCAAGTTAAAATTAATTAATAATCATGAAACCGGCAGCAAGAATTACAGATATGCATACCTGCCCTATGGTAACGGGAACTGTTCCCCATGTAGGAGGTCCTATAATTCCGGCAGGAGAACCCACAGTGCTTATCGGCGGAATGCCCGCAGCAAGACAAGGAGACAAAGCATTATGTACCGGGCCACCGGACACCATTGCTTCAGGATCTTCAAGTGTTTTAATAGGCGGGAAACCTGCCGCAAGAATGGGAGATTCTACCGCTCATGGAGGGGTAATAACCGCGGGTGATGCTACTGTTTTAATAGGCGGATAATATGGAGGGCAGCTTTTAATACAATCATAAGCTCTCTTAGAAATAACATCTGAACTAAAATAAAAATGTAAAACATCAATAACAAAACGGTTAGAATAACCAAAAAACTCTATGCTACAGATGCAAGATGTGAACATTAAATATAACAAATAACGTATGAAAATAAATACAGATTTTTTAGGAACAGGCTGGAGTTTTCCGCCTGAGTTTAACGAAACTGAAGGAAAACTGGCCATGACCACAGATGTAGAAGACATCAATAACAGCCTTAAGATTTTATTGTCAACACGCCCAGGTGAACGTGTAATGTTCCCAAACTACGGGTGTGACTTGCAGGAAATGCTCTTTAAACCGCTGGACTTAACGCTGATTACCCAAATGAAAGGAATCGTTGAGCGTGCTATTTTATATCATGAACCCAGAATAAACATTCTAAGTATTGAAATAGATGCTCAGGAAGAGCTTCAGGGAGAAGTTTTGATACAGGTTGACTACGAAGTAAGAAATACTAATACAAGAAGCAATATGGTTTTCCCTTTTTACAAAGGAGAAGCTACCGAAATATAATGAATTACGGGATGTCTGTAGCCATTTTGAATACTACCAAACACTACAATAAGTATTGCATCTGACCATAGAAAGATAAATATAAACAAATGAAAAAAACAGATACATTTTCACATTATCGTGAAGGAAAATCACAAATGCAGCGCTTTTTAGCAGAATTAGATCCTGGGAATCTTGAGTTACACGATTTCGATTTGTTTGACTGGCTATTATTCGCCAACAATTTTGCTCAACGTGTAAACTATTTTGACAAAGGTAATAATACAACACCAAAAGGAAACTGGGGAAACTTCTTCCTGGGTGATGATGCCAATGCGATCCCACGCAGAGAGAGCGTTGAGTATAAAAGTATGAAAAAACAGGTTACAGATCTTATGTCCCAGTTTGAACAGGATAGCAGCCTGACCCCTCACCTGACATTATTTGTCTGCTTTTTAAAATTATTAGATTTCTCAAAAAATGCCTTCAATAATCTGACTAAAAGGCACCTGGATTTCTATTATAACGAAATTCTTCAAATTAAGAAAAACGACGCCAAATCAGACAAGGTCTATGTGATTTTTGAACTCGCCAAAAAAGCGATTCAGGAAAAAATTCCAGCCGGTACATTGCTGGATGGAGGTAAAGACGCTGATGGAAAAAAACGAATCTACACTACAGGTGATGAACTTATTGCCAATCAGGCAAAAGTAGTAGAGATTAAAAGTTTCTTAAATGATGTTGAAAAAAGAGAACTGAAAATGGCTCCGGTAGCCAACTCTGCTGATGGTATGGGAGATAAATTACCGGAAGACAGCAACTACTGGTGGCCGTTTGGATATAATTCTGATGAAACCGTTTCAAATAAATCTATTTATAAAGAACTTCCAAAAGCTAAACTGGGTTTTTCAATAGCCTCTTCATTATTAGATTTAAAAGAAGGGGAACGTACGGTCACTCTTAAGATCGATTTTAATAAAAATTCAACCCAGAAATTACAAAATCTTTCAAAAACAGATATTGAAAATAATATCAAAGTGCTTTGCAGCGGGGAAAAAGAATGGTTATCAGGTGTTGTTTTAAAATGTATTAAAAACGAAGAAGCAAGATTAGAACTTTCTTTTACATTATCTAAAGATTTCCCGGCAGTTGTAAAATATAATAAAGAAGTGCTGGCAGAAACATTTCAAACCAGCTTTCCTGTTATAAGATTGATGATTGAAGGAGAAAAATATTACGATATGTACGAAGCTCTTTCAGAAAAATTAATAAAAAATATTGAAATAGCAGTTGATGTAAAAGGCGTAAAATCAATTCAGATAGAAAATGACAACGGAACATTAAATTCAGAAAAGCCTTATTATCCTTTTACCGCACAACCTGTTAAAGGATCTAATTTTTATATCAAATGTCCTGAAATGTTTTCCAAAAAATGGCAGAACGCGGACATTACGATCAACTGGAAAAATGCTCCGGATTCTATAAAAGATTTATATAGCGGATACGTCATTCAGCCTAATCAAAACATCAGTTTAAACGATTTTGAATCTTTAAAAAACTCCTCAATTGTAGGTTCTGATGGTTACTTTAAAGCAGATGTCGCCTTGCTGGATAAGGAAATCTGGTATGAAAAAGCCAATGATATTGATGTATTCAGTAAAGTAAGAGACGCTTATAAAGTCCAATTTTCTGTAAATAATACAAGCAATGAGGCCGGGACAAGTGAGACGATCAGGTTGACACTTAATCAGTCATCATTACAGGATGTATATCCTAAACTGTATACATTGGCATTATCAAGTAATCCGAGTTTAAAAAAACTTATTCCCAACGAACCGTATATTCCTTTTGCTGAAGATATAGAGCTGAATTACAGCGCAAAAGAAAATGCATATTCGTACTTAGAAAGAAAATCTGCCGGAGAAGCTTCAAAAAATAAAGAAGTACAGCTGTATCATGAGGATGTATTCGGACAGTATGAAAAAGAAGTCGAAACCAACAGCATTGTACCTGTACATCAAAATGGAGGCGAATTATACATCGGTTTGGAAGCAATGCCTCAGACGACAGTTTCACTATTGATCCAAATGCTGGAAGGAAGTGAAAATCCTTTGGTGGAGACCTTCCTGGAAAAAGAATTTATAGAATGGCATATCCTTTCAAACAATACATGGATGAGTTTGTCGAATTATATGCTGCAGAACGAGACCAGAAAGTTCCTGGAATCAGGGATTGTCAAGTTTAAAGTGCCTAAGGACGTTGATAAAAGCCACACAAGATTTACCGACGGATTAGTCTGGATCAGAGCCAAATCACAAAGAAGTTATGATGCAGTATGTAAAATTCAGGGAATCTATACGCAGGCTGTTTTAGCGACATTTCAGAATCAGGACAATGACCTGTCTCACCTTAATAACGGACTGGAAGCAAAAACTATTGCTAAACTTATCACAAGAGTTCCTCAGGTAAAATCGGTTAGCCAACCTTATAACTCGTTTGACGGTAAATACAAAGAAACCGATACTGAGTTTTACAGACGGGTAAGTGAACGATTGAGACATAAGCACAGAGCTATTACCCAATGGGATTACGAACATTTGGTATTACAGGAGTTCCCGGAAGTCTTTAAGGTAAAATGTTTAAATCATACTTCCGAAACATCCTATATGGCTCCGGGCCATGTAACCCTGATGGTGGTTCCAAATATTAAAAATAAAAATGCTTTTGATGTCTATCAGCCGAGAGTAAGCCGAGCTTCGCTAAATAAGATTCAGAATTATGTAAATGAATTAAATACAATGCATGTGAAAGCTCAGGTGATCAATCCCAATTACAAAGAAGCGAAAGTAGAAACAAAGGTCAAGTTCTTTGAGCAGTACGATGAAACATTTTACACCAAACAGCTGGACGAAGATATTAAAAAATACATATCGCCCTGGGCTTTTACAGACTCTGAAAATATTGATTTTAATGTAGAGTTGAATGTTAATCAGTTGGTTAACTATCTGGAGCAGCTGTATTATGTAGACTACATTGATGATATTAAAATATTGGTGAACAATGTTCCGCAAAGGCAGTCTTTAATCGAAGTAGATCCAAAATCAATTCTGGTATCTGCCAAACAGCACAATGTCACTATTACAGAGCAGGTATGTATTTAATAATAAATAAGAAGAAACATAATCATGTCAGAAAATAAACATATTAGTATATCAAAAAATATAGAAACCGGGGATCAGACAGATTTTCATTTTCTACGCAAAACCGGGGTTGAATACATAGAGAAGTTAGGAGGAAAACTATGGACCGATTATAACTCGCATGATCCTGGGATCACCACGTTGGAAGTTTTAAGCTATGCCATAACGGATCTTGGGATGAGGATGAACCTGAATATGGAAGATATCTTAGCATCTGATGATGTAAAAAATGACATTCATACCCAGTTTTTAAAGGCTGCAGAAATTTTACCTTCAAGACCTTTAAACGAGCTGGACTACAGAAAGTTGTTTATAGATATTAACATGGCAGGAAGTCTTACAAGACCGATCCGCAACTGTTGGTTAGTCCCTAAAAATGAAAAATTATACGTTGATTGCAAAACAGGAGATTTAGACTTTAAACCCATTGGAGACACTACACAAAGTTTTAACGTAAAAGGATTGTATGATCTGTATGTAGACTATGCTGAAGAGATTGATACGGATGGTATAGGATGTGAAAAATCTAATGTCAATATCAAAATATTAGACAGTTACCATGCCAACAGAGGGCTTTGCGAAGATCTGGCGGAGATTAAAGAAGTTGAAATCCAGAAAGTTGCAGTATGTGCCCGTATAGGACTTGTCAACAAAGCAGATGAGGAACTGGTGCATGCTAAAGTAATCAGAACGATCAATAATTATCTTTCTCCTGAGGTTCATTTTTATTCATTGAAGCAAATGCTGGACAAAGGCCTGACTACAGATCAGATCTTTGAAGGACCTCTTTTGGATAACGGTTTTATCGATACTGAAGAGCTTAGAAACAGCCAGTTAAGAACAGAAGTTCGTCTTTCCGATATCATCAGTGAAATCATGAAGATTGAAGGGGTTAAAGAAATTCATGACGTTTCTATTGCAGGTTGTGACAGTGTGATCAAACAAAATAACGACTGGCTGATCTGTATTGAAAAAGGCAGAAAACCGGAACTGTGTGAACTGAGCTCATTCAGCTACAGTAAAGGATCTCTTCCGTTAAATATCAACGACAAAAAAGTTCAGGAATACTTAGAAACTCTTAAAAGGGAAGAAGAAGTGCTCAGAGAGGATGCAAGACAGAATAAAGAATTGGCTTTGCCGCAAGGAACTTCATATGATATTGCAAACTATGCTACTATTCTGAATGAATTTCCGGATACCTATGGAGTAGGAGAATCAGGAATTATAGGGAATCAATCCCCGGAGAGAGAAGCTTTGGCCAAACAGATGAAAGGGTATTTGTTATTTTTTGATCAGATCCTTGCCGGCTATTTCAAACATCTTGAAAAAGTAAAAGAAGTATTAAGCATCAATGGTAAGCTAAAAAGAACCTTTTTTACACAGGCTCTTAAGAATATTAAAGGGTTTGATGAACTGGTTTCTGAATACGATACCGAAAATGATGATCAGCTTACAGATTCATTGTATAAAGAGTTGGATAACAGTGTGGAACGTAAAAATGAAGTTTTGGATCATTTGATCTCCCGTTTTGCCGAAACATTCAGTGACTATACTTTCTTAATGAAATCCCTGTATGGGAAATCTACCGATGAAATTGTCTTAGGTAATAAAGAAAATTTCTTAAAAGAATATTCATCATTAAGTAAAGACAGAGGGTTAGGTTATAATTACACCTTAATCGGAGATTCAGATCTTTGGAATACCAGTAATATTTCCGGTGTTCAGAAAAGAATCGCCCGTTTGTTGGGAATTAAAGATTATACCCAAAGAAACTTATCGCAGTCGCCGGTTTCCATTATTGAAACAATAGATAATGCCGGTAAAAAAACGTATACATGGAAAATAAAAGATGCTGGTAACAATATTATCTTATCATCTGTAAATAGTTATACGACTGAGCATATTGCAATCAAAAACCTGAATGAAGCCATTTATCAGACCATTCAGATCGATCAGGAAGATCTTGAAAATGCATTAGCTACACTGGATGAGAAGAATCCTGCAGATACATTAGAAAAACTGAAAAACTGTGAAAAGGATTACTGTTTAATTGGAAATATAAAAATCCGTGTTTCATTGGGAGGGAACTATTATTTTGAAATTCTGGATGACAGTGGTCAACAAAATGTTATTGCTGTTCACAAAAAGACCAATCCTTATTCAGAATTGAAAGACCTGAAAAAAGGAATTGAAGAGACGATTAATTATTTCAAATATGAATTTACAGAAGAGGGTATTTTCCTTGTTGAGCATTTATTATTAAAGCCAACCACTAAAGATTATAAACTCATGGGCGGTATTGGCTGCATGTCTGTCGGAGGTACTTTCAGAATCATGTATGACCTGGAAGAAGAAAATCCTGCAACAGATCCGATAGAATATTCGGAAGCCTTTATGTCTTCTTGCGAAGAAAACTGCGAAACAGACGTTTTTGACCCTTATTCTTACAGGGTGAGTGTTGTTCTTCCTGGCTTTGCCTATCGTTTTCAGGATCCTGATTTCAGACGTTATGCAGAAACAGTGATCAGACAGGAAATTCCGGCTCATGTTTTAGCAAAAATTTGCTGGGTGGGAGATCGTTTGAGTGAAAAACAAACTGCTCAGAATGATTTGGCTGAATTTGAAGTAGCCTTTAAAAAATACCTTTCAGATAAGTCAAGAAACAATATTGCGAATCTCGGAAACAGCATTACAAATTTATTGACTGCTCTTAGCCATTTGAATAATATCTATAGACCGGGAAGACTGTTGGACTGCGACGCCAGTGATAGTGACATTCTGGATGGAAAAATCATATTAGGACAATCGAACTTATCAAAAAAAATTGAAAAATAATGAATACCAAATTAGACAATGTAACAACCCAATATAGAAAGTTCAACGACAATCAGGCGTTAACTGAAGGGCAATTAAACGAATTTATAGATTATTTTGAAGATCAGGACAGACTATCAAGAACCCGTCTGAGCGGCGTGGGGATAGTGTGTGGTTTTCAATCGGAATATGTAGAGCTTGAAATCTCACCTTCTTTAGCAGAAAAAACATTCAGACCCGGAGATAGAGATCTTGAGGAGATTCCTTTTGATACGATTGCTATTACACAAGGAGCTGGGGTGACTACGGATGGAGACTTAATAACACTGCGTAAGGCAGGAAGCAAAAACTCAGAGGTTACCATTGATTTCCAGGCTAAAAATTATAGATACTATAGAAATTATATTGATGTCGTAGGATATGAGCATTTTCGTATCGGAGGGCAGCAAATCCCTCTTTTAGAATTGTTTACAACACAAGAGTATACAAAGTTAGTGAACGAAGGAGCTAACGCCGGGGATTTTAAACAGGTAATAGATATTCGTAGTTCGTTAAATGATAAAATTGTAATTCTGTATTTAGAAAGTTATTCTAATGATGAAAATCCATGTCAGGATGCAGATTGTGACAATAACGGGGCTGAGCAGGTTTCTAATCTTAAAGTACTTCTGGCAGATTCAGCATCTGTTTCAGAGCTTATTGCGAAAGGTGATGCAAAAGATGCTATCTATAAACAACACAATACTTATGAAAAGCTTTTTGACAGTTTACCGAACATACAGGCTAAAAGAGTTATTTTGGATATCGAAGTTAAAACAGCTTTACAATTAAAAACAAAATTCAAAGAATCAATCACTGCTGTTGCAGATTTAAGCCAGGGCTTTGACTCTATTGCAGATACTTTTAACGTGAGTGTCAACCTGGGAGGGCAAACGCTTATCGATAAATTGAATTCCTTATTGTCTATGACGACAACAGGTTTGGAGGATTATCAATACCGATATGATTTACTGAAGGATTTGATTGATACCTACAATGAAATAAAAGATCTGATCCTGCATCTGAACGCTGAGTGTTGCCCGGATATTACTTCATTCCCAAAACACCTGATGTTAGGTCCTGTGGGAGCAAAACAGGAATTAGGGCAGTACACCCCTTTACGTCATGGATTTTACAATTCACCTGTAACAACAAATGATGATGAGAATTATGAAAGAGTTGTAATGCTTGCCAACCGTTTTGTGCAGAAAATCAATGGATTTCAAACCTATATCGGACGCATTAAAATTACACCTTCCAATCTTAATGTAAGGCTGGGTAATAAGGCAATACCATATTACTATAATGTGGATCAGCCTTTATTGGCTCAGTGGAACTTTGAAAAAGCAAAAACCGATAGAGCCGCTTACAATCTAAGTTATCATACAACCAATCTGGCAGGAGAAGATTTTATTCAGAATCCGCTGAATTATAACATTGACAATAATGATTTCTATAGAATTGAAGGTCACCTAGGAATGCCTTATAAAACAGCATTGCAAAACATCAATGACCTTAAAACACAATACGGATTAGCTTTTGATGTCATTGCATTGGTTCTGGATAAAGGCGAAAAACCTGGCGGCGAGCCGCCAGTCAGAGAAAAAACAGTGTCGATAGACGAGCTCAGAAAGCAGCTGGTGTCCATTTCCAGTGATGTTAGCAACAGAACATTCAATTCACAAAATACTTTACTGAATATCTCTAAACTGGATGAACAGTTAAGACTGCTGAACCAGGCCGAATTCTCAAAAGAAGGATCACCTGAAGGAATTACCGTTGTAAAACAAGATCCTAAAAAAGATGATGTTGTAAGTGAGCTTTTAAGTGAGTTTCTGGAGCGAAAATCAGGACTGGAGCACAAGGGCGGAGTAGAACCGGGCGGAACTATTGCTTTGGTTTATTATTCTGAGGCTGATAATCAGGTGCTTGCAGACTTTTCGTTACCTTACTTATGTTGTTCTAAAAAAGATCCTGCATTCCTGTCATTACCGAGCAGCAAGCTATGTCAGAAAGATGCTCCGATTGCTATGACAATTGTTCCGACAGACGGACAGGTAAAAGCATTTGTAAATGGTACTCAGGTTCCTGCGGTTACACAATCCGGAGGTCAGAGCTTCTTCGATCCAGGGTTGGTGAATGCAATTTACTTTGGACAAACCATTACATTTACTGTGGATGATGATCCGGTAGAAGCACAGATGGTCGTATATGCACAACCGAATGTATCTGTTACTACAGGTACCGTGAGCTATGATGCTCCTACGATGGACGAGAATGCCAACAATCCGGATGCTACAGTTGAATTTAATGTTGCCGGGGACTTTACAGGTCTTACATTTACCTGGAATTTTGATGATGGTACTCCAATACAGCATAATGAGGCGCCTGCTAACAAAAAGATCCACGTGTACAAACTGGTTGCAGGACAAGAAAAAACTTTCAATCCAATACTTACAGTAACCAATACTAATGGTTGTAGTACGGTGTACAAATTAGCTCCGCTTAAATTAAAAGGTCAATCCACTATTGCATGTTTAAGTGGTATGAGAGTGGTTATTCAGTACAGAGATGATGTAGACCAAGGTCACGTTTGTAATGATGCTACTTTCAACTTAAAAGGAAATGATATTGTAATAGGAGGGATCAATCCATACCCTGGTTTTGTTGGAAATATACATTTAAGTAATACAGGAGGTAATCAGGATAGAGGTAATCATAAACCTGGTACTCCTGCGTTGAGCAGATATAATGAAATTACGATCACTCAGGCTGAAGCGAAACAAATGGCATCACAATCATTGGATGGCTTTGTAGAGTTTTCACTTGAATGTGCATTACCTCCTAGTAACAGACCACCAACAGGTTGTCACCAGGATGTTGCTTATACAGAAATCTTCTTAGCAAACGCTACTATTCCTATTTATAAAGGGTATCCAAATGGGAATTTCCTAAAAATAAACCCTTGTACAGGAGTGACAAAATAATAGTCAAATAATAACTTCATAGACAGTCTGAATTGTCTATGAAGTTTATTAAAAGACCTTAATAAATCATTAAAAATGAACAATAATGAATAATCAATTAAGTAATATAACCGTTCAATATCGAAAGTTCAGTAAAGGACAGTATCTGGAAGATCCCGATCAGTTCAATGAGTTTCTGGACTCTTTCGAAGATCAGGACCGTTTGTCCAGAGTGCTGCTTCAGGGGGTTGGTGTTGTATGTGGTTTCAAACCCAAACTTATTTATAAAAACAGACTTTTAGACAAGATACAGCTCTCTCAGGGGGCGGCTGTAACAACTGACGGAGATTTGCTCACCTTAAGTAATACAAGTGAGGTAAGTAAGGATTTGTACGTGAGTGATTTAAAAACCATCAACTTAGAAAATAAAGACTATACGCATTGTAAAGCATACGATAATTTTAAAGTAAAATATCCGGCATTTTATGAGGGAACCGAGCAGATTGAACTCTGGGAACTGGCAACAGCTCAGGAAGCAAGATCGGATTTTCAACCCATTAATACCCTATCGAATTTAGAAGACAAATACCTGCTGCTGTATCTGGAGGATTATGAAAAAGAGGTTAAACCCTGTAGAGGAGTTGACTGTGATAATCATGGTATACAGCAGATTAGAAACCTCAAAGTATTAGTTACTACAGCAAGTGGTATCACTCATATTCTTGGAGAAGATGGTTTTTCTCTGCCTGATCCCATAACAGGTGAGGTTAAACCCAAAAGAAAAGATAATCTTCAGCCTCATCCTTTGTTTATAGAAGGAATTATGGAGCCTGTAAAACAAAACAGGATTATTTTAGAGAAGTTTGTTGCAGACGAAATTGTAAGTGCTTCCGATTTAAAAAGACAGTATATTAAGGCTTTGGACAAGGATGATTACGGTAAAATCGTCTTTGATAAAATCCAGGCGATCGCTAAAATATTAAAGGTTTCAGGTTCTAGCCATGAAGTATTCAAAGCATCATTTACAAAGATTTTTAACCAGGATTTTGGTTTTCAGTATGCTTATGATGTAGTAAAGGATTTGATGGATACCTATGCTGAAATTATAGAGTTACTTCCTAAAGCATTTACCAAATGTCTTCCGGATTTTGTTTCTTTTCCCAAACACATCATGCTTGGAAAATTAATCTCGGATACCCAATTGGATTCCTCAAGACATCAGTTTTATAATTCGCCTGTCTTAGACAGTGAAAAAGCAACCCAAAAAGTTAAAACCTTAATCAATCGATTTAATCAGCAAGTGGGACGTTTTGATCCTGATAGTATTATTAAAGGTAAGGAACGCGTTAAAATTACTCCATCACAAATATTAAATCCTTTGGGCAATAAGGCGGTTCCTTTTTACTACCGGGCTACAGAAGAATTTTTAAAAACATGGAATTTTGACAAGACAAGCAACCGGTCATCTGGCAGTAATTTAACCTTTGATACCGAGTGGGTGTTAATAGGGGAATCCGAACAGGTAAGTCCTTTAAATCTCAATATAGATAACAATTCGTTTTATAATATAGAAGGCCATCAGGGGATGGATCACCGAATCGCTTTTGAACAGATAAAGGAAATCAAGGATAAGCAGCAGCTGGGATTTGATATTATGCTTTTGTCTTTAGAAGAATTAAAAGGAAATAAAGATCTGTCGAAAGCATATTTCAATGAATATGTAGAAAAAAATTCCGGATTGGAACATAAGCGGGGAGTTAAAACGGGAGGAACTTTTATCATGGTGTATGGTTCCATAAAAGACCCGAAAGTTATTGCAGACTTTTCACTTCCATACATATGCTGTACTCCGAAATCGATCATTAAATTAAGCTTGCCAACTTCTGTTATCTGTGCTGAGGCCAGTCCTATACCTTTTACAGTATCCCCTATGAGTGGAGTGGTAAAAGCAAGTGTTGGTGACGGTGTGAAATTTATCAAAGGACAATATTTCTTCGATCCGAAGTCTGTGGAAGATCAGTTCCATGGCCAGGTAATTACCTTTACTGTAAATGGGAAACCTACTGATTGCAGCATTAAGGTGATTTCAGAACCGGATATAAAAGTAGAAGTCGTTCAACCTATCATTTATCCTGGAGGAGATTCAAAGGCAACAGTAGTAAACTTTAGAGTTTCCGGAGCAAACTTTGCCGACTATACTTACAACTGGGATTTCCTGGGTACTGATGTTTGGCTTCCTATGAATCCTGATGAAAATGGATATTTGAGTTATAAATATTACAATCTGGATCCATCAATGATTCCGGTAGTAAAAGTAAAAGTGATCGGCAATGGCTGTACTGACACGGTGACTGTAAATTTACCTCTGGATAAAGAGTGTCCGGTGATTTCAAATGTTAAATATACAGTTGTTGATAATGGTGATGATACCCAGACATTCACATTTGATTGGGATTTGCCTTCAGATCTTTCCGGAATAACAGGCTTGAATATTTATGATTCAAATGACCTCGGAAATGGATGGCATTATGAACCCGGATCATTCCGTCCGCGAAGATCAATCACACTGCCTTTAGGCAAATACTCTATTAGATTCGGTTTAGTGGGTTCATGTAGGGAAGCAGAAAATACGTTGAATCTTCCGGGATTTGATGATATTGGAATTATAAAAGATCAGAATAATCACCCACCCACAGCATTGATCAGATGGAAGGATAATTCAGGAATTGAGGACAGGCTGTGTAGACAGTTGGTTTGTAATTTTACAATTGATGTTTATGCAACTGATCCGGATGGAGATATTGCAACTATTCAGATTTTTAAAAGTACGGATAATGGGGCTACATGGAGTTTGTTTATTGGCAATCTTACGGGGACAACATTTACAGATGCTATCAATGGAGCTGGTACACAGTTGTATAGAGCAATTGTTACTGATCAAAAAAACAATAAGACAACTTCAAATACTCTGTCTTACAAAAAAGAAAATCATCCACCAGCGGTATCAATCAGATGGAATGATACCTTCGGAATTGAGGATAGGGTATGTACACAGCCTGTTTGTAATTATACAGTTAACGTTTTGGCTAGCGATCCTGATGGTGATATTGCCAACGTTCATATTCATAAAAGCACTGATAATGGGGCTGTATGGAATTTATTTATTGGCAATTTTACAGGGACGACATTTACAGACTCTATAAATGCGGTGGGTACAAATTTATATAAAGCAGTTGTAGTAGATGGGGAAAACAATACAGTAACTTCAAATATTCTTTCCTATAAAAATGAATACCGTCCAACGGTTGTGATAGATAACATTAGCTTTCCTGATAAAAATTGCTGTAATGTTGAGTTACCTACGATTACAGCTGGTGCCGGTGGAAATCAAAACATTCGTTTATCTAATTTACCTATTAGGCAATTGGGATTAAAAGGATGGGGGAGCGGAGCGAATGAGCTTCTGTATTTTTGGAGCAAACTAGAAGGTCCGGATGTAATACTTGAGAATGTTAACGAAGCAACTTTGACAATCAAAGAGTTAGTCGTTGGAAAATATAAATTCCAGCTTTTGGTTAAAGATGCTAATAGTGATGCATTTGAAATAGATGTAGCAGAGATAATAGTGGAGTAAAGAACGCATTCTTGATGCTAAATCTAATATAAAGGGGTGTTTTTTTGTCTTTAGAATAATGATAACACCCCTTGTACTAGGAAAAATAAATAATAACAATAAAAACATAATACAATGGCAGCAGCAAAATGTGATGCTTCATTCAAAATAGAATATGAATCTTCTTCACCAATAACGGAGGCGACTGTAACTTATCTGAATCCGCCAGGCCCCACACATGATATAAAGCAATTGCTTACAATTAATAATACAATAAAGCTTAATGATATTCAGAATGATATTCAGGCTCCAGACACATACGACCTGGAAGTGAAACTGGCTGTAGATGATGTTGTTACTACGAAGAGGTTTTCTTTGAACGTTGGGAGATGTACCTCATCTTCTTGTTATGTACCGAAGATCTATGAAATAAAAGTGTTGGATGATGGGCAGATTGTAATGAACTACTGGGTGGATACTACCACCAATCTTGCAGCATTGGAATATCAGATCGCAAAAGATCCCGGCTTTAAAGATGAAGATATTATTTATTCAAAGGTGGGCTTTAGTGATGTAAATTATACCCAATTTGAAAATATTGACATGAGAAATGGAAATATTCCTGATAAAACTCGTTTATACATAAGAATAAGAAAATATTGCGGGAGAGATGGAGTTTCGGATTGGTCGGATTTCGTTGAATTTGACTCTGGAATATGGGGAGTAGAAGCTTACTGCTTGTCTGGTGTAGATGATCGGAACAAAGATGCTCTTTGTTATGGAACAGATCCTGCCTGGAAGATGAAAGTAACTTTACAGCCTTTTCGGCCAGATGTAGGGAGCTTGATTTGTCTTACTAATGGTAAGCCTGCAATACCGGAAAATATAAGAGATTTTGAGCAAAATGCACCCGAAAACCTCAAAAAAAGTGGAATAAGATGGATAAGATTCCTAAGATCCAATTCAGATTTTAACCCAAGTTTAATTTATCGGGTAAAGCCAGAAACAGGTGAAATAGAGGTTCTTGAAGGCGACGTGAAGTGTTATTAGAATATCTCACACGATGATGATCCAAAATGCCCCAATAAAATCCTCAAGAAATTGAGGATTTTATTCACTCAGGCAATTATCTTCTGTTGTTTTTACGTCTTGTACTTATAATATTGAAAAGTTTCGCAACATCCTTCAGATGGATTTCGAAATCCTCATAATACTCATTCAGAGAATGAAGAGTGATAAGACCTTTCTCAACATCGTGGTTGACGATTCGCTTTACTAAAATCCCTTTCTCTTTGTGAACGATTACAAAATCCCACTTATCATAATGCAGTTTACTCATCCAGTAATCCTGTCTGATATTTCGGCATAAGATAATGTCACCTTCCAGGTAGCTTTCATATGATCCGTTATCCATGCTGTCTCCTTTCACTTCAAAACACATGTATTCACCCCGGTGCTCTACATCGTCCGTAAAAGGAATAGTGGGTAAGCTTTCTATGTATTCTTCATCAGCAAAATTACTCAGATAACCGGCTTGTGCATATTGATTCGCCAGCGGAACGTGCATAATCTTTAAATCTGAAAAAACAACCGGAGACGCGCTGTCATCATTGAGTTCCTGTTGCTTTAAGAGTAAATTGGTTACAAAATAAGCAGTTGTTTCCGGTATCTTTCGTTCGCCTTTTTCCCAATATTGTACGGCTCTTGTGCCCACTCCTATGGATTTTGCTATATCAGCCTGCTTCATGTTTAGTTTCTTTCTGATTTCTTTGAATTCTAAATAGTTCATTTTGATATGTTTATAGTTATTTGCAAAAAAAAATGAACAAAATGTTCGTTTTTATTTTGAAAAACGAACAATGTTCGTATATTTGTTTCGTCATTAAGATGGAACGGTACAAATGTACAAAATTATATTTGAAATTTAATGTTTTTTTAATATTTTAAAATGTTGTTTTTTGTTTGTAATTATCTGTAATTAAAAAAGTTAAAAAATAATTTTATGTGTAGTGTATTTAAAATACAGATATTTTCCTTTTTTATTTTATCCGGTGCTAATAGAAACAGGGAAAATTTTAAACAATCTATAAAATGTAAAAAGTGCGTTTTGAATATTAGATAATTTGATTTTTGTTCGTTTGTATGTCGTTTTATTGATGATAAAAATGCGTTTATTTTTTGATTGATATCTGAATAAAGCAATCATTTTGCTCTTTGTTTTTCCTGAAAATAAAAAGCAGGCCCAAAATGTAGAATATCATTACTGTTCAACATATAAAATATCGATTAATTATAGTTGTCAGTAAAATTGCTAATACATACAAAAGGGCAAATGAAATTTAAATAAAGAAGTCAGGGTAAAATTTTTATTGGGAAATACCTGGTACCGGCTTCTAAAAAAACAAAATTAAATAATTGAATTAGACATCTTTTAAAAGACGGAATATTCGTCTTTAGGGTTTCTTATGACTCAATGAAACGGTCAATAGGTAAGAAAAGGAAAGCCTGTCTGATTCGAAAAAAACTTTTTAACCAAAAAAACTTTTAACCATAGAATATGAAACGTAGTAAAGAATTAGTCGAAAAAAGAAAAGATTTTGTCATTGATTATGTAAAACGTAATCAGGATAAACAGATGAAAGTGATTGTCAACGAGCTGATGGAAATGTTGTTTTTGTCCGAGAGAACAATATATAATATCATTCTTCAGCCATAGTTATGGTTTGTGAAAGAAAGCTCAGTTCTTAGCATTTAATATAATGTTATTATTTGGATATCAGTAAGATAATGTTTGTGGATAGTGTGTACTCATGATTCATATCTTGAAATTATTCATTCTAAAAAGGTAAAAAGGATTCAAAATTATTGCTGTACCCTCAATAGATCCGTGCATCAGATTGAAGGGCTGTCCTGACATCTTTCTCAAATTTAAATTATAAGTAAAATATTAGGGTGAAAAACGGTTTTGCCTTTAGTTCTATTGTTTTAAATGAAACATGAATTTTAAAAAGAAACCGTTTGACCTTAGTGTATTGGAAGAGAAATCAACTTAAAAAACTAAAAAGAAATTATTCATTTAATAAATTCTGGAAGCCATGAAAAAAAAAGAAAAGAAAAAAAAGAAAAAAGATAAGGAAAAAGACAATGAAAAACTGAAGAAACCAAGCAGAGATATCAGTGATCTTATTGACGAGCTAGCGTATGCAGATGAGAGTGATAATATCCGGAAAATCAGAAAATTTTTAGATGATATGTATATCCTGTCTCAGGAATGAATAAGCATCTGAAAGTTGTTGGAAAATAAAAAAAATAATAAATAATATAATAGGAAACGAATGAATTTGGATAGTATAAAAGCCCTTTTGATCGGAACTGCAATAGCATTTTCTGGAGGATTATTAAGGGTACTGGTCTCCATACAAAATAAAGAGAAAAAACAGCCATGGGAACACTTTATCACATTGGTAATCGTGGTGATTGTGGGTTTTACAATGAGTTATTTAATGAACAGAGCTGAATTGCATGACAAATGGTATTCAACAGGAGTATTATTTGTACTGGGATACGGTTATGATAAATTCCTGAAAATGATCACTAATAATCTGCCTAACTGGATTGATAAAGCAGTGAATCTTCTTATTGAAAACCGATATGGTGCGAATACAGACAGATCATCTGATGAAGAAGAAAAAAAAGATGATATGAAATAAAAAAAGATTCTGAAACAGTCTTTACCGTAATGATAGAATCAGTCACTCAAAAGAAGGTGTTATCCTAAAAAGAGTGTATTTAAATTTTAAAAAACCTGAAAATTCAAAAACAAGAGAACAAACCAGGAAATGGTTCAGTGTTGCCTGTTTCTCAAAGTCAAATACCATTTCTATTTACTTAAATTCTTAAAGAATCTACCTCATCCGGTATGATTTTTCTAACCCGGCAGGCACCCTATAAGGCACAATATTTTGGTTGTGCCTATAGGTCTTTTAAAACAATATGAAATTAAAAAAACTAAGTCAATGAAAGCAGCAAAACCTGTAGAAAAAGACAATAAGGCCAATAAAAACCAGAGCAAAAAGCAAAAGCAGAAAGATCGGGTGGCTGTACCTCTGTCTGAGGTGCAAGTGGCAAATATACAGACACAAAAATCTGGAGACTCATCCACTAAAATTGGATCAGCAAATCCTGATAGTAACAGACTCGGTTTAGATGGTACTATTGCAGCCGTTCCCGGCTCACAAACTGTTTACGACCAAGGTGCAGAAATAATGCATAAAAGATTTCAGGAGAGTTTAATCAAAACCGGCGATATCAACCATCCTGATACTCAAAAGATGAAGAAAGGATATATGGCAACCTTGAATGTCAATCAAGTACAAGATTATAATAATATTAAATCGGAAAATTATGTACCAAAGACGTCAGGGGAGCAGACAGCAGTTCGTCAGATAGTTAAAAATCCGGAAACTTCTGTAAAAACGCCAAAAGAAGGAGAAAAAGAAGCATTAAAAAACATTAGCAGCCAATCTGAAGCCTCAAAACCTGTTATAGATCAGAAACCAAAAGAGAAATCGGTTGAGATTAAAATACCTCCAATTAAACCAATTTCATCCGAAGTTAATAGCAATAGCTCAAAAAAGGGTGCTGATAAAAGTGAAGTGCCTCGCCCAGAAAAGGCTATAGATGACAAAAAATCTAATAATAAAAAATTAAATTCAAAAACTAAAGGAGAAAAAGAAACAAAAGTCGTCATTCCTGATGATATTCAATCCGTTGTTACTCCAAGAATGGATAAAGCTTTTGATAGTGAGCAAGCTGAAATAGCTCCAGATGCACAGGCGACAATCAACATTGTGGGGCTTGTTGCGGCTGCACAGGAGTTTAGGGATCAGGGAGTAGAAGCTAGGGATCAGGTAAAATCTCAAAATGAAGCAGCTAAAACACTAAAAAATAAAATTAAAGAGGTTGAAAAAGAAATTCAGAAATCAGACGATGATTTACAAAAATCAGAAGATAGCATAGAAAGTAAAGAAGCTCTCATCCATAAATTAGAAAAAGGATTAGAGACCTCAGTAAAAAGACAACAAAAGGTAGAACAGGAGGTAGGAATATATCAGCAGGAATATAATAAAAATAAGACCAAAGCAAGTGATTTCAATAACGAAGCAAAAAGTTTACTCGGTGGATCTCAAAAACATCAAGATCCTAAAAATGCTGATTCCGGAAACCTTACCAGAAAATTAAATGAATTAAGTACTAACGCTGGTACGATCAATCAAGCAGTATCTCAGGCAGGAAATACAACTCAGAAATTATCTCAGGAAGCTCAGCAAGCCAAAGGTAAGAATACAAGGATACAGAGCGAAATAATGTCTTCCAGAGCGTCGATACTAAAGTCAAAAGCTAAACTTGCAGCAGATACTAAAAAGAATAAAGAAGCAAAAAGAGAGTTAGGACAACTTAACCCAAGACTAAAACAGGTAGAATCGCAAAGTAAGAAATTAAATCAGGAAGCAAATGCATTGTTATTGGATTCTTACATTATTGAGCATGAAGTGATTAAAACTCAAAATGCTTATTATGCCAATATGTCTAAAGTTGAGGGACGAAATAGTTTGATACAAAAAGAAAAAGATAAAATTCAACAAACACCAAAAGAACTTAATGAGGCAGAGCGTTTATTAGTTGATTTTACACAATTGAAAACGCAAGATGAACAAGTAGCTTTCCTAAGACAACTAAGCCCGGATAAACAAAATTTACTAAGAGATAAATTTGAAGAAGTAAATGCTAATTATGACAGTGATCAGTCTGAGCATCAAAGCTTAATCGACCAAAATGTTGAAAGCATCAGAAATTCTCAAATAGAGGTCTTTAATAACAAACGTAAAGATGCTTTACAGAAATCATTAAACTTAGTAACCAAAAATCTGAATAGAATTACCGGTTTAAAAAGATTATGGATGTCTATATCTATTGCCTTTTCAGATATTTGGAATGACGTCACCTCCATTACCTGGACCGATGTAGGTAAATTTATTGAATCGATCTTTAGTCCAAAAGCATGGGTGGAGGCTATTTCAGGATCTATAAGAGGTATCTGGGACGATTTGACAAGTTGGAAAGGATTCTCAGAAGACCCGGTAGGAATGATTCTTCAAAAAGCAGCCGGAATAGCCAATAAAGTACTTGTCATAGCTGGTGTAATTACAGGGATATTGGGTATATTAACACTAGCGGCAGCTGTAGGATCAATTTTCACTTTAGGTGGTTTAGCACCATTAGCTGCCTGGTTGGGAGGAGCTACAATAACAATGGGAACCATCACATTCTGGATTGGTGCCATAGCATTAGGGTTGAATATACTCAACGGAATTAAAAATATTTATGACGTACATACGGCAAAAACGGCTGAAGTTTTATTTAAAAACTCTGGCGAGTTAAAAAGCGACATTGCTAATTCTGGTATGGCCATTTTGGCGATGATAGGTGGGAAAGCCTCGAAAAAAGGAGGAGCTTCCATAAAAGATCTGGCAAAAAGAAACCCGAAAACTTTTGGTAAACGAATGTTCATTACCGCAAGAAATGGAATAAAAGCAAGTATTGTTTCTATACCTAGAAGAATAACCTCTGTTTTCAAAAAAGATACATGGATTAAAGCGGGCCAAAATTTTAAAGCAGCGTATAAAAAAGCAAAAGATTGGGTTACTGAACCTTTCAAGAAAAAGACTACGACAACGCCAAACCGTAACCTGAATCAACTTCCTTTTGAAGAACAGACTGTTCCTGACAGAATGCATGAACAGCCTGTAAGAAATGAAAGAAGTAATGCAAAATCCAATATTAAGGAAGAAGATGTAAAACCTGCTCCAGTGCAGGAAAATGTATATGAAGAAAGCATATTCAGACAAGATAACAGACCTTATTCTCCTGCAGGTTCAAAAGAAGGAAGGATAAAATCTCACATTAATGAAGAAGGAAACTTAACTCCTGCAGACAAAAACGGAAGTGCTACTGTTTCTGATCACGTAAGAGGAAGCGAACCTATGAAAAGTAAGAGTCCTTATACTTCTTTCTCAGATGAAGGTCCTGGTATAGGCAAAACCTACGGAGACAATGTGATTGAAGTTGATATCAAAAGGCTGGAAGCTGATATCGCCGCAGGTAAAATAAGTGAGGTAGAGGTATTGAGACCTGAAAAGGTACAAGCGGAACTACAGGCTAAAATAGATCAGGCGGAGAAAAGATTTGAAGAAAGTCCAACGCCTAAAAATCAAAAAAGAGTAGATGATGCGGTAAGAGATCTTAACAATAGTGTCAGAGACAAAGAGATTTTAATTAAAGGTGAAATTCCTGCTGAGTATTTTAATGTGAAATCGACTAAAAATAATATCTCTAAAAATATTTTGCCAAAAGAAGATCCTCACACATTAGGGAATAAAAAAACATATGGACTAAAAAGTAAGGAACAAAATAATAAAATTAGCTCAACACAAAACCGTACATTTGATGAGAGTTTAGGACCACTAGCTAATCAAGAAGCACAATGGATAAATGAAAGTGGTCATTGGAGAGATACTAATTATGGGCCAAAACCAGGATTAGCTGCAACAGAACAAACCATAGCTACCGGTACGGTCCAAATGGAGTTACATCCTAACTTTAAGAATTTAGTAGGTGAAATGGAAGAGTTGGGATACAAAGTAACTATTATAGAACAGGACTTTGGCAATATAAAAATTGACCCACATGTAAAAGTCGTAGAGATTACTAATAAAAAAGGAGAATTTTTACATTTTGAAAAAGAAGTTACTTTGTTAAAAGGTATGGATTATGAAACAGCTATACATGAGTATGGGCATGTAAAGCAGTTAATGAAATTAGAAAATGAGGGGATAAAGTTGGCTACTGAAAAAGGATTTTATCGAGACAATGGCAGTTTTGTAAAAACTTATGATGGTAATTCTAAAATTTGGAGTGCCATGGAATATCATAATAGGCTGATTGATTTAAAGAGATTACAAGATTTAAAATCTGCTGGTATAAAAATTCCAGAAGTTTTAATGGAACAGACTAAAATGGGTGTTACTGAATATCGTAGCCAATTTGTCAAAAGTTTAGGAAATCCTAAATATGGTATGGAATCAAGAATTATTGGACTTAAAAGTAATATTGGTTCTATATATGATGAAATTATAAAATTAGAACAAAAATATAAATATTAGAATTATGAAAAATTATAAAAAAGAGTTTAATTATATCTTATATTATTCAGATAGTACAAATGAACAAGATGATTTACACTTCTATGCGGAAGATTTTGGACAAGAAAAAATGCAAGGTATTTTCAAACTAACTTTAGGTCTCCATTTTCCAGAAATTTTATTTTTACCAAAAATTGAAAATATATATGAATCATGGCCTCCTCATTTTGATTATCGCTCAATGCAATTAGCAAAAGATATATGCATAGGATTACTTTATGGAGAATCATATATTGTGTTGCCTTATAATGAATGGGCGGGAACAGTGAGAATAATAGAACCAGAAGTTAAAAATGCAATAGTTCAATCTGATTCAGAATCAGAATTTACGGATAAAAGTATTGTCTTTTTTATTACTGAAGAAGAATATGAAATTTATCAACAGGAAGCTAAAAAAATAGATGAATTAAATGACTTAGAAGAACATAGAGGATATGAAACTATTAGTCAAACCCGTACAGAAGATTTGGAAAAATATATGAAAGTACCAGTGTTTATAAAAGAAAAAATATTACCTTATTTTGCTGATAGTGATTTATATAATATTAGCCGAAAAAAAGATGAAAAAGGTAATATTATTTTTACCCAAACTATAGGAAATAAATAAAAATATGTCATGTTTCTATTACAAAATAAAAAATTCAATTAATGTTTGTAATTGGAAGTTTGACGGATAAAAAGGTAAAATATTTCTTCAATACTTAACAAATGAACAAGTTATATGAAGATTAATCAACTATGGATAACATTATAAACTATTATCAATCAAAAAAATAATTAATGAGTCAACAGTTCCCACGTTAGTATTTAAAAATAATTAATAATAAAATGAATAACCAAATAAACGAACTCCTTTATCACTATAACGAAGAAGGAAACGAAGGATATGATTTAAACGAAGTACAACTCCTTGAAAAAATAGATCCGGACAGAGTTGAACAATTAAAATTGCTTCTTCATAATGACAATCAATATATTGCTTATCAAGCCATGCTTATTTTACTTGCGTGGGCAATACCTGAAGGATTTAAACAACTTGATCGGTTCATTTCTGAAAAATGGGATGAAAAGGAAAATTTTGAACCTCATAGACTCCACAATGAGGACAATGTATATGATGTAATTACAAATGCCTTATATATTGCTGCATTAAATGGAAAGACCGAGCAGGAGCTTTATCCATATATTAAACATTTTTTGAGCATTTATGGGGATAAATTTTTTGAATCCAATCTAAAAGATTTTCTTTTAAAAAAGAATTGCAGCCCACTTTTAAAAGAAATAGAACAGGCAATACATGCTGCATTAGAAAATAAAAGATATTATCAGGCAAGTCAGCTGTTTCCGGTTATGGTATATTATGACAAAAATACTTTTAATAAATACAAAGATATTTTTATTCCTTTAATAAGCGAGGATAATAGAATTGTATATAATATAGAAGAAGCAGAAAAAAACATTTAATATACATATTATACAATTTGACATAAATTTTAAAGAAAGCCGTTTTATGATCTAATAAAACGGCTTTCTTGTTATAGTGAAAATAAGATATTTCTCTTGCTGCTGCATGAGTCTTTTCGTGTGATTGTATGTGGCAGCAAGAGGGACATAAATTATTGAGGATTAATTGATTAATTACAATTTTATAATCTTTTTAAAGACAAAATTTAAAAGCTTCGTTTTTTCTTTCAATAAAACTGGATATTCTCAAAAAATAAGTTCAGATTTAATGGGATAACATCCAACATAAAAGAATAATCAATACTTTTGAATACATCAAATAAACCAAATTAATAATTCATTAAAATATTGAATATGAAAAAAATACTATTCTTTTGCTCCCTTCTGTTCAGTCTTTCCGCTGTAAGTGCCCAGACTATAGAATCCGGAAGTCACAGCACCACTGGATATATCAAAAGTGATGGAACCATAGAAAACAGCAGTCATTCCACTGTGGGATATATTAAAAATGATGGTACGATTGAAAATAAAAGCCACGGCACAATTGGTTATATCAAAAGTGATGGAACTATTGAAAACAAAAGTCATTTTACCGTTGGCTATGTAAAAAGTAATGGTACTGTAGAAAACAGCAGTCATTCCACTATTGGTTACATCAAAGATGATGGAACGGTAGAAAACAGCAGCCACGGCACTATAGGATATGCAAAAGGAGTCAAAAAAGAGTGGGCAGCTGTAGTGTATTTCTTCTTTAGGCTGGATTAATTATCAGCTCTGCGAAAAAGAAACTAGCGTTACCATATAAGTTGAAAAAAAGCTCGGATCATAAGATCCGAGCCTTTTTTATTATAGATACAGAACAGGTTTACTAAACAGAAATGCAGAAACTGTTATTTAATTATTCGGAAAAAAGGATACTGCAACTACAGAACCGGAAGGCCAAAAAACTTTCACAGGAATAAAAAAAGAATGAATTTTGAGCTTTGAAATTTAAGAAGCAAGCCATTCAGTTTTACAAAATAACAGGTACTGCAACTACAGAATCGGAAGGTCCCAAAACTTTTACAGGAATCAAAAAAAGATGAATTTTGGACTTAATATCAATGATACGAACTAGTATCTCAAAAACAATCATATAAATAATATAAATAGCAAAGAATAGTGAAATTATGGAAAAAAATGAATTAACTCCAAGGAAAGAATTAAAAACCTATTTTGAAACCGGTAAACATCCAACGCAGGGCCAATTTTCGGAACTGATAGATTCTTTAAGACACAGAGAAGATGCCCTGACCAATAAAGAAAAGGCGATCCTTGCCAATAGTCTGGCACTTATTGATAATGCATTCATTTACTATTCTACAAACATTGTTGGAAATTTAAAATTCCGGATTGCTATTAGCTCGCAGGATGAAGAAGACCAGGTGGTAACCGTAAGACAAACTGACAACATTGTGGAAAAGCAATTCTTATTAGGCAGCTCACCTTATACCTTTAAAGTAAAGGAAATATCAGAAGAAACATTAAAAGGAACTGAATATTATCTTTTGAGATATGAAATAAGCCCAAGCTATACAATTTTTAGAATGTTTGGAAATGGCCTGAATACAATTCCTGAAGGTTTTGATTTAGGGTTGCTGGAGGGTAAAAGGTTACCCATACAAATTTATAAACAAGATTATGGAAGAAAGGTAAATGTTATAAATACAAATATTAAGTTTGTTAATAAAACTGAAGTACCTATACAATACAGGGTAAGTGGAAGTAACTGGAGTTCGAGATTCAGAGCTGAAGACTCTGTTACTGATCATTATGATATAGCTGATAATTTAAGCTTTAATTATAAGGCAGACCTTACAGAATTGAATCAATCTATACAATGCACTATTGTTGATGAAGATACAAATAGTCTTCTAGCTACAGGCTACTTATATGCCGGACAAAATCAGGACGCCTGGTATGGTGGTGACATAAGTGGAATCAGAAATGTAAGAATCGAATGTAATTATTCTATCAATGAAAAATAATCAGACAGGAATATCTGAGGAGTAATCAATATTACGAAATATTTATATTGGCATAATCAAATTCGCCAAAAAGGATCTAAGAATAAGGGTGTGAGTTTTGAAATCATGTACCCATCATTCGACTTTAAAAACTAAGTTTACTGCCACTACAGAGCAGAACAGTCCAAAAAAAATTACAGGAATAAAGAAAAGGATGAGTCCCAAACTTTAAAAACATAACATTAATAATCATTGAAAACCAAAGGTAATTATGCTCTAAGCATAAGCCGCTAAGAATTGTAAAGTATTATGGAAGAAAATAAACCAACTACAAGAGACCAGTTAAAAACCTATTTTGAAACAGGTAAACATCCTACACAAAACCAATTTTCGGATCTGATTGATTCTTTAAGACACAGGGAAGATGTTCTAAACAAAAAAGAAATGTTACTCTTTGCTAACTGTTTGGCATCTATTGATAGTGCGTTTATTTACTATTTTGCAAATAACGTGGGAAATTTGGAAATCCAGATTGTTGTGGCCTCACCGGATGAAGAAGATCAGGTGATCACAATAAAAGATTCTACAAAAGTAGGTGTAGTGAGACAATACTTATTTGGAAGTGCTCCTTATACGATTAAAATAAAAAATATATCAGAAGGTAATTTAGGGGAAACTGAGTATTATAGTTTTGGTTATCAGTTAAGTGAAAGCTATTATATTCGTAGATTATTTGGAAACAATCTGCATACACTTCCTGATGGTTTTGACTTTGGAAAATTGAAGAATACCAGACTACCCATCGAAATTTCCAAAATGGATAATAAAGCAAGAATAAATATTGTAAATACAAGTATTAAGTTTCTTAACAAAACTGAAGTGCCTATTCAATATAAAGCATACTCGCAATATTGGGGTAATGAAGAAAGATCTGAAGATACTGTTACCGATCATTATGATGCATGGGACTTTCTGTACATTTCTTATAATGCGGACCTTCAAACAAGCAGCCAGAACATACGGTGTGATTTGTATGATGCAGATACTAACACTCTTGTAGCGACAGGGTATTTGTATGCCGGACAAAGTCAAGAGAGTTGGTGGGGTGGCCAGGTAGAAAAAGTCAGAAATGTTAGGATCGAATGTAATTATTCTGTTGTTGAAAATAATAACCAGGCTGAAAAAGAGTTACAGGAATAAAAAAGGGACTAGGTACTGATTTTTAACTGTCAAATCATTGATGTTAAGAGCATAAACTGCAAAGTTTAAGACATAAAGAAAATGTTCTGATCAGTAAAAATAAAGCAGACTATTTTTTAAAATAAAAAGCAAACCAGTTGAGTTGTTCATGAGCTGTTTTCTGATGAAATAAACAGAAATGTCACCTGTGAAATGATCTAAAGACACAGTTACTGCAACTACAGTACAGATAGGGCAAAAAACTTTTATGAGAACAAAAAAGTGATTAATTTTGAACTGTACATCACAACATAAATAGTACTGTTGTGTAACAAAACAAGCCGTATCCTATGAATATAAAAGATCTTGAGATCTACAAGACGGCAGAGAAGTAACCCATTACATTCTCATTACTGAAAATACAACCTCAATTGGGTAGGATGTTCTGCAGCGGGAATCTTTTTCCACTGGAATTTTATCCGGAAAACGAAATGAAGGGTTGTCACATCTGTTTTTTTGAAAACAAATAATAAATTCTGTGAAAACGGAAGGTGGAAATGTATTGCAAAAGATGAAGAAACGAGAACCGTAGAGTATAGGTGTAATTATTTGTTTATGAGTGAGATGTAAGTTGCTGCAACTACAGGATATAGAGGACTAAAAACTTTTATAAGAACAAAAAAAGAATCAATTTTGAACTGTACATCACAACGGATATCAGCTCCGGAAAGCAGGCATACTAAGAATATAAGCAAATAAAGAAAACTAAAATATCATGGAAGAAAACAATATATTAACCCCAAGAGAGGAGCTGAAAACCTACTTTGAAACCGGTAAATATCCTACAGAAAGCCAGTTTGGCCGATTCATAGACAATTATCTTCATTTAAATGAGCTTAATTTCGGCCTGGATGTAAAGGCATCAGCAGACTGGACCTCCAAATACTATCATTTCTATAGAGCCGGAAATATTGAAAAATCAGGACGAGGACATATCAACCTTGAAGCTGAAAATGGAAGCCAGCCACAGCCAATAGATAATTATGCACATGCTTTCAGTAGAAGTGTAAGTTATAAGTATTTAAAGGTAAAATTATCAAACGAATTAGATATTGATAAATACAAACCTAAGATTATCATAAAACGGTACAAACAGAAAAAAAAGATTAAGGATGGAGTGAAAGATGGAGGCTTTTACAAGGAACAGCTGTTAGACGCAATATCCTGGGGCAGAATGTCCGAATATCCGGTAACATCTAAAGAAATGATTCTGGACATTAATCCTGTTAATTATTTCAGACCTGGATCAGAGGTTAATGAATTTTATCCATCGGGAACACTTACCAGACTGGGCTCATTCAGACATACAGTTCATCATAGAAAACCATTTTCTCTTATTCAGATGTTTTTGGAAATTGAGATAAACGGAACAAAATATACATCGTACCCCGTTAATATAAAAATTATTTTAGGGCGTGACTTTAACGATTTGGTTAATTACATTATTGATTAATCACAAACATACCTCAATCGGAGAGATTCTCATTAGCAGGACACCTCTTAGCGTCTGGAATCCCGGAATTTTCTTATGTAAAAGCATTAGAATCTCTTCCCGGAAGCGGAATGACAGGCCTTCGGATCTGCAGTTCTCTTTCAGACGTAGATTGATTCTTTAAAAAAGCAGGACTCCAATGACGGAGCGACTTTCCAAAAGCAGCTGCTTCGGCAGTTGTGGAGAGACACTCGAATGTGAGCTACTTTCCGGTTGAGGTTTTCTTAAGCAAACTACGAAATACAACGTAACCATCCTTGAGATGTGTTGCATGATATTTAAAATCATATAAAATATAAAACATACCTCAATCGGAGAGATTCTCATTGACAGGACACCTCTTAGCGTCTGGAATCCCGGAATTTTCTGATGTAAAAGCATTAGAATCTCTTCCCGGAAGCGGAATGACAGGTCTTCGGATCTGCAGTTCTCTTTCAGACGTAGATTGATTCTTTAAAAAAGCAGGACTCCAATGACGGAGCGACTTTCCAAAAGCCGCTGCTTCGGCAGTTGTGGAGAGACACTCGAATGTGAGCTACTTTCCGGTTGAGGTTTCTTGAAATCAACCACAGGACAGGTGGAAGCATCTTAAAATAAAAAAGAAGCAATGCACCAGATCTTTAAAAGCATAAAACCAATGGAGTCAGAACAATTACAAAAATTATTTACTCATTTAGAAAAGGTTATTACATGGCGTATAAACAATCCATCAGAGGATTTTAATGTAGAAGCCCCTGAATTTAATACCAGTAACCATGAAAATTTTCAATTAGGAGATTATATTTCAGGGAAAGAGCTTGCCCATCAGGAAGTTGTGATTCTTTTAATGGCTTTATTACCACGATTGGATCCATCATTGTTGAAACGCATTTATTTGGAGTTTCCAGGGAGTGCGATGTTTGACTTCTGTGCAACCAATGATAGTGGCAGGCTCTTTTATCCTACAATTCAGACCGCTCAATATATTTTAGGAGGGGATAGTATCTCAGAACGATTGAAAGCACTGGATTATTTCGGCCCGAATTCGGTTTTGAGTAAAGAAGAACTCATTGCTTTCTCAGGTTCAGCTCATGAGAACAGCCAGATAAGAATTCATGAAGAAGCTTTTAATAAAATCATTTTTGGCTTGGATTTATTGCCGAAAATGAGCAATGATTTTCCTGCAGAACAAATACATACCCGTCGATCATGGACCGATTTAATACTTCCTCAAACTACGCTGCAGGAGCTTAAAAGTATTGAAGCCTGGTACCATAGCAGCAGGATTCTTATGGAAGATTGGGACATGCAGACAAAACTTAAACCAGGGTTCAGAGTACTGTTTTATGGAGAACCGGGAACCGGAAAAACTCTTGCAGCCAGTCTTTTAGGGAAATACACCAAACGTCCTGTTTTCAGAGTAGATGTCTCTATGCTGGTCTCAAAATATATCGGAGAAACAGAAAAGCAATTAGCTAAACTGTTCGACAAAGCAGAAAATAAAAACTGGATTTTATTTTTTGATGAAGCAGATGCTATTTTCGGAAAAAGAACCTCTGTAAAAGATGCCCATGACAAATATGCCAATCAGGAAGTTTCTTATTTGCTGCAACGCATAGAAACATTTTCAGGACTTATTATTCTGGCATCCAACTTTAAAAATAATATGGATAAAGCCTTTACGCGACGCTTTCATAGCTGCATACAATTCAATAATCCAAAGCATGAAGAGCGTCTGCGTATCTGGCAGCAAAACGTACCGGAACAATTACAGCTTGAAGATATTGATCTGGAACAAATTGCCAAACGATATGAATTAACCGGTTCTAATATTATGAATATCATACAGGATGTGAGTTTAAAAACAATAGCATTAAAAGAACCCGGCTACAAAGTAAGTGTAGACATGTTACTGGACAGCATTAAAAAAGAGTACGTAAAAGAAGATAAAATATTTATGTAAGAATTTGAATTCCAATCAGGTTTTCCGGAATTGAAGAATTCAAGAAATCAGAGCTATAGGCCTGTTCAATTTTTAAAACTAAAACCAATGAAAGCAAAAATTCTGTTATTGATCATATTGAGCAGCCTCATGTTGGGCTGCCGGAGTAAACACAAAATTACAACCACTTATAAAGAAAATACAAAAGAAACAGAAACAGAAAAAGCTGATTCTTTAAGCTTACAAAGCTCACAATCAATTCAAAGTATATCAGATGATGTGTCATTGAAGGAAGAGAGAAATGAAATCTCAGGAGATCTATTGATAAAAGGAAAATCTGATGTATCCAATCCCCTTATTTTCCATAACATAGTAGGGAGGGATACCATTCAGCGTATTTCCATTGTGGGAAATGCAGAATATTCCATCAGCAACCATTATGCAAAGGCCAGCCATGAAAAATCAGAGGTTAAAAAAGAAGAAATCACCTATGTTATTCAGGATTTAACTCAGAAAACGAGTTCAAAAGAAACGGTCAAAGAAGTAGCTTCAAAAGTCTCTGAAGAAACAAAGAAAATCCAATCAAATGGATTTGAAATCCTGGCCTGGATTTTCATTACGATTATTGGAATCACTTTAATACTCATCTTTTTCACCTATAAATATTTTAAGAAATGAAAACATCACAAAAAGGAATAAACCTGATTGTATCATTTGAAGGTTTCAGTGCTAAGCCTTATCTGGATTCTGCAGGAATTCCGACAATTGGGTATGGTAACACGTACTATCCGGGAGGAAAGAAAGTAACCATGAAAGATCCTGCAATCAGCAAAGAAAAAGGAATAGAGCTATTTTCATCTGTTTTACCAACGTATGAAAAAATCGTCAACAGTAAAATTAAATTGATTCTTACTCAAAATCAATTTGATGCTCTTGTCTCTCACACGTACAATACAGGAGGATCTGACACTCTGTTTTCTTTGATTAATAAAAAGGCAGATGAGAAAACAATCAGAAATTGGTTTACCGAGAAATACATTACTGCTGCCGGAAAAACGTTAAACGGACTCATCCGCAGAAGAAAGGCTGAGGCTGATCTGTTCTTTTCTAAATAAGCAATTCCCACCTAATAGTGGGGACTTTAAACCCTATATTATCATTGGAAATAAATCTCAAAGTCAGGTGATTTCAGAGATAGCAAAAGTGGAATCAGCTTCATTGATTCTTTCTAAGTAAATGCATACCATATAGCTTCATCTGCAACGATATGGTTTTCTTCGCTCCCCTTAAAATGCCGCGCAATAGAAATAATCTTTAGGCCTTTCCCCAATTATCAATTTTATCAAAACTAATTATCAATTATCAAATGAGTACACCATTACATACAATTTTCAGTTGGTTTGAAACTGGAGATTTTCCAACAGAAACCCAGTTTAAAGACACATTTTTATCTTTTTATCACAAAGATGACTTAATCCCTATGCAAGGCATTGAAGGGTTTGAAGAAATTTTTCAATTATTTGCCAGTGCGGAAGCATTTCAAGCACATTTAAAAGACCCAAATGCTCATTCAGAATATTTGGCTTTACTGAATGCAGGCAACCTGACTTCAGCTCATGTTAATAGCTGGAAAAGTAAACTTGGATTAAGCAATGCTGCTACCATTGACAGTTCTGATCAATTGGGTAATGCATATACTAAAATACAGGTAGATGGTTTTGTTGATGCATTGAAAGATGCTGATAAAGACTTAGCCCTGAAGATAGAAAATATTAGGAATATATTATTATCCAATGATTTGTCTTTAGATGAACTTCAGGAAATAGTAAACTTCATAAAAAAAAACCGTGACGATATTGAAGCTTTAAAAGCTATTCCAATAGGAGAATCAAGGGAAGATAAAGTAAAGCTGTTACTTGACTACGATGGGCTAGGCAGCCCGAAAAATCAACAGGAATTTAATAAGCAAGTCTATGATAAGGTTTTGCTGATTTCACAAACAGCTACAAGTGCAGTGGTACAGGTCACAGGAAGTACAGAGTTTCCTAATACCCTTGAAACGGAAAATGTAATCATCCAGGCCCGGGACAGTGTTACGGGGAAAAAAATAAATATTGACGATTACGCTACCAACCAAACCATAAAGATTAACATGTTTGGCGACATCGTTAATCCAATCAATATTCTCATTTTAAAAGTTAAACCATAAAAAATAAAAAACAATGAATAATAACGCAGTAATAAGTAATAACGCACATCAGGATAATTTTTTTGGAGAATTACAGCACACCCGCTTTCAGTATTTTGATACACTTCCCAGTACGGATAAAGCTATCCCGGGTTGGATCATTGATTATAAAAATGAGTTGCATCAGTGGAACGGTACCCAATGGATTAACCTGGCTCAAAATTACGTACATCCCGATTATCCACTGACTAATAATCCATTTCAAACAGATCAAACAAGCGGACTTCTATTGCTAAGTCAGATACTGACCAATAGTTCAGGACACGTTATTAAAATAGCAGGCCGAAATCTTACCAATGCAGATATTGTTTCCATCTTTTTAAATGATGCTATTCAATCAGGGACATTTACCTGGTCATCCAATAAGATTAGATCATATATTGAAAATTTCATAGGGCAAAGCCTTACTGGAGCATTGATTTATCAGCCGGGAGGCTATACTCCTTCTGCTGTTAAAGGTTCAATGGCTGCTCCGACACCGGTTACATCTGCTGCCATTAAAACAGGGATGGTGTGGGTGATTACAGCAAATGGCTGGGTGGGTAATGAGCCCGTTTCTGTTGGTGATCATCTTATTGCTAATACTGATGATGCTTCAAATGCTCCTAAAAATTATCAGATTATAGAAAAAGGCATTCCTGACATTGTAGATGCTACAGATACGGTGAAAGGACTGATTCAAATTGCTACAGATGATGAAGCTATTGAGGGAGTCAATCCTATTAAAGCAATGACTCCAAAATCTACGAAAGCTGTTCTGGATGAAAAAATTAAATCCAAAACAGTGCAAATCGGAGATGGCTCATCCGTTACTTTTTCCATTAATCATGGCTGGAATACCCTGAATGTTGATTATATCTGTTATCGTAATGCTGATAATAGAAAAATAAATGTAAGCTGTGTGGCTACATCGGCAAATGATGTACAGATAGATGTTTTAGCACCTCTTACCCCGAGTGAATATAGAATTACTTTAACTGCAAGATTAGACTAATGATTGCTCCTGAATATTTTAACAATCACATCGCTGTAGAAGGCGAAATAATTGTGAAAAGTGTTCCAAACGATGCAGGTTCTGTAATGGTTTGGAATTCTGTAACGAAAAAAATCAGCACAAGAACCCATGCGGAAATTGTGTCTGATTTAAATTTAGTGACAACTAATACCGAGCAAGTTATATCGGCAAGAAAAACATTCTCAGGGGGTACCGGGAATGCTTATAATTCAGTGGCTTTGGAATTAAGAGGTAATGGTACATCTGATACAGTTTACCCCGCCATTTCTTTTCATCAGCCGGGCCTTTATGGCGCTACATTGCAGTACAGGTCAAACGGTTATCACTTTATGAATATCAATGGGAATGCTTTTGATTACGTAAATTCTGCCGGGTATTATAAAGACGGTTCAGATAATGAAAAGTTTCTTACAGGAGGCGGTGGAGATTATGATTCCCGAAAAAAAGAAGACTCCTGGTTTCATTCAGGAAGAGACTTTCCGCAGGGAACACTGATTGAAACTGATGTAGACTATTCTGTAGACTATGGAGATCAGTTTCTTTTAGAGATCAAAGGTAATATGTACGGAAGTGATCAACCTTTGGATTGTAAGATCCAGGGCTATATCTATAACGGTACTATTATTTCTCATAGCGGCTATTCTACATTATATTACTGGGATGGGATTACGGCCTTAAACTTAAACGGTAAACTTTGTTTTTGGTTTACTCAATTGTCTTATTGGCAGGGGTTTGATGTAAAAGTAACTGTTGGGTATGGAGGTTTAGACCAAGGTAGAAACCGGGTTATTTCAGTTTCGGATCATCCGGACCCGGGAGGTACAAAAAGAGTTCAGATCAAGCTTAAACATTTACTAACCAAAGAAGAGTTAGTTTCTGATAATACATTTTGGGAGAAAAAAGATACAGGTGGCTATTGGGTATTAGATTCAGACAGACCTATAGCGGGTTTAAATGGGAATAGTTCTCAGGTTATTTTATCTGGTGGTTTACTGGCTTCTTCTGCTTATACTGATTCCCAGTTTATTCCTCCTTACGGAATACATTCAAGAGGTTTTGTGCAGACAGATGAAGGTTTTCAAAACAGATTTTACAAAGTAGATGAAAGAAATAGAATCTGGTCATTTGCTAATGCCGATACGTATGGACTTTCTTATTATCAGGGAAGTGCCAATAGCCTGAATGAAGGTATAGGTTTCCATTTTGGAGATGCCAATAATCCTACCCATTTTCTGGGGCGGTCAGGTCAGATTTATTCTAAACAGGGTATTTATTCTACTTCATTTACGACAGGTAATAACCAGGTTTTAAATTATGGTAATCCATCTACATTATATATAGGAAATCCTACTATTAATACTATTATAGAGTCTAATGGCAATGATATAATACACTATAAAAATGGAGTAAATGGAGTGGTTTGGGATGCTCATAATTTAGATCCGTCTACTTTTGTCAATGCTTCAGCTTTAAATAATTATGTTCCCTATAATGGCGCAACACATGATGTTAATCTTGGGGCAAAGGATTTGGAATTTGAAGGAGGGGGATCTATAAATAAGCACCAGAATAAGGTAAGAATATTTAATAAAGTTTATCAGGGCTATTATGATGATGGGGGACATACAGGTATTTTAGCTATTAAAATGCCACAGGCTTCACCAGATCATGCTATGTTTAGTATTGATATTAATATTTATGGATATGAAAGTCAATACCTGGGAAAAGTTAATGTAGCTTTTTACAAATATGTATCAGGGGCTATGGTCCCTAATGGTTCAAAAGCGATATGGGAAGTAACAGATAATTTTCCTACAACTACCGCAAGAATTGGGATAGGAACTGACGGATATGTCAGTATTTTATTAGGAGAGGCGGATACATTTTGGAATGCCTACTTATCATTTGAAGTAGCTAAAGTGGAAGTTAAATATGGGAACTATAATCAAGATTGGAATGTAGGATGGTCTCATGCAATAGAACCTAACTTTGATTTATATCCTGCCAATATCATTGTTTTGCCTTCTGATGTAGTCGCTACAAGAAGTTGGTTAACTAATTTTGCAGACAGCAGCTATATCCCTAAAGCAGTTCAGTTTAATGATAACTTCAACAGTCTTGGAGGCTATTCCAGTTCTGGAGTTTATAGAGCCAACAATAATGCGGGAGGAGTTCAGCATTTATACAGTCCTATGTTGCACATGGGTGCTCAGGATACCACAGCACAATTACAGGTAAAATATAATGATACGAGTGCAGATGCAGGAGAATTAGTTTATAGAAGCGGGCATAATGGCAACTGGACTCTATGGAGAAGAGCCTGGGACAATGTAAATTTCAAACCAGGTGATTATCAGACAAGAAATACGGATGAAATTATCTCGGCAGCAAAATCCTATTACAACAGAATACCTTTCAAACTAAAAAATAGTTCCTATAAATCCTGGTCCATTCAGAAACCTACAAATAACAATTTAATATTGGCACCTTCTGCTTCAAATAATGCGGAAGATTGGGATTTAAATAATGGTATAGAATTCACTGATGCTGGCCAGGTTTCTTCAAAAGGTTTTAATAAAATTGGCTATAATGATAACTATCTTTTAACTGCGGGCGGAGGCCATAGATTAGCAGCAGATTTTGTGTCATCTTCAGAGTTAGGAAACTATCTCAGAAAAGATGGAGGTACTATGACAGGTGCTTTTAATATAGAGACTCCAGCTATGTTAGGTAAGTGGAAAAGTACTGCACAGACAGGGAATTATTTGACATGGCAAAAGTATGATGGGGCTAAAGATATAGCTTATATTGGAGCTGATGGAGGTTCTGCCACATGGGGTGGGACAGGTGATAGTTTTGTAGTTAGAGCGGTAAATGACGGTGATTTATTATTGAATTCCGACAATGGTGTTGTTAAAATTCAAGGTGGAATTCCTTGGACTACTAACAATTTTAATCCCGCAGAATACTTAGCGAAAAGAGGTAATCATCAGGATGCAACTGCAGTAAAAACAGATTATCCTTTAAGCATTACAGATTGGGCTTCAGGTACCGGATTCCCGTCTACTTATGGTAACTCTTTACACATTGCAGGAAATAATACATGGTATCATAGAATAGATTTTCCTTTATTCAGCAATCACTTAGAGTATTGGCAGGCTATCAATACCACAACCATGACGAAAAAAGGTAATATTCCTTTATTGTCAGATGGAGAAACAATTTGGACTAACAATAATTTTAATCCTGATGCTAAAGTTAATTCTGCTGAAAATGCACAAACATTAGGGTTTTCAAGTGGTTTATCAGCAGGTGCACCTTACATATATCACAGAACAGATGGCTATGTATTCTTAGCTACTCAATCCTGGGTATCATCTAATTTTACGAGTCAAACTCTGTCAATTCAACCTGAAGGGGAAGATGGTCAATGGATAAATCTGACCAATTCAAACGGAGTTTTAGCTTCCAATTATTTTATTACATCCAGAGATGGTTCAAGAGACCCGAATACAGTTGTTACACCAAATGGTAATTCCCGTAGAGTTAGATTTGATTTTATTAACGCTGGATCTGTTGGAGGTTCTGGAAATTATGCGGGTGTAATGACTTACGCTCCATGGGATGGTACGTCTGCATCAACTGGGGATTCTTCATATCAATTAGCTTTTGCCAATCAAACTGGTATAAATGGAGAAGGAATACCAATGCTTAAAATAAGAAAAGGCATTGATGATAAGTGGTCTAAGACATGGTATAAATTATGGAGTGACGCAGATTTCTCACAAGGTCATATTAATAACTGGAATTTTATGTCTAGTAATGGTATTATTGTAAACCAGCAATTTACTAATAATACAGGTAATGGATTAATGGTTGCTGATGAATATAATGGCGGAGAATCTGGTATATATAATGAACAGGATGGATTCTATTTAGCTGTATTGGAAGGTGAGTATTATAAATATTCAAGCAGATATAATGGCTGGGAAGGTATTAATTTCAATAGAAAGAGCTATAACATTGGTATAGGTACAGATGCTAATGATGCCGATAAAGTAACTGTTTCAGGCTCGGTAAAAGCTACCGAAAACTTTAAATCAAAAGATGAGAAGCCTAATACTTTATTTATTCCGGACGGAAGTCTTTCTTATCTTGATGATGAGATTACCAATGAAAAATCCAGAATGAGATTATCTCATGGCATGATTGAGCAGCAGCCGGGAACTCAATATTATGATTCTGACAATAGAATGCTGGTAATCAGATGTGTATATGGTGAGCATTTTGTGTTAGGAAAATGTTTCCGAGGTCAAAGAATATTAGTGTTAAATGCTAGTGATAATTGGCAAGGATTTGACATAGAAAGTGCAGGATATTCATATAAAATACCACCTTATAGCTCTATCCAGTTATTTGTCTGGGATGAAAAGACCGTTTATAAATATGCAGAAAATAAAATGTATTAAAAATGATGAGTAATCACTAATATAAAATGACGTCACTTGTCTTAAAGTGGCGTCATTTGCCCATTCGTGATCAGGCTTGGCTATCTTCAGACACTTTTATATAAAGTTCGCTTGAATCAGAGGCAATTACCGTTATTTTTCAGATAAATGTGACTTTGAAATTAGTGTACAAGCGCCCATATTAAAACACCGATTCCGGCATACACAGTAACCGTAATGATATCAGCTATGGGTTGTGAAAAGCGTTTTTCTGCAATTTTTTCGCTGTTAATCTGGTTCTTATGAAATTTTAGAATTTTTTTAGGATTATAAACAGCGTGTGCAACCAGACTGTCGCTTTCCCATCTGTCAACTATTATTTTATAGCTCTTTCCAGCAACATCAATTTTAACATTTTTGTTAGGGGCAAGCGTCTCCTGAATATTAATTGGAACAGCAGTCGGTTGAGTAGCTATATTTTGTATTTGGGTAGAAGTATTATTCGCTAATTCAGCCGTCTTTTTTGGCCCCTGCTTATTGTCGGTTGCAGGATCCGGCTGTTTTTTTACCTGATAAGTATAACAGCTGGTAAGAGATAATAATGTTATGATGAGATAAAGATACTTTTGCATTAGCCAAATTTAAGAATTAAACGGAATATTTAGCATTTTCTTTTAAAAGATCCCTTTTTTATAAAAATGATGTCTGTAAATGCAGCGTCAGTTCTTATGGATTGGTTTACAGATAACGGGTTTTATCTGTAATCAATAATTCTATTGGATGAGGTGACATTATCCTGTTTTTAAACACTTTTATACATGATTCTGTTCGTTTGAGTTTGCTGAACTGTAAGTTTACTGCAACTACAGAATGGAGAGACCAAAAAACTTTCACAGGAACTAAAAAAAAATGAATTTTGAACACTGTAAATGCAAAGCAATATCATTCCATTACAGAAAAAAAGTCTACTGCAGCTACAGAATAGAACGGTCAAAAAACTTTTATAAGAGCATAAGAAAAATGAAATTTGAGCTCTGAAAAATGTGAAGAGTCATTGAATTCAGAAATATACTAAGTGAGCAGGCAGGATATATTGTAGGAAAAAATGTAGTGATACTGTAGACCCTCAAATAAAGATATAAACATTCACAAAATGCATAGTTCTGCTGATGATAGCATATCAATAATTCAATAATTGACACGATGATAAAGAGTGATGAATCTAAAATCGCTCAAAAAAAGTAAAATTCCATTCAAGGCAATCAGCCTATCAATAATAAAGGTTTCCCGGATGGCCGATTTTATCAAAACTAATTTTCAATAATCAAGATGAGTACACCATTAAATATAATTTTCAGTTGGTTTGAAAAAGGTGATATTCCAACAGAGTATCAATTTAAGCAGACCTTTTCTTCATTCCGTCATTTAGATGAAAAAATCAAAATGGACGAGGTGATGGGCTTACATGAAGCTTTTCAACAAACACTATCCACCACAATTTTTACAAATCATCTGGAAGATGAAAATGCACATATTTCAGCCCTGGCAAAACTTAATGCGGCCAATCTTACTGATGCCAATGTAGAAGAGTGGAAAGAAAAATTAAAAATCAAATTAGCCGCTACCATAGATGGAGGGGAAGAGATTGGAAATGTTTACACAAAAGAGCAGATCAGTGAAATTGTAAATGTAATTCAGGCAAAGGATAATGAAATGCTTGAGCATATTGCAAAAATTAACGAAATACTGCGCTCTAATGACGCCAATCTTGATGAGCTTCAGGAAATCGTAGACTATATCAAAGAAAACAGGGAACAGATAGAATTGCTTAAAGAGGTTGTTATTAGAAACATTTCAGATGATAAAATCAACCTTGCCGGCATTTATTCAAACTGGGGCGCAATTACTTATCAAAATCAGTTTAATGATTTGGTATATGATAAAATTAAAAACATCGAAGACGCGGCCAATGCCGAAAAAATAAAGCATGAAGAGAGAGTTAGGGGTGACTCCAGGATAAAACATGATCTTGATACACTAAGTTTTGTGATTGATGCTTATGACACAGTTACAATGTTTACAATACCCATTAAGGTGAGAAGAATAGACACCAACAATCTTGAAGTGCTATTTGACTCAGTACCACCCAATATAATTCAGTTAACAATTAAAAAAATATAATTATGGACATTAAATACGCTTATTACCGAAGTTCTGTTGGATATAAAATAGAAGGGAAAACAGACAATGATATTTTAACTGCCGGCGGCGGTACAAGGGGAATCAATTCTTTTTGGCATGATGGAAATTTAAATCCGTTAGATTATGTGCCTAAAACACGTACTTTAACAATTAATGGTACAGCTTATGATTTGTCAGCAAACAGATCATTTACAACGCCAGATACCATTACCCGTCTGAAAGGAGGTGCATCCGGTTCTTTGGTTTCCGGAGATGTTACCCTTGCAGCAGGTGCCAATATGGCGGTTAACCAGACCGGAAATACAATTACGTTAGTTTCTACCGATACAACCTACAGCGCAGGTAGCGGTTTGACATTGACAGGCACTTCATTTTCTTTACCGGTCACTACTTCAGGTACAGGAAATGTGGTTACGGGAATTACCCAGACAACCAATGGAATAACGGTGTCTTTGGGCTCTATGCCCACTACATCGGATTTAGCTAACTATATTCCGTTATCACAAAAAGGAGCTGCGAATGGAGTTGCTGCACTGGATGCATCAGGACTGGTGCCTGCATCTCAATTGCCATCTTATGTGGATGATGTTTTGGAGGGATATTATAAAACTGCTGACGGAAAATTTTACAAAGAAGCGGGTTATACTACGCTTATCACTGGTGAAACAGGTAAAATTTATGTATCCCTTGATACCAACAAAACTTACCGATGGACGGGAACAACGTTCGTTTATATCACCTCAGGGGCTGTAGATTCTGTAAATGGATTAACCGGTGTTGTAGTCTTAAACAAATCTCATGTTGGCCTAGGGAATGCTGATAACACGGCAGATGCAGCAAAAAATGTTCTTTCCGCTACAAAGTGGACTACAGTACGAACTATTACACTTTCCGGAGTTACCGCAACGGCACAAAATATTGACGGTTCTGGAAACGTAACAGTTCCTATTACTGCTGTTCCTGCGACATTATTAACGGGAACTGCAGCAGTCAATACAACCGGATCAGCTGCAAAACTGACAACACCGAGAACAATTTCTGCTTCAGGTGACGCTACGTGGACAGCAACTTTTGACGGTTCAGCCAATGTTACCTCAGGTTTGACATTAGCTGCAACAGGAGTAACTGCCGGGACTTATGATGAGGTGACCGTTGATGCTAAAGGTAGAGTAACTGCCGGTAGTAATAATGTAAAGTCGTACACGACCTCTATTTCCGGAACAGGTGGTGTGGTACACAATTTAGGGACCAGAAATGTAGATGTAGCCATGTATGACACGGTAACCTTTTACAAAATAGAAGGCAGAATAAGATTAACCGATCCGAATAAAATAGATGTTGAATTTGATTCTGCTTTACCTAATGCTGTATCCATAACAGTAACGCGTAAAGATATTTAACATGGATGTAAAATACGCATATTATAACACTTCTAAAGGCTATAAAGTAACGGGCGGCACAGCTGCTCAGTTTTTAAAAGCGGATGGTTCCCTGGATAACAATGCTTATGTGAATAAATCAGGAGATCTGATGACTGGTGCCCTTACATTTAATCATTCTATTGGTAGTACAATAAGAAAAGATTTATCTACGGTAACGGCAGCAACTGGATTTTCAAGAGATATTTTACAGCTGGCAGGCTCTAATGGGGTAGTGGATACTGTTGCGTGGTTTGGAGCTGTAGAGGCAGATGGGACAGTAAAAATGTCGTATGGATATTTCGGTGCAACAACTTACAATGCTACTAAGGCACTACTCTGGACATCAGATCAGAGGGTAGGAATTGGATTAAATGGATCCTCATTACCGCTGGATGGGTATAGGCTTCATGTTTCCGGGAATAGCTATACATCAGGTAACATAGGAGTTGCAGGAACTATTAACAGTACAGCGGGTGAACTTCAGGTTCAAAGACAGGGAGTAAACAGAATTAGAACAGGCTCTGCATTTACATTAATTTCAGGAGATGGAACTTCAGGAATTGTTTATTTGAGACCTCAGGGAGATTCAGTAAGTGCGGGTCAGGTAGTTATCAATGCTAATAACACTCAGTTTGTAGATGCTTATAATTTGTTATTTGGCAGTCAAACGGCGGCAGGATCAGCTATTTTCCATACTAACCTCGCTAATACGACACAGGGTTATGGGGTGTGGTTAGGCCAAAATTTACAATTTAATGGCACTGATTTTATTCAGCCAAGAGGATCATTGAGTTCATGGGGACTTACAGTGAATAACCATAAAAACTTCTCATTTAATTATGGGAGTGCTACGGGTACAAATGGGGAAATTCCGGCATTAACTGAGGTTGTAAAAATTAATAATACAGGTAGAATTACAACACTAAATGATGGAACTTCTTCTGATTGGATATCAGCATACAATACAGGCTTTCTTTACAAGGGTATTTTAGGTCCTACAGTAGATTTAAATAGTATTACTTCTACAGGATGGTGGGTTCAGACAGGAAATGCAAATGCAACTTCTGCAAATAATTATCCTGCAGGCTTAGCAGGTCAATTAAGAGTTTACTATACTTCAACACATATAGTTCAGGAATATACTACCTATGCTAATAACAATGATGTTTACAGGAGGTACTATTTCAGTGGAACCTGGTATCCCTGGACAAAAGATTGGGATTCAAATGATTTTTCTGCAGTAAATATAAACAACTGGAATACCGCATTTAATTGGGGAAATCATGCTAATGCAGGATATCTTACGAACGCTCCATTATCTAATTATTACACAAAAAATGAATCTTTAAATTTATTTGTTGGAAAAAATGGAGTTGAAACAATAAGCGATACAAAGACATTTACCAACAGTCCTGTGATTCCAAACGGAACGTTAGGAACTCATGCTGTAAACAGGAACCAAATTGCATTAAGTGCTACTCCTGAAAGTGAAAACGGGCAGCAATTAACGATTAGCGGTAACAATTCTGTCAGTCTTACAAATTATTTTGTAACATCAAGAGACGGATCAAGAAATGCAGATGATATTGCACCCAATTCTACGTCTAAAAGAGTAAGGTTTGATTTTGCCAAATCTAACAGTGCAGGCTTGGGAGCATCCGGAAATTATGCAGGAATCATGACCTATGCTCCCTGGGATGGTAACACTGCCTCTACAGGGGATTCTTCCTATCAGTTAGCATTTGCCAATCAGACTGGAATTAATGGTTCCGGCATTCCGATGTTGAAAATCAGAAAAGGAATTGATGGAAGCTGGACGACGTCATGGTATAAATTCTGGACAGAGGCAGATTTTACTGAAACAAATATTCAGCAATGGAATTATATGACTCAGTACGGGCTACAGCTCAACCAGGATTTTACAGTAAATACAGGATCAGGTTTAGTGATTTCAGATAATCATCTCAATAGTGATGAGTCAGGTATTGTAGATATTCATCAGAAAAGATTTTTAGCAACGAAACGAAAAGAATATTATTCTTATGGTTCCGAGTATGATGGGTTGGGAGGTTTAAATTTTCATATAGAGTCCACTCGCTTCGGAATGGGAAGAGGAGCCAATGATAGTGATAAGTTAGCTGTAAAAGGCTCCATAAAAGCCAGTGAAAATTTTAAATCTGAGGATGAAAACCCGGATACAATGTTTATTCCTAATGGCAGAACATCGAGTCTCAGAGATGAAATTGTTAATGATCAATCTGATCCTAAGAATTATGCCGTTAGATTAGATCCGCATGAATATGAATTCTCTTCCAGCAATCTTAGCATAGATGATAGAAACAGGCTTATCCATGTTATTGGAGAACAGATTAAAATGGTGGTCAATTTCAAAGAAATCTATCCGAAACAGCAGATCGTTATTTATAACTTTGACAATGGAGGTACCATGGGAGTTGATGTATATGGCAAAAGAATATATAATATCAGCCCAAATTGTTTCCTTAGGTTGTATGTGACAAAATCAGGAAGAATAATTGCAGAACAAGAACAGAACTGTAAGTTTATCTGGTAAAAAAATATAATAGTTATTCTACGGAATATAGATTAAAAACTTCTTACTATAATGTAAGATAAAGCCAAACCGACAGTCAGAGGATGAAAGTCTTCTGATTGTGGGATTTGTGTTGTATTACCGTGAGAGCTGCAAATATCAAATCTGGTAAAAATTGCCTGAATAACATTTTTTGTCTCTCAAATTGAAACACCTATGAGTTATTAACGGATAAAAAAATATCGCCACTTGTTTAAAGTGGCGATATTTTTTTGTGAACCTACTGGCAAGAACATCTAACCAATTTTTAAAATATATTGAATGTGTTTTAAGTGTATGTATTTGGTAATTAATATTTTGTAAATTATTTACTTAGGTTTGAATCCTGTTAATGTTTTGGTTTGTATCTTTCCTTTTCTGATTTAGAAAAAAGATATTGGTTAATCGAGCTGGATTTACATTAATTTAAAAGCTAAAAGGATGACAATAAAAATCTATAGACCTGAAAATCCTATATTAAAAAAGTATATTGAATGCTTTTATATTCTGGAGCAAACCTCTGAAGAATCTTCTGCAACTTATTTTACCTTTCCAAGCATTTATACAATTGTCACTATTAGTGAGAAAACAGAAACTTTGGTCACCAAAAATAAAATAACAACTAGGCATTGCCAGTCCAATCCAATTGAAACCAACCTGGTAAGCAATTTTAATGAACCTGTATTGATCAGCTATAAAGGTATAATCAATGAAATTACTACTTACTTTAAACCATTGGGGATAAATGCTTTTATACCGAATAATTTAAGAGATTATTCAGAGGGAAGCTTTCCTGATTTTAGTCCATACGCGGATTATAAAGAAACCATGGCAGCCATTCTTTCCTTAAAAGTTCCGGATGAAAAAATCAGAGCAATAGAATTGTATTGGCTTTCAAAATTTCATCCGTTTGAGAATGTCTTGTTGGCGGAGGTGCTGACTGAAATGTTCGATACAGATAATATCAATCAATCTATGACGAAATTGTCTTATACAACGGGTCGGTCACGAACAACGATAAACAAGCATTTTGATCAGTATATTTGTAAAACACCTTCTCAGTTCAAGAAAATCATCAGATTCAGGGCAGCTGTTCAAAGCCAGCTTGAAAATAAAGATAGAGCAGGATTGTCTTATAGTATGGATTATTTTGACCAGTCACATATGATCAGGGATTTTAAAAAATTAACAGGTTTTACCCCAAAAGTTTTTTTTTCAAAAATAACAACAGTTGAAAAAGATCTCATAAAATGGATGTTTATTTAGTGGGGTTTACAAAAATACAATGATGCTGGTTTATTAAATAGTAACATTGCAGCTTAATAATGTCATTAAATAATTTATGAAGCTAATCCTAATAATACTGTTATTCCCAATTCTTATTTTTGGACAGAAAAATGCGTCAGCTACTCTTGCGGAATATATGCAGGCTCAGGTTGAAATAAATAATTTTAGTGGAACTGTTCTTGTTTCGAAAGACGGCCATGTTTTACTAAAAAAAGCGTATGGTTTGGCAGATTATGAGTGGAATATTAAAAACACCATAGATACTAAATTTCAGTTGGCCTCAGTCACAAAACAATTTACCGCCACAGCTATACTTCTATTGATTGAAAAAGGGAAACTGTCCCTTGATGATAAACTGAGTAAATTTCTGCCAGATTATCCCAAGTCCGATAGTGTTACGATCCATATGTTATTATCGCATACTTCAGGGTTGGCTATGGGTTTTAAAGACATAGCTTTAAGCTCTGTGGACAAAGATTCTGCCTATACCGAAATAAAAAAAATACCGTATGAATTCTCTCCTGGAATTAGAGGTAGTTACAGTAATATTGGCTATTATTTATTGGCTAAGATCATTGAAAAAGTGTCAGGTGAAAAGTATGCCGTTTTCTTAAAGAAGAATATATTTGAAAAAGCAGGGATGAATAATACGGGCGTCAGTAATAATAAATCGATAGTTGAAAAAAAAGCAAAGGTTTATTGTCTTACAGAAAGCGGGCTTATTCACAATCCCTATATCAACTGGGAGATTAATTTAGGACATGATGGCGTTTATTCTACTGTTGAAGATCTGGCCTTATGGGATAAAGCTCTGTATGGAACAGATATTCTTTCCGCACAGATGAAAAAATTAATGTTTAAGTCCTATAGCACTGAAAATTGGGGATATGGCTTTATAATCAATCCGTTTTATAATCACGGACATCAATTAATTGCCCATGACGGAGGATTTTTTGGTACAATGACTTCCTTTAACCGATTTACGGATGACAAACTTTTTGTGACTGTACTTTCTAATAACGAATCATTTTCCCATATTATAGCGTATGGACTTTCCGCTATTGCATTGGGAAAAAAGGTTGACCTTCCTTACAAACACCACCGAATTGAAATAGACACAAGTTTATACGATCAATATGTCGGTAAGTATGATAAAATTGCCATATTGAAAATTGACGGTAAGCTTTATTTTAATAGTACAGAGATGGAACTTATCCCAGAATCTAAAACCAAATTTTTTAGAAAAGATAATAATGACAGAACAATTGAATTTATTCCGGACAGTATGGGGCTTTACAATTCTATAATTCTGACCAAAGGCGGAGTAAAAGAAGTTATAAGAAGGAGTAAATAACTATGATGATCAGGAGGTTTATTCATCTGTAACTATTCAATATTTTCAAAGTTTACATTTTATTTACAATGCAAATTCCTCACAATGAAATATATTAAAGTAATTTAACCGGATCAACTTTGCTAGGATTTTAAAAATAAAAAAAACATGAAACACCTACACTTATATGTTTTGTTAATATTTGTTTTTTACATCTCATGTGGACAAAACCAAACAAAAGTATCACAGGAAAATATCAAGTCTGGCAGAGCTAACTATTCCGAGTCTCAGCTTAAAGAGGCGGAAACCTCCAAGGTGCCTATGAGTATGGTCCGGAATGTAAAACAAGATAGGAACGGAAACATTTTGATTGCTTCTTATTTTGGCGTGTTTCGATACGATGGAACATCTTTTACTAATCTAACAGGTAAAATAAGCTCGCCCTGTTTCTCCAGCTTCTGGGATGTTCTGGAAGATAGAAAAGGAAATCTTTGGTTGGGTACCAAGGATTCAGGAGTCTATTATTACAATGGTGAATCCTTCCGGCATTTTACAACAAAGGATGGTCTGGGCAGTAATTCAGCACTTCATATATATGAAGATAAAGCCGGTAATATTTGGTTTGGCACAGGAGGTGGAGCAAGCCGTTACGATGGAAAATCTTTTCGGAATTTCACAATGAAAGACGGACTGCCCAATAATGTTATTAACACATTCATGGAAGACAAAACCGGAAAATTGTGGATTGGGACAAGAGGTGAGGCGTGTTTTTATGATGGAAAAACATTTACTGTTTTCAAAAATAAAGAGGGTAAAGCCTTCAGCAACATTTGGTCAATAATCGAAGATAAAAAAGGAAATATTTGGTTCGGTGACGTTCATGGTCTCTGGCGTTATGATGGCAGTACCTTTACCAATGTTTCGCAGAGAGGCGCTTATGCTATAATCGAAGATAAAAAAGGAAATATCTGGACTACGGGTGAAGTAAATCCACAAACCTGGGCACTTTCACGTTACGATGCAAAGTCCTTGTACAATAAAGTCCCTACCTTAACAGAAATTAAGTCAGGAGGAAGAATGGCTTTTTTGGGGATATTGGAAGCTAACGATGGAAGTATTTGGTTGGGCTCTGGAAGTGGTGTGAGTCGTTACGATGGAAAGACTGTCACAGATTTTAAAAATAAAAAAGGTCAGAAATAAGTGGAAAATAGATGTTAAATCGGCAATATTCATTCTCTTTATTCTATAAAACATCTCAATTCCAACGCATATAAGATAAGATATCCAAATCAGAATGAATAACCTAAGGCTGCTGCTTATTATTTCCATGCCTGGTTGATTACTGCGCTCATGGGTGCAATCATTGGTTCGGCGCCGTATTTTTCTGAAAGTTTTTTTTCAAGCTCTATTTTTATCTCATCCATCCATTCTGGATAATGCTGTCTGATCTCTTTAAAAACAAACCCTCCTTCAACGAGGCCTGCCGCAGTTTCTTTTGCGGTTGTGCAAATCGAAAACTGCTCTATAGTTTCATTGAGTATTTTTGAAAATCCCACATTTTCTAACTGGCATCTTATGACGGCTTTATCACTCATAGACACAGCAAGATTGTATGATTCAGGCAAAGGATCTTTCAGGTATTTTTCTGCTACCAATCTTGAGACATAAGATACCATATTATATTCCAGTTTATCCCACGTAGTAAAGATGAAGGTCCCGCCTGGCTTTAAAACACGATAGGCTTCACTAAATGCTTTGTGCTTATCCGGAACAAACATATATCCAAAGCAACATACCACTAAGTCAATACTATTATCGTCGAATGGAAGATCTTGTGCATCTATCACTTGCCATCCAATATCAAGATGGGCCAATTTTCTTTTTGCTTCGGCTAACATATCAGCGTTAATATCCGAGGCGATGAGCTTTGCCGAGGGCATGATTTTCTTTCTGATATGCCGCGTAACTCTACCTGTTCCCGCAGCTATCTCTAATGCAACAGAAACTGTCGCTGAATCAATGCGTCCTGCAACCTCTATGCCCCAGGGTTCAAAGAAAAGAGGGCCAAGGAAATGATCGTAATGATGCGCTTCGTCATCGGCACAATTAAAAGAAGAAGAAGTTGGTATATCACTCATAAAATATAGGTTTTTAATTGCGAGTTGAAAAACAGCGATGGTGAAAAGCAACTATGTAAGCATGGCAAGCATCTCTAAGAGTTTTTAGAAATTCTCTTAGTTTATAATTCACTTTTCTCATATTTTGTATGTGTAATGATACAAAACTTAGAACTTATTTTAAGCTATTGTTTATCCGTTTATTGAAATTTTCGTGGACAAATAGGTTATATGATGAATTTAGCTGTAATAAACTGTATTAAAGATAATTATATTTTTGATTCTAACGAAATCAAATTCTAAATTTTAAAGGTTTTACAAATCAGGATTTGAGTTTTTAGATTTTATAGAACTAAAAGTCAGTGAAGCTTCCGGTACATTATAGTGCAACAACCGTAAACTGTTATGAGATTAGGTTGTATTATCTATATTTGAGATGCTGTATTTACTTCGAAATTTCTGATCTGATTAAACAGTTTTCCTGCTGCAATTTTTATTTGTTTATGAATTCAAAAATTGAATTGACAAATTCCTCCGGCTATTTCTGCCATTGCCAATAGGTATAGGAGCCCGTTTTCTTCTGCACCATTCATCTTACCTTGTGTAATCATGTCGTGTCCGCAATCTTTTATGGTAATGATCTTGTGTTTCACGCCTGCCTTTGTCAGGTAAGTTTCCATTTTGTTTTTGTTCTCGGCGGGTGGAACCTAATACATTTTTCTCCCCGAAAATACTTGATTACAAAATAAAAAATTCAATTAAAAAAAACATAAATGTAGTATTTTACATTCCAGTATTTTGCTTTTCTAGAAGGATAGTTAATACAGTGATTTTAGTGTTAATGTTTTCTTAAAGAATAAATAACACTTTGTTTCCCTACTAGTTTCGATATTGTAATACTTTTCGAGTACAAAAAAAAACTAATGCGGAAACTCTTCATGAATGTATGTGTATTGTACACAGGCTTAAGTATATCTGCTCAGGAAGTGGTATGGCAGAAAGACATCAAATCCTCTACCCAGGATTTCCTGAGTCAGGTCACCACAACAATTGATCAGCAATATTTGGTTACCGGAAGCTCTATTCAAAGCAATAAGCAGAAAACATCCGGAAATAAACAAAACAATGGTTACGATTTTCACCTGGTGAAACTGAATCAGCAAGGAGAGGAAGTCTGGGAAAAATACTTCTCAGGATCCAACCATGATTATCTGTCTGCAACAGTTACCACACAAGATGGCGGATTTCTAGTAGCTGGAACCTCTTTTTCAGGAAAAGGGTTCGATAAAAAAGACAATTCTAAAGGAGGATCAGATATCTGGCTGATCAGAATCAATGAATTCGGTGATGAATTATGGCAAAAAACCTTGGGTAGTTCTTCAGACGAAGAAGCAAGAGCGGTTATTCAAACTACAGATTTGGGATTCGTTATTGCCGGAAATGTACAGAATTCTTCAAAAGGTTATGGTTCCAAAGATGTATGGGTTACCAGAATCGATAAAAATGGAAAAGAATTATCCCAATTAATCTTAGGCGGGAAAGGCTTAGATGAAGTGGAAAAGATGATTCCAACGAAAGATGGAGGAGCTTTACTGGGAATCTACTCAAGAAGTTCATCCGTTAAAACGAATAATCAGCAACCAACGATCAACACTATTACTTCGACTGATAAACCTGCAACTCAGAGCCCGCTATCTGCAACCTCAAAACAAAGCGACAACTTCGGTGAAGGCGACTACTGGATTGTCAAGCTAGACAAGAACGGAAAAGTAGAATGGGAGAAAAACTTTGGAGGCAAAGGAGATGATCATATCAGAACTTTAGCTTTGGCTTCAAATGGCTTTATCATCGGTGGTGAATCCAGATCAGAAAGGTCAGGAAACAAAACCGTAGGTATTGAAGAAGGAACAGACCTTTGGCTGGTTTCTTTAAATGAAAGAGGTGATGAACAGTGGCAGAAATCCTACAATTTTAAGAACAGAGATATCCTAATGAGTATGAGTGTACTTCACTCGGCAGATGACAAGTCTTCTAAAGGAATTCTATTAGGCGGATATACTCAGACAGAAGGAAGAATACAGACTGATGATGAAACCTTCTGGATGCTATACTTGGATCATAATGGCAATGAGCAGTGGAGAAAACATGTCAAAGGAGAATCCAGAAAGAAAGAAGAGAGACTTTTCGATTTGAAACTCAACAGAGACGGATCCTTTATTCTTGCCGGAACCAGTGCAGAAGAGTTGGGGAAAGAGAATTGGAAGATCGTGAAGCTGGGAGACAAGCAAGTTGATCAGCTGATTGAGAAATATGACATCAAAATCTATCCCAACCCTGTTTCAGATTATGCTTACGTAGAAATCGGTTTTGATTTTAAAGATGCCGATATTCTGTTGTATGATATGAGTGGAAGACAGCTTCAGAGCGTAAAAACTAAAAGCAGAGTAACTAAAATCAATACACAGGCTCTGGTCCAGGGAGCATATCTGGTGACGATAAAAACAGATACGAATAAAACAGCGAATTCAAAACTGATTAAGAAATAACCATGAAAAAACACTTTTTTATATTTTTAATTCTATCTTTCTGTTTTACTTACGGACAAAAGGAGAAGACAAAAAAAGAATCAGATACCATTAAAGTTCTGGCGAAAACAACCACTACTACGAATAATTCAACCAATAAAGATGATTACTTAGCTAAAGCTTTTACTGTTACAACTCCTGAAGTTTCACAATTAATTAAATCTGAACTCATTCCGATTAATTATGCAACCGGCAGGGCAGAATATTCAATTCCTATTTTTGAAGTTAAAGAAGGAAATATTAGCGTTCCGGTAATGTTAAAATACTCATCAAACGGGGTAAAAGTAACTCAGGAAAGCACGAATGTTGGATTAGATTGGGTTTTAATAGCCGGAGGTAATGTGACAAAGTTTGTTAATGATATTGATGATAATAAATATAGAGTCAACCAGAATTCAAGTAATTATCCCCGTGCAGAATGGGATGAATCTTCGCTAACATGGATAACAGTGTATGATGCATCCTCAGATTGGGGGCAGTATGTAAGTAAAAAAGGACGACTGGTTAATGATAGTGATGTTGAATTTATGCCGGACTCCAAAATTACTGCCGCATCTTCAAATTACGAGCAATATACAGATATGGCGGCAGACACTTTTTTTGCAGTCGCACCTGGATTAAATTCCAAATTTTATTTAAATAAAAAAACAAATCAGGACGGCAATTGGGATACAAGATTTAGTACGTACGGTTACAGAGGCCATGAATTAGATGGGTTTGGCAACAAAATTTATGTCAACAAGTATGATAAATTTGACATTAGTAATGTTCCCAATAAAGGATGGATGGGATGGAATACTGTTTTTCCTACGGAGTGTAGTATGAAATTGGGCAATCTTGATAATTATGCTACACAGAATAATTATTCATTGTTAAGAAACAATGCTAAAGATTATGATCAGTTTCAGGTAATCAATGCATATGGAAATGTATATTCATTTAAAACAAACGATGTCAATATCAGTTCCACAACTGAGTTTCCTTTCAGTAGTTTTACAGATTCATCACCTGAATATCCCAAAAGTGAAATGTCAATATGCAAGCTTATCTTAAAAAATAACTATAATATTGATATTAATACGTGGAATCTCGATTCTATACTGGATGTTACTTCCAATAAAAAAGTAACTTTTACCTATAAAGAGTTCCAGCAATCTCAGACTAAGCTTAAGGATCTTGATAAAGGTAAAGTAATTTTAAGTTCATATATTATTAATTATGGAAATGGGGGCAGTATTATCAATTATCCGGGAGGTGGTATTTCACCCGTAGATTATACCAGCAATAAATATGCTCAAAATACTGTATATCATTATGTAGAAGAAATTAACTGGAGTGAAGGTAAGGTGAAATTTTTCTATGATTTTACCAGATCCGATGCTTTTGATGATAATAATAACGTAAATCCTAAACGGGCACTTTCCCAGGTTATTGTTTATGATGTTAACGGGCAGATTGTTAAAAAGGTGAAACTAAACTATGGTTATTTCAAAAATACGCAAGTTTCAAGTGACCTGGATTTAAGATTAAGATTAGACGATGTTGCATTTTATGATAAAGATGATACTTTTCTCTACAATTATAAACTTGATTATAATCCCCTTCCAATGCCTTCAAAAGGAACTTCGGAAGCTACCAAAAATTATAGAGATCTTTTCGGTAATTTTAAACAGCAATCGGCCGGAAATTTTCCTAAAACATATTATCAAATCATAAATCAGAAGTTCAAATTTGATAATCTTCCACTTAATGGAACCACTTTTTTATATGGTGATATAGACATGACTCCGGATAATCAAGCGTCTATAGGAATGCTGAACCAGATTACAACTCCTACAGGAGGGTATTTCCAATTTGCATATGAGCTAAATAGATTTCTTTTGAATGGCCAGGAACAACTGGGTGGTGGAGTCAGAGTCAAAGAACAAAAGATACTTGATGACTATACGGCCAGAACGATTAAGTATAAATATCTGAACGATAGTGGCGCTTCTTCGGGGACTATAGGAAGTATGCCTTCTATGACTACTAACAGAATTGGGGGATGGTACAACAGTGTCAGCGATTCCGGTGTTGCTTCTTATCCGGCGGTGTATTTGTCACAGCAGAATATGCCTGAAACTGATGACGGAAGTTTTGTGATATATGAAAAAGTGACCGAAGAAGAAACCGGAAAAGGAAAGCAGGTGTTTTCTTTTACGGGATTTAGTAATTATCCTAATATTTATCCTCACACAGAAGATCATACGGGTGGTGTTTATGGAAGTAGGCTTGTGGCGAATGAAAATTATTTCAAAAACCGCAGCCATTTAAGAGCAAAGTTGATTAGCAAAGAAGTTTACGGTGAAGGAGCAGCTTTTCCAATGCAAACAGAAACCTATATTTACAAAATCGGGAAGGATGTTAGTACAGATTTTAATGTATACTTTTCTAACTCATATATTTTTAAACCTTCCTGGAGTCTGATTATTGATAATACTCCAGAAAATCTTGTATTATATAAAAAGATTAACCGGAATAATTATTTAAGTATCAGTAACTTTAATGAAGAACAGGTCACAAAGGAATATTTTGGAGCCAACCCGGTTTTAAATAATGGTGTACCAATATCGTACAATTATCAGGAACCCTTTTTTCTCCCAACAAAAGAGAAGATAACTCATTTTGATGGAAGCATTACAGAAAACTCTTTTGCCTATCCTTTGACACAGGGAATGCAATACTTGATTAATTTAAATATTGTTGCCAATTCACAACTTCAAAGTTCAATCAAGAAAAAAAATGATACGGACCAGGGAAAGGTCATATCAACAGTATATAAAAATTTTCCATCAAGTCAGGCTGATGCTGATTTGAAAACAGCTGGATTCCCCTTGCCTTATGCCGATCTTTCTACCAATATCCTGATTAATTCACCAGTTGTACAAATGACATACGATAAGTTTGACAGCAAAGGAAATTTACAGCAATTTACAAACAGGGAAGGTGTGCCGACCACTGTTATCTGGGGGTATAATCAGACAAAACCCATCGCTAAGATAGATGGAGCTAAATTCTCAGATATTGATTCCTCCCTTATTAGCAGTATTGTGAATGCTTCAAATAACGATGCAGCAGCTTTGCCAAACAATGATGAGACTACATTATTAAGTACTTTAGATAATTTCAGGGGTAATTCTGCTTTTGCAGCATATCAGGTAACAACCTATACTCATGATCCACTGATAGGGCTTAGAAGTATTACAATGCCGGCTGGTACAAGAGAGAGTTATATTTATGATAATGCATTGAGGCTTCAGAAAATAACAGACAGAGCAGGAAAAACTGTAAAAGAGTATAAATATGGATATGTACCTACGGTTTACTATTATAATACTTCCAAAAGTCAGTCATTTACAAAAAATAATTGTAGCCAGTCAGGAGCAACTCCCGTACCTATTGTTTATACTGTGCCTGCAGGAAAGTACTCCTCCACTATAAGTCAGACACTGGCAGATCAGACAGCCCTTAATGATATTGCTGCTAATGGTCAGTATTATGCCAATGCCAATGGTTTATGTAACTCTACAATATCTTGCAGTCTTTCATTCAATACATCTATAGGGATTTCGGGAGGAGGAAGCGCTTCTGTTACTACTAATGCAATGTATAAAGTAAGTTTTGGGTTTTCCTCCGGATCAAACTCAGTCAATTTACCTTGGACGACAACAGGTGTAAAAGTGGCTGACATTGTAGGAAACTGCAGGCCAACATCAGATTATTCATCTTACAACGGACAGGTGTATTATACAATTAAAACCAATGGGGAGATTATAATAAGAAGACATTTGGGAGTTTCTACCCCCAACAATACTTCCTATAATTATGAGCTATACTTTCCCGTAAACTAATTAACCATGAAAAAAACTCTGATTTTATTATGTATGCTGTTTTTGGTAAGTACATTGTATGCACAAATACAAACTGTACCCAGCAGCAACGAAAATTATATTTATACTAAAAACTATCTTGATTATCCTGCATCTGGTGATCCTAAAGTTTCTGAAACAGTTCAATACTTTGATAAATTTGGAAGACCCAAGCAGCTGATTAATGTAAAAGCAACTCCACAAGGTAAAGATTTGGTGACACCAATTAGCTATGATGAATTTGGCAGACAAGTAGATTCATGGCTCCCTTCACCAATGAATACTCTTAATGGAGCTATTCAGTCAGGCGTTAACTCGAATGCTACAAATTATTATGGAGATAATTTTCCATTTACTCATAAAAATATTGAAGCTTCTCCAATAGAAAGGGTCTTATCAAATGTGCAGCCGGGGCTGGCCTGGCAAAACCATCCTGTTAATTTTAAATATCAGGCTAATATTCTGGACGATCATGTGGCCAGATTCGTTACAACCACAACCGTAACAGACAATACCACCTACTCAAAGGTTGTCTGGGAAAATGAGTATGCGGTAAATCAGTTATATAAAAGTATAGTAACTGATGAGGACGGAAACAAAGCGGTACAATTTACAAATGGATACGGAAACATAATACTGCTTCGTAAGATATCACAGGATGATGAAAATGCAGATACTTATTACGTTTATAACGAATTTAATCAGTTGGCTTATATTATTCCGCCCAAAGCGGTTATGGATTTTTTTAATGCATATGGAACGGGAAGCAACGTCGAAGTTCCGGAATTTATTCTAAATGATCTTTGCTATCAATACCATTATGATGGAGTAAACAGGCTTGTGGAAAAAAAGCTCCCCGGAAAAGGGTGGCAGTATATGGTGTATGATAAACAAAACAGATTAGTATTGGCTCAGGATGCGAATCTTGGAGCTGCTAAACAATGGATGTTTACAAAATATGACCAATTCAGCAGAATAGTTTATAAAGGAATTTATACAAGTTCACAGGCTTATGGAAGCCAGGGCAGAATTTTTGAACAAAGTACAATCAATACCTTCACCAACAACAATACATTAAGACAGGCTTCTATAGGATTTAATAGTGCAGGAATGGAGGTCTATTATCCGGGTAATACTACCTATCCAACTGTTAATTTTAAATTGCTCAGCGTAAATTATTACGATACTTATCCGCCGTATAGTTTTAATCCGGCACATCCAGCAAATGCGGTTACGGATAATATTACTGATGTTAATAATACCAAAGGGCTTGGTTTATTAACACTGATAAAAAATATTGAGAACGATAACTGGACTAGGAATTATTCTTATTATGATGTGAAAGGCAGGGAAATCGGAACCTATTCTATCAACCATTTAGGAGGCTATACTTCTACAGAATCTGTACTTGACTTTTCAGGAGCAGTAAAACAAACTATTGTGAAACACAAAAGGCTGAATACTGATACGGAGAGGATTATAAAAGAAACATTTGAATATGATTCGCAAAACAGATTACTTGTACATAAACATAAGGTAGATAATAATACAGAAGAGATACTGACTCAAAATACATACAACGAAATTTCCCAGCTGTCAGGCAAAAAAGTTGGAGGGGCAGGTTTTTCTAATCCCCTTCAGACAATAGATTATCAATATAATATCAGGGGCTGGATGACAAAAATAAATGACCCAGATAATCTTGTAAATGGGAAATTATTTGGTTATTCCATTAAATATCAGAATCCTGAAAATACTGAAGCATACGCAATCTTTAACGGAAATATTTCTGAGATCGACTGGAAAACACAAAGTGACAATGTTTTAAGAAGATATGATTTTTCTTATGATACTTTAAACAGATTCGCATTTGGCCGTTTTACAACTCCGGGTGCTACAGTCATTGAAAATAATTTTTATAATGAATGGGCAGACTATGATATTGGAGGTAATATCAGAAGTTTAGGCAGATATCAGAAATCATACAATAATCAACCGCTTCTTATAGATAATTTAACGTACACTTATACGGGCAATAGGCTGATTTCTGTCAAAGATAATTCTGGTAATTACAGCGGATATCCTGACAGTTCCGGAAATACTATTGGATACGATCTCAATGGAAATATGACAGATCAGAAAGATAGAGGGATTGTGGATATCAATTACAACCATCTCGATCTGGCAGATAAGTTTACTTTCGATCAGACCTACGTTGTAAAGGATTTGTTTTTGGGAGACCTTATAAAAAATGTTACAACTCAGTATCTTTATAGATCGGATGGTGTAAAGCTGAATAAAAAATATATTTACGGAGTAGGTAAAAATACTACGGAGTCCTCTACAGTGACGGATTATCTGGATGGTTTTCAGTATGAAGTGCAGGGGAATACAACACAAATATTCCCTCCGGTTTTAAAATTCATTCCTACCGCTGAAGGATATTATAATTTCGAAAATAATAAATATGTTTACAATTATTCAGATCATTTAGGAAATGTAAGGCTTAGCTATACAAGCAATGGGACAGGCGGAGTAGAGGTTATTGAAGAAAACAACTATTATCCTTTTGGATTAAAGCACCGTGGTTACAATGATGGTGTTGGAAATCCTTCATATCAATACAAATATAACGGCAAGGAACTTCAGGAAGAATCCGGAATGTACGACTACGGAGCAAGAATGTACATGCCAGAGATTGGAAGATGGGGAGTCCTGGATCCGTTGGCTGAAAAAATGACAAGGCTGAACCCTTACAATTATGCCTTTGATAATCCGGTAAATTTTATTGATCCGGACGGAAGAGAAGGGGCTGGCTGGGGCTATAGAAATGGAGCATGGGTCTTTTTGCCTGGAATGCAGCAGGGAGATGAAGAATATACAAAACGAGGTTTCACAGATTTCCGCCCTGACGGAAGCGTTGTAGATAATGTTGTCATTACCAACAGTTCTGAGCAGAATACGGGACATACCTATCTGGGTTTTAATGGAGAGGCAAAATACGTTACGCAGGGCTCATCTTTAGGAACAGCAATTCCACTTACTGTAGGCTGGGGAAATACGGGAGTCGGAACAGGTACGGGTACTATAGCCGGAACCGGAGCAGGACTTTCATTATTAACGATCCTTGCTTCAGCTGTAGCAATCTGGACACTGCATGGAGATGCTGCGGTTGATACTCCGGCAGACGAACCTGAAGACTTAAATAACTTATATTTGTACAGAAATATGAGAAGTGTTGGAGGACTTCCTGAATTGGGTAACTCTCTTAACACTTTAGGAATAAGAAATAAGGATATGTCTAATAATATCTTTGGTGAAATAAAAGCTGATACGGATTATGTTTATGGCAGTTCAGGAATGGGAATGTCAGTAACACCAGGATATGGCAATGTTGTTCCGGTTGTAGAATTTGCTACTCCTAAGACAACTCTATTTAGAATAAAAGCCACAGATGTGTACAGATCCGGCTTAGGTATCAATGTAGATAAGATCAATCATGCAAATATAACACCAGTCGGAAGAATAATGTTACAACAATTTAGAACCCAAATACAAGCTACAGCACCATTATGGAAACCAGTAAGATAACAGAAGTAAATCATATTATAGATACCTATTTGAATTTTGAATCCCTTTCAACTATTGATGATGAGCAATATAAAGAGGTTGTAATTGAATTTTTTAAAAAGCTGGATCAATTAAAGAACAAAGGGTTGCATAATGATGATGAGCTTACACGTTTTATCAATGAAAAATATTTTGGGATATCAGAAAAATTTGAAGAAAATCCTATTTATGAAGAACGGATTCAGACGATCTTTCCAGAAATAAGTGAGTATTGCTCGCCTCCTTATTTTTGGAGTACACCGCTAAATGATTATATGAAAAATAAATGGGGATTAATTATCAATGATACTGATATACAATCATAGTTCCAAGCCGAACTAAAATCATGCTCTAATAGAATGCCAATATCCTCTCATTTTTGAGAGGGTATTTGTAAGTTTTTAAGAATTGAAATTGAACTCAATATTATCGTGAAGAATGGAACAGCTGTCGTTCAAAATAAAATTTGGGGCTATCCAAACTCTTTTTTTACTGATATAGAAAATGTCTTAGAGTTATGTGGTTGAAAATAAGGAGTATATAGATATTATCTTTACGTATAAACTTAAAAGATGCTATTCAAACACATTTCCGGAAGATTGGCTCTTATAAATCAGTTTGATTTGCTAGAATAATTATTTTATATCTTAACGATTGATAACATATTGGTTGGTGACCAAAATATTAGCTGAGAAAAGAGCTGGAATATTGTAATTCACTTTTCTCCAATATATTATATGATGTGGACTAATTAGTAAATTTATTTGAACTAAAAAGGATAGTGTGCTCTTTACAGAATACATAAATTTGTATATAAACAATTTCATGGGCAGGCACCGAGCATATCCCGTTAACAGATTATTTAAAAATTAAACTTATGAAAGTATTGGTCATTGGCGCAAATGATCGAGTAGGATCTCTCTTGGTTAATAAATTAGCTCGTCAGCATCAGTTTTAGCAGGCTCAAGAGATCCAAATTCAGCAAATAATACAGATCATATTGAGCACGTTTATATTGATCTGCTCAGCAATGCTGATACGCTTGCAGAAAGTATGAATGGTATTGATACCATTTATTTTGTCTCCGGATCGCGTGGGAAAAATTTCTTACTGGTATCACCAAATGCTTTGATAATTTCAAAAATTTCGTTTTCAGTTAATTCTTTCGGAAGATTTTCTTTTTCGGAAAGTAATAGAGGTCCACTTGAAACAGCACTTGCACATACCACTTCGCCATTGGCAATTAGACTAGGAATTGTTTTATTTCCTGCGTGAAACATTTGTAAAATTTCCAAAATGGGAAATGGCTGATTAAAGAAAGAATCGGGTATTTCGTAATGATTGAATCGAGAACAATTTCATAATACAAAATTGTAAAGTATTAAGTCTTTTCAAGATTTTTTAAAGCGATAGAATTTTTTGTTTCGACAGAGAATTCTATTGACGTTTTACTTCTGTAATGATTTTAGAGCTGATTAGTTTGATTTTCTTAACTTTGAAAAATGAAAGAAAAGCTAAAAAGAGTTGTTTCGGAGTTTAATACTGAATTAAAACTAAAAGGCTTCCGTGCATTCCAGATTGAACAGGATGGAAGTGAAACCCGTGTCTACAGCAGAAAAGAATTTTATAAAATCTGCCTTACGACAGGGAAAAGTAAAATTCATTATTCTGATAAAAGTTTCGAGCAGGAAGGAACGGTGCTTTTTTTTGGAAATCCGCATATTCCGTATTCCTGGGAAACCATTTCAACAACTTATAAAGGCTATACCATTCTTTTTTCTGAGGAATTTTTCAAGAATTCTGAACGTTCCGAAAGCCTCCAGCAATCTTCTTTCTTTAAAATTGGCGGAACTCCCGTTCTGAAAATTACCGAAGAACAGAGACTCTTTCTCAATACGATTTTTCAAAAAATGATTGCTGAGCAGAAAAGCGATTATGTCTACAAGGATGAGCTGATTCGCAATTACATCAGTTTAATTATCCACGAATCTTTGAAATTAGAACCTGCAGAAGATTTTGACCAGAACAAAAATGCAGCATCAAGATTATCGTCCGTTTTTCTGGAACTGTTGGAAAGACAATTTCCCATCGAAACTACAGACCAATCTCTGCAATTGAAATCAGCTCAGGATTTTGCAAAAAATTTGAATGTTCACGTTAATTATCTCAATCGAGCTGTGAAAGAAGTTACAGGAAAATCCACAACGACTCATATTACGGAACGAATTCTCACAGAAGCTAAAGCATTGCTGCAGCACACCGACTGGAATATCTCAGAAATAGCTTTCGCATTGGGATTCGATTATCCGACATATTTTAATAATTTCTTTAAAAAACAAACCGGAACCAATCCAAAAGCATTTCGTTTGACTGAGGTTTGATTTTCTTAATTTTTGGTTTGATTATCATTAACTGTCAGAACTACGCTGTTTCTAATTTTGTATCAGTAATTTTTAAAACAAAATTCAGATATGAAAATAATAACAACAGTGATGGCTCTGTCCTTTCTTTTCATGGGACAGGCATTTGCGCAGAATAAAAAATCAAATCCAGGAAAAATGAATGCAACAGAACAAAACGAACATTATACTTTCCAACTCAGTGATAAAGTTACCCGAAAAGCAGTTACCTTTAAAAACCGTTACGGAATCATACTTTCCGGAGATTTATATCTTCCAAAAAATGCAGAAAACGAAAAACTGGCGGCGTTGGCAATCAGTGGACCGTTTGGTGCGGTGAAGGAGCAGTCTTCAGGTTTGTATGCCAATCAAATGGCGGAAAGAGGTTTTGCTGTTATCGCTTTTGACCCTTCTTACACAGGCGAAAGTGGTGGCGAACCAAGAAATATAGCTTCACCCGACATCAATACCGAAGATTTCAGTGCAGCTGTTGATTTCCTGGGACTTCAGAAAAATGTAGACAGAAATAAGATCGGGATCATCGGAATTTGCGGATTTGGAGGAATGGCACTGAATGCTACTGCAATCGATAAGCGAATAAAAGCCGTTGCGACCACGAGTATGTATGATATGACAAGAGTGATTTCTAAAGGATATAATGATGTAGTTACACTTGAGCAACGAACAAAAACACTCGTAGACCTGAATCTGCAAAGATGGAAAGATGTAGAAACCGGGGAACAAGCATATCCATCTTCTCATCTTCCGGAAAAATTAACTGGCAGTGAGCCTCAATTTGTAAAAGATTATTTTAATTATTACAAAACTCCAAGAGGTTTTCACGAGCGTTCAGTAAATTCAACAAAAGGTTGGAGATTGACCAGCGCACTTTCATTTATGAATATGCCCATTTTAAGTTACATCAAAGAAATTTCACCGAGACCTATTCTTTTAATTGCTGGTGAAAATGCACATTCAAGGTATTTTTCAGAAGACATTTACAAAATGGCTGCGGAACCGAAAGAATTGGTGATTATTCCGAATGCGGTTCACGTTGACTTATACGACAAGGTAGATGTGATTCCTTTTGAAAAACTGGATAATTTCTTCAGAACCAATTTAAAATAATTGAACATTGCAATAGCTGAATCTGCTTTTTTAAAAAGCGGATTCATCCTTTTTATTTCTTTAAATATTTAATAATGAGTTTTAACGAAGATATCTTTACCAGACTAAAAAATGGTGAAACAATAATGCCCGGCGATCCGGAAATTCACAAATTGCTGGAAGCTTCTTATAAGGTTAAGAAACAATTGATTGAATTAAATAATTCTACAGAACCGGATGAGATTTTAAAAATATTAAGTCAAATTATCGGCAAAGAATTGGAGAATGTAGTGGTGTTTACACCTATTTACATCAATTATGGAAAGAATCTCAATATTGGTAAAAATGTATTCATCAATTTCGACTGTACTTTTCTGACTCTAGGAGGACTTACCATTGAAGACGATGTTTTAATCGGCCCGAAAGTAAACCTGATAACGGAAAATCATCCTTTAGAACCTCAACATAGAAAAGGATTAATTGGAAAATCCATTTTAATCAAGAAAAATGCTTGGATTGGAGCCAATGCAACCATTTTACCGGGAGTTACGATTGGAGAAAATGCTGTAGTTGCAGCCGGAGCGGTCGTTTCTAAAGATGTTCCGGACAATGTTGTGGTGGGAGGAGTTCCTGCAAAAATCATCAAAACAATTGCATAAATTAAATGTAAAACAATGAAATATTTAATCATCATTCTTTTAGCGTTTAGTCCAACTGTAATCGCACAAAATAAAGTAAATTCAAACAAAATAAAATCAAACGAAATGAGTACAGATATTCCTAAAATAAGTGATTTTCCGACAGGTGAAGAAAACACGGCTTATGCGCAGTATTTTATTGGCAAGTCCTATTTGGCGCCACTTACAAGCAATAAAGATTTAAATGTTCCTCTTTCTAATGTCACATTTGAACCGGGTTGTCGTAACAATTGGCACAGCCACACAGGCGGACAGCTTTTGATTGTTGTAGGTGGCGAAGGTTTATATCAGGAAAGAGGAAAACCCGCACGTCGTTTAAAACCCGGAGATATCGTAGAAATTGCTCCGAATGTTGAGCATTGGCACGGTGCCAATGCTGACAACTGGTTTTCGCATTTAGCAACGAATGGAAATCCGCAGACCAATCAAAATGTTTGGCTGGAAGCTGTTTCCGATGAAGAATTTGCTGAAGCCAACAAAAAATAATTTTCAATGATGAGCAAAAACAAGTTTCTACAATGGATAATTCTTTTTATTCTCACATTAAGTATAACAAAAATGAATGCACAAGAAAATAAAACCAATCAAAATTTGAATGCTAAAGAACAAAGTTTGGTAAAGATTTCTTCACTCACGACAACTGGAAATCTTGGAAGTCTAAAACTTCAGTTGAATGCCGGATTGGATTCTGGTTTGACGATTAATGAAATTAAAGAAGTCTTGGTTCAATTGTATGCGTACTGTGGTTTTCCGAGAAGTCTGAATGCTATTAATACTTTTAAATCAGTTTTAGACGAAAGAAAATCAAAAGGTATTAATGATATCGAAGGAAAGAAAATCATTGTCGAAAATAATGTTGAAGACAAATATGAACAAGGCAGAAAAACCCTTGAAGAACTTACAAAAATGCCACAAACCAAACCAGCACCAGGTTTTGGTGAGTTTGCTCCACGGGTTGACGCTTTTTTAAAAGAACATCTTTTTGCCGATATTTTTGTGAGCGATGTGCTGACTTATAAGCAAAGAGAAATCGTGACGATTTCTGCTCTTGCTTCTTTGGATGGAGTAGAAGGACAGTTGCAATCGCATATCAATATGGGAAAAAACACAGGAATTACTGAAAATCAATTAGCTCAATTGGCTGATTTGGTTCAAGAAACCGTTAATAAAACTCAGGCAAATACAGCTCGAAAAATCATTGGAAAACCGCTTGTTCCGATTATTGAAAACGACATGATGATTCGGATTTCCGAAATTGAAATTATCCCTGAATTTTTAGAAGAATATAATTCTATTCTGAAAGAAGAAGCTTCAGCATCAGTAAAGCTGGAGAAAGGTGTGATTGCAATTTTTCCGATGTATCAAAAGGAAAATCCAACTCAGATAAGAATTGTAGAAATCTATGCGGACAAAGAAGCATATCAGTTTCATTTGCAAACGCCACATTTTTTGAAGTATAAATCATCAACCTTGAAAATGGTAAAATCCCTGAAATTAATAGATATGGAAAGTATTGACAAAGAAGCGATGTCTGATATCTTTAAAAAGATAAAGTAGTATTAGACCAGTAAATTGTAATATAAAGTCATTTTATTTACACGTTTAATTTTGAAATTTTTTTTAAAGACTTTAGAGAAATTAGTCTAAAAGAAATTCAATAAAAAATTATTTATGAGGAAGATAACTGTATCTTCAAATACGTGCTTCATTTAAGCCAACTAAAACAAAAATTGTAAAGCTCATTTTTATCAAGTAATTTTTTTTGTAGACTAATTTTAGTACAATTTAACTTTAAGCATTTTACAAAGGCAATCTTGGTATAGCCAGTCTTCAATTGATCTTATTAGTCTTTTATTACATATAATGAATAGAGCAGATTTAATACAAAATACTATCATTAAAAATTGCCTGTCTGCAACATCTTCATTAATATTGTGTTAATATGTTACCAATAAAATTATTAAAATTTTTCAGTTTTCTTAAAGCCTACAGGATATTATTCCTTCTGTTTTTCCTTGTTTTTTTTTCTTGTAAAAAACCGCAGAAAGCTTCAGATAAAATTACTATCGGGTTTTCGCAGGGATTGGGCAATCATCCCTGGAGATTGGCAATGAACCACTCTATGGAGATACAGGCATCGCTTCATTCCGAAGTAGAGTTGAATATACAGAAAGCAGAAAGTTCTGTCAGCAAGCAGGTTCAGGATATCCAAAAAATGATTGATGGTAAGGTGGATGTGATTATCATTTCACCCATTGATCCGCAATCCCTGGTTTCGGTAGTGGAAAAAGCAGCTACTAAAAATATTCCGGTTATTTTGCTCGACAGAAAGATCAATTCAGAAAAATATACGACTTATATCGGTGCAGACAACGTGGAGATTGGGAAAGAAGCGGCCAATTACATTCTTTCAGATTCCAAAAATTATAAAAAAGTAATCGAAATAAGAGGTGATGACCAATCTTCCCCAACCATAGAAAGAAGTCTTGGCTTTCAGGAAATCATCAGAAATAGCCCCAACACAGATCTGATAAAAACATTTAAAGGTCTTCCGGCTGATGCTTTCAGGAAATCATTGGATTCCTTAGGAAATCAAAGTCTGTATGTTTTTGCCTTTAATGATGAGCTTGCCACCAATGCATGGCAGGTTGCACGAAATACAGGTTTGGAAAATCAAATCAAATTTATCGGCGTTGACGGCCTGAATACAAAAGACGGCGGAATCCAGATGGTTTTGGATGGAAAACTGAATGCCACTTTATTGTATCCGACTGGTGGAGCAGAAGCGATCGAGACGGCGATTAAGATTTATAATGGTGTTGCTGTTCCGAAACGCATTAAACTCAGCACAACGATCATTGACCGGATGAATGCGGAAATTATGCGCAATCAGTTTGATAAAATTATTGAACAGCAAGGCGTTATAGAAAATCAGGTACAGGCGGTTAAAAAACAAGTCGAGCTATATTCTTCGCAAAAAGAATTATTCCGATGGTCTATTATATTGTTAGTGTTGATGTTTTGCCTGGTTGCCTATTCGATTTACCTTATTTATGCAATAAAGATAAAAAATAAGCAGCTTACACTTACCAACGAGAGAATTACTATTCAAAGAAATCAGATTGAAACCATTGCCAATGAGTTGAAAGACAGCAATGAAGCGAGGGTTAATTTCTTTACGGGAATATCTCACGAATTTAAAACACCCATTACGCTTATTCTCAGTTCATTGGAGTCTTTAATGGATTTTGGCAAAACCAAAGGTACAAAACCATCCTATGAGCTGGAGCTGATCAATAAAAATTCCAACAGATTATTACGATTGGTGGATAACTTGTTGGATTTTAGAAAAATAGAAAATCAAACTTTTAACCTAAGAGTTTCCAAGACGAATATTTATGATTTTACTTACTCAATTTTTCGTGATTTTGAAAATGAAGCTAAGAAAAGAAATATCAAATTCGAAATTCATTCACAGAATAAAAATCTTGAGCTTTACATCGACAGAAACCTGATGGATAAAGTCTATTTCAATCTTTTGTCCAATGCTTTCAAATTTACACCAGATAATGGAAAGATTGAAATCACGATTCAGGAAAAAGGAAATCAGGCGGTGATCAGCTTCAAAGATAATGGAATCGGAATCCCTGAAAAAGAAATCAGCAATGTTTTTGAAGCGTATTTCAAAGGCTCCAACAATAGAAAAAACAGTTCAGGAATTGGGCTTCATCTTAGCAGACAGTTCATTGAGCTCCATCTTGGGAAGATAGAAGTGAACTCTTTTCAGGGAACGGAGTTTATCATCAGTCTTTATAAGGGAAACAAGCATTTCAACGAAGACCAAATGGTAAAAGAACCTAGTCTCGCAGATGCCGAAAGCCTGACAAACGATGCTATTTTAAATGGATTGGAAGACGAGATTAATATCCAACATGAGGAATCTCAGGGCGAACGCTACTCGCTTCTTTTGGTGGAGGATAATTTGGATTTGTCCTTCTTTTTAAGCAAAAAGCTTCAGAATGAGTTTAAGGTGACGGTTTCTGATGGGAATGATGCAATTGATAGGGCACTGAATGAAATTCCTGATATTATCGTCTGTGACGTTAATCTTCCAGACAAAAATGGTTTTGAAATCTGTGAAATTCTTAAAAATGATCTTCGTACATCACATATTCCGGTCATTCTTCTGACAGCTCTTGATAATAAAGAATCTTATCTTCAAGGCTTGAAATCCGGCGTTGACCTTTATCTCACGAAACCTTTCAGTTACCCGATTCTGATACAATCACTACATACGCTGCTTTACAACCGTGAAAAGCTACGTTATTATTATACAAATAATATTGGCAGAATTTTGGATAGCAAATCGTTTGGAAATATAGAACAGAAATTTGTGAACAATCTGAACAATCTCATCAAAACCAATATCGATAATGCCGATTTTTCAGTAGAGAATCTTGCAGACCTGCTCAATATTTCCAGAATTCAGTTGTATAGAAAGATTAAAGCAATGTTTGATGTAAACGTTAGCGATTATATCAACAATTTCCGTCTTGAACAGGCCAAATCTATGCTTCAAAATCCTGAACTGACAATTTCGGAAATTGCATACAAAACCGGTTTTTCTTCCCCGAATTATTTCTCTACTGTTTTCAAGAATAAGTTTGGTATATCCCCGAATGCCTTTAGAAAGTCTGCGGGGAAGGAGTGATAATACTACGAAATCAAATGATTAAATATTTGAATATAACATTAAAGTGATAAAATATGGAGCTTCAATTTATATTTAAAATCAATCCTCACATCTAATATTTTTTACAATATTGAGCAGCAGTAAATCAAACTGCTGCTTTTTTTATTATACTTTCTCAACAACATACCTTCATCTAAACTAATAAACAGCTTTCTGAACGATTTATAATTCCTAAAAGTTCCTGAGCTAAAAACCATATAGCTTGATTCGTTTTTTGGTTAAAATTTTCATGACATTAGTTGCTCTTAAATCATAAAAACACCAAAACATACGTAACATTTTTATAAAACAATGTTACATTTTTGTAACCTGATGAAACTTTAATAAAATTATTTTTAAATAAATTATTGATTTTCAGTTAATTGTAATTAATTAACAAATAGTTAACCTTGACGAAATATTTAGTTACATAATTAGACCTTCGGATTGCCGCCCGGGGATATATTAGCCACAAACAAATAAATATTTTAACAGATGAATAAAATTCTTATGTGGTCTATCACGGCAGCTTTGGCAGGATTTCTTTTCGGGTTTGATGTAGTCGTGATTTCCGGCGCAGACAAAAAGTTGCAGACGCTCTGGAATAGCTCAGATGCATTTCACGGAGCAGTCGTAATGGGTATGGCATTGTGGGGTACAGTGATAGGCGCTATTTTCGGCGGAATCCCGACCAATACATTAGGACGGAAAAAAACGCTCTTGATCATTGGTGTCTTATATGCGTTTTCTGCTATAGGAACGGCGCTTTCCAATGATCCTTATCTGTTTGCATTTTTCAGGTTTATAGGTGGTTTGGGCGTTGGTGCTTCTACGATTGCTGCACCGGCCTATATTTCAGAGATTGCCCCTGCAAAAGATCGTGGCAGAATGGTTTCCCTGTATCAGTTCAATATTGTTCTGGGAATTCTGATTGCATTTTTATCAAATTATTTACTAAGCGGTATCGGCGATAATGACTGGAGATGGATGCTTGGTGTGCAGGCAATTCCCGCAGCAATCTATACATTATGTGTGTTTACTATTCCGGAAAGTCCGAGATGGCTGGTTTCGCAATCTAGAATAGAAGAAGCGAAAAAAGTGATGAAAATCCTAAGTCCCGATCAGGATTCTGACACCTTGATCACCCAGATGAAAGATGACCACGCAGAATCGCCAAAGGAAAATATCTTTATGAAAAAATACCGTTTTCCGCTGATGTTGGCTTTTCTAGTAGCTTTTTTTAATCAGATGTCGGGGATCAACGCGTTTCTGTATTATGCACCAAGAATTTTTGGCGAAGCAGGATTGGGTGAGAAAACAGCACTTCTCAGCAGTATAGGAATTGGTGTTGTTAATATGGTTTTTACTCTGGTTGGAGTCAACCTTATTGATAAAGTAGGAAGAAGAACATTGATGTATTTGGGTTCCGTAGGTTACATCATTTCTTTAGGATTGGTTTCTATGGCGTTTTATTTTCATTGGTCAGGATTGGCGATTCCTATTTTCTTGTTCCTCTTCATTGCTTCTCACGCTATTGGTCAGGGAACGGTAATTTGGGTGTTTATTTCAGAGATTTTTCCAAACCATCTGCGGGCATCGGGACAGGCTTTCGGTAGTTCCATACACTGGCTTCTGGCAGCAATCATTCCATCACTAATTCCTACATTATTTTCTACCATCGGAGCCGGGACCGTATTTTTGGTCTTTACCGTTGCAATGGTATTCCAATTATTATTCGTAATGTTTATGATGCCGGAAACCAAAGGAATATCACTGGAAAAATTAAGCAAAACACTGACGAAGTAGATTTGCAAACCAATATAATCATGGCGAAGAACACCTCTAAAATTTTTAAATAATTCGAAAATTTCCTATTAAATAATCATAATGAAGAAAATCATATCGACTTTAATAATGGCTTCCACATTTTGTTCCGGGCTCAACGCACAGTCGGACTCGAAAACGTCTGAAGAGCAACTTTACAGGCCCAATTATCACTTCACTCCTCAAAAAGGCTGGATGAATGATCCGAACGGTCTCTTTTATCTTAACGGAACTTATCATTTATTTTTCCAGCATACACCGTTTCAGAGCGTGCCGGATTTTGGTAAGATGCATTGGGGGCACGCCATCAGTAAAGATCTTATAAAATGGGAAGAATTGGCTCCTGCAATTGCCTATGACGAGAAGGGTGCAATATTCTCAGGAAGTGCAGTTGTAGATAAGGATAATACATCAGGTTTTGGAGATGGAAAAAATGTTCCGTTGGTAGCAATTTTTACCTACCATGATATGAAGAAAGAGAAAGCCGGAGAAATTGATACGCAGTCTCAGGCAATCGCTTATTCTTTGGATAATGGAAAAACCTGGACCAAATACAATAACAATCCGGTATTGAAAAATCCCGGAATAAAAGATTTCAGGGATCCGAAAGTTTTTTGGGATGCGAAAAGAAAACAATGGGTAATGGGATTGGCGGTACAGGATAGACAGCATTTTTATGCCTCAAAAAACCTGAAAGACTGGACATTCCTTTCAGAATTTGGTAAAGATTTCGGCGGACACGGTGGTGTTTGGGAATGTCCAGATCTTTTCCCGGTAAAGGTAGAAGGAACCAATGAAGAAAAATGGGTGCTTATCGTTAACATCAATCCGGGTGGGCCAAACGGAGGTTCTGCAGCCCAGTATTTTGTAGGTGATTTTGACGGAAAAACTTTCAAAATGGATGATGCTTTTACAAAGCAGCTTGAAAAAGAAAAAGTAGTCTGGCTGGATTGGGGACGCGATAATTATGCGAGTGTCTCGTTTGATAACGTTCCGGATAACAAAAGAGTAATAATAGGTTGGATGTCAAACTGGGACTATTCACCGAATGTGCCTACAGAAAAATGGAGAGGAAGTTCCACTATTCCTCGTGAAGTAACATTGGAAAGGACCAAAGAAGGTTACACTCTGAAAAATATCCCTGTTTCCCAACTTAAAAATTACGAAGGAAAGACAGTTAAAAAAGAAATTAACCTTGTTTCGGATAAAAAACTTATCAGCAAAGGAGAAATAGACCTTTCCAAAGCAGTTTTAGATGTTGATCTCAAAAAAATGACCAAAGGGATTTACACTTTTGCTTTGAAAAATTCATTGGGAGAACGTGTAATTTTCGGAATTGATAATAACAAGCAGGAATTGTTTATTGACCGTACCCAATCCGGCAAAACCGATTTTAAGAACAATTTTGCAGACAGGATCTCAAAAGCTCCATTAGCAGAAAACTATCAAAACGCAACGTTCAAAATTGTATTGGACAAAACTTCCATCGAAATTTTCTTCAATAAAGGCGAAAAGGTAATGACCGAAATCTTTTTCCCGAATGAAAGCTTCTCGGAACTGAGCTTATTTACAGATACCAAAGGAAGTACGGTGAACTTCAATGCTCATCAGATTAATATCAAATAAAAACTATAGTATGAAGAAATATAAAATAGCCATCGCCTTTTGCCTTCTGCCTTTTTCGTATGTGTTTGCGCAGGAAGTCATTAAAGGTAAAGTAGTTTCCTCAAATCAGAAACCGTTAAGTGGGGTTATCGTAACCGTTTCGGAAACCGGAGCCAATACCACCACAGACAATAGCGGTGCATTTCAGATCAACGACCTGCAAAAAGGAAACACTTTAGTTTTCACGTATCCGGATTATTCCACCCGTGAAGTCGTGGTGGATGGAAAAACAGTCCTTAACATTGTTTTAGCTGCAGAGAAAATAAAAGGTATAGATGAGGTGATCGTAACCGGGTATACCAAACAGAAAAAAGCAGACATTACCGGTGCGGTTTCTGTGGTAGATATGAAAGACCTGAACAAGCAAACCGAACCCAATCCGATCAAATCTTTACAGGGAAGGGTAGCGGGTGTTAACATTGCAGCTGACGGATCTCCTTCCGGCAGTAACACAAAAGTGCTGATTCGCGGGGTTGGAACGCTGAACAATACAGATCCTCTGTACGTAATAGACGGTGTTCCCACAAAAGCCGGAATGCACGAGCTTAATCCAAGTGACATCGAATCGATGCAGGTACTGAAAGATGCTTCTTCAGCAAGTATATACGGTTCCAGAGCGGCTAATGGTGTGATCATCATCACGACCAAAAAAGGAAAAAAAGGGAAGATGAGAATCGATCTCAATTATTATACAGCATATTCACAATATGCAAAGAAAACAGAAGTTCTGAATGCAAAACAATTCGGACAGGTGCTTTGGCAGGCCAACATCAATGACGGACTGAACCCGAATAGCAACAATCTAAGCTACAGTTTTGACTGGGGGGTACAGAACGGTATTCCGACTTTATACAACAGCTATGTTCCGGAATACCTGGATGCCGGAAAAACGATTAAATCAGCCAATACCAACTGGTATGATGAGGTTTCGCAGACCGGGGTTGCCAATTCGCTGGATGTTTCTGCTTCAAGCGCTTCGGATAAAGGTTCTTACTTTTTCTCTATGGGGTATTATGACAATGATGGAATCGTGAAACTTACCAATTTCAAAAGATTGTCTGCCCGGGTTAATACCTCTTATAACTTTTTCGACGGAAAGTTGAAAATCGGGGAGAATTTCACCTTCAATAAAACCAATGAACTGATGGATCCGGGCGTTTTGGATCCTGCTTTACGTGCTTTGCCCATTATTCCGGTTCATACTGTGGACGGAATCGGGTGGGGAGGACCGGTTGGCGGAATGAATGACAGGCAAAACCCTGTCAGACTTTTAGAATATAATAAAGACAACGGCTACCAATACCAAAGATTCTTCGGAAATGTTTATGCAGAATTACAGCCTATAAAAAATCTGACTTTAAAATCCAGCTTTGGAATAGATCTTTCCAATTATTACAAAAGAATGTTGCAAAGAAGCTATGTTTCAGGTTACCTGCAAAACAAAACCAATGCAGTAAACATCGACCAGTCAGACACCGAAAAATGGACGTGGTCCAATACCGCACAATACACCGCAAAAGCAGGAAAACATCATTTTGATGTTTTGGGTGGAATGGAAATGTACAAGGATACGTATAAAAATACCTGGTTGAGAAAAGAAGGATTCCTGATAGAAACACCGGATTATATGTATCCCGATGCAGGAACAGGGGATGCTTTCAATGGAGGAAGTTCCACCTATTACAGCCTGTTGTCCTACTTCGGAAAATTCTCTTATGATTATGACAACCGTTATCTTTTCTCTGCAACAATGCGTTATGACGGCTCTTCAAGATTCGGTAAAAATAACCGTTTCGGGACTTTCCCTGCATTCTCGGCAGGATGGAGAATCAATAAGGAACATTTTGCAGAAAATCTGATTCCGTTTTTCTCAGATTTGCGATTAAGAGCGGGTTGGGGGCAGACCGGGAATCAGGAAATCAGTAATTCCGCGGTGTATTCGCTTTATATAGCAAATTATGCGGGAGGAAATCCAACTTGGGCAACATCTTACGGTACGGCTTACGATATTTCCGGTGTCGGAAGCGGATTACTGCCATCAGGATTTATCGCAACTCAGACAAAAAATGATGACCTGAGATGGGAAACCACCACGCAGACCAATCTCGGTCTGGATTTCGGATTTTTTAATCAAAAACTGACAGGGAGTGTCGATGTGTATAAAAAAGCAACAAAAGACATTCTTGTATTGCCACCTTATCTTGGTGTGATCGGAGAAGGAGGAGATCGATGGATCAATGGTGCTTCTATGGAAAACAAAGGGATTGAAGTTACATTGTCTTATCAGAATGAAACCGCAGGTGGTTTCCGTTACGAAGTTTCAGGGAATATCTCGATGAACCGCAACAAAATTACTGAACTTCCGCAATCCGTTATCAACAATTATGGCGGAAACGGAACAACGGATAATATTCTTGGGCGTCCGGTAAACTCAATGTACGGTTATGTTGCCGACGGACTTTTCAGGACTCAGGCAGAGGTGGATAATTCTGCAAGTCAGTCAGGTAAAGGCTTGGGAAGAATCCGCTATGCAGATTTAAATGGTGATGGAATGATTGACGACAAAGACAGAACGTGGATTGGCAATCCGAATCCGGGATTTATGTATGGTGTCAATCTCAACTTTTCATATAAAAACTTTGATCTTTCAACATTCTGGCAAGGCATCAGCGATGTAGATGTAATCAATTCAAAAAAATACCAGACCGATTTCTGGAGCGTGGATGATGTAGGTTCCAATAAAGGAACAAGACTTCTGAATGCATGGTCACCTCAGAATCCGAATTCGGATATTCCTGCGCTTACGACAGTGGATGGCAATGCAGAATCCAGATTCTCATCATACTATGTGGAAAGCGGAAGTTATCTGAAGCTGAGGGTTCTACAGTTGGGCTACACATTCCCGAAATCTCTGATGGAGCATTATAACATTGTTAATTTCAGAATGTATGCAAGTGTTCAGAATCTTTGGACGATAAAATCCAAAAGCTTTACAGGAATAGATCCTGAAACGCCGGCATTCGGTTATCCGTTACCGCTGACGTTTAATTTTGGAGTTAATTTTTCCTTATAATTTTTAAATAATAAAAAATGAAAAAGAATATACTTTTTACAATAGCTTTTGCCTTTTTGCTTGGAACTACTTCCTGCAACGATTTTCTGGACACTGAACCAAGAGGTGTTTTGTCGGAAGCTGATGTGGTAACACCTCAGAATGTGGATGGTTTTGTGGTTGCGGCCTATGCATCTCTCGGAAATGACCACTATGATACCCCTTTCAGTCTTTGGCCTTATGGAAACGTCCGTTCTGATGATGCGTACAAAGGAGGAAGCGGAACCAATGATATCCAGACTTTTCACTTTTTTGAAATTTCAAATAATATCCGTTCAGATTTTGGTGAGTTAGACAGATTATGGTATCTCAATTATGTAGGGATTTCCAGATGTAATAAAGCGATTGCCGCACTTAAGCAGCTTTCAGACTCCGAATACCCAAACAAGCAAAAGCGGATTGCCGAGATGAGTTTCGTAAGAGGACATTACTACTTTTTACTGAAAACGTTATTTAAATACGTGCCTTATGTCGATGAAAATACACCCATTGATGATTATCCGAAAATCTCCAACAGAGCAAAAACCGACCAGCAACTTTGGGAAGCTATTGCTTCTAATTTTGAATTTGCAGCGGCTAATCTGCCTGCAACACAGTCGGAAGTGGGAAGACCCAAGAAAAGTGCAGCTTATGCTTATCTTGCTAAAGTAAGGCTGTATCAGGCGTATGAGCAGGATGATAACTATACGGTAACGCAGGTAAATCCGGTTACGCTTCAGAAATCTATTGATGCTGCCAATCAAGTGATCGGAAATTACACGCTGGAGCCTGATTTCGGGTACAATTTCCTACCGGGAACACATGAGAACGGCCCGGAGGCAGTTTTTTCCATTCAATATTCTGACAATGACGGAACGCTTTTCGGAAGGCTCAATTACGGTGATGTTCTTTCTCTGCCACAAGGTTTGGGATGCTGCGATTTTCATAAACCAAGCCAGAATCTGGTGAACGCATTCAAAACGACGCCTCAGGGATTACCGATGTTTGATACTTTTAATGATACAGATTTGAATTACAATCAGCTCAACAATTATAAAGTGGATCCTAGGCTTTACCATACGGTTGCCTTGCCTGGACTGCCCTGGAAATATGAAGAAAATAAAATTTTTCAGGAAAGCTGGAGCAGAAGCCCTGGAACTTATGGTTATTATTCTTCATTGAAGGAAAATGTACCTGTAGGATGTGGCTGTACCGTGAATGTAGACCCTTTCTACGGTAATTCCAAAAATAGAATCATCATAAGATATTCTGATGTTTTGCTGATGAAGGCCGAAGCCTTAATTGAACTTGGACAAATCAACGAAGCATTGCCATTAATCAATCAGGTGAGACAGCGTGCGGCGAACAGTACGGTTTTGACCGGAAGTTATACCACGAACAATCTGATCAGCAAGTATGAGCCGGGCGTGAACTGTACCTGGAACCAGGATTTTGCAAGGAAAGCATTGCGATGGGAGAGAAGAATGGAATTTGCAATGGAAGGAAGCCGTTTCTTCGACCTTGTGAGATGGGGTGTTACAGCAGGAGCGATGAATACCTATTATTCCGGTGAAAAAACAAAAAGATCTTACTATTCTCAGGCAGGATTTGACCACGGAATTGAAGAATATTGCCCGATTCCTTTGGCTCAGATCAATTTCAGCCAAGGGGTTTATAAACAAAATAACGGCTACTAAAAATATTAAAATATGAAAAGTATATTTAAAAATTTGCAGTTGGTTATAATGGTATTACTTTCAGCAGTAATTATAATGTCTTGTGATAACAGTAATGAAGATGGACTTGTTACGGATGTTTCGGTCAATATTTCTTCTTTCAGGGTGAATGGTGTTTCAGGGGAAATTGATCATAAGAATGATAAAATCACAATCATACTTCCTTACGGGACAAGCGTTAAGACATTGGTTCCGGTTATTGAAATTCCGAAGGGAGCGGTAGTTTCTCCTGCATCAGGAGCAACGCTTGATTTTTCACAGCCGGTTAAATTCAAAGTGAAAAATGGCAATATCTACAAAGATTATCAGGTAATTGTAAAAGCTCAGGATCCTGTTATCAGCTTTAAGATCAATGGATTATCTGCTACTATCAATAATTCGGGCAAAACCATTTCTCTTACAATGCCGGAGGGAACAAATCTTACCGCATTGCAGCCGGTAATAGAAACAGGAAACAGCATCAGCATCAATCCTGCATCGGGAACGACTCTTAACTTTACCAATCCTGTTTCGTTTACTGTTTCTAATGGCAGTATTACAGAAGTGTATACTGCTAAAGTAACAACGCCTGTTTCAGGACCGTCCGTTGCATTCCTTGGAACGGCTGCTACAAGAACTGGATTGACAAATCCGGATGAGATTGCAGCTTCTGACTGGCTTTTCGGAAAATATTCAGGGGCAGTATATGTTTCGATTGCTGATGTCGCAAGTGGTGCAGCCAATCTTACGGGAATTAATGTGATCTGGTGGCATTTTGACTCGGCTACCGCTCTGCCGGGCGATGCGCTGAATACGAATGTAACTTCCAAAATCAAAACCTATCTTAATGGCGGAGGAAATATTTTGCTCACAAGCTTTGCTGCACAATATGTTGACGCGTTGGAAATAGTTCCCGCAGGAAAAGGACCGAATAATGTTTTCGGAGATTTTCTTCCGAACGGATTTATAGATACAGGAAGTGATTGGGGAATCTCTTTCAAAGGAAATGAGAATCATCCTGTTTTCGATGGTCTTCAGACTTACGAATCCGGGAAAGCCAATCTGCTTGAGAAAGGTACATTCCGTCTGAATCATACAGCCTGGTGGTTCCTTCCGGATTGGGGTGGATATGTAAATGGTGCCGGATGGAGAAACCAGACAGGTGGTAATAATCTTGCCAGCGAGGCTTGGGACAATACTTTGGACGGACGTGTCGCTATTGCTGAATTTCCCGGCGGAACTGCCAACAAAAAATGTATGGTCATCTGTACGGGGGCCTACGACTGGTACAATGAAACAGTGAACGGAAACCCAAGCCAGCCCAACTCGTTTCAGGATAACATCAAAAAGATGACGGAGAACAGTCTCAATTATCTTGTAACCCATTAATATCAGAACCAATGTCAATTAAAAATATATATGTAGCAGCTGTACTTTCGCTGGCAACATTCTCCTGTCAGAATCACGATTCGGATACGGAGGTTAATTCGGAAGATATTTACAGCAAAACCAATATCTTTCCTCAGCCACCTAACCGATGGATGGGAGAGAATAATCCTTATTATACAGAAGGTTATGCAGGAGACGTAATGCCTTATTATGAAAACGGGAAGTTCCATCTTTTCTTTCTTCACGATGCAAAAACAAAACCTGCAGGAGAAGGATTTCACGATATTCACAGCTTCGAGACCAGTAATTTTACAGATTTTACTTATCAGGGAAGACAGATTCCTTACGGAACTTCATCAGAAGCCGATTTCGGAGTGGGAACGGGAAGCCTTGTAAAGGTTGGAAATACTTATTATTACTATTATACGGGTCATAATGAAGTAGCTTCATTTCTTTCAGGTAATCCACGGGAGAGTGTTTTGTTGGCAACAAGTACGGATATGAAAAGCTGGACGAAGATCAAGAATTTTAAAATCACTGCTCCGGCAGGGTATTATGATTATGAATTCCGTGACCCACACGTTTTCTTTAATTTTGAAGACGGAAAATATTGGATGCTGGTTTCTGCTCAGACCTCTGACAAGAAAGCAGTTGTGCTGAAATTTACCACCACCAATCCGGCAACCGGAAACTGGACTGTAGAAAATCCGATTTATACTACCAGTTCTTCCGAAAATTATATTATGCTGGAATGTCCGGACCTTTTCAAAATGGGCAATTATTGGTATCTTGTTTTTTCTGAAAACTGGAGCAGCAATACCGGAACGCATTACCGAATTTCCACATCGCCAAACGGACCCTGGACCACACCTCAGAATGACCGTCTCGACGGCTCTTATCTCTATGCGGCTAAAACGGTTTCGGATAATACAAACCGTTATCTGGTAGGATGGACCGCAAGAAAAACTCCTGAAAATAATACCGGTGGAAAAGATTGGGCAGGAAATATTGTTACTCACAGACTGGTTCAGAATTCGGACGGAACACTGGCTGTGAAACCTGTTTTAGGATTACAATCTGTATTTGGTCAAAATGCTGTATTATCAGTAGATAAGATTACAGGTAATGCTTCTCAGAACGGGAATAGTTTTAATCTTTCCGCGAATTCCCAGGTAATGTTCGGGAAGCTCCAGAAAGCCAATCAGATCAGCTTTACGTTGAACGCTTCTGTTAACGGAAAATCAGGATTGATTTTGGCACAGGATAATGATGGGAAGAATAGTTTTAAAATTTCATTTGAACCTTCTTCCAACAGAATGGCAATTTATGTAATGAATGGCGGGAGTGAGGATTTTGCCAATGCTTATCCTTTGTCTGGAATTTCAGGAACCAATTATAACGTAACGGTTTTCATCAGCAATGATGTTTGTGTAGTGTATGTGAATGATAAATTAGCGTTCAGCAATCGTGTGTACAATGTTGTAAACAAAAAATGGAGTATTTTTGGTACTTCGGACAGTTCATTCAACAATATTAATGTTAAAAATCCTTAATTAATGTTTCTTAATAAAAAAATAAATGCAGTAAGCTACGGAGAAGTTCTCTTCGATGTCTTTGGTGGAGAAAAGAAAATCGGCGGTGCTCCGCTCAATCTGGCACTCAGAACGGCGTCTTTCGGATTTCCGGTAGCGATGATAAGTGCTGTTGGTAATGATGAGGATGGAAAAGTAATTTGTGACTACGTTAGAGAAAATCAACTTGATACCAGCGGAATTATGACAACCCAGAATTATGATACAGGTATTGTCCAGGTAACATTGAATGAACGTGGTTCCGCAACTTATGAAATCAAATTTCCGTCTGCCTGGGATTTTATTGAAATCAATAATGATACTTTGAATGTCGTTAAAAATGCCGATGTCTTTTTTTACGGAAGCCTTGTCTGCAGGAATGATGCTTCAAGAAACACGCTTTTCAGGCTACTGGATTCCAACCCTGAAATGTTTAAGGTTTTTGATGTGAATCTGAGAAAGCCTTTCTACCATATTGAGCTTCTGGAACAATTAATGAACAAATCTGATTTCATTAAATTTAACGATGAAGAAATCCTTGAAATTGCCTGTGAGTTGGGTTTTAAATCAGATGATATTGAAGAAAACATCCGTTTCATTTCAGAAAAAACAAATACAAGTTCTGTTTGTGTCACGTTGGGAAAACATGGCTCAATATTACTTTGGAACAATAAATTTTACAAACATGGTGGCTACCCTGTGAAAGTGGTCGACACGGTTGGAGCAGGGGATTCGTTTCTGGCGAGTTTAATCACCCAGTTGCTATCAGATAAAAACCCCGAAACAGCACTGGATTTTGCAAGTGCGGTTGGTGCTTTGGTGGCGAGTTATTCGGGAGCTAATCCGAAGCTTCAAAATGATGAAATTGTGGAATTTATGAAAGAGCGGGTTTGATAGAAGTTTAGTTTTTGAAGAACGAAAAAGGTATTGCTATTCAGGCCCAGTATCCGCAGATTGTCTGGGTTCCCAACGCAGATACACAGGGGACATATGCCTCTCCGTCTAATACCTTAGTGAACGATCCGGATTGTGCCTATGTCGTTGAGCAGCTGATTAATGATTTTTCTCAGGATCCTGAGAAAGATTCCTGCTATAAGAGCTTGTTGAACAAATATAGTGATGTGCTGAACAGCAGTGGAAGTTCTGTGCATTTCTGGATGAAATCACCAACAGTAATCCTGATGGGTGTTTAACAGGACAGACAATTCCGGAAATCCTGAGTTCAGAAATGTACTGGATACATCCGGATCACTTAGGAAGCTCTTCAGTGCTAACAAATAGCGTATCTAAAATCACAAACTGGTATGAATACATGCCATTCGGAGAACCAATGATGGAATTATCCAATAATGAGTATAATAATCCTTATAAATACAACGGCAAAGAATTTGATTCTCAAACAGGATGGTATTATTATGGAGCACGATATTATGATCCACAAAGAAGCTTCTGGCTATCGGTAGATCCATTGGTAGAAATCACCATGTCACCATTGCCTATACATGGCATGATCCTGTTAACTAGACCCTACAGGAATGATGGGGGAAAGGATAGGAGAGCCAGGAGGGCCGAACGTTAACAAAGTGTATGATGGAGGTGTTATAGAGGAGATAGTACTTAAAGGTAAAAAATTGAATTGGTTGCAAAGAGTTGGCAGACTCTTTAATAAAATATTTGACGGTCCAGTTCATTATCCTACTGCTTCTGATCGAAGTTATCGGCAGGTTACAACTAATACTTTAGTTGCAAATCAGGGGATAAACGAATCTCCTCAATACAGATTTATTCTTCCCAAAAATTTTGGAGGTTGGAGTCAAGATGATACGGGTTCTGATGGTTTAATTTGGAAAGGATGTTTATCTTGTCATGCTGATAATGGAGCATATACATATGCTGCACATAATTCTCAAGAGGCAAATGGGGGGAAGATGTTATCTGCAGTATTACAATCTGTTGCAGTAAATAAATTATTTGGTCCAGCTTCTTTAGCTAGTAAAAAAGCAGATGAAGTTTTGACGCTTGACAAGATGATAGGAGAGTCTGGTACTGTAGTTGGAACAATCAATGAAGGTTGGTATACTGGTGATATTTTAAACATAGAAATAGTATCAATAGAAAGAAGTATTAATGCTCCCAAAGGCAATGTATTTGATAAACTAATTAATGGAGTAGAAACTTTAGCAAAGCAAAAAGGTTTTAAGGAAATTAGAATTGAATTTAAAATGGTAATGAATTCTAGATTAGCAAGTGACCCTACTTGGGCGAGAAAATATGGATATCATTTTGACTCATTTAAAGATGGTGCAGCTAATTTTGAGTCCACAGCCGTAACCTGGGAAAAAACATTAAAATAATGGAAACAACAAGGAAATTTAAACAATTAGCAGTTCAAATTACTTTAAAAAGTATGGATAAAGGAGAAAGAGATTGGATAACGTTTAATGATAAAATTCATACTAAGATAATAGGAGATGATTATTTTGGATCTGATATAATGCTCTTAGTAAATGAATTGCCTATTATGGAATGTGATCTTAAAAATTCTTACTTTTTAATTACAACAGACCGAATTATATCTGTAATAGACGGTTATTATGATGAAGTATTTTTTATTGAAATGAATAATGTATCAAACGAATACAATGCTGAAAATTTTAAACAAATAAACGGGGAGTATCCAAAAACGAATATAATTGCTGTTAAAAAAAATGATAATACAACCTTGATTGCAAAAATAGATTCTTATTATCCGGCTTATTTTGCTAAAATGTTGATATATAATATTTTTTCGTATAAAAAGCTTGGAAAATGGTATGTTAATCCAAAGTAGTAATTCCATTAAGAAGTATGACTAAATTAATTAAAGCAGAGAATACCGAATTTATTTATTGGGATAATTTTGACTATCAAATAAGTGATAATATACTTGTTTCTAATGATGCCAAAAAATATGTTTCTCCTGATGAATTATTGAAAGTATGTCGTCCGGTTTTTACTGAGTATTATAAGAAGGGAGTTTTCATACTGGATTATCTGTTTTGGATAGATTATACTGATATTACTAATATAGATTTAAAAGTAGAAAATAATACATTCCAGGATATAGATTTTGAAAGGTCTGTTAAAACTTATTTTTTAAATAATTTGACATGTTTTAGCTGTGGAAAAGTATATAAAGGAGCTTTATCTGTTGACCCGGTGTTAATATATCCGAATAATTTTGGATTAAGAGATAAGAAATTGAAAATGATTAGTGAAGAAAATAAGACGATTAAATGTCATCAATGTGGAAATGGTTTTACAAGCAAAGTTTTGTACATATTTTAGTGATTTTCCTAAGAATTGAGATTGTGAGTAAAGCATTGAAAGCTAGAGAAAATGATTTTCCTGAAATGACAAGATGAGGAATCGTCAAAATAGTAGAACTTTACATCTATTCTCATATGATGGCTAACTAATGATGAATTATAGATGAAAACTCTGGACATAGATGGAATAATCAAATCAGAAAACAATTTGTAAACTACATGGAACAGAAAACAGGTCTAAAAGTTAATCATGCAATATGGAAATGAAAATAATATATATATCTGAGACTAATTATGAGTGTTATTTTGGCGGTAATTGTTGGAAAATAGTTTACGAAGGTAAAACCATAAATATTAATATGAATAATTTCTATGGTTATCCTTTTTATATAATTTTTGAAAATATAGAAACGGTGAGTAAACAGTTAACAATGCTAACTAATAAAAATAATATATTACTTTCCGATGTTTTTCCTATAGAACTAATCTTGAAAGATATTATTGATCATGACCAAGGTTACTGGTTGAATTTATGTTTATATTTTATTATTAAAATGGAATGTTTAAACAGTAATATTAAACAGCTTTTGATTACAGCTAAAAATAATAAAAAATTTAGTCAAGAATTAAGGCATAAAATAAGAAAAGTTATACTTCTTAATAATTAAGTATATATGAAGGTGTTATAGAAGAGATCGTGCTTAAAGGCAAAAAAATGAATTGGCTGCAAAGAGTTGGTAGATTCTTGGGCTTTGGAAATTCACCATCCAGAAATGCTACGGACGCGTTAATGTTTGTAACTGTTTGATAAACAATCAAATGATTGGATTTGTTTCCGAGAATAATTTTATTAATATGAATTACATATCATGGAATTATAGAGGAATTTCTTTCTTTAAAGAAGAAATTATTCACTTTGATGGTAAGAATGATAACGAATTCCCATCAATAAAAGACTTTCAACAAAATGGAATCTATACATCAGAAATTAGAAATAAATTGTGTAATTATTTAGAGAGTTGTCCAGCAATTGTTTCAACTTCTTACAGACGACTAAATGCTTACACTCTTGAGCCAATATTTTCTTTAACGTATTTTACAGATGGAGATTTTATTTTTACTAATTTATTCCAGGAATATATCTATTATGACAATTTCGCTTTACCTCGAAAATGGTATGAATTAATTAAGGCTCGAAATTATATCAATGACGATTTTGAATTAAACGATAAAAAATTTCATCAGTAGAAATAGATGTATTTAATAATTTTAAAAGAAGTTTTGATGATAATAGTATTATTAATGATGTAATTTTATAAACAATAATGATCTACATTTTTTTATGGATTTTGAACTGAATGTAATGAAAATGAATTTATAATGATTATATTTTAGTGTAAGATCTAATCCTCAAAGAAACTATTGTTTGGTATTCTAAAAACAAAATAAAAGGCGCCAACTTCAGTTGATGCCTTTTGGCTTTTGGTGAACTTTACAGTATTATCTTCGAACCAATTTCTCGCAGATATTGATCGAATTTTAAATGTATTTAATAAAAAAAATGACAATAAAGCTTAGAGTTATTATTATTATTATTATTATTAGAGGGGCAATTGAGTAACGGATGGGATATTTACACTGTTGCTTAGTGATAATTTTATGTCTTGAAAAGATTTTCAACTCTAAATATCCATTGACCTCCGCTTTTAGGTGGCGGATCAGTTATGATGACACTCAGAACATTTAACAGTCCATATTCATAGGTAAGAACTTTTCAACTTTACCCATACATTTAAGTCATTTTTGTATTGGACTTATTACTTTACATATTATTTTTTTGTAATTGCTTGATATATAGGTCAGCAGGACGGAGCAGGATGCTCAGTATTGGTTTTGTGGATAGATTAGTTAACACAAAATTAATATTTATGAAAAATAAATCTTTACTGTTTAAACCCACTCTTAAATCTTTATTGTTTTGTGGATTAGCATTATCCACTATTGATTTTAGGGCTCAGACATTGGCATTTCCGGAAGCAACCGGTTTTGGAAGATATACTACGGGAGCAAGAGGTGCGGCAAATCCTCAGATTTATCTGGTTACCAATTTAAATGACAGCGGCCCGGGTTCATTCCGTGATGCGGTGAGTCAGCCGGGCCGGTTTGTTATATTTAAAGTGGGAGGTATTGTTAACTTACAATCGGTTGTTGCTGTGGCGGCTAATACCACAATTGCCGGGCAAACTGCTCCCGGAGAAGGAATTGTATTTTTGGGGCCCAGAGTATCATTTACAGGAGCCAATAACACAATTGCCAGATATCTTCGCATCCGTTATGGTGGGACATCTCAAAATCAGGATGCATCAGGAATAGCCAACGGGGCAAACATCATCTTAGATCATATGACTTTTACCTGGGGTACAGACGAAGTATTCTCAGTTAACTGGGATAACAACGGCACAAGTCCCGATAATATAACGATTCAGAATTCTATTATAGGGCAGGGAATGCACCGTCATAATCATTCTGCGGGAGGATTAATGCAGCCTCCGCCAGGGGGAAAGATCAGTTTAATCGGAAATTTATATATCTGTAATAAAACCCGTAATAATAAAATAAAAGGAATCAATGAGTTTGTCAATAATGTAGTTTATAACTGGGGTAATTATGGAAACACCTACGGTCACACCCAATCCGGGGAGGCATACATCATGGGAGGAGATTCAGCGGGAAGCTCTTTTGCCAATATCATCAACAATTATTTTATCGGAGGTCCCAATACAAGCAATACTGTTACCACGCCTTTCAGTGTTGGAAATGCCAATTTCAATTTATATGGTTCCGGGAATTATTTTGATAATAATAAAAATGGAGCATTAGATGGAGCTGCAGTTCCTCAAAGCTTAGTGGGTTACCCTGTAGGAGATCCGGCAGCCATAATGGCTACTCCGTATGATTATCCGATGAAAACCCCTACATTAACCGCTCAGGAGGCATATAATAAAATTGTTACAAGTGTAGGAGCATCCTATCCAAGACGCGATCAGGTAGATGGCTTAATGATTTCAGATTTAATGTCGAAAGGGACAACAGCTACTTATGTTTATGTACAAACTGATTTGACGACCCAATTTGGGTTTACCAATGGCGGTGCGGGGCATGTTTATGGTGCGCCGGCTCCTTTGGATACTGACAATGACGGAATGCCTGATGCATGGGAAACAGTCAATGGACTGAATCCAACTGTCTTCGATGCTTTGGCAGTAAGCACAACACATGCTCCGTATCTGAATATTGAGGTTTATATTAACAGTCTGCCCAATACAACTCCTCCGGATTTCATTATTCCGCCAACAAATGTGAATTTCACCAATGCAATCACAACTACAGGAGCTTCACCTTCAAGTTTTTTAACCGTTAATTGGAACGATAATGCTGCAAATGAAACTAATTATATTGTAGAACGTTCTACCGATGGTACTAATTTTACCGTCATTGCAACATTGGGGGCGAATGCAACAAGTTATAATGAAGCCAGTTTAACGCCTGATACTCAATATTATTATAGAGTTAAAGCAACAAATACATCACAATCTTCAGTTTATACATCAAATACATCAGTAACCACACCACCAATCCCATCAGCTCCCACAAAAGCAAATAACCCGATTCCCGCAACTGGCAATAATAACGTTGAGTTGAACGGTGGAAACCTGCTTTTAAAATGGAATGGCAGTCCAAACACAACAACGTATACCGTTTATTTTGGAACAGATCCTTTAAATTTAAGCACTATTGCAACTTTATCTTATTCTGCTGCGCCATCATATCAGCTTAATAATTTAAATCCGGCAGTAAATTACTATTGGAGAATTGATGCTTCCAGTGTTCTTGGTACTGCTGTGGGAGATGTGTGGAATTTTCGTGCATTGGCTCAAGGTCTTGTTGGCAACTGGCCGTTTGCAGAGGCTCCTTCCGCTGGTGCACAAATTGCAGATATAACGTCTTTTGCCAATCATGGAGTACTAAATACAGCTTATGATAATGCCAATGTAAGAGTGCCGGGAAAAGAAAACAACGCCCTTGATCTGGCAACTTCACCTGGTAATATGTACATCGCCAGTATTCCTCATCAGAATCATATTTTATTTGATAATCATTCGTTTACTGTTTCTTTTTGGATGAAAGCTCTAACAAGCATGATACCATCGTCTTCGTCTACAAGTCTGTATGTATTGTGTAAAGGTTCTTTCACTAAAAATACGGCAACGGGAGCTACCGGTAAACGTTTTAATATAGAAATCAAAGGAGGTCAGCTGAGATATGCTATTGATGATGACGTTACGAAAAAAGAAATCACATCACCTATTGCCAATTATTTTACTGATAACTGGGTGCATGTTGTGATTCAGAGAGATATTGCTGCGCATAAAATGAGAATTTATGCCAATGGCACTTTAATGACTGAAGGAGACGAAACTGCGGTTACAGGGATTGGTGAAGCAAGTGATCTGATCATCGGGAATATTGGTGAGCTTGAGTTTTTATCAACTGCCAATACTCCGGCTCCTTATAAAGGTGCGTTCGACGAACTTAAGTTGTACAATTATGCTTTATCTCCAACAGAAATCTATACTTTGTACAATCAGGCCGTGCTGAGTAATAATGAATTCAGCATCAGCAAAAATGTAGGAACAGTATATCCGAATCCTGCAAAAGACCAGATTTTCATCAAGCTTCCCGAATATAGAAAATCCAGTTTAACGGCAACAATTATTGATCTGACAGGAAATATCGTTGCCAAAGAAAAGATTAATACTGATGGAAAAGGGATCTTTACATTAAATATTGCAGACAAAAAAGCCTCAGGAAATTATATACTCAATGTTTCAGGAGAAAATCTGAATAGTAATTTTAAAATTATTATTAAATAAAAGGTATTACCAACGTTAATTTCATTCATACTTAAAAGAAGTCCTTTCAAATCATTTTGAAAGGATTTTTCTTTAATTGTAAATTTTTACTTCTGCAAGAGTCAAGCAGAATAGATTATTTCAAATATTTTTCTAAATCAGCCTGTTAGATTTAAAATTTGATTATTTTTTGACGTTCATAAGAAACTTATCATTATTTTTGATTTTTACAACTCAATTGAATAATTATGTTTAGATCAAAATTTTTAATTTCCGGATGTATTTGTGCAATCGTTTGCACGAGTTCTTTTCTGAAAGCACAAAATTCTATCCAGATAAAAAATACATTGAATTTTTCAAGAAATGAAGTCGTTTCAATTTCTGTAGATCAATTAAAATCATTTTTAAATAAAAACAAAGAGTCTGATCTTAGAATAAAAGACAGCAACAATAAATATCTTCCTATTCAGTGGATCGATTATGATGGAGATGGGAAAAATGATGAACTCCTTTTTCAGGCAAATATTAACGCTAAAAAAACAAATTCTTATACAATTGTAGCTGATGAGAAAACTCTGATTCCTGAAACCAAAGTTTCGACATATTCAAGACTGGTTCCGGAGCGCGCAGACGATTATACTTGGGAAAATGACAAAATTGCTTTCAGAGTGTATGGTCCAAAAGGTCAGCAGGAAGCTTTGCAGGGCGTTAAAGGAAGTACACTTTCCAGCGGTGTTGATATCTGGCTGAAAAGAACCGATCAACCCATTATCAATAAATGGTATAAGGGCTATCTGACCGATCCGATGTACTATCACAAAGACACGAGAGGTGAGGGCTACGATCCTTACCAGGTTGGAGACAGCCGGGGAACAGGTGGAATTGGAATTTGGGTGAATGAAAAGCTTCAGGTGTCACAAAATTTTGTGAGTTCCAAAACCATTGCGGAAGGTCCTTTAAGAACAGTTTTTGAATTAACCTACAATCCATGGAGTGAATTCGGAGTGAAAGAAACAAAACGGATTTCCCTTGATCTGGGCTCCAATTTTTCAAAGTTTGAATCCAATTTTCAGGTTGAAAAGCAGGTTCCCAATTACACGATCGGAATTACTTTGCATAAAAATGAAGGGGAAGCAAAACTAAACGACAAAAACGGATATTATTTCCACTGGGAAAAAATTGACGATGCTTTTGTAGGAGAAGGAGTGGTTGTAGATCCTAAAATTGTTGAAAAATCTGTTGCTTTTAAATCTGAAACTCCGGATCAGAGCAACCTGTTAGTGGTGACAAAACCTCAAAATAAACTGACTTATTACGCCGGGTTTGCATGGCAGAAAAGCGGACAGATTCAGACACAAAAAGATTGGGAAACTTTATTGCAAAAACAATCTCAGATGATTGCAAATCCATTAATTATCCAAATTAAATAATCATGAAATTAAAACTTTCAATAGTTGCCTTTTCTTTAATAACAGCTGTTTTTTCTGCTCAGGTTAAAGATACTTTAGCCGAAAAAATGCTGGTATACCAACTTCCAATTGGCGGTTGGGGCAAACAGCTTGAGGATAAATCTGTGGTGAATTATAATTTGCCGCTCGATAAAGATCTTTTGAAAAGGATAAAGGCCACGGGTGACGATCACGCAACGATTGATAACAACGCAACGTCAAAGGAAATTAATGCCTTAATAAAAGCATATTCCATCACAAAAAATCCTGAATATCTGAAATCTGCAGAGAAAGGAATCAGCTATCTTCTTTTAATGCAGTATAAAAACGGAGGTTTTCCACAATATTATCCGAATTCCGGATTGTACAGAAAGCAGGTGACCTATAATGACAATGCGATGATTAACGCTTTGACGGTTTTGTATAATGTGGCGGAAGGGAAAAATGATTTTAATGTTGTTGATTCTAAATTAAAGGAAAAATCAAAAATAGCTGTACAAAAAGGAATTGAATGCATCTTGAAAACTCAGGTTTTACAAAAAGGAATTCCAACAATCTGGGGCGACCAGTACAACGAAATTACGCTTCAGCCCGATAAAGCAAGGGCGTTTGAGCCTATTTCTCTGGCAACCGGAGAATCCGTAGGAATTGTAAGGTTTTTAATGCTGCAGCCTGTAACTCCCGAAGTTGAAAAATCGATAAAATCTGCTGTCAACTGGTTTAAGCAAAATAAAATTGAAGGCTACAGCTACAATGTTTCAAAAGTAAACGGAAAAGCTGTCCGGACTTTGGCTGAGGACAAAAATTCTGTGATCTGGGCAAGATTTTATGATATTAATAATAATAAACCTCTTTTTGGTGACCGCGATGGAAGCGTAAAATATAACTACAACGAGGTTTCTGAGGAAAGAAGAAACGGCTACAGCTGGTTCGGTGATTTTGCTGATAAGCTGATCAATAAAGAGTTTCCGAAATGGACACAGAAGAATAATGTGATGCCTTAGTTTTAAGGGTTGGAGAGTGAGAGTGAGAGTGAGAGTGAGAGTGAGAGTGAGAAGTGGAGTTGTGGTGTTTTTGGTGTCATTGCGAGGAGCAAAACGACGAAGCAATCTCTTTTAAAACAACCTTTTTGGCTAATTACTACTCATATTGAAAAGGCGATTACAGCCCTAGCCCCGATTGCAGTGAAAATCCTTTTTTGAAAAAAAAGATTGCAACGGAAAGCGGGAAAAAGCTCCTAAATAAAAAATACTATAAATAGAAAATGACTGAGCGCTACACTCAGTCATTTTCGTTTCTAATTCTAATTTTTATTTATAACGTATTGCAAATATTGCCTCCTAAAGTTGCGCCTGCATTGGTCGTTACATCAGACTTTACAGAAGATAAAGAAAGCATTGGGATCGTATAAGGCGGAGTAAATGCCGTACCGCTTCCTGCTGTGTTTCCGGTAACGTTGGTAAATGTATTGTTGGAAGTAACGGTAACCGCTGTGTAACCGCTCATCAGGTTAATGGGCTCTTTTACATTCTCAAATACGTTTCCATCGACACGGATATTCGCCTGGACTCCTGCTGCAATACATTTGTTGCTTACAGAACTGTTGAAATAGCTGTTAACAATATGTATTTTACCAAATCTCACTCTCGGCATACGCTCTCTGCATCCCGGAGCCCACCAGCAGCGAACAAATGTTACATTCAGTTTTCCCGCATCGGCTGTTGCACCGTCACTCGATCCGATAAGATTGGAGAATCTGTGGTCATCTGTTCCTCCTGAACCACCAGGTTTCGGAGCTTTCAGGTAATGGAATTTCGTATAAGAAACCGTAACGAAGTCAGATTTGTTTTTAATATCAAAATTCCCGTCTACACCGTCTCTGAATTCGCAATGGTCGATCCATACATTTCTGCAGTCATCCAAAATAGCATTGTCCCAGCCGTCTGTATCATAAGCTCCCGGACCTTCGAAAATCAGATTTCTGATAACGATATTGTTGCATCTTTTAATATTGATAATTCCTGAACCACTTGCCGTCTGGTCTGTAGAAACCAATTTTGCACCGCTTGCCCCGTAAAGTGTTTTTCCCGTTTGATCCTGAAGTGAAAGACGAGTCGTAATGGTGATGGTTCCTGTCACTTTAATGACTTTTACCGCTGTGTTTTCGATCGCAGCTTTTAACTGAGCATAGGTAGTCACAGTAGTTTCAGCAGCTGTTCCACCACCGGTTGTTCCACCATTTTGAGAAGCCCATCCCGGGGCTACACAGTTTGCTAAAGGAACTACGGCATTGGCAACGAGTTTGTTTGCAAGAGTAAGTTGGTTTGGATTTTCCGTTAAATCTGTTTTGATGTCTTCCTGCCCGCAGCCAGTCAAGGCAAAGCTTAGAGCTACCGTAAGAAGGGCAGCTTTAAATGTTGTTTTCATAGTAATAATTTGTTGTTATTGGATTAGGTTGTAAAATTATATATTTTATATTTAAATGTTTTATATTTTAATATATTAATATTTATATAATTATAATGTTATTAAATATATTTATTCAATCGGTTGCACTTTATTATTAATTGAAATTATTTAATAAATTGGTTTTTACAAATAAAATTCCCGCAGATTTCAGAATTACATAGGTTATTTACTGTGAATTCTGAAATCTGCGGGAGATTTTCTGCTTATTATTTATTACCTATTATTTTGATTCAAAAATATACGTTTGTCCTTTTTCAGTATCAAAATCAAAAACCTGCGTTTCAGGAATAGGGTAACCTTTTAATTCAGCTCTGTCTGAAACTAATGGCGTTTTAATAGCATTCACCTGATAATATGGATTTGAATTTTCTTCTGTTGCGGAAGTAAAACTTGTTTTAGATTTTAGCTGAATATCTTTCGCAATTCTGATTCTGGCATTTCCTCCCAGAGAAGATTTCACAACCAGTTTCATCAGTTTAGAATTTTTCCATTCGATATCGATTTCAAAACCACCTCTTGCTCTTAACCCTTTCACAGAACCATTGGGTAAAGCATCAGGAAGGGCCGGCAAAATATAAATATAACCGTCATAGCTTTGCAGTAATAGTTCTGCAATTCCTGAAGTACATCCAAAATTTCCATCAATCTGAAATGGCGGATGTGCATCCAGAAGATTAGGATACGTTCCTCCTGATTGACCTTTTGTTTCCATTGGAGCGGGTGTTAGCTGATCTGAAATTAATTTAAAAGCTTTGTTTCCGTCCAATAGTCTTGCCCACCAGTTTACTTTCCAGCCCATTGACCAGCCTGTGGATTTGTCACCGCGGTACGTCATCGAATTTTTTGCAGCTTCTGTTAAATCAGGATTTCTGAAAGGAGAGATTTGCCCCGACGGAAAAAGTCCGTACAGATGCGAAATATGTCTGTGTTTATCATCGGTTCTGTCCATATCTTGAAGCCATTCCTGCAATTGGGTGTGTTGCCCGATCTGCATGGGCGGAAGTTTATTTAAAGCCGATTTTACTTCATCCGAGAGGCTTTTATCTTCATTTAGAATTTTTGAAGCATGAATGAAATTATTAAAAACATCAAAGACCAACTGATTATCCATCGTTGTTCCGGCCGTAATTCCCACACTTTTCATGTAGGTGTTTTCAGGCGACATGGAAGGCGAAACCACCAGAAATTTTTTCGAAGGATCCTGCTGCAGGACATCGAGATAAAACAAGGCACAACCTTTCAGAGCAGCATAATGTTTTTTCAAAAATTGCTGATCTCCGGTGTACAGATAATGATTCCAGATGTGCTGAGTCAGCCATGCTCCGCCCATCGGCCACATTCCGTAAAACCCGCCGTCTACAATTCCTGTGATCCTCCACAAATCTGTATTGTGATGCATATTCCAGCCTCTGGCGTGATACATTTCTTTGGCAGATTCCTGTCCGGTCACCGATAAATCCTGAATCATCTCAAATAAGGGTTCGTGCATTTCGCTGAGGTTTGTATTTTCAGCTGGCCAGTAGTTCATTTCTGTATTGATGTTCACGGTAAATTTACTGTCCCAGGCAGGATTCAGCTGATCGTTCCAGATTCCCTGAAGATTGGCAGGCTGAGTTCCCGGTTGTGAAGAAGATATTAAAAGATAGCGTCCGAATTGGAAGTATAAAGCCACCAGATCCGGATCTTCTGAACTTCCAAATTCTTTAATTCGAAGGTCAGTTGTTTTTTTCGCCTGTTCTGTTGTTCCTAAATCAAGACTGACACGTTTGAAATATTTCTGATATTTTTGAATGTGAGCTTTTAATTCAACATTATATTTTTTATGTAAAGCTGATTGTAAATATTCCGAAACTCTCGCATCTGGATTTCCGGAAATATCATTATACTTTTTAAAATTCGTAGCAATCGAAACATAAATGACCACTTCATCTGCTCCGGAAATTTCAAGTTGATCGGTTGTTGAGGTTAGTTTTCCGCCTTTTAAAACAGGAAATGCCACTGTTTCAAAATTAATTTTTCCAGTTTTATTATCGGAAGAACCGCTTGTTCCGGTAATCACCAATTGATTTTTCTCTGTAAAAATTGATTTCTTCAGGTGTGGAGTAGAAGCATTAATAGAAAAATTAAGATTTCCTTTTTTACTGGAAGATAATTTAATCATAATCACGTTGTGCACAAAAGATGAGAAAATTTCACGCTTGAAAGACACTCCATTTACTTCGTAGGAAACGGTACTGATTGCCTTTTCAATATCTAACGTCCGGGTGTAATTTTTAAAATGTTCATGACCTTTAAAATCCAGAAACAGATCGCCCATCGTCTGATAAGGCATTCCATAATTCAAATCTTTTGGGGCAGCTCTTGGATACGTTGTATTTGATAATTTTTGAGCTTGTTCAAACTGGCCTTCATTCAACAGTTTTCTGATTTTTTGGATGCTGTCGAATGTATTTTTCGGAACATTATTTCCCGGTTCTCCTGCCCAGATTGTTTCTTCATTAAGTTGAAGATGTTCCTGCGAAACTCCACCAAAAACCATAGCCCCTAATTTTCCGTTTCCAATCGGTAAAGCTTCGTTCCAGTTTTCTGCAGGCTTGTTATAAATCAGTTTTAAGTTTTGCTGCGCCTGAACTGAAACTGAAATCACCATTCCAAAAGCCAGTAAAAAGATTTTATGTTGCTTGATTTTCAGCATCTTTTATTTGTTAAAATAGTTTCGTTTTCTGATATTTTTAATTACCCATTACTTATTGTTAATGGTTTTAAGCCAGTCTGAACATAATTTTTTCCAGTTATCCGTCAGTTCAGATTTATTCGTAATTCCGATTTTATGTTCACCTTCAGGAAAAATAAACATTGCTCCCTTCACTTTATTTTTTATCATTTCCTGATAGTATAAAATACTGTTCATCACAGGAACGGTTTTATCATTTTGGGCATGAAATAAAATGGTGGGCGGAGTTTTTTCCGTTACCCGGTTTTGCATTGAATATTCTTTGATTTTTTCAGGAGAAGCATTTTCACCAAGTAAACTATTTCTGCTTCCAACATGAGCAAATTCCCCTAAATCAATAACCGGAGAGACCAGAATCGCAAAATTGGGAATCGTAGGAATTGAAGTCCAATCTTCTTTTAATTCGGTATAATCTGTAGAAATATTGCTCACAGATGCTGCCAAATGTCCACCTGCAGAAGTTCCGATGACCCCGATCTTTTCCGGCGAAATGCCGTACTGCTCAGCATTTTTTCTGAGATATTTTATGGCTGCCTGGATATCCTGTAACGGAGCAATTTCTTTTTGTTTCAGGTCTGGAGAAGTCGGCAGCCGATAATTTAAAACAAAGGCCGAAATTCCTTGGGTATTGAACCATTTTGCGATCTGATAACCGCCCAAATCATAAGTGAGTTTGTAATATCCACCGCCGGGAATGACGATCACAGCCATCTGTTTTCTTTCTTCTTTTGGAGGTAAAAAAGCAAAAAGCTCGGTTTCTTTTATCTGTATGATTCTTCCGTCTTTTTCTTCTGTTTTTAAGGGCAACCCTTTAGAATTTGGCATCTGACCTTTTGGCCAGACCATGATTTTTTCCTGTGCGGATAAATGAAGCGTGAAGAAAATTAATAGCAAGAATGCAATTTTTTTCATAACTAGATCATTTGGGTAAAGCTTGTTTAACCTTATAAGGTTTGAATTTTAGAAATTAATCTTTAAGAAAATCCTCTCTAAACGGTGTAAAAGCATCAATTAGCTGTCCCGCTTCCAGACATTTCACTCCATGAAAAATATTGGGCTGCGCGAAAAATCCGTCACCTTGCTGTAAAATTTTTGTTTCACCATTAACTGTTACTTCAAACTTTCCTGAAGCAACATAGGTAATCTGCGAATGAAAATGCTGGTGCAAAGCTCCGATTGCATCTTTTTCAAACTTTACAATCACCATCATCACCTGAGAATTGTAACCCACAAATTGTCTGGAAACTCCGGCTCCTAAATCTTCCCATTCTGAATTACCATCGAAGAAGGGTTCTTTTTTGAATTTCATTTTTTATGTTTTTGAATTATTATTTAATTAAAATTTTAAGCCCAATTTGTCATTCCGTAGAATATAAACTTCGTATTATCAATGAATTATTTAGATTCCACGCTACATTTCGTTCAGCTCTGAATGATAAATAAGCTGTTTAATTACTTACGTTAAAGAACTATTTAATATATTTCTCCAAGCCGATTTTTAAACTCTTCAAATTCTTCAACGCCAGTTTTGCAACTGATTCTGCGCCTAATGTTGATAAATGAGTATCATCGTCTTTTCCTTTCGGATAGTAAGGATCTTCTCCTTCTTTGTAATGCAGATGTAGTTTTTTTGAATTTTCAGGACCGTAAGAAACTTCCAGTTGTTCTGTCAGTAACTGCATATCTACAAACGGAACTTTCAGATCATTGGCCACCATTCTTACCACTAAAGGGTATTCTTTATGGGTATCAATCAAAACTCCGTTTTCATTGAAATTTCTTCTTACAATAGAAGTCATCAGAATGGGGTTGGCTCCTTTTGCTCTGGCTTCGTTCACATATCTTTCCAGATTGGCTCTGTATTGCGTATAAGGATTGGTGAATTTCGTGGAATCTTTTAATTTCTGGTCATTATGGCCAAACTGAATAATAACAAAATCACCTTTTTTTAACTGTTTTTCAACTTTATCCCATCTGCCTTCAGTCCGGAAGCTTTTTGAACTTCTGCCGTTCATCGCATGATTCTGAATTTCAATTCCTGTTGTTAAAAACTGTGGCAGAACCTGTCCCCAACCGTGTTCTGGATTTTTATCCGGATTTTCTTTGTTGGCCATAGTAGAATCGCCGATGAGGAATAGGGTTGGCTTTTGTTGAGCAAATACGAATGTTGCTAAGCAAATGTATACTATTAAAAGTAGTTTTTTCATTTTAAATAATTTTTAATTCGTTTTCTTTTGTCTTAAAATTGACGTAGTCAAACAAAAGAACCAAAAGTTCAAGACTTATTACTCATGGTTGGTTTCCAACCATCAAAAATTTTTTCTAAAGTATAATTTTTCAAATCTTTTTTCGTCAGCTGATGTGACCAGCTTACCCGTTTGGAGATATTTCCTCCTTCCCCTTTGCTGCCAGATTCTGCATAATAAGTGGTCTTTTCTTTATCAGGAAACATTTTGTCGCCTTTCCAGGGATTCCAGCCTTCGGGAAGGATGTGTTTTCCCATTTCGGTGTTAATGAAAACGGTTTTGGCGTAAGGTCTCCAGGGTCTTCCCAAATAAACTTTTGTAATGCCTTCTTTGGCGATTAATTTACAGTCGAAAAAGACAAAGCCATACTTTCTGTCGGCTTCTGTTGCAGCTGCGGTGATGTAAGAATCGGCTAAGCTTTTAATCGTACAATTTTTAAAAACAACCGTTGCCTGTCCGAAAATAAAATCTGTTGTTCCTTCGATATAGCAGTTTTCGAAATATTGCCTGCTGTGGTTGGTTGCGGAATAAATGGTATCCTGACAGCCCAGAATATTTGAGTTTTTAATCATAAAACGGTCACCTTCCACATGGAGAGAAACTGCCTGTCCTTCATTACACGAAGAATTTTGAATCGTCAGGTTACTGATTTTAATTTCATCACCCATCACTGATAAAGTGTAAGAATTGAAGGTTGTCATCTTTTCATTAAAAGAATTCAATTTTCCTGAAAAATCATTGTTAGTGATGATTGTGTTGTCTTTATTTTCGCCTTCTAATGTGATTTTATGTTTTGAAGAGGGAATAACAACTTTTTCATTATACGTTCCGGATTTAATAAAAACTAAAGCTTCTGCCGGACCTAAATCTCTGATAGAATTGATCGCTTTTTGAATGGATGTGAAATCTCCGCTTCCGTCTTTGGCTACGATAATTTTTATGTAAGGATCATTTCCTGCAAAGAGAAAATTTGCCATCGATATGAACAGAATTAAAAATAATTTTCTCATAAAAGCTATTTCAAAACTTTATTTAAAAAGTCAACCGTTAAATTCAATGTTTCTGTAAACCAGGGTTCTGCCGACCAGAAAGAATGCGGGGTATCTTTGATTTCATGAAACTCAGTCGGTATATTATAGCTCTTCAGTTTTTTCATCATATCGTCTCTTCCTGCATGAAAACGTGGCTGCGAACTGTTGATGAAAAGGGTAGGAGGTGTATTTTTATCCACATACTCCAAGGGTGAGGCTTCTTTCCAGATTTTAGGATTGTCTTTTTGCTGATAACCCAGCCAATAAGCATCGTAGGTTCCTTCTTTTCCGGATTCTTCATGAACAAATGAAACAACGCCGTCTACATTGACGATAGCCTGTACTTTAATCTTTTTCCTGACACCGACTAAAGTGGCGATCTGTGCTCCGGCAGATTCACCCAAAACCACCATTTTCTTTTTGTCTAAAGAATATATTGAATGATTTTTCTTCAACCATTGAATGCCCGTTTCAATATCTTCAACCCCGGCAGGATATTTTGCAACATCTGCCAACCGGTATCCGATAGCAATTACTATATAACCTTTTGAAGCCAGCTCCATTGCCATAAATTTTTCATTCTCCTTACTTCCCGAGACCCAGCCACCCCCGTGAACCATTGCAATTCCCGGATGTTTTTTTGATGTATCGAGAGGATAGTAGATGTCAGCTTTTAACGAAAGTCCGTTGATATTGGTATATTTTACATCTTTATCAACTCCAATGTTTTGTGGAACAGGCCGGTCGATAGGTGTGATAAAAGGATATTTTTTCTTTAATTTTTCATATGTCGCTTCATTGGTGTAAGGAGTAGCATTCGGTCTGTTTACCTGCCCAAATGCCATTGTCCCTACAAAAAAAATAGAAATATAAGTATGTTTTCTGTTAAAATTCATGTTGTCAAATTTTAAAATTTTGAACCATTATGAATATTGAAGGAGTTAAGTTTAATTAAGAAAATCATTCTGATTTTAAAAGTATTATTCAAAGCAAAGCTCAACTTAATATTCTTAAAAACTTAATCAATCTTAATGGTTTAATCTTATTCTTGATGCATTTTATTTAACTGCGTTTTTCGCTACATCTTTTCCGATGGAAAGTGAATTTTTATCGGATATCACTTCTTTAGGAACCAATACAGCTCCCGTTTTGCTTCCTAAGACTTTCACAACAGGTTTATTGGCAGATTCAAACTTCACCGTTGAAAGATTGATGTTTTTACTGTTGTAAATGGTTGCTCCCGTTCCTTCTGTATATTTCAGTTTTACATTTTTCAATTGAATGCCGTCTGCGTCTACAATTGTTAATGCTTTTCTCGTATCAAACTGCGAATCTTCAATGACAATATTTTTAAGATTCATTTCTGCTAACCCGAATAATGTAATGGCTTCATCAGAATTAACGGCATTGATGTTTTTAAAGAAAATATTTCTGAAAACCGGTGTTTCTTCTGTTACCGGATATACTTTTTCAGGGGCCTTGTTACCTTCCTGTTTTTGTCCGTCCTCCAATACCGGAGAAGCTCCTTCGTAGAACATATTAAAACCAATTGTCTGTGTCGGAATATTGATCATGTCAATATTTTTAATGTAAATATTTTCAACAATTCCACCTCTTCCACGGGTTGTTTTAAAACGAAGACCGATGTCTGTTCCGATGAAGGTACAGTCGGAAACGTGGATATTTCTTGCTCCGCCGGACATTTCACTTCCGATAACAAAACCTCCGTGACCGTGGTATACAACATTGTTTTTAATAATTACATTTTCAGTCGGCATTCCTCTTTTTCTGCCATCCTGGTCTTTCCCTGATTTTATACAGATGGCATCATCACCCACGTCAAAAGTATTATCGTAAATCAAAACATTTTTACATGATTCGAGATCTACACCGTCTCCATTTTGTGAAAACCATGGATTTCTTACTGTAAGATTTCTTAAAATAATGTTGGTACACATTAACGGGTGAAGATTCCATGCCGGAGAATTCTGGAAAGTTGGTCCGTCTAACAGCACTTTATCACAACCGACTAAACTTACCATTACCGGACGGAGAAAATCTTTAACTGTTGTCAATTCATCTTTAGAAATTTTATCAGGAACATTGAAGCTTGAGCTGCTTTCAAATCCTTTTTTATAACTTTCTGAAGGGAACCATGTTTTTCCGTCTGAAGATAATAATCCACCTGATTTCACAATGTTTTTCCATTCAGATTCTGAAACTTTACTTTTTTTGATGGCTCTCCACGCATCACCGCTTCCGTCGATTACCCCTTTTCCTGTGATGGCAATATTGGTTGCATTTTTCGCAGAAATAGGAGATTGGCAACGAATGGTATTTAACCCTTCAAAACTTACGTCAACCAAAGGGTAATCTGCTTTATCTTTACTGAAAATGATGAAAGCGCCTTCTTCCACGTGAAGATTGATGTTGCTTTTTAGTTCAATAGGACCTGTTAGCCACATTCCGCGGGGAACAACCAATTTTCCGCCGCCTTTTTTGCTAAGGTCTTCGATTGCTTTTTTGAAAGCTTCCGTATTTTTTACATTTCCGCCTGCAATGCCACCATACTGTGTGATGGAAACGGTGTTGGCTGCAAATGAAGTTTCTGCAACCTGAGGCATTTTAAACTCAATGTTTTTATAAATATCCGGGGTCTGAGCATACGTTTGCCCTGAAAACATCATGACTGCTACTAAACCGATAATTGTAAGAGACTTCTTCATTTTATTTTTTTTGAGTTTTAATTACTTTTTTAAATTCCTGGTAAATAATGGACGCTACTGCTTTTGCACCTTCCGGCTGAAAATGGGTATTGTCTTTTTGACCCTTTGGATAGGCTTCATACACATTCTCAGGGAGATTCATGAAATAGTGATTCGTTGTAAAATCCTGTCCCTTTTTGGTGAAATATTCCATGGATAATCTGTTTAAATCTATGTAAGGAACATTCATTTCTTTAGCAATATCAATCGGTGCCTGTGCATATTCTCCGTGTACATTTTCCAGTTTGCCGTCTTTCCATGGATAATTTCTGGCAACGGGTGTTAAGATTATAGGATTTGCCCCTTTTTGTTTTGTCTGTGTTACAAATAATCTTAAAAATTCTTTATATCCTTCAATATTTACATACCGTTCTGTATGCTTTTCAGAACCGTCATTATGACCAAACTGCATGATCACATAATCGTTCGGCTGCAAATGTTCATATACATATCTCCATCTTCCTTCCTGAAAAAATGTTCTGGTACTTCTTCCGCCATGAGCTCTGTCGATAACAGCAACAGAATCTGTTGTCATCGCGGGTTTCAGAGATGTCAGACTGTCTTTTGTAAAATAGGGCTGAAAAACCTGTCCCCAACCGGTAATCGGATAACGAACTTTCATATAATCTTTTCCAGGTTCGTAATCTCCGGTATAATCTGCCATTGTGGAATCTCCGATAAGATAAATATGGGTGACTTTTTTATTGTGTTTTGCCGTTGTCTTTTGGGCGTTGTTTTGTGATTGACATGAAGACAACAGCAAAACGACGAATAAAAATGAAACTATCTTAAATTTTCTTTTCATGACTAATATATCTTGTTGGCAATCGCAAAGACGCAAAGTTTTTAATCTTAATTATGTTTTAAGGCGCAAGAAAATCAAAGATTTTTAACAAAATATTCAGTATTAAATTTTATCGAAGATAAAATCCTTGCGCCTTAATGCATATACCTTTAAATTTTCTTTGGGTCTTTGCGATTTACCAACTCTAATTTTTAGTAATTCTAAACCAGTCAAAATCTGCATATCCTCCGCGAGGTGCTTTGGTTGTGCTAACGCTATATAAACCGACTTTAGCGCCAATCCATTTTCCGGGTTTTGCCTGAAAGATGTCACCTGCTTTTGTGAATTTTTTTCCGTTTTCACTGTAACTGAACTGGCATAAGCCGTTCGGTTCACTTACATTTACTTTTAAATAGGCTTCGTTTCCTTTTAATTTTGTTTCAAACAAGACTTTTTCTTCACCTCCTTTATCTGCTTTTTCGGCTCTTCTTAACTGAAGATAAAACCCATCAGGTTTGTTGGTGATTACAATTGATTCATGATCTAACCCCATCACTAATAAACCTGCAGTTTTTCCTTCTTTAGCATCTTCGGGAGTCAATTTAACTTTGGTAGAAGCTGCAAAATTCGGAGCCGGGAATTTTTGAGTTAACAGATTCGGAACGTTCCATAGATTTTTTTCACCTTCAGGAACTTTTATAGAAAATAATCTTAAAAATTTTTGTCCCGGGAGTTTGGATGACCAGACGATATTTTCGTTGGCACTCCATTGCCATTGAATTCCTAATTTTTCACTATCAAATTCATCTGTTTCAGGAGGTGTAGCGACAGGGTAGGATTGCCCCACGTTTGGTTTTTTATACGTTAAAACCGGTTCTCCGATTCCGTTTTTATTATTATCAGTTCCAATAAATGGCCAGTCTTTTTCCCATTTCATTGGTTGTAAATGAACAACTCTTCCGCCCGCATCCACATCCTGGAAATGGTAGAACCAGTCTTCCCCTGAAGGGGTATCTACCCAGGCTCCCTGATGAGGTCCGTTGATTTTTGTGGATCCTTGTTCCAGCACTATTTTTTCTTCGTAAGGACCATAAATATTTTTTGATCTTAATACCAATTGCCAACCGGTTGCAACACCGCCTGCGGGAGCAAAAATGTAATAATATCCGTTTCTTTTATACATTTTCGGACCTTCCACGGTTGGATGTGCATCGTGGCCATCGAAAACATGAATACCTTTATCCAGGACTTTTGTTCCTTCAGGATTCATTTTATTAAGCGTCAGAATACTTTTTACTCCGGCTCGGCTTCCCGCCCAACCATGGACTAAATAAGCGTTTCCATCCTCGTCCCAAAACGGACAAGAGTCGATTAACCCTTTTCCTTCCATTACCAAAACAGGCTTCTCCCAAGTTCCCAGCGGATCTTTAGTTTTCACCATATAAATTCCGAAATCGGGATCGCCCCAATAAATGTAGAACTCTCCTTTATGGAATCTGATGCTTGGTGCCCAAACTCCGTCGCCTCTTTTTGGTGTGGAAAAATGGTCGTTTGGAAGAACATCAGGAAGTGCATAATTCACCAGTTTCCAGTTCACCATATCTTTTGAATGAAGAATGGGCAGCCCCGGAGCTTCATTGAAACTCGAAGCGGTCATATAATAATCTTCACCCACACGAATAGCGTCCGGATCAGAATAATCTGCGTATAAGACAGGATTTCTGTAATTTTTTCCCTGATCGGCAGTCCAGACTTCGGAAACATAGTGTTTTTCCTGTGCGTTGAGGTATGTTGAAGCAACTGAAAATAATGTGATTGCTGCTATATTTAAAATTTTTGTCTTCATAAAATCAGATTCATTATCTAGGTAATAGGAATTAGGGTGCGGGTCTTAGTTTATTTTTCAAACTCTAAACTTGCCAAAATGAATGGTCCTGTTCCTTTTCCATCGTTTGAACGAACTTCTTCGTTTACATAATATTCGTAAGAGCCGTCTCTGTATGGTTTCCCTCCTAATCCGGCAACTGCACAGCATTTATTTAAATTGACCACTCCGTTTTCATCAACTGTGATTAAATTTTTGATAATTCCGTCGTACCCTTTTTTTGCAGCAGCTTTGTATGATTTTGGAAGATAACCTTCGTTAACCGATTTAATGATCGTATAAACGAACATTGCTGATGCTGTTGCTTCTTCATAATTCCCTTTTTCCAAAGGCTTGTCTAAGACCTGGTACCAAAGGCCGGATTTTTTATCCTGAACTTTAATGACAGCATCTGTATAAGATTGTATATAAGAAATTAATTTTGCTCTTCCCGGATGGTCTTTAGGTAAATAATCCAACACATCTACCATGGCCATTCCGTACCAGCCCATTGCTCTTCCCCAGAAATTTTGCGAAAGCCCGGTTTCTTTATTTGCCCAGGCTTCTTTTTTACTTTCATCCCAGGCGTGATAAAGAAGTCCTGTTTTTTTGTCTAAAAGATTTTTCTGAACAGAATCAAATTGGAAAACAATATCATCATACGCTTTCTGAGCATCTGCTCCTTTAGTGAAATCTTTTGTATAATGGGTGTAGAAAGGCATTCCCATATAAAGTCCATCCAGCCAAACCTGGTAAGGATAGATTTTTTTATGCCAGAAAGATCCTTCATTGGTTCTTGGCTGCCCGTCGATTTGTAAACGTAAAGTTTGAAGTGCCTTCAGGTATTTCTCTTTTTTCTCTTTTTCATAAAGGTAAAGAAGAACATTTCCGCTGTTAAGCATATCAATATTATACTTGGAAAGGTCGTAGGTAAGAATTGTACCGTCTTCTTTAATAAGGTCTTCACCGAAACCGCTGATATAGTCGTAATATTCTTTTTTGCCTGTTTTTGCATATACTTTTTCTGCTCCGTCCAAAACAATCGCTGAGGGGTAGGTCCATTTGGGGCTTTTACTGAAATCAAGCATCCAGGCTTGTGGGAATCTCTGCATTTCGGAAAGCAGCATTCTTTCTGACCATTTCAAATTGGCAGGAACTACTTTTCCTGATTTTGAAGTTTCTGTTGAAGGTTTTGCTGTGGTTATATTTTTGGTCTGAGCACAGGCCAGGAACATTCCTGAACCTAGAATGGCCACAGCGTATGCTTTTATTGTATTATTAATGAAATTCATGATCCTAACTTAAAGTTGATTATTTTTATCTAAAATTTCCAGTTTTTTATCCAAATCCTGATAAAATGCTTCCTCTGTTATCAAACCATTTGGCTCCAATGACCAGGCTCCCAAAAAGTAGTAAGAAACATTTTTTGTTTTCTTGAAAACTACGGTATGAGTTGATTTTATTTTTACATATTTATCAAAACTTTCGAGAGGATAGAAGATAGCCATTCCTAGATTGTCCTCTTTTTTCGTTTCGGTTTGATTGCCGTAAGTAGCAATGTAGCCCCATTTTTTATTTTTACTGATTCCCTGTTTTAACGGAATATTTTTAAAAGCAACAATTCCGGTGCATAATCCTGAAATGGTATTGCTTAAGTTTAAATCTACTTTTACAAACCGATCTCTGTTGAAAATCGTCAGTTTTGACTGTAAATCGATGGCATTGCCCCAGGTTTTCCAGCTTTTATAATCAATGGCTGCGTAAGACTGATCTTTTTCATTAACAACTTTTACGGCTGTATTTTTTACAATTTTAAAAGTTTCAACAAAATCATTTTGTTCATCATATCTTCCGTAAGAACCGATACCAATCGTACGGCCGGACTTCAGAATATCCTGTCCCCACGGCGCATCATGATGATAGGATTCAAAACCGTTTTGCCCGACTTCAGGTAAAACCAAAGTGTTTACTTTTTTACCAAAAATATCTGTTGCATTTCTCCAATCTAAATACAATCTGTAGCCGATCTGGTTATTTTCCAGTCCAATACCTTCATACCTGATATAGTAAGAATGGTCTGTATGTTCACCAGGAAGGACAAGCTGGTTAATATTTTTAAATGTTCCTCCAACGTACTGATTATCTTCCCATTTTCCGCCTTCTTTTACGGAAAGTTCTGCATAGGAAAAGGGAGTTTTTGGGTTTTTCTTAATTTCTTCAATTACAGAAGTCTGAGCCAGAGAAAATGTTGAGCTCAAAAATACTCCTGCCATTACTATTCTAAACAAATTGAATTTCATAATATTCTTTATTAGATAACTGGTTTTTTAACTAAAAGTTTTCATGGTTATTAGTATTGTCTTTCGGTTATTTTTTTAACCAGATCGTTAAAATATACTTCAATATTATCGTAGTTTTTATCCAAATCCCGTTCGTTAGAATTGGCAACTTTTGGATTTAATTTATTCTTAATTTCCCATTCATCAGGCATCCCGTCGTTATCTGAATCGGATAGGGGCTTTCCTGTTTTTAAATCCGGAAATCCACCGACATCTTTTTGTGAATCTATGATTCCGCTGGAACTTCCTTTTGAGCCTTTGTAAGTGAAACTTCCGTTTTTTACATCTTTTAAAACATGTAAATCCACTGAATCTCTTACCAAACTCGCACCTCCGATCTGTAAAATTTTCTCGTAAGCTTCTTTTGCAGACTGCGTTTTTACATTATTCTGAATATCGTGAGGCTGATTGATTTTTATCTCATTTTTATCTTTGTCCGTCAAATTATAAGAAGGTTTCATCTGGGCAAAAACACCTTGCGTCCAGTTATCTTTTGTTATTTCTGAATTTCCTTCCATCAAATTTCCGTTAATGTAATATTTCCCCCAGATGTTGTAAACTTCTGTTTCGGTTTTTTCATTTTTATCGATGGCAACAATTCTCTGTCTGGTCATTGTTGCGGGTCCCGGTTTGTAGTAATTATTGATAATATTTACGTTCATTCCTTCACCACCGTAGACGTTGTTGTGTCCCCAGTTGTAGATCACATTATTTCTGAAATCGGTAAGATCAGTCAGTGCAAATTTACTTCCCGCATATTCTCCCAATCTCGGATTTCTGCTGTCGTGATGAGCATAGATATTATGGTGGAAACTTGCCAATCTTCCTCCTGCAATTCCACCATATCCGTGAGCTCCTTTCCGGTGGGCAGAATTTCTTAAACTTTCTGCGATCACGCACCATTGAAGGGTTGTATTTTCATTCACATAAATAGATACTGTTTCATCCGTTGACCAGCTCATAGAACAATGATCAACGATCAGATTTTTAATAAATCTTGCCCCTAACGCATCGCCTTCATAATTTTTCTGATCACCCATTCTGAATCGCATGTAACGGATAACCACATTGTCTGCGCCTACAAAAGTTTCGTAGTTGGCAACGGTAATTCCGTCTCCGGGAGCAGTTTGCCCGGCAATGGTAACATCGCCTTCTTTTATCTTTAAAGGGGATTCCAGATAAATGGTTCCGCCGGTTTTAAACACAATATATCTCGGACCTTTTTGGTCTAAAGCATATCTTAAGGTACCTTCTGAGCCATCGTCTGTAAGCTTTGTCACGAAGCAAACCTTTCCGCCACGACCCCCTGTAGTGTATCTTCCGAAACCTTCTGCTCCCGGAAAACTCAATATCTTCTGAGCATTGGCCCACGAGGAGATACCGCATAAAATTCCTATCGTGAAGAGTTGGGTGAAGTGTTTTTTCATGATTGAAAATCTTTGGTGTTTGTGATGGTTGGGTTTAATTTATTTTAAATTTTTTTTCGTGTTCCAGTTGTCGTTTCCTTTGAGAATATTTTCTGGAGTGTATTTTTTTCTTTCTTCTTTTGTTAATTGATGTGACCATGAAACTCTTTTGGAAATATTGGCTCCGCTTCCTTTTGAGTTGAATTCTGCGTAAAAAGTGGTCTTTTCTGCATCAGGTTTGCTCCAGTTGTGCCATCCTTCAGGCTTTATGGTGGAATTGATTTCACAATCGATGTAAACGGTTTTTGCAAAAGGTCTCCAGGGTCTTCCCAGATAAACTGAGTTTTCTTTAGCATTTCCGATGATTTTTGAATTGATAAAAACAAATCCGAACTCGTTTTCCTGTGGAGTAGAAGCGGCTGTCACGTAGCTTGCCGTTTCTTTGGAATAAATCGTACAATTTTCAAAAACGGCGGTTCCTGCTCCGAAAATATAATCGGTTGTGCCTTCGATATAGCAGTTTTTAAAGTAGTTTCTTGATGGTTTTGTCTTATCTATCAAATCCTGGGCTCCTTTTAAGTATAATGTATCCTGATTTCCTAAGAATCTGCAGTTTTCAAAAGCGATTCTGTCACCTGAGGTCAATACGGCAACAGCCTGTCCGACTCTTCCTGAGCTGTTTTCAAACGAAATATTTTTCGCTGTAAAATCATTTGAATAAATAAAAACTGTAGAAGAACCTGTGGTTCCGATATCTTTTCCTTCTGCATTCTTTTTTGATGCAAAATCATCATATGTAATGATGGTGTTTTGAGGATTTTCTCCTTCTAAGACAATCGCTCCTTTTGTTTCAGGAATGATAATTTTTTCTTTATAAATCCCAGATTTAATTAAAATTTTTGTTCTTGTTGAAGAACCGTTTTCAATAGCATCAATCGCTTGTTGTACTGTGGTAAAGTTGCCTTTTCCGTCTTTTGAAACCACGATCGTTTTATCGGCAGTTTTAAAAGAAAGAAGACTTAACAATAGTATCGAAAATATTGAAATAAGGTTAAAATTTTTATTAATCAGAGGAGTTTTCATAAAGTTTTAATTTGTTTTAAAATACAGACTTAACCTAAGGCTAAGCCTGTATTCTTAACTTGATATGAATGTACTTTTAATTTCTAGTAGCCGTAATCTTGTGTAAGGTTATAATTTGACATAATGATATCACTGTAAATAGGCAATAATTCTCTTTTGTTGGGCTGGAAATATTGCGCAAAACCTTTTACAGGATCGCTGATATACGTTGGTAACACTGCGGCTCTCCACGCTATTTTGGTATATCCCACGGGGGTTGCATCCTGAGAAGGCAGATAAAATACCTGGGATTTGTCTCCTCCGGTAAAGAAAATATCGATATCATTAATATTTTGCTGAGCTGTTTTTGTAGGATCGTAAACTGATTTCTTATAATAAAGATTCAATGGTACGTTAGCATACTGACCTGTTCCGTTGGCAAAAGCAGTTAATTTTTGTCTTGTTTCCGTAATTTTAGCATCTAATAAATTCCAGCGGATCAAGTCATATTTTCTGATCCCTTCACAACCCAGTTCCAATAATCTTTCCTGAACAAGATAGTTGAAGAACCCAATTTTATCGGTAGGAATTGTTCCAACTTGGCCTAAATTTCCAGCGTAAGCTCTGTTTCTTACCGCTTTTACCGCATTGATTGCATCTGAAGAAGGTGCTCCATGAAGCTCATTATCTGCTTCTGCAAACATTAATAATACATCTGAAAAACGCAGTAAAGGCCAGTCAACAGCCAGGTTTTGAGAAGGTCCTGTTACATTCGTCCACGATTTTCTGTATTTAGAATCTGTGAAAGAAATGGCATTTACGATTTCTGCCTGATTAGAATTATTCACTTTGAAAATTCCAACGTTCATATCTCTTCTCAAGTCATATTTACTGAACTCGTAGAAATAAGTCGGAAGGGCATTGATCCCGCCGCCGCCTTTCCAGTTGGAGTTGTCGTCATGCTTTAAGCCATTATAATATCCGATTTTACTATCTGTTCTTGCGTTTCCTCCGAACGCTCCTACACAGAAGATGATTTCGTTGGTGGTGTCTTGTGTGTTTGTATGTAAAGCTTTGAAAACCTGCTCGTAGCTGGGATTTAAGCTATGTTCACCGGTATGATTCATGATGTCTTTACATTCATCAAGGGCAATTTGATAATAGGTTTGAGGATTTGTTCCCTTCGCCATCTGCTGTGGATTTCTTCTTAAAGAATATCCTGCTCTTGCTAATGCGATTCTTGCTCTCAGTCCTTTTACAAAACCTTTGGAAATTCTTGCATTGGTCGTGCTTCCTTCGGATCTCCATGGAACTAAAGTGGCAGCCTGGGCAAGATCAGCAATCATTTTTTCGTAAATAACGTCTCTGTCTGTCTTAGGTAAATAAAGATTGTCATAATCTGCAGATGGTTTGTCCTGAAAAGGGACATCACCCCAGTTTCTGATCAGTTCATAATAAAACTGAGCTCTCAATGTCAAAGCTTCTCCAAGGTATCTGTCCATTAATTTTTTATCAGCGTCAGAACCTGTCTTGTAAACAGGAGACAGCGGAATATTTTTAATGCAAAGATTGGCTCTTTCAATTCCTGAATATAATTTTAAGAAAGGCTTATTTAATTCTGTATTGGTAGGGCAGGCACCAAATGTTGCGAGACCTCTTCTGTCATTACAGTTGTAATCTCCCGAAGTTCTGAAATCATCACTTGAATGTGGATATATTAATGCTAATCGCTGTCCATATCCATCATCACCTGCAAGCTGGCTGTAAACTCCCACTAAAGCGGTAAATGTGTCAGATACACTATCGAATTGCTGAGCTTCTGCCACACTTGAATAGTTTTCAGGTTCAAGATAATCGCTACATGAATGTATGGTAGTAAGAGATAGGATACAACTTAATATAATTATTGTTTTTTTCATGTTAATTTTCAATTAAAAGGTTAAATCAATACCTGTTAAAATAAATCTGCTTCTAGGATATGCAGCATAATCAACTCCCGGAGTTAAAGGATTTTTTCTTGTACTGGCTTCAGGATCATATCCTTTGTAACCTGTGATGGTAAATAAATTATTCACTGTTGCATACAACCTGAAATTTTTGATACCAAGCATCTCCAGAGAGCCTTTTGGCAGGCTATATCCTATGGTAACATTATTCAACCTTAAGAAAGATCCATCTTCGATGGCGTAAGAATGGAGGATGTAATTTCCTTGCGGAGGAGTCCACATGGTAGTATTTGCGTTTAATGCAGCCAGAGCTGTAGGATCGGTAACTTTTATCCCCTGATCGTTGAACCATCTCCATCTGTCTGCAACTTCTGCCGACATGTTGTTGTCTCTATATAGATACTGAGTGGTAAACTCTATTTTATTGGCATTATATACTTTGTTTCCGATAGAGAAGTTAAAGAATAAGCTCATATCCCAGTTTCTGTATCTGAAAGTCTGGCTGAAACCTCCGAAGAATTTTGGCTGTGCGCTTCCCAGCTCGGTCTGGTCAGCTGCTGTGATTTGTCCGTCACCATTCAGATCTTTCAATTTAAGATCTCCCGGCTGAATTGGTTTAGAACCGTTAGCCACAGCACTGCTGCTTGGAACTCCGGTTTTCAAAGTATAGGCCTGAGAGGTCGCATTGTAATCAAAATCACTGATCTCATATCGTCCCTCAGTTACATATCCATAATACGTACCTACCGGATTTCCAACTTTGGCAATGAAGTCGTACAAACTGTTTACCCATCCTGAAGCCACCAGATAATAATCATTTCCTCCCGAAACATTTGCCCCCAGGCTTTTAATAATATTTTTATTGGCAGAAATATTGAAGTCTGTTTTCCATGTGAAATTTTCTTTATTGACAATAAGTCCTCCCATGGTAAATTCCAGACCTTTGTTCTGCGTTTTTCCTGAATTTTGATATTGATACTCATATCCTGAGGTCTGGGGAATTTTTGCTAAGACCAACAAATCTTTTGTATCAGTAATATATCCGTCGATACTACCATATAATCTTCCGTTAAAAAAACCGAAGTCGATCCCTAAGTTTTTAGATACGGTGGCTTCCCATGTTACGTTCTTGTTTGCCAAAGTATTTCCTGTAGTAGCTCCTGGAGTTACACCGCTTCCGAAGGTATATCCATAGTCAGTGGAAGTCGTGAAAAAAGTATCATACAGGTAGGCCGGAATTCTGTTGTTTCCTGCAAGACCGTATCCGAAACGTAATTTAAGCTCCTCCAGCCATTCTTTATTTTTAAGGAAATTTTCTTCTTTAAGTTTCCAAGCTACAGAAACTGCAGGAAAAGTTCCCCATCTGTTTCCTGCTCCGAATACATTGGATGCATCGGCTCTTATGGAGGCTGTTACGATATATTTATTATTAAAAATATAGTTTGCTCTACCAAAAAAGGAAAGAAGTCTGTCCGGAGGCAATGCACCGGTTTTAGGAGCATCCTGAATCATCCCTGAAGGTGGAGTTGCAGATTGGATATTAGCAAAAGCCTCATTAGGTGAGATAGAAACTGGGAGCCATTTGGTATATGTACTTGAAGTTTCTCCGTCAGTTTGTACGGTTTCTTCTCCCAATAATAAATCTACTTTATGATTTCCGAATTTTTGGGTATAATTTAAAGTGTTGGTATTGGTAATCCTTCTGGTCTGGTTTCTCGTTAACTGTACAATCGGCTGATTGTTATTGGATCTTGCATCATTGGTAACAGTACCCCAGAACTGATTGATGAAATTATCTTTCTGAACATACCCTACAACACTTCTGAAAGTTAAATTTTTCGTAATGTTATAATTCAAGTACGCATTTAGTAATAAATCATTTGTTTTTGCATCCTTTACTTCATTATCATTTAAAATCAGAGGATTTACAAGATTGGTTAATGTGGCGTAGTTAGGATCAAAATCATCAATAGGAACATTGCTTCCTCCTTCAAAAGGCTGGTATCTTACAGCGTTTCTTAATCTGTTGGTACCCTGAGATCCGCTTGCCGAAGTTCCGGCCCCGGAAATCAGCTGTCGGCTGTATCGTGCATTAAATCCAACCTTCAGCTTTTTTGAAATATCATAATCATACTTGAAATTGGCCATGCTTCTCCTGAAGCCGGACTTGAGCATAATCCCATCTTCTTCCACATGATTTAACGTCAAGGAAAAAGTAGATTTATCGGAACCGCCTGTTAAGCTTAAATTGTGAGTGAAGTTGAAAGCTTCTTTTCCGAAAAGCTCATTCTGCCAGTCTCTCTTCTTTATATTTCCGTATTTATCAGCAAGTTCATTGAAATTACCATATCGGGTTGTAAAGGTAGTCATGTCGTCAGCTATACCGTTTTTATTATAAAGCTCGTACTGATACATTACAAATTCATAAGGGTCAAGAACAGGGATGGTGTTTGTGATTTTTCTTACCCCAGTATAACCGCTGTAATTGACTTGAGCAGCAGCTTTTTTGCGTCCGCCTTTTGTGGTGATCAAAACAACACCGTTGGCACCTCGCGATCCATAGATAGAGGTAGAAGCAGCATCTTTTAATACTTCAATAGATTCAATTTCTTTAGGAGAAATAATCGAGAGAGCGTTATCCATCTGGATTCCGTCTACGATATAGAGAGGAGCATTACTTTGTGTAATAGAAGTACCCCCTCTTACCTTAATTTCAACTTCAGCGCCGGGTGAACCTTCACTGGCCGTGATCTGAACACCGGCAACTCTTCCCTGAATTGCTTCTGCTGCACTATTTACAGGCATATCTTTTACTTCGTCAGCCTTTACGGAACCAACGGCATTGGTGACATCTTTTTTTGAAACTTTAGAATAACCTACCAAAACCACTTCATCAATGTTTTTTTCGGTTTCCTTTTTAGTTTCTTTTTCTTGAGCCATAGCAAGGACAGGAAGTAGAAAGACAGTTAAATATAACCACTTTATTGAATGTACTCTTTTATCCATTTTGTATCCTTATAGTTTTAATTTTTGGTTGAAAGTTTTTTTCAATCGTTTTGTTTTGTGTGGATTTGTAAAGTATTCTACTGATTTTTAGCGGCAAATATTTTCTGAAAGATTTTACACGTTTTAGAGTGCAATCGATTGCGTAAATTTTCATAATAAATATCCTGGCTTCTAAACTAATATTATTTTTCAATACGCAAAGAAAAAAATATTATTTTTTCATTAATTTAATTGTTGAAAGATGAAGGGATTTGTAAAATGATAGATAGTTATAATATTGTAAATAGTTGTAAATTAATAATTTGTAAATTTTAGTTTAGTTTGAATATTTATGTAAAAGAAATCAAATTTCTTTATTCTTTATTAATTTAAAACTTAAATTTTGCTTAAAATTTATCTGTTTTTGCCCTTAAAAATTTCCCAAAATGACAGTCAAGATTATTTTTTTTGCAATATTTCTGACTTTTGTCATCTTTTCAGATCAATATTTTTAGTTAGATTCTATACTCCATATTAATTATTCTTATTGTATACAATATATATAGTACTTTTTATTTATTATTATCAAATTAACATCTTAATTTTATCATTTTGTTTTGGCATGATTTTATATTTAAACCCTATTTAAGCATTAATTTTGGGTAATAGTATTGATGTAATTCCTTGGAAATTTTCTTGTTTTTATTATTGTTATCAAAATTAATTAACTGTAAATTAGATATTTATATATTTAAATTATTTTTTTGTTAACTAATTAAAGAATAATTATATATTTATCCCACAAGTATTTCTATCATATTTTAGTGTAATTTTATGCAATCGATTACACAATGTTTAACAGGTTTTGATAAAACCGCAAAAAGAAAAGTATAGTAGTATGTCACAATCAGAATTTCGTTACGCCCATCATCCCGAAGATGTAAAAAAGTATACCACTGAAGATCTTAGGAGGGAGTTTCTAATCAATGATTTATTTAATGAAGATAAGATAAAATTAGTCTATTCTATGTATGACAGGCTGATTGTAGGAGGAATCATGCCTTCCGCACAAGCTTTGAAGCTGGAACCTACAGACGATTTGAAAGCTCAGTATTTTCTTGACAGAAGAGAGTTGGGAATCATTAACGTTGGTGGTGCCGGAAAAGTGACGGTAGACGGCGAAGTATATGAGCTTGGAAACAAAGAAGCTTTATACATCGGAAAAGGGGCTAAAGAAGTAGTTTTTGAAAAGTCAGTTGATGCACAACCTTATTTTTACATCAACTCAGCTCCTGCACATCACACATATCCAACTAAAAAAATCACGAAAAGTGAAGCCGAAATTGTAGAATTGGGTGAAGAGAAATACGCCAACAAACGTACAATCAATAAGCTGATTGTAAATTCTGTACTGGAAACCTGTCAACTTCAAATGGGAATGACGGAACTTCATCCGGGAAGCGTATGGAATACAATGCCTGCACATACTCACACCAGAAGAATGGAAGCTTATTTCTATTTTGATCTGGAAGAAGGACAAACAGTAAGCCACTTCATGGGACAGCCTGATGAAACGCGTCATATTTTTATGACCAACAGACAGGCGGTATTGTCTCCGGAATGGTCTATCCACTCAGGAGTCGGAACTTCCAATTATACTTTTATCTGGGGTATGGCCGGAGAAAATATGGACTACGGTGATATGGACGGTATCAAAACTAACGAACTAAAGTAATTTTTCCAATGAATTTATTTGATTTATCCGGTAAAGTAGCAGTCGTTACAGGCGGTACTCACGGATTAGGAATGGCAATGGCAGAAGGTCTTGCCGCTGCAGGTGCTGAACTGGCGATCACAAGTACGACACCGTCAAAATTAGAGGAAGCTTTAAACTATTATCATTCAAAAGGATACAAAGCAACCGGTTATCTTTTTGATGTTACGGACGAGCTGGAAGCCGCTCAGAAAGTAGCTTTAATGGAAGCTACTCATGGAAAAATAGACATCCTTGTCAACAACGCGGGAATCATCAAACGTATTCCGGCAATTGATATGGAAGTGGAAGACTTTAGAAAAGTAATTGATGTAGACCTTACAGGACCTTTTATCATGTCGAAATTAGTAGGCAAATATATGATCAAAAGAAAATCCGGAAAAATCATCAACATCTGCTCGATGATGAGTGAGCTGGGACGAGACAATGTAGTAGCCTATGCTTCTGCAAAAGGCGGTCTGAAAATGCTTACCAAAAATCTGGCGACAGAATGGGCAAAACACAATATTCAGGTAAACGGAATCGGACCCGGATATTTTGCCACTTCTCAGACAGAACCCATCCGGGTGGACGGACATCCTTTTAACGACTTTATCATCAGCAGAACGCCGGAAGGAAGATGGGGAAATCCGGAAGATCTTGCAGGAACAGCTATTTTCTTAGCTTCTGACGCAAGCAGATTCATCAACGGACAGATTATTTATGTGGATGGAGGGATTTTGGCAACCATCGGGAAACCTGCTAATGAGTAACAACAGAATCAGACTAGAATGAAACCTTTTATTACAGATAACTTTTTATTACAAAATAAATACGCTGAAGAATTATACTTCAAATACGCTGAAAAACAACCTATCATTGATTACCATAATCATTTGATTCCTAAAGATATTGCAGAAGACACTGTTTTCGAAAATATCTCAAAGGTTTGGATTGCTGGTGACCATTACAAATGGAGAGCCATGCGTACCATGGGTGTGAATGAAAAATTCATCACGGGAGACGCTTCAGATAAAGAAAAATTTGAGGCCTGGGCCAAAACAGTTCCTTATACATTGAGAAATCCTTTGTATCACTGGACACATCTGGAATTAAAAAGATATTTCGGAATTGATGAATTATTAAATGCAGACAACGCATCTGACATTTACGATAATATCTCATCCCAGCTTCATACTCCTGAAAAATCAACAAGAGGCTTATTAAAAATGATGAATGTAGAATCTCTGTGCACCACGGAAGATCCTACAGATGTATTGAATTATCACCAGGATCTGGCAAAAAGCGATTTTAACATTAAAGTAAGCACAGCTTTCCGTCCTGATAAAGCAATTTTAATCGAAAATCACAACTTTGCAGATTATATTTCAAAATTAGGCGAATCTGCCGGAATTGAAATTAATTCCTATCAAACATTGTGCGATGCTTTAATCAAAAGAATTGAATATTTCCACGAAAATGGCTGCAGATTATGCGACCACGGATTGAATAATATTTCTTTCGAAGAATTCACAGAAGCGGAAGTAAGCGAAATTTTTAATGATAAAATTTCAGGAAAAGTAATTGCTGAAAGACAGGTGAATCAATTCAAAACTGCCATTTTATTATTTTTAGGAGAAGCGTACCACAAATACGGCTGGGTTCAGCAGTTCCATCTTGGAGCATTGAGAAATAATAATGAAAGAATGCACAGAATTCTTGGCCCAGATACAGGCTGGGACTCTATAGGTGACTTCGTTCAGGCTGAAACCCTGTCTAAATTACTGAATACATTAGACGGGAAAGATAAATTAACAAAAACCATTTTATATAATTTAAATCCTGCCGACAACGAGATTTTCGCGACAATGATCGGAAATTTCAATGATGGCAGCATCAAAGGAAAAGTACAGTTCGGATCAGGATGGTGGTTCCTGGACCAAAAAGACGGAATGATCAAGCAGATGAATGCCCTTTCAAACATGGGACTGATCAGCTGTTTCGTTGGGATGCTGACGGATTCCAGAAGTTTCCTTTCTTTCCCTAGACACGAATATTTCAGAAGAGTACTGTGCAACCTTTTCGGAGAAGAAATGAAAAATGGTGAATTACCTGATGATATCGATCTGATAGGGAAGACCATTTCAGATATTTGTTATCATAATGCTAAAAATTATTTTGATTTTTAAATTTCAAATTAAATAAAAAAACTCTAGCAGATTGAGCTGATGCGAAATCTGCGAGAGATAAAAATAAAGTTTTAAACCATTAAGGAAATTTAAGAGGTTAAGTTGAATTAAGAAAAATCAAATTGATTGAAATAATCTTAAGGCAAAGCCAAACTTAACTTTTCTAAACTCCTTCAATAAATCTTAATGGTTAAAAAAATAAAAGAAAATTTACCTTAAAGGTTAATTAAAACTATGAGCAGCAAAATAGTCACATTCGGAGAAGTCATCATGCGACTTTCGCCACCCGGAAACAGAACCATGAAGCAAAGTCACGAAATGGAATTTTTTTTCGGTGGAACAGAGCTTAATGTAGCATCTTCATTGGCAACAATGGGTTGTGACGTCAGGCATGTCAGCAGCGTTTCTGATGATTTTGTAGGAGAATCGGCGGTTTCCTTCATTAAGAGTTTTGGAATAGATACCTCCTTCATCAGCAAAAATGATTATCCTTTAGGTTTGTACTTTTTAGAAGTAGGGTCATCAGTTCGCGCCAGTAGAATTGCCTATAACAGATTGAACGGCTCTTTTGCCAATATTAAGCCTGAAAATATTGACTGGAAAAAAGCCCTTGAAGGCTGCCAATATTTCCACTGGACAGGTATCAGCCCCGGAATTTCCGAAGCAGCTTATGAAAGCCTTAAAGAAGGTTTACAAACAGCCCGTGAATTGGGAATAGAGGTTACAACCGATCCTGCATACCGCTCAAACCTTTGGAAATACGGCAAAAAAGGAAACGAAGTTTTGAAAGAGCTGGTTTCTTATTCAACGATTTTTATAGGGGGAGTGAATGAAATTAATGAAATTCTAGGAACTCAGTTTTCATCAGATAAAGAAGGGTTCACTGAAGCTTGTAAAGAATTAAAACAGCAATGTCCTTCTATTCATAAAATTTTCGACAAAATAAGAATTGGCGTTACAGCAAGTTCTCAGCAGACACAGGGAAGAGCTTTAGTTGGTGATAACTATTTTGAAACTGAATTGTTGGAAGTTAATCCTGTAGTCGATCGAATCGGGACAGGCGATGCTTTTGCAGCAGGTTTGATCTATGGGTTAATCAATTTCGATGACGAAAAAGCATTAAAATTCGCTAATGCAGCGTGTGCGATAAAGCACACCATTTTAGGGGATATCAATTACAGCAGCGCAGAAGATATTCTGGAAGTCATGAATGGAGATTCAGGAGGAAGAATAAAAAGATAGTTGGCAATTGGCTTATCGATAAAATAAAAAAATGTAGACTTAGCTGAGTGAAATCGAAGATTCGACACAGTCAAACGCCTTTGCGAACTTAAAAATACACATCAAGTTTTAAAAAGAAAATCTTTGCGCTAAAAACAAAAGATTTAGATAAAAGTCTTGAATAGGCAGCATACTAAAGGATGGATTAAATTCCATCAAAGATTATTTTCAAACAGAATAATTAAACAAAATGACAAAAATTCAATCGGTTACTGAGGCCATCATCAATCAGGGAGTTTTACCTCTGTATTATAATGCTGATGAAACGGTAACTCTGGAAATACTGAGATCGCTTTACAAAGCCGGAATTCGTGCAGTGGAATATACAAGCCGTGGTGAATCTGCCTTAAGCAATTTCACAAAAATGGTAGAAATACGTAATGCAGAAATGCCGGAAATGCTTTTGGGAATTGGAACAATAAAAAATGTGCAACAAGCTGAAGAATATTATAAAGTAGGAGCAGATTTCTTTATCAGTCCGGGTTTTGTAGCTGAGGTTGCAGAATTTTTGATTCCTAAAGATTTGTTGTACAGTCCGGGTTGTATGACGCCGACTGAAATTATTACCGCTGAAGACGCAGGAGTTACTTTCATTAAACTATTCCCCGGGAACGCCTTAGGAATCGGATTTATGAGTGCAATCAAAGATGTTTTTCCAAATCTGAAATTTATGCCGACAGGTGGAGTAAATACCACTAAAGAAAGCATCGAAAGCTGGTTCAAAGCCGGTGTTTCAGCAGTAGGAATGGGAAGCAAACTGGTAAGCAAAGAATTAATGCTTGCTAAAGATTATATAACGATTGAAAAAGAAACGAAGAAAGTACTGGAAATTATTCAGTCTTTATAATAATGATTAAATAAAACACTTTGTGGTCTTGGTAAGTGAAACGCCTTTGAGAACTTAAAAACAAACATCATTATTAAAAAATAAAAAACGAACTAATCCTAAAACTAATATGAGTTCAGTTAAATCTCCTAAACCGAGTACTTTCAGATGGACGATATGCTTTTTGCTGTTCATTGCAACCACAATCAATTATCTTGATCGTCAGGTTTTATCTTTGACGTGGAAAGATTTTATCGCACCGGAATTTCACTGGAACAATAATGATTATGGAAATATCACGGCATTATTCTCTATTTTCTATGCAGTAGGAATGCTTTTTGCTGGAAAATTTGTCGATTGGATGGATACCAAAAAAGGTTTCCTTTGGGCAATCGGAATCTGGTCTGTCGGCGCAGTTTTACATGCATTTTGCGGAATTGCAACCTCAGGAATTCTTACCGGAAACTGGCTGACAGGTTTTCACGGATCTAAAGAATTGATTTCTACAGTTTCCAATACCTCAGCCATCATCAGTACGAGTGTAACACTGTTCATTTTTGCACGCTTCGTATTGGCTATTGGTGAAGCAGGAAATTTCCCGGCAGCAATTAAAACTACGGCGGAATATTTCCCTAAAAAAGACAGAGCTTTAGCAACAAGTATTTTCAATGCAGGAGCAACGGTTGGAGCTTTGGCAGCACCGGTTACCATTCCTTTTATAGCAAAGGCGATGGGGTGGGAATGGGCATTTATCATCATTGGTGCGTTGGGATTTGTATGGATGGGATTGTGGATTTTCTACTACAAAAAACCTCACGAACATCATAAAGTTAACGAACATGAATTAACCTATATTCAGCAGGATCAGGAAGACTTTGCTGTTGAAAAAAATACCGTGCAGGCAGAAGAAAGAAAATTCACTTTCAAAGAATGTTTCAGTCACAGACAGACCTGGGCTTTTGCCTTTGGGAAATTTATGACAGACGGTGTTTGGTGGTTCTTTTTATTCTGGACTCCGGCTTATTTAAGTTCCGTTTACAAAATGGATTCTACACAAAGTGCATTGCCATTGTTTGTTCTTTATATGATTACTTTATTGTCAATCATCGGAGGGTGGCTTCCAAAATATTTTGTGGAAAAGAAAGGAATGAATGCCTATTCAGGAAGAATGAAAGCCATGTTGATTTTCGCATTTTTTCCCTTATTGGCACTGTTAGCACAGCCTTTAGGTTCAGTAACCTATTGGATTCCGGTTTTAATTATCGGAATTGCAGGAGCAGCACATCAGGCCTGGTCGGCAAATATTTTCTCGACAGTTGGCGATATGTTCCCGAAAAAAGCCATTGCAACCATTACCGGAATTGGCGGAATGGCGGGTGGAATCGGTTCATTCATTATTAATAAATCTTCAGGCGTATTGTTCGATCATGCGCATAAAGCCTGGTCAACGGTTGACGGAATTCCTTTATTGGAAAAATATCCTCAATACATCAACGAAAGATTACCCGACGGATTTTTTGAGCAGCTGGAAAAATCAGGATCAGTAGTTGTAGATGGAATCGATAAAGGCTACATGATTATATTTTCAGCATGTGCCGTAGCATATCTTATCGCTTGGACCGTAATGAAAACATTGGTTCCAAAATATAAGGTGATAAAATAAAACTTTATGAGCTTTGTTAAGCGAAACGCCTTTGCAAAATTAAAAACAGGTAGTAGCCAAAAAAACTTGGGCTCTGCGTTAAAAAAAAATAAAATCATCGAGTTAAAAAGATGGAAAATCAGATAAAACAAAAATTAAATCGTGAATTAATCGGTTCTCAGGAAAAACTTCCCATCAAAATTATACAGTTTGGAGGTGGAAATTTTATGAGAGGATTCACAGATTATGTCATTGATAAATTAAATAAAGAAGTGGGGTTCAATGCCGGAATTGTAAATGTTCAACCAACGGCGGGCGGTTCGGTTCATAAACTGGAAGAACAGGATAATCTGTACACGCTTTTCTCTAGGGGAATTAAAAAAGGGGAGATCGTTGATACAAAACAAGTGATTTCTGCGATTCAGAAGTCAATTAATCCTTATACAAATTACAATGAATTCTTAGCGTTGGCGAAAGAACAAGAATTAGAATTTATCTTCTCAAACACAACAGAAACGGGAATTGCTTATGACGAATCAGAAAATGATTACATTGGTCCGCACAAGAATTTCCCTGCGAAATTAACCGTTTTATTGTACGAAAGATTTAAACATTTCAATGGAGCTACAGATAAAGGAGTAAGAATTATTCCCTGTGAATTGATTGAAGACAATGCATCTGCGTTGAGAGATATGATGCTGAAGTATGCCCGACTTTGGAATTTAGATGCTGATTTTGCGCAATGGATTAATCAAAATAATTATTTCCATAATACTTTGGTTGACAGGATTGTTCCAGGGTATCCGAAAGATGACGCAGAATCATACGAAGATCAGTTGGATTATGAAGATCAGATGATGGTTGTTTCTGAAACATTCTTACTTTGGGTAATTCAGGATGCCGGAAATTTAAAAGAGAGAATTCCTTTTGCTCAGATTAACGAACAGATTTTGGTGGTCGATGATATTCAACCGTACCGTTTGAGAAAAGTGAGAATCCTGAATGGCGGTCATACCTTAATGCTGGCTCCTGCAGTTTTATCAGGTAAGGAAACGGTAAAAGAATCTATTGACGATGCATTTATCGGAAAGTTTTTAAGTGAAACCATTTTTAATGAAGTAAATCCGACTTTGGGTCTGGATGAAACGGAACTGAAAGATTTTGCGGAAGAAGTTTTCGACAGGTTCAGAAATCCTTTTATTAAACATTATCAGGCGAGTATCGCGTTATATTTTGTTTCTAAATTTAAAGTAAGAATCCTTCCTAGTTTGCTGGGTTACGTTGAAATCAACAAAAAATTACCACTAAATCTGGTATTCTCTTTGGCAAGCTTAATCAGATTCTATCAGGGGAATTTTGGTGAAAAATCTTTGCCTATCAATGATGAAGAATCTATTGTTGCTAAATTCAAAGAAATCTGGATAAACGAAGATTATGGGAAAGTAGCAGAATTATCATTAAGTGAAACCGCTTTCTGGGATACAGACCTTACTCAGGTTGACGGACTGAAAAATGCAGTCGCAAAAGCTTTGTGGGAAATAGACCACAACGGCGTAGAAACTGCGTATTACAACTTTATACAATTATATTCTTAGAAAAAATGCAAAAGAAAGTACTAAAAGTAAATCCCAAGGATAATGTAGCGGTTGCGCTGGTAGATCTTGCGCAGGGGGAAACTGTTACTTTGGGTGAACTTACTTATGAAATTATAAAAGACACGAAAGCGAAACACAAATTCGTGACTGAAGATCTTGCTGTAGGTGATGCTATTATCATGTACGGAGTTTTGGTGGGAAAAGCCAGCCTGCCGATCCGGAAAGGAGAGGTGATTACGACTGAAAACGTAAAACATCAAAGCGCAAAAGTAGAACGAAAAACAGAAACCACTTCCTGGACAGCTCCGAATGTTGATAAATGGAAAGATAAAACGTTCATGGGCTATCATCGCGAAGACGGGCAGGTAGGAACGGAAAATGTATGGTTATTTTTCCCGTTGGTTTTTTGTGAAAACAGGAATGTTGAGATTTTAAAGGATGTTTTTGAAAAAGAACTGTTGTTTGAAAAAGTGACAAAACACCAGTTATTATTAAGATCATTAATCAATAATTCCGAAACGGAAACTGCTGTTGAAGAAGAGCAGGATTCAAGAGTATTTAAAAATATTGAAGTTAAATTCATTACGCATCAGGGCGGTTGTGGCGGAATTCGTCAGGATGCCGAGGCATTGGGAAGATTGCTGGCAGGATATGTTAACAATCCGAACGTAGCCGGAGCAACAGTTTTAAGCTTGGGCTGCCAGAATTTACAGGTTCAGATTTTTAAAGATGCCCTGGAAAAAATCAGTCCGGATAATAAAAAGCCCATCATCGTTTACGAACAGCAAAAGTCCGGAACTGTAGATGAAATGTTAAGCGGAATTATTAAAGATTCTTACGAAGCCATCAAACAGGCTAATGAAACAGAAAGAAAACCTGCTCCGATTTCTAAACTTGTTTTAGGGTTGGAATGTGGGGGGTCAGACGGTTTCTCAGGGATTTCTGCAAACCCGGTTTTAGGACAGCTGTCAGATTTAATGGCAGGAATCGGAGGTTCAACTATTCTTTCAGAATTTCCGGAACTATGCGGAGTAGAGCAGGAGCTGGTCAACCGTTGTGTGAAAGAAGAAGATGCAGAAAGGTTTTTACAATTAATGAAAGATTTTGAAAATTCAGTCGTTGCTGCAGGATCTGGCTTTGATATGAATCCGTCGCCGGGGAATATTAAAGATGGCCTAATAACCGATGCTATGAAATCTGCAGGAGCGGCTAAAAAAGGCGGTTCATCGCCAATAAATGATGTACTCGATTTTACAGAATACATCAAAGAACCGGGCTTAAATTTATTGTGTACACCAGGCAATGACGTGGAATGTACTACCGCTTTGGTGGGTTCAGGTTCCAATGTTGTTTTATTCACAACTGGTCTTGGAACTCCGACAGGGAATCCTGTGGTTCCCGTAGTGAAAATTTCCTCAAATACATCATTATCAGAAAGAATGCCCGATATCATCGATTTCAATACCGGAGACGTGATTACAGGGGAAAAATCAATAGACGAAAAAGCAGAAGAATTGTTAGAATTTATCATAGAAGTTGCCAGCGGAGAGGTAAAAACCAAAGCAGCAATTCTCAATCAGAACGATTTTATTCCTTGGAGACGGGGCGTAAGTTTATAGTTATCGTTTTTATATAAATAATTAGATTTGAAAATGCTTTCCACATGATGTGGAAAGTATTTTCTTTTGAATTGATAACGCGGATTTGTAATTCGTGCTTATAAACTTTTATCACTCAAAATACTTCTTACTGCTTCAGCAATATCTCTTGAATAAATTGCTATATTCTCTGCTACAGACCACGAATCAGATTTTTTCTTTACTAAGATTGGCGAAATTTATATAGCTATTTCTATTACAAGCTTTTTAAATTCTTCATCAGTTAAATGTTTCTTTTCCATATTTTCAAATTAAATAAATATTGGTACTTTTTATTAAAAGAGTAAAGTAGTCAAAAAAGGTGAAATTAATGTCAGTACAGTGAAAATAGCATCTCCCATGTGTAATTTTCTATACTCACCTTGTTCCCAACTTGATTGCATATAACCTGTCATTAAAGGTTCATTTCCAAAGATTATTATAAATAAATTTCTTAATATCCAATAATAAATCATAAAAAATAAGGGCAAGAATGCCCATGTAGCAGCACTACCGTTTGTCATTTTTAATGATTCACGATTAATATTAAGATATCCAAGTAAAGCAATCAAAATTGCGAATATTAATATGATAAGGTAGGTTGTTCTATTTTTCAATACTTTATAAGACATCCATAAAATAAATTGACCAATACCACCAAGCATGATATAAAGAGATTGATTATCCAGATCCATCTATGTTTGTCTTTAAATTAACTATAGCTACCTTCTTTTCGAAGACTTCCTGATATAAAGCTGCGGCGCCAAAACCACCTTCTTCTCAATAGAAACCCCGGAACCATTTTCTTTCACACTATCAATAAAAACCTGTCCTGCCATTTTCCCCATCGTCAGGGGAGTCTGATCTACAGAACTTATCGGAAGCTCCATAAATTGAGTAAAAGGTTCATTAGAAAAGCCAATAACAGCAACCTCCTGCGGGATTTTAATTTTACGTTTTTTCAGTTCCTGACAAGCACCTAACGCAGCAAAATCACTGGATGAAAAGATGGCATCAGGAACAGATTTTTTATCCCAAAGTTTTTTAACTGCATCAATTCCTTCATCGATCGAACTTCCGGTTGTGATAATATTTTCTTCCTTAATGCTTAAATTATGGTCCAGTAAAGCCTGTTTGTACCCGTTCAGACGGTTCTCATAAATTTCCAGATTTAAGTCCCCGGAGAAATGACAAATATTTCTGTAGCCTTCATTAATCAAATGTTCAGTCGCCATATAACCGCCACGATAATCGTCGATAGTTACTGTGCTGATTCCTGAAATGTCTTTTTTACGGTCAAAAAATATAATAGGAGTATTGGTGGTATTCAGAATATTCAGAATATGTTCGGTATCAATGGTCGTCTTGGAAACAGACATGAAAATACCGTCAACCTGAGCATTAAGCAAAGTGTTTAGGTGCCTTTTTTCAATAGTTACATCTTCATGGCTCTGGCAGATAATGACATGATAACCATGTGGGGAAAGCTCTTCTTCAATTCCGCGGATCACAGATGAAAAGAAATTGGTATTAATGTAAGGCACGATAATTCCTACGTTTTTTGTTTCCCCGCTTTTCAGAGCTTTGGCAAGGTTATTTTGCTTGTAGTTCATTTCTTTGGCAGTTTTCTTTACCAAATCTTTCGTTGCCTGGCTTATTCTCGGATGGTCGTTCAATGCTCTGGAAACAGTTGCCACACTTACGTTAAGCTTTTTCGAGATGTCATATATTGTGGCATTTTTCTTATTCATACATGCTTTTTCTGAAGTTTTGGGTATGTCCGGGATGACATACATTATAGTCGTAAATTTAATCAAATTATGTCTATCAAACAGGAAATATTGAGATTTTATACAAGATTAAGAGTGATTAAAATCAGATTAAACCTAAAAAATATTGAATTGCTTAATTTTTCTTGAGGTTGGGCTCAATTTTTAATTAAGAGAAAAACCGTATTCACTGGAAATAAGGCTCATTAATAAAGAAAATTTTATTTAATAATAAAAAACATCGATTAATTTAACCAAAAAGGGCACCGGAAACCGATGCCCTCATTACTAACTGTTGATATAAAGAAATAACTATTTTTTCCAAAGTTTTTCAATTTCCTCCAAAGATTTTCCTTTAGTTTCCGGAACCATTTTCCATACAAAAAATAGTGATAAAACACTCATCGCTCCATAAAAACCATAAGTAAAAGCTCCACTAAATTCCATCATAAAAGGATAGGTGGAGGAGATCAGGTAATTAGCAGCCCATTGGGCAGCAACGGCAACAGCAATCGCTGCACCCCGGATTTTGTTAGGAAAAAGTTCTGAAATTAAAACCCAACATATCGGTCCCCAGGACATCATAAAAGATGCCGTATAGATGATGATGAAAACCAAAGTTGCAATCCCGATGATATGCAAATAAGAGAAGATGGCAATGGCAAACATTCCAATTGCCATTCCTATGGAACCTACGATCAGTAAAGGTTTTCTTCCCCACTTGTCAACCGTGAAAATGGCTACAACCGTAAAGATGACGTTAACCAATCCCATAACCACGGTCTGCAGCATGGAAGCATCCTTATGAACACCCATGCTCTCAAAAATCCTCGGAGCGTAGTATAAAGCTACATTAATTCCTACAAACTGCTGAAAAACAGAAAGTAAAATCCCAATAATGATTACTGTTTTTCCGAATGCAAAAATCATACTTTTATGCTGGGTAGCAGTACCTTTGATTTCCTGAAAAATCTCATGGCCTCGAAGTTGACCATTAATTTTGGTTAAAATTTTAAGCGCTTCATCATCTTTTTTAATCAAGGTTAAATATCGTGGAGTTTCTGGAACAAAAAACAGTAAAATCCCGAATAAAGCAGCCGGAATGGTCAGTGATAAAAACATATAACGCCAACCGATATCGTTGATCCATTCTACTGATTTTCCGTCAGCAATGCCCCAATTGACAAAATACACTACCAGCATCCCGAAAATTATGGCAAACTGGTTTAAAGAAACCAATCTTCCGCGAACTTCAGCAGGAGCTATTTCTCCAATATACATCGGGCAAACTGCAGAAGCAAGACCAACACCAATTCCTCCAATAATTCTATAAAAGTTAAAAGCCAGCAAAACTCCCATTGATTGTTCGCCCTGCTTAAAAAATAAAAATTCAGGATAAGCAGCTCCCAAAGCACTGATGAAAAATAAAAATGCAGCTGCCATCAGTGATTTTTTCCTTCCTAACCTGGTGGAAAAATATCCGGAAACAGCTCCTCCAATCACGCACCCTATCAATGCACTGGAAATAGTTGCTCCATGAGCCAATGAGCTCAGCCCCAATGGGATAATTAAATATTCCTGAATGGATTTTTCTGCACCCGAAATGACGGCTGTATCATATCCAAACAAAAGCCCGCCCAAAGTGGCAACCAATGTAATCAGAGTGACATATACCATGTTGATTTCCGCCTTTGTTCCTGAAGAATATTTCGGCCCTGAATCTATTATTTGCATAGTCTCATATAGTTTTAGTTGTTAAAGATTAGGTACTTGTTAGTTAATCAGCATTTGTGTTATAAATACTGATTAATCAGGCTTTCCATATATTCCTGCTTACCGCTTTCTTGGCCTACTTCTCCAAGTCCTTCCGCATGGGCAGCCAGGTCAGTAAGAGATAATTTCCCCTCTTCAAAATCTTTACCTTTTCCATTATTGAAAGAAGAATATCTGTTAGCTCTGATTTCAGAATATTTTGATTTTTCTAAAATAGCATCTGCAGCCAGGAAAGCTCTTGCAAAATTGTCCATTCCGCTGATGTGAGCGATAAAAATATCCTCCAGATCCGTTGAGTTTCTTCTGATTTTAGCATCAAAATTTACACCTCCGCCCTGGAAGCCTCCTGCCTGAATAATCACCAGCATTGCTTGAGTCATTTCATATAAATCAACCGGGAATTGGTCTGTATCCCAACCATTTTGATAGTCTCCGCGGTTGGCATCAATACTTCCTAAAACGTTATTGTCAGCCGCAACTTGTAATTCATGTTCAAAAGTATGCTGGGCTAAAGTTGCGTGGTTGACCTCAAGGTTAAGCTTAAAATCATCCATTAAATCATATTGACGAAGAAAGTTTAAGCAGGTTGCCGCATCAAAATCATATTGATGTTTTGTAGGCTCCATTGGTTTTGGTTCAATAAAGAAGGTCCCTTTGAAGCCTTGTGAACGTGCATAATCTTTTGCCACGTGTAAAAATTTTGCCATATGTTCAAGCTCACGTTTCATGTTGGTGTTCAGTAAAGACATATATCCTTCACGACCGCCCCAGAAAACATAATTTTCTCCGCTTAACTTTATTGTTGCATCTAATGCATTTTTAACCTGCCCTCCTGCATAAGCCAACACATCAAAAGATGGATTTGTAGCTGCACCATTCATAAATCGTGGATTGGAGAAACAGTTTGACGTTCCCCAAAGTAACTTTACTCCGGAAGCCGCCTGTTTTTCTTTAGCATAATCGGTTATGAATTCTATTCTTTTGGTTGATTCTCTGAAATTATCCGCTTCATCAATTAAATCATAATCGTGGAAACAGTAGTAAGGCATACCCAGTTTTGTGAAAAATTCGAAAGCCGCATCCATTTTTTCTGTTGCTCTTTGTTTAACATCTGTTGCTTTTAACCATTCAAAATGCTGTGTTCCCACTCCAAAAGGATCTCCACCCGTTGCACAGAATGTATGCCAGTAAGCCGTCGCAAATTTGAAATATTCTTTCATCGTTTTCCCGCGAACGACTTTGTTTTCGTTATAAAATTTGAAAGCCAGAGGATTGTCAGATTCTTTTCCTTCAAATTGAATTTTTCCAATTCCTTTGAAATACTCTTTGTTACCCATTGTAATTGCCATTATATTTTAGTTTTAAATAGATGAATGAATCAATGCAATCGATTGCATTGATGTGTTAAAAAATTTCTTAATTATTTAGATTTTGTAATAATTTTAATTTCCATTTCTCATAACTATCCTTGTACTGGTTATAGTTCTTAGTATCAGGGTAATAGCTTTTTAAAATGTCTTTGTCAGTCAGGATTTCGTTTTGCGATTCGAATGCTCCGGCCCCCATGGCTGCAGCTCTTGCGGCGCCTGTAGAACCTGTGGAATTTATAATTCTTATTTCGGTATCCAAAATAGTAGTGATGGTCTGTGTGAATAAAGAAGAGCGGAATAAATTGTCACCACCTGCTTTTATAATACCTTTCTGAAGCCCGTCGGACATTAAAATATCAGTTCCATACACAAAAGAATAGGCAATACCTTCCAATCCTGCCCGGAAAAGATGTTCGCTTTTGTGACGGTTAAAGTTCAGGTTAAAAACAGACGATCCGATATCTTTATTATGCAGAACTCTCTCTGCTCCGTTTCCGAAGGGCAGGACAATAACTCCATCGGAACCGATTGGTATTTTTGAAGCTAAATCATTAATTTCGTGATAGCTGTGTCTTTTTTGGTCAACCTGATGTCGAAGCCAGCTGTATTGAATTCCAGCACCATTCAGGCAAAGCATTTTGCCGATTCTCGGTCGTTCCTTTGTGTGGTTAATGTGTGCAAAATTGTTAATCCTTACAGACTCCTTAGATTTAATATTATCAGTCACACCATAAACAACTCCGGAAGTTCCGCCTGTGGCTGCAATTTCTCCGAGATTCATTACATTGAGAGAAAATGCGTTATTGGGTTGATCTCCAGCGCGGTAATAAATAGGAATTCCTTCGGGAAGGCCACTTTCCTCTGCTCCCTGTTTTGAAACATAGCATTGTTCAGTGAAATTTTCCACAATGTCAGAAACAAAAGATTCATCAATTTTCAGGTGTTGCAGCATTGTTTTTGAAACCTCATGTTTTTCAAAGTCCCAAAGTATACCCTCTGAAAGCCCTGTAACAGAAGTTGTTGCTTCACCGCTGAGCTTAAATGCAATGAAATCTCCCGGAAGCATAAATTTCCAGATCTTGTCATAGACTTCAGGAGCATTTTCCTGTACCCATTTCAGCTTGGATGCAGTGAAGTTGCCCGGAGAATTAAGCAGCTCTTTCATGCATTTTTCTTCTCCGATCTCATCAAAAATCCGGTCGCCAATTTCAACAGCCCGGCTGTCACACCATATAATTGACGGACAAAGGACCTGTTTGTCTTTTCCAATCAATACTAATCCATGCATCTGATAAGATATGCCGATTCCTTTAATCTCATTTTTGTGGATTTTGCTCTCTGCAATTATTTTTTGAGTGAGAATACGGAGGTTTTGCCACCATTCATCGGGGTTTTGTTCTGCCCAGCCTGCTTTTGGGGAATCTATCAACATCTCATGTTCCGGGTATTTGGCATGGGCGATTAATTTGCCCTGATCATCTACGATGGAAGCCTTTATCGATGAGCTTCCTACATCATAACCTATAAATTTCATTAATTATTAATAATTGTAATGCTTTAAATGTAATAATTTTATGTATTATACCGAGGGTTTTTGTAAATCTGTGAATTTTCAATATTATCAAGTGTTAAGCTATTGTTATTCAGTGTCTTAATTTTAATTAATTAATTTTTAGATACTTTAATTCTAATTAAATGAAACAAATTGAGAATTTAATTTTAACTAAAAACAGCTTTAAGGATCCAATATTGAGCAATCGATTGCACAAAGTGAAGATTAATTTAGATTTTGATAGATGTTAATGGGGGATAAATCATCGCAAAATAATCAACATGAAAGAGCAGGATACCGCCAAATCCTAAAATGTATACTTTTATGAAAATGAAATGAAAGAATAATTTTCGTTATACAGTTGGAAATTATTTGCTGATTTTTTGCAAAAGCAAACTGAATAAATTGTATTTAAATGATATTCCTTTATTTTGCCATTCTTTTGAGTATTAAATTTTATTAATGAAAAATCAGATTTTACAATAAATATAAATTATGAAATCTCAAAATACATCAAGCTTTTTACTATATCTGTTGATATTCTTATTGTTTTCATCGGGGATAAAGAGCCAGGATAAATTTCCCGACGGCAGTATAATTCCAAAATGGTTTAAAGAAAATAAGCCTACAGATATCAATAAATTAGGTGAAAAATATATTCTTACCGATCATGGAGTGAAAAACGACAGTACGGTTCTTCAGACAAAACAGGTTCAGGCGGTCATTGATCTTGCAGCTAAAAATGGCGGCGGTGTAATTATTGTACCCAAAGGAACATTCCTGATCAGTTCTGTATTCTTCAAACAGGGAACACATTTGCATCTGGAGAACGGTGCGAAATTAAAAGGAAGCGATGATATCAGTGATTTTCCGGTTGTGGAAACAAGAATGGAAGGACAGACTGTAAAATATTTTCCTGCATTAATCAACGCAGATGGATTGAATGGTTTTACCATTTCAGGAAAAGGAACGCTTGACGGAAATGGATTGCACTTTTGGAAAGCATTCTGGAAAAGACGCCAGTGGAACCCTAAGTGTACCAATATGGACGAAATGAGACCAAGAATCATCTATATTTCAAATTCTAAAAACGTTCAGGTTGAAGGAATTACCGTAAAAAATTCCCCTTTCTGGAGTACTCATTATTATAAAAGTGAATTTGTAAAATTGTTAAACCTGACAATTCTTGCACCAAAAGAGCCGGTAAAAGCCCCAAGTACAGATGCTGTTGATATTGATGCCTGCACGAATTTCCTGATTAAAAACTGCTATATGTCGGTGAACGACGACGCCATCGCATTAAAAGGCGGAAAAGGCCCGAAAGCAGATAAAACTCCTGAAAATGGTGAAAACAGAAATATCATCATAGAAGATAACAGCTTTGGGTTTTGTCACAGTGTTCTCACTTGCGGCAGCGAATCTATCCATAATTATAATGTGATTCTGCGCAACTCAAAAGTGAAAGATGCTTCGAGGCTGCTGCACCTTAAAATGAGACCAGATACTCCTCAGCATTATGAATACATTACAGTTGAAAATATCACGGGCAATGTTAAAACTTTCTTGTATGTAAAAGGCTGGAACCAGTTTTTCGATTTGAAAGGAGAGGAAAGGCCTAAAAAATCTTTAGCGAATCATATTTTGATCAAAAATATTGACATCAGTTGTGAAACGGCATTCGATGTTGAAAAATCAGACTTGTATGATTTGACAGATTTCACGTTGGAAAATCTAAAAATAAAAGCGTTAAAACCTAAAGAGGAAAATTTGGATGCTATTAAAAATTTGAAAAAAAATAAAGTAAATGTTTCCCGGGTTGCTTCTTTAGGTCAATCTTACGACAAAAAAGACGATTCCGACATTGCCGCAAAATGAGTTGTTTTTCTAAAATATTCGTTCCGGTATATTTATGCTCCCAATTATTGCATTCTCAATCTAAGGAAATTCAGTTCCTGAGTGAGACGGATTCTGAGCATACAAAAGAATGGGATTTTTGGATAAATGCCGGGAGTCAATATTTTAATGGATTGATTATGAAAAATTGGATTGGAATTATAGTCATTTTTATTTGTTCATCAATGTTTTCCCAACAAACCAATTTCAAATTTGATTTTGGTGGAAGCAGAACTCAGGATGGTTTTATTTCCATCACAGAACACTCTGAATTCAACAGGAAAGTGGGCTACGGATTCATGGATATTTCCGGCTTAAAATCAATCGACAGAGGAGGAAATGCTTTGACAGGAGATTATATTACGAGCGATAAACCTTTCTATTTTTCGGTGATAATTCCGGAAGGAAATTATGATATTAAGTTAAATTTAGGCGATTCTAAAGGAACTTCCCAAACAACAGTTCGTGTAGAAAATCGCCGTCTGATGTTGGATGATGTAAAAACAAAAGAAGGTGAAATGGTTGAAAAACTGATTACCGTTCATATTAAAGATAGCATTCTCCGTAATCAGGATGGAGTTGAAATTGGGATTGTAAAATTAAAGCCAAGAGAAAGAAGATACTTACATTGGGACAATGTACTGACGATTGAATTTAACGATAAAGCTCCAAAAGTTTGTGCAATAACCATTCAGCCCAACAAAACGGCGAAAACAATTTACCTGACAGGGGATTCCACGGTTGTAGATGCACAGTATGAACCTTGGGCCTCCTGGGGGCAAATGTTGCCCTGTTTTTTTGTTCCCGAAGAAGTTGTTATTGCCAATTACGCCGAAAGCGGGGAAACTTTGAAAGCCTTTGAAGACCGCCACCGAATTGATAAAATATGGAACAAGATTCAACCCGGGGATTATCTATTTATCCAGTTTGGGCATAATGACCAGAAGTATGGGAACAGCACAAAATCTGGTTATAAAAAAAGATTACAGGAATGGATTAATAAAGCAAAACAATTGGGAGCGATTCCGGTTTTAGTTACATCAATGAATCGAAGAGTTTTTGATAAAAATAATAAGATTGTCAATACCCTGGATGATTTTCCTGATGCCATGCGGGAAATTGCGAAAGAAGAAAATATATATTTAATCGACCTGAATGCAATGAGTAAAACGCTGTTTGAAGCGTTGGGACCGGAAAATTCTAAAAAAGCATTTGTTTATTATCCTGCAAATTCTTATCCCAATCAGCCGGATGCTTTGGCGGATGACACTCACTTTAATACGTATGGTGCTTATGAACTGGCAAAATGTGTGGTAAAAAGTATTGTCGATCAGAAGCTGCCTTTGGCTAAGTTTATTTCTAAAAAATATAAAGGTTTTGATTTAAATAAGCCTGATCCTTTCGAAAATTTCCATTGGCCGGAAAGTGTCTTTATGGAATCTTTAAAACCGGATGGAAACTAAAAAAATAACAAAATGAATATTCAATCTATAGTAAAGGCGAGCCTATTTTGTTTTGCGTTCGGGAATCTTCCCGCACAAAATCCGTGGCCAAAAACCACTGAAATGGCAAAGCCGTGGACACGATGGTGGTGGATGGGAAATGCTGTCAATGAAAAAGGATTGGATAAAGAACTGATAATGCTTCATAAAGCAGGTTTCGGAGGTGTAGAAATCGTTCCCATTTATGGTGCAAAAGGCTTTGAAAATCAATACATCAATTATCTTTCTCCGGAGTGGATGAAAATGCTTCAATTCACTACAGACAAGGCAAAAAGTTTGAACATGGGAGTTGATATGTCCGTTGGAACAGGCTGGCCAATCGGCGGGCCGCAGGTTGGTGAAGAAGATGCTGCCACAAAAATGATTGTCCAGACATATACGATTTCATCAGGTGAAAAGTTTTCTGAGAAAATCATTCTGAAAGATCAAAAACAAAAGGATTTAAAAACAATAAAGTTAGATATTGTAACGGCTTACAATGAAAAAAATGAAGCAGTTGTTTTAACCGATAAAATAACAAACGACGGCTCTCTCAATTGGAAACCGGATTTCGGGAAGTGGATAATGTATGCTGTTTTTACAGGTAAAACCTTACAAAAAGTAAAACGTGCAGCTCCGGGTGGTGAAGGTTATACCTTAGACCATTTCTCACCTGAGGCAACAAAAGATTATCTTAAAACTTTCGATAAAGCTTTTGGAAACTCAAACTACGGAATCCATTCTTTTTTCAATGACAGTTATGAGGTTTATAATGCCGACTGGACCCCTGATTTTAAAAATGAATTTAAAAATAAGAGAGGATATGACCTGAGTCCATACATCAAATATCTTGTCAGTAACGAAGAAAATGAGATAACAGGTAGAATTAAATCTGATTATAGGGAAACCCTGAGCGAATTGATTTTGAGCAATTTTACTAAGGATTTTACGAACTGGGCTCGTTCCAAAAACTCAAAAAATACCAATCAGGCTCATGGCTCACCTGGAAATTTACTGGATTTGTATGCTGCAGTCGATATTCCGGAGTCTGAAACTTTCGGAAGTACAGCTTTTGATATTCCGGGGCTGAGGAGAGACAGTGCAGATGTGCAAAAATCTGATAAACCAGATATTAATATGCTGAAATTTGCTTCATCGGCTGCTAATGTTACGGGTAAACAGTTAATTTCAAATGAAACTTTTACCTGGCTTACAGAGCATTTTAAAACCTCCTGGTCGCAGGCAAAACCCGAAGTGGAGCAGGTTTTTTTATCGGGAATCAATCACGTCTTTTATCACGGCACAACGTATACACCGGCCGATGTTCCTTTTCCGGGATGGCTGTTTTATGCTTCGGTTAATTTTGTTCCGGAAAATAGCTTGTGGCCCCATTTAATGGGATTAAATTCTTATGTAGCACGTACTCAAAGTGTTTTGCAGAGCGGGAAACCTGATAATGAATTGTTGATGTACTGGCCAATTTATGACCAATGGGCCAATCCGAAAGGGAAGGATATAGCATTTAAAGTTCATAACGTGGAAAAATGGCTGCAGCCAACTCCGATGTATGAAAATCTAACGAAACTAAGTAAAATGGGCTATGCTCTTGATATGGTTTCTGACAAGATGATTGGCGAAGCTAAATCGGAAAACCAGAAAATTCAGACTGCAAAAGAAGGATCTTCTTACCAGGTTTTAATCATTCCTGAATCAACTTATTTACCGGAAACTACGTTACATAATATTCTCAAATTAGCTCAAAATGGCGCCTCGGTTATTTTTCAAAATAAGCCAAAAGATATTCCCGGAAATTTGGAAGTTGAAAAAAGAAGAGCAGAACTAAAATCATTGTGGGCTCAGATCCAGTTTCAGAATCAGGGTGAAAATATAAACATTGCAAGCTTCGGAAAAGGAAAAATTGTTCTAAGTTCTGATATTGAAAAAGGCCTGGAATATTTAAAAATACAAAGAGAAAAATTAACGGAAACAGGATTGAAGTTTGTGAGAAGGCAGTTTGACGGAGGAAAATACTATTTCATTGTTAACCATACTGCAAAGGATATTGATCAGTTTCTTCCTTTTAACTATACAGGAAAACAAGCCGTCATCATGAATCCTGAAAACGGAGGTTTCGGAGTTGCGGAAACCCATAACAATTCCGTGAGAATTCAACTTAAATCAGGACAGTCTTTAATTTTAAAAAACAGTGAAACTGTCGATCATTCCATTGCAAAATGGAATTATACTGAAAAGACAGGTTCTCCTATCAGTTTAAATCAAGCATGGAAGCTGACTTTCAAAGAAGGCGGCCCCGAACTTCCAAAATCAAGGACTCTAAAAAATCTGGAACCCTGGACAAACTTTTCAGAAGATCCTGCAACACAGAGTTTTTCAGGAACCGGCGTTTATACAACCACATTAAATTTGAAGAATAAAAAAGCAGACGATTATCTTTTAAAATTCGATCAGCTATATGAAAGTGCAAAAATAATTGTTAACGGTCAGGAAGCGGGGATTGTCTGGAGTATTCCTTTTGAAATCAACATCGGGAAATATCTGAAAAAAGGGAAAAACACTATTCAGATTGAAGTTTGCAATTTGATGGCGAATAGAATACGTTATATGGATCAGAATAAAATTCAATGGCGTAATTATCACGAAATCAACTTTGTAAATATTAATTATAAAGCTTTTGATGCATCCGGTTGGAAAGTTCAGCCTTCCGGATTGGAAGGGCAAATTCAGCTATTTCCATTATATTATTCGAAATAGAATTAAAATAAGGTAAAATATATCAAAATAAATTGCGCAATCGATTGAATTATGTTAATTTAATAGTTCAAAATTATGAATATAAAATATAACTTTATTGTAGTGATCATTCTTTTTTCACATCTCTTTTCAGCGCAAAGGCAAATGGAGTATTTAAAAAGAGGAATTGTTGCAGTACCTTCAGAATCGGGGGTTTTTGTAAGTTGGCGTTTACTGGGTACAGAACCTCAGAATATTCAGTTTGATTTATATCGTATTGAAAAGAGCAAAAGCAAAAAACTGAACGAAAAACCATTGCTTAATGAAACCAGTTTTTTAGATACAACGGTGGATAAAACAAAGAATTACACTTATTTCGTAAGATCCAATACCCAGAATCAGGAGATTGATCAGGATTCTGCGAAATATGCTGCTAATCAAAAACCCTATTTTTCAATTCCTTTAAAAACTCCGGCCGGATATACGCCAAATGATGCTTCTGTGGCCGATCTGGACGGAGATGGTGAGTATGAAATTATCCTTCATCAGGCAGGGCAATCCAGAGACAACAGTCAGAAAGGTTTTACAGATGAGCCCATTATTCAGGCTTATAAATTGAACGGAAAGTTGTTGTGGGAAATTAACTTGGGAAAAAATATCAGGGAAGGGGCGCATTACACCCAGTTTTTAGTGTACGATTTAGACCAGGACGGCAAAGCAGAAGTCGTCATGAAGACGGCAGATGGAAGCAGGGATGGTAAAGGAAGATTCATCGGAGACCCTGCAAAAAATTATCGCAATGAGAACGGATTTATTCTTTCCGGACCTGAATATTTGACTGTTTTTAATGGTGAAACAGGTGAGGAGATTAATACAGTTCATTATGAAGTTCCCAGATTTGCAGGCAGTTTAAATCCAACTCCTGAACAAATGACCGAGACTTGGGGCGATGCAAAAGGAAACCGTATTGACCGGTTTTTGGGTGCAGTTGCTTATCTGGACGGCAAAAGGCCCAGCATCATTATGTCGAGAGGTTATTATACCCGAACGACGATCGCAGCCTGGGATTATAAAGATAAAAAGCTCAGTTTGAGATGGCTGTTCGATACGGAAAGTTCGGAAGAAAATAAAAAATACCGGGGTCAGGGAAATCATAACCTGAGCATTGCCGACGTTGATAATGATGGAAAAGATGAAATTATCTTTGGTGCAATGACGGTTGATGATAATGGAAAAGTCTTGAACAGCACGGGCTTTGGCCACGGTGATGCGTTGCACGTGGGTGATCTGGATCCTTCTTCTCCCGGATTGGAAATTTTCGATATTCAGGAAAGATTTGATGATGCGGGCGCCCATTTCAGAACCGGCGCAACAGGTAAAGTTTTATGGAAATTACCTTCTTTGATTTATAGTAAACAGGGCAAATTTCAGGGACCGGGAAGAGGACTGTCTTTAAATATCGATCCCCGTTATCAAGGTTCAGAATCTTGGGCGGCGGGAGCTGGTGTAAAAGGCATTTACGATACTAAAGGAAGAAAAATAAGTGATAAAAATCCTGCCTGTAATATGGGAATTTATTGGGATGGAGATTTTTTAAGCGAAATTTTAGACGGAACTTCTGTATCAAAATGGGGCTGGAAGAAAGAAAAGTCCAATCTAATTTTTGATGCTAAAGATTTTCAGTGCGAATCCAACAACGGGACCAAGAAAAATCCTTCTCTGGTTGCTGATTTATTTGGAGACTGGCGGGAAGAATTGATTTACAGAACTTCAGATAACCAGGAGCTCCGGATTTTCAGCTCTACCATTCCTACGAAGCACCGTTTGTATACGATGATGCATAATCCGCAATATCGGTTGAGCATTGTTTGGCAAAATGTAGGCTACAACCAGCCTCCCCATACTGATTATTATTTGGATGAATCTGTTTCAAAAGTTCCTTCGCCAAATATTTATACGGTTAAACCTTAAATTTTCTAAAATAAAAAATAATATAATTATGAAGAAAGTACTAATGAGAGTCACTTTTTCTGCGTTGATGTTCGGAGTTTTATATTCCTGCTCAGTTCAGAAACAAACGGCGGAAAAGAACATTAATCTTCCGGATAAAAAAGAAGTTTTGGACGTTTCACGAAGGGCAAATCAATATTTCATGAACAAATGGCCGGATGCGGGAAAGGAAATTGTCGGAAAAAAAGTCTGGCCAAGCAATCTGTGGACGAGGGCCGTTTACTATGAAGGACTGATGGCTCTGTATAAAATAGACCCTAAAAAAGAGTATTACGATTACGCTGTCGATTGGTCTCAAAAACACAACTGGGATATGATGCGTGATACCTACACCCGTAATGCGGATAATCAGGCTTGCGGACAAACGTATCTGGATCTTTATGAAATGGATGGCAAAAAAAATCCGGAGAGAATAAAATTTGTGAAAGCCTCTATGGACAGTATGATTGCCTCTAAAAAATCAGATGACTGGTGGTGGATTGATGCGCTTCAAATGGGAATGCCGATTTTTACAAAGCTGGGCAGAATTACAGGCGAACAAAAATATTTTGATAAAAATTATGAGATGTATGCCTTTACGAAATATAAGCATGGAGGAAATGGTTTATACAACCCAAAAGACAAACTTTGGTGGCGGGATAAAAGCTTCGTTCCCCCTTACACAGAACCCAACGGTGAAGATTGCTACTGGAGCCGCGGAAACGGCTGGGTAGTTGCAGCTCTGGCCCGGACGCTGGATGATACCCCGGAATCTGACCCGCATTATCAGGAATATTTACAGGATTACAAAGACCTGTTATCAGCTTTGTTATCTATTCAGAGGGAAGATGGCTTTTGGAATGCAAGCCTGCATGATCCTGGCAATTTCGGAGGTAAAGAAATGACGGGCACAGCTCTGTTTGTGTATGGAATGGCATATGGAATTAATAAAGGATTGATTGATAAAAAGACATATTTACCAGTTGTTGTAAAAGCCTGGAGTGCGATTGTAAAAGATTCTGTTCAGCCGAATGGATTTTTGGGCTGGGTTCAGGGAACAGGAAAAGAACCTAAAGACGGTCAGCCGCTTGCTATTGACAAACAGCCTGATTTTGAAGATTATGGTTTAGGCTGTCTGTTACTTGCTGCCAGTGAAGTGTATCAATTAAAATAACCAATATTCAAAATTGTTAACATTCATTGAATTAATATTAACATGACACTACAAGATGCGCAATCGATTTCATAGTATTAATTTTCAAATTCAATCCATAAGATAAATTATGAATGCATTATTAGGAGTTTTTTTTCACTTCTTAGGAGGTTTTTCTTCAGGGAGCTTTTACTTACCCTATAAAAAAGTAAAAGGCTGGTCCTGGGAAACCTACTGGTTAATAGGAGGAGCTTTTTCCTGGATCATTGTTCCGCCGCTTGCGGCATTTCTTACCATTCCTGGTTTTTGGGAAATCATTCAGAATGAAAGGTCTTCCATATTGGGACTGACATTTTTGTTTGGGGCTTTGTGGGGAATTGGTGGTTTTACTTATGGTTTGGGCGTTAGATATCTGGGCGTAGCGCTCGGAAGCAGCATTATTTTGGGGCTTTGTATGGTATTTGGCTCGCTCGTTCCTTCTATTTATTATGAATTTTCTCCGCAAACAGGAAAAGACAATATCGGTTTGCTGTTTTCCAGCCGATGGGGACAGTTTGTTTTACTGGGACTTCTGGTTTGTGTTATCGGAATTATCATCAGCGGAAAAGCAGGAATGATGAAAGAAAAAGAATTACAAACCGATTCAATAGATCCTCACGGGGTAGAAGTAAAAACGGAATATAAATTCGGACTGGGATTAATTGTTTCGATCATATCCGGGGTTTTAAGCGCATGCTTCAACTTCGGGCTTGAAGCCGGAAAACCAATGGCAATTGCAGCCAATGAAGCCTGGAAAATAGCTCATCCGGATCAGGGAGAATTCCTATTTCAAAATAATGTAACCTACGTTGTTGTACTTTGGGGCGGTATGGCAGTCAATCTGATTGGGTGTTTGTATTTAGCCGTTAAAAATAAATCCTATACTGATTATACTAAAAGAAACGTACCGGTTGTACGCAACCTGATTTTCTGTGCACTTGCCGGAACCATGTGGTTTTTACAGTTCTTCTTTTACGGTATGGGCGAAAGTAAAATGGGAAATGGTGCCAGCTCATGGATTTTGCACATGGCCTTTATCATTTTCATTGCTAATTTATGGGGTATTATTATCAAAGAATGGAAAGGAGTTTCCAAAAAAACGATTATAACCATTTCTGTCGGAATGATCGTAATGTTTATCTCTATTTTGATTGTAGGATACGGAAACTCTTTACGATAAACTTCATGTACGATTTTACATTCATTCATTCATTCATTCATATAGTTTCAGAGTTATAATTTTAGCTCTTTTAAAGGCACTGAAAAAAATCAGTGTCTTTTTATTAAAAGTAATTTAACTGTAAAAGGAAGTGTTCATTAAAAAAGGAGTTTTTAATTCACGGTTTAGTTAAGTATTTTGTTAAATAGTTGATGATTTACAATTGTTTTGTTGTTTATTTTACAATATAACTTAAATATTATGGTTGATAATGGTGAATTATGAATATTTCAATACAGGATATTGCAGGATGCCCGGGTTTTTGTAACGGTGTATTTTGGTAACATAAAAATTAAGATATGTCTTTAATAGTTAAACATAAAAATATAAAGCGAATCGTCTTTCCGGCATTTATGCTTTCAACAAGTTTTGTCTGGGGGCAAAAGGCGGTAAATGATTCTGTGAAAAACACAAAAGATATTGAGGAAGTAGTTGTTATCGGTTATGGTAAAGTTAAGAAGTCAGACTTAACAGGATCTGTTTCTTCAGTTTCCGCAAAAGATTTGGCAGCTACACCGGCAATGAATGCTTTACAGGCGCTACAGGGAAGAGCATCAGGTCTGAATATTGTGACAGCAGGCGGTGCTCCGGGAGCCAATGCAAACGTTACGATCAGGGGTGGTTCTTCCATAACTCAAAGTTCCGATCCGCTGTATATTGTAGACGGTTTCCAATTGGATAATGCTTTGAATGTGATAAATCCTAATGATATTGAAAGTATCGATGTACTGAAAGGAGCTTCTGCTATTGCCATTTACGGAGCCCGTGGTTCCAATGGTATTATTGTTATTAAAACTAAAAGCGGGAAAAAAGGAAAAACGATTATCACCTACAATACTTTCATGTCATTTGATATGCTTTCAAAGAAATTGGATATGCTCTCCAATGTGGAACAATATGTAAAGTATCAGTACGAATTGGGAGTTCTTCAGTCCAAACCATCAGCATGGAGTAATGTTTTTGATAATAATCTGGGGACTGATTCACCGGGATTTTATTCTGAAGCCTATCAGAGAATTGCCAATCGCTACGGATCGGCTTCCGCATTAGACTGGCAGGAAAAAATGCTGGGAGGAACAGGGTTAACTCAAAACCACAATGTAAATGTTTCTGTAGGAAATGATAAAACACAGGCATTCATCAGTTATAATTACAATAAACAGGATGGATTGCTTCAAAACTACAGCGAGACAAGAAATTCGTTACGTGCCAATATCAATTCAGAATTGTATAAAGGAGTAAGAGTAGATTTCAATACCATGTTTACAAACAATTCTGTAAACGGTGGAGGGGCTTATTCAGGAATGAAAAAAATTCTTCTCCAGCCTATTACCGGAGGTACATTATTTACTCAGGACCGTTTGTTCAATACTCAGACTTTCCCGGATTTTTCAGCTTTGGATTCTGGTTTTGATACAGAAAATCCGTACATAGAAACCCAGGCTTCAACTTCAAACAAGCGTACCAGAACATTCTTAGCCAATGCAGGTGTAGAATTTGACTTCCTGAAAAACTTCACATGGAGAACTGCCGGACAATATAGCTGGACAAACAGCAAATCAACATCATTTTCAGACAGAAATTCCCGTGCGTTTCTTACAGATCCTATCAATACAGGAATCAACGGAAGTATCGCCAATGCAGAAACACTCCGTTATCAGATCACCAATACTTTAAATTATAATAAAACTTTTGGTGAAAAACACAAAGTAAATGCTTTAATCGGGAACGAAATCTGGTATGAAGAATCCGAAGGAAGCAGCATGAAGCTTACCAAATTTCCATATCCTAATTTCGGACTGGATGATATTGCCAACGCAACGGTGGCAGATAAAAACACCGACAGATCGAGCATGAGCTTACTTTCCTATTTTGCCCGTGTGAATTATAATTATGATAATCGTTATTTAATTACAGGAACAATACGTGCGGATGGTTCTTCAAAATTTGCAGAAGGTTCCCGCTGGGGATATTTTCCATCTGTAGCGGGTGCATGGCGTGTTTCCCAGGAAAATTTCTGGCAGGGGCATAAGATCGATAAAATTGTTAATGATTTTAAATTAAGAATTGAATATGGGGTAACCGGTAATAATGGGGTCGCTAATAACCTATGGAGAACCAATGTCTTACTTACAGATTATCCAATAAATAATACTCAGGGATATCCGGCATACGTTACCAGTACAAACTGGGGAAACAGAGACCTTCAGTGGGAAGAACTGAGAACGACCAATATTGGGGTAGATCTCGCTTTTTTTAATAACAGAATTAAACTGACTTCCGAATGGTACAATAATAATGTAAGCAAAATGCTGCTTGAAAGTGTACTTCCCGTTTCTTCAGGATATTCAAGACAATATCAGAATATCGGTTCTATGAGAAACAGAGGGATGGAATTCACATTAAATACGGTGAATTTAAAATCAGAAAACTTCAGATGGACTACAGATTTTAATATTTCTTTCAATAAATCTAAAGTTCTTTCCCTTGAAGACGGAAGACAGGACAGACAGTTTAGTGTTGGAGGCAGCAGAACAGGAATGGTGACCTACTATGCAACGGTAGGAGAAGAGCTGGGCGATATGTACGGGTATGTTTATCAGGGAGTTTATACTACGGACGATTTTACCCAAAACCCGGACGGATCTTTAACCTTAAAGCCGGGTGTTGTAAAACCTGCAACCGGAACCCCTAAACCGGGCGATATGAAATTTGCTGCTGATAATGAAGCAGGAGATCAGTTTACAAGAAAAATGCAGAAGATCGGTAACGGTACTCCGGACTTTATCGGGGGAATCAGTAATAATTTCTCTTACAAAGGTTTTGACCTGGCTGTATTTATGAAATTTAGCGTCGGGAATGATATTTATAATGCGACTAAACAAAGTTTAAGCCCATATGCAATGTTCCAGAATGTTCCTTCAGAATTCGGAAACAATTATTACCATTTGATTGATCCTAATACGGGGCAGGCAACAACCAATTTAGTAAGATTAAAAGAACTGAATCCAAACGAAGATTCAAGCCTTTGGAGCTTAAGCAATACAAACACTTCAAATATTGCCTATCCATCATCATACTATGTAGAAAACGGTTCTTATCTGAGAATTGCCCAGGTAACACTAGGATATTCTTTTCCTAAAGAATTTTTGAATAAAGTGATGTTGTCCCATGCCCGTATCTATTTTACCGTTAATAATTTGGCGACGATTACAGGTTATTCAGGTTATGACCCTGAAGTTTCTGCGGCAAGCGGGGTGACTGTCACACCTGGGTACGACAGTTCTACGTATCCCCGTTCAAGAAGCTATGTTCTTGGTCTTAATTTAACTTTCTAATGATGTAATATTTAAAATCATGAAAAATATATATAATACTCCCGTGTTTTTAAGAAAATTAGTCATTCTTCCCTCAATTTTCGTTGCTGTTTTAGCGATGAATTCATGCAGTGACGATTTTCTGGATCAACCCGCTTACAATTCATTGGATACAGAATCCGTATTTAAAAATATAGATACTGCAGAAATGTTTGTTCTGGGCTGTTACAGAGGTATTGTTCCAACTGAAATGTATTATCAGTTAGGAGCCGGAGATACAGTAACCCACTCTTCAGAAGATGGCTCTACCAATAATTCCAAATATAATATTGCCAACTATCAATATGATGCGTATACTCCTAATACGGTAACGGGGATTTACTCTGCCATGTATGCAGTTATTGAAAGAACAAATATTGCAGTCAGCGGATTAAGCAAAATGGAAGCAAGCCCAAAACGTGATGCTTTATTGGCTGAAGTTAAGGCCATTCGTGCATTTTGTTACTATAATTTAATTCGTGTTTACGGAGACGTTCCTTCAGTTTTTAAACCTTTGGATGAGATGGATCCGAATGATCCGAATACATTATATCCAAAACGTACTTCAAGAGACGAAATTTATGATCATATCATTGCTGATCTTCAGGAATCTGTAGCAAACATTCCAAGTTTTGGACAAAGCGGATATGCAACAACAGAACGTTTAACAAAACATGGAGTCAATGCCCTATTGGCAAGAATTGCTCTGTATGCAGCAGGATACTCTCTTCGTTGGGACCTGAATACAGGAAGCGGAGCCATGATGTCGCGTCGCAATGATAACAGTAGGATTCAACAACTATATCAGATTGCGGATAATGCCTGTGCTGCTGTTATTAACGGAGGCGCCAATTCTCTGGTTCAGGCTCAGGGGGGCAAAAGTGGTTTTGAAGCCTTGTGGTTCAATTTCTGTCAAAGAAAATTTTCAGTGACCAACTCAGAAATTCTTTGGCAGGTTGCAGAATACGGGGCAAATACAAATTCGGCTTTCGGAGTCTATGCCAATGAAGGTTCTCGTGGGGGAACGTACGGATCAAGAAAGGCATTACAATTTATTCTTCCTAGCTATTATTTGTCTTTTAATCAGGGAGATACGCGCAGAGATGTTTCTTGTACTTCTTACAGTGTATATTTCTTAAACAATGGTAATGCAAGTGACACCTGGGTGAATGCCGGAACTACATTTTCCTGCATTCTGTCAGGTAAATTCAGAATGGGATGGTGTGTGGCTCCGCAGGCGGCTGATGCACGTAATTTAAATATTCCTGTGTTAAGATATGCAGATGTTTTATTAATGTATGCAGAAACTCAAAACTATCTAAACGGAGGACCTACTGCTGCAGGAATTTCTGCTTTAATGCAGGTAAGAAACCGTGCAGGAATAGGTGCTGTGCCGGCTCCGTCTGGTCAGCAGGCATTTGAAGCCGCTATTGTTCAGGAGCGTAAATGGGAATTTGCAGGAGAGTTTAATCTTCGTACAGATCTGATCCGTATGAATCGTTTGGCAAGTGAAATTGAAGCGACAAAACAGACGATGAAAAACTTGTCAAACAAAACAGGAGCCTATGCCAATACACCTGTTTACAGACTTTATAAACTAGAAAAAAATGCGCAGATTTATGGTGATCCGTTTTTAGCATTGAAATATATTGATATTACAGACCCTGCAGAAATTGCAGTAATCACTAATGTTCCGACGAGTTCTACAGGTTTCGCGAATTACCAGACAGCATTAAGAGGTATTGCAGTAACACACGGACAAACCACTACAATAGATGACAAATGGTATCCTGCGAATATGTTCCAGGCTTATAACAGTACATTTAACAGCAATGCAAAAAGAACAGCCGGATTCATAGGAGCTGCTGCAGGCCAGCTTCAGATCGGTAATATCATCTATACCAAACCAACCGGTTCAGCCGAAAACGGAGGAGTATATCCGAACTGGATTGAAGGTGGAGGAGATGGTCTTTTCTACGGATTTGTACCCAATAAAACAGAATTGTTGCCTTTTGCCGCACAGTCGGCAGGTCATCCGTTGGTTGATAATCCAAATCTGTCTCAGCTTCCCGGATACTAATCAGATTAACACTTAAAGTATATTTTAACTATTAACTAAATGAATTTCTGACTGCTGACATTTTATTAATGGTTAAATTTTTAAACCAACATTTTTAATCACAAAATATTAATTATAAATATCCTCAGCCGGATTGTTTTATAAAGATGAATTGACTGGCAAAGATTCAAATGTTAATTTATCTTTAAATACAGTATTTACCAGTATAGTACGGGATGCTGTAAAAAATATTACAGTCTAATTTTGGATAGAAATTCAGAAATATAAGTAAACCAATGGAAAAAGTAAAAACATTCAAATACGTAGACTATTTATGGGACGAAAACAAAGCTGCATCTTTCGGAAATAATCAGGTAGCTTTATTTTTATACCGCTCAAATATATTAGGGGCAGATTTAAGAATTACCAATTACGGAGGTGGTAACACAAGCTGCAAAACCATTGAAAAAGACCCGTTAACTAACGAAGAAGTTGAGGTGATGTGGGTAAAAGGCTCGGGCGGTGACATCGGAACACTAACAAGAAAAGGAATTGCCGGATTATACACAGAAAGATTGAGAAACCTGAAAAATGTGTACCAGGGCTTAGCAGATGAAGACAGAATGGTGGGCTTATTCAATCACTGTATTTTTGACCTGGAAAGCAAAGCTCCTTCTATTGATACACCTTTACATGGTTTACTTCCATTCAAACATATTGATCACCTTCATCCGGATGCTTTAATTGCAGTAGCGGCCGCAAAAGACAGTGAAAAAATCACAAAGGAAATCTGGGGTGATACAATGGGCTGGGTTCCATGGCAGCGCCCGGGTTTCGACTTAGGATTACAATTGGAAAAATGTTTAAATGATAACCCTGGGATCAGAGGAATTGTTTTAGGAAGCCACGGATTATTTACCTGGGGAGATACTTCTTACGAATGCTACATCAACAGTTTGGAAGTTATTGAAAAGGCTTCTGAATATATTGCTGAAAAAATTAGAGAAAAAGGACATGTTTTCGGTGGACAGAAAGTTGAATCTCTTCCTGCTGATGAGCGTAAGAATAAAGCCGCTCAGCTGATGCCGTTATTACGTGGCCTGGCTTCTTCCGAAAGCAGAATGGTGGGTCACTTCACAGACAGCGATGTGGTTTTGGAATACATCAACAGCAATGATTTGGAGCGTTTGGCACCACTAGGAACTTCTTGTCCGGATCACTTCTTAAGAACTAAGATTCAGCCGTTAGTTTTAACTTTAGATAAAAATGAAGATGTAAGCGATGCTAAAGCTGTTTTAGAAAAACTAACTCCTCTTTTCGAACAGTACAGACAGGAGTACACAGAATATTATGAAACCTGTAAACACCCGAACAGCCCTGCAATGCGTGATCCGAATCCGGTGATCATCATTTATCCGGGAGTAGGAATGTTCAGTTTCTCAAAAGATAAGCAGACAACCCGTGTGGCAAGCGAATTTTACGTCAATGCAATCAACGTAATGCGCGGAGCAGAAGCTATTTCAGAATACACTTCATTACCAAGACAGGAAGCTTTTGATATTGAATATTGGTTGCTTGAAGAAGCTAAGCTTCAAAGAATGCCTAAAGAAAAGCCATTGTCAAGAAAAATTGCTGTTGTTACAGGAGCCGGAGGCGGAATCGGACAGGCTATTGCAGACAAAATGGTTCAGGAAGGTGCTGTCGTTGTTTTTACAGACCTGAATCAGGAAATTTTAGATTCTGTTACAGAAAAATACAGCAAAGATCAGGCTGTAGCGGTTACTTGTGATGTGACTAATGAAGAGGCTATTGCTAATGCTTTTAAAGACACAGTTTTAGCGTTCGGTGGAGTAGATATCATTGTTCATTCTGCTGGCTTAGCGATTTCCAAATCATTGGAAGATACCACTACAAAAGACTGGGATTTACTGGAAGATGTTTTGGTAAAAGGTCAGTTTTTGATGGTGAAAAATGGGGTGGAAATCATGAAAAAGCAAGGCTTAGGAGGAGATATTGTTAACATCGCAAGTAAAAACGGATTGGTTGCCGGCCCTAATAACGTGGCATACGGAACTGCAAAAGCCGCTCAACAGCATATGACAAGATTACTGGCAGCAGAATTGGCAACAGATAAAATCCGAGTAAATGTTGTAAATCCTGACGGGGTAATTGTAGGAAGTAAAATCTGGGAAGGAGCCTGGGCAGAAGGCCGTGCAAAAGCCAACGGAATTTCTGTTGAAGAACTGCCGGCATTTTATGCAAAAAGAAATTTATTAAACGAAATTATCCTTCCTGAAGACATTGCAAACGGAGTTTTTGCGTGCGTTGCCATCTTAGATAAAACCACAGGAAACATCATCAATGTAGACGGAGGAATGGCAAATGCTTTCCCAAGATAATAGATTAAAAAAATTCATCACAAAAGGCTTTTTTTTGACACTTAAGTTTTTTTGAAAATCTTTGATTTTCTTCTTATGTGGACTTTTTCTTTCCATTGATTTAAACTTTTTAAAGCTTAAGTGTTCTAAAGCGTTTAAAAATAAAAAGCTTTTGTGTCTCTTGTGGTTAAAAATCAATTCAAAAAAATCAAATCATGATTATAGGAAAAGATATCATTGAACAATATAATAAACCAGAAATTGAAAACTTTACGACAGATTTCGATTTTCTACAAAATAAATTAACAAGATCAGGAGCCAATGTTGCTGAGATTGTCAACAAAATCGCTGATTTCCAGGTGGCTATTCCGAGCTGGGCTTTAGGAGCGGGAGGAACCCGTTTTGGAAGATTTTCCTATGGCGGCGAACCTTCTTCTTTAGAGCAAAAATTGGATGATGTAGGTTTAATTCATGCTTTAACGCATTCTGCAGGAGCTGTTTCATTACATATTCCTTGGGATATTCCAACTGATGTGAAAGCCATTAAAGAAATAGCTGCCTCTCACGGACTTGTTTTTGATGCCATGAATTCCAACACATTCCAGGATCAGGCAGGAGCTGAGTACTCTTATAAATTCGGTTCTCTGAATGCTGCGAATGAAGATTCAAGAGCCTATGCCGTGGAACACAACAAAGAAGTGATCAGGATCGGAAAAGAATTAGATTCAAAAAGTTTAACGGTTTGGCTGGCGGACGGAGCAAGTTTTCCGGGACAATTGAATTTTCAGACCGCATTGTCAAACACTGAAAAAAGTTTAAAAGAAATTTACGCAGGAATGCCTGAAGACTGGAAACTTTTCATTGAATATAAACCTTACGAACCGAATTTTTATTCAACCACAATTCAGGATTGGGGAACTTCGTTTATGTTGGCCAATGCTTGTGGTGAAAGAGCTTATACACTGGTAGATTTAGGTCATCATTTACCGAATACTAATATTGAACAGATTGTTGCAACCCTTATGTACAAAGGAAAATTAGGAGGTTTTCATTTCAACGACAGCAAATATGGTGATGATGATTTAACGGTAGGTTCCATTAAACCTTATGCCTTGTTCTTGATTTTCAATGAATTGGTGTACGGTATGGAAAACAATCCTCAAAACCCTTATCCGGCCTGGATGATTGATGCAAGTCATAACATTAAAGATCCGCTGGAAGATTTATTACAGTCTCTGGAAGCTATTTTAATTGCTTATGCACAGGCACTTCTGGTTGATCAGAAAGCATTAAAAACAGCACAGTTAAACAACGATGTCGTTGGTGCGCAGGATATTTTGCAAAATGCCTACAGAACAGATGTTCGTCCTTTATTAAGGGCTGCAAGACTGCAGGCAGGAGCCGCTTTAGATCCGATTGCAGCTTACAGAAGTTTAAAGGTAAGAGAAAATTTAATTGCTGAAAGAGGTTTAGAAACCAAAGCAACGGGATTATAAAACCCTGTTTTAAAACTGATAATTTCAACTTTTGAGTGCAATCGAAAGTTATTATTATATGTATCCTTATATTTTTATCATTAAGGTTGAAAGTGTTTAGATTATTGGGTTTTTAAGTAATATTGCTTAAAGAAATTAGTGGATTTTTTCTGATAATCTTAATATCTGAACACTCCTTAATGGTGTTTAAAACAAATTAGTATACTTTGTTGAGTAAAAAGCCTTTGCAAACTTAAAAACGTTTAGTAGTCAAATAAAACATTGTGAACTCTGCGTTTAAAAAATAGATTGCTTTGCTGCTTCGCTCCTCGCAATGACAAAAAATAAAAATTCATCCCAGGAATGTCTAAAAAAAAGGTAACCATTGTATTTGATATTGGAAAAACCAATAAAAAGTTCTTTTTATTCGATAAGAATTATAAAGAAGTTGTTCGGGAATATACAGAATTACCGCTCACTACTGATGAGGATGATTATCCTTCGGAAGACCTTGCAGCCTTACAAAATTGGATAAAAGATAATTTTAATGCCATTCTTGATAATGAAGAATATGAAGTAAAAGCCATCAATTTTTCCACCTATGGAGCGAGTTTTGTGCATCTGGATCAGAAAGGAAATGTTCTGACTCCACTATACAATTACACCAAACCAATGGATCAGGAAATTCTTGATTTATTTTATGAAAAACATGGCAGCAAACTGAAAATTGCCTGCGAAACAGCATCACCTCAGGCAGGAATGCTTAATTCAGGCCTGCAGTTATTCTGGTTGAAATATAAGCATCCGGAAATATTCAGAAAAATCCGTTACAGTCTTCATTTACCTCAGTATTTATCATATTTATTTACCGGAATTTGTGTGTCGGAGTTTACTTCGATAGGCTGTCACACCAATTTGTGGGATTACGACAAAGCGGATTATCACGACTGGGTATATGAAGAAGAAATAGATGCTTTATTACCTCCAATTGTGCCGACTTCTGCGAGTATCAATACTTCTTACAGAAATAAAAAAATTAAAATAGGTGTTGGGATTCACGACAGTTCTTCAGCATTATTACCTTATATTTTAAGCAAAAAAGAGCCATTTTTACTGCTTTCAACAGGAACCTGGAGTATTTCGTTAAACCCTTTTAATGATGAAAGTCTTACTGATGAAGATATAGAAAATAATTGCCTGAATTATATGCGGATTGATGGGAAACGTGTAAAAGCATCCCGTTTTTTCATGGGAAATGAATATAAAATTCAGGTTGAAAAATTATGCGCTTATTATGGAAAAGAATATGGTTTCCACAGAGAAGTACAGTTTGATCAGGATCTGTATTTGCGCTTAATGAAAAATAAAAACATCTATTTTCGCTTTGAAGGTATTATTTTGAAACGAAAAATGATCAGTGAAACAGATTTAAAATCATTTGCTACTTTTGAAGAAGCATATCATCAATTAATGATAGAACTGATGGATTTACAGATTCATACCATCAAAAATGCGATCGGGAATTCGGATATCGAAAACATTTATATCGATGGTGGATTCACTGATAATGATGTATTTATGAAGCTCATGTCTCACCATTTTCAGCATTACAATGTGATGTCTACCCATTCTCCGCTGGGTTCTGCATTGGGAGCTTCCATGGTGATTTCGAACAAAAAAATAGACGAAACTTTTTTACAGCAGCATTATCAGATGAAAGTGCTTCAACCGTTAATTCTTAATTTATAAAACATGGCATTTCCATTTGACACCCGTTACGCTTCGCTTGAACTTTTAATCGAAAAGGCAAAAAAAAGAATGCCCCGTTTCGCTTTCGAATATCTGGATGGCGGTTGTAATGAAAACATAAACCGGGACAGAAATACGAGCGAACTAAGAGAAGTTCTTCTTCGCCCGCGTTACCTGAATAATTACAGCGAAACCAACATGGAGACTGAATTATTCGGAGTAAAATATTCCGCGCCTTTCGGGGTTTCTCCTGTTGGGTTACAGGGATTAATGTGGCCCAATGCACCCGAAATTTTAGCAAAAGCAGCTTTTAAGCATAATATTCCCTTCATATTAAGTACAGTGACAACAAGCAGTCTTGAAAGAATTTCCGAATTAACAGAGGGAAAAGCCTGGTATCAGTTATACCATCCGAGAGAAGAATGGCTGCGCGATGATATTCTCGACCGTTGTGAAGCTTCCGGATATGATGTACTCGTTATTTTAGCTGATGTCCCGACTTTTGGATACAGAGCAAAAGAAATAAGAAACGGCTTATCAATGCCGCCTCAAATTAATTTCAGAAACGTTTCCCAGGCTTTGGTCAAGCCACAATGGTGTTTAGAGATGCTGAAACACGGCGTTCCGAGTTTTGCCACGATGAATAAGTATATGGATAAAAACATGAATGTGAAACAGCTGGGCCAGTTCATGAATGCTACATTTTCCGGCAGATTGAATTCAGACCGAATCAAGGCGATCCGCGACAAATGGAAAGGAAAATTAGTCATTAAAGGTGTTGCTTCAGACGAAGATGCGGCAGAAGCAGTTCGTTTAGGTTTTGACGGAATGATTATTTCCAATCATGGAGGAAGGCAGCTTGATGCGGGTGAATCTACGATTGCCGTAGTGAAAGAAATCAGTGAAAAATATAAAGGTCAGATTAAAATCATGATGGACAGCGGTGTAAGAACCGGTCCGGATGTTGCCCGTGCTTTAAGTTGTGGTGCTGAATTTACCTTTATGGGAAGAACTTTCATGTATGCAGTAGGAGCTTTAGGGGACAAAGGCGGCGATCATATTATTGAAATGCTTAAAATGCAGTTCAGACAGGTGATGGAGCAGGTTTGCTGTGAAAAACCGGAAGATTTGCAAAACTTCAGAGTGAAATAAAATCTTTGCGTTAAAAACATAAACAATTTCAAAATAAAAATTCGCAAGACAATCTTGCGAATTTTGTTTGTTATAATTTGAAAATTTATTTCTTCTTTTCAGCCTTCACCGCCTGTCTGGCCAATAGCTTCCAGTCATTTTTCACTTTTACCCAAACCAATAAGATATCCAACGTCACATCTCCTGGTGCTTTTCCGGCATCAGCGGTCGTTGCATAAAAATGATGACGGACAATGGCTGTATTTCCTACAATATTTAGAGTTTGATTTGTAATATCAATCGTTACAAAATCAGACTTTTTGCTGACTAATTTTTCTACAAATTCCTTGGCGTCATCAATATGACCTCCTGAATGTCCATAAGTTAATTCCGGCAGGATCAAAGATTCTAAATCAGGTTTTTCTCCGCTTATCATTGCTAATCTGAACTTTTCGGCAACAGCATTTACGGCCTCCTTATCACTTGTTTTCTGCGCTGAAACACTTACTGCCATCATAAAACCAATGGCAAAAATTAATTTTTTAATCATAATTGAATAATATATTTCTTGATAGTATTTAAAAGTGTTTTTGTTCTAAATTCGAAAATATGATTTATGTAATCGATTGCATGATTGTTTATAAAGAATCTCTTTGAATAAATTTAAAGACGTTATTCACAGATTCTTTTTTATTTTTCAGAATCATATAGGCTGCAGATTCTCCCATAGCTTTAAAATCTGTAGTAATTACCGTAATTCCCAGCAGTTCTTTAAGAGGCGTTTCGTTATAGGAAATAATTCCGATGTCTTTGCCCAACTCAAGATTTTTCTGTCTGATTTGCTTAACAAGGTTCACCAGATCCCGTTCCCGGATCGTAATGAAAATATCTTTTTCCTGCAATTCCATATCGGGATAAATTTCATCAAGAATTTCATAATCGAGTTTAAAATCCTTACAGAATTTTTCAAAACCGCGGACAATACGGAAGGGATAGGGATGAATGGATTTGTCGGGATACACCAAAATGATCTTTTCGTATTTTTTTATTTTGTCTAAACCTTCCTCTAAAGCATTGTAAATATCATGTTCAAAATCCTGAAATATAGAGCCATATTCTCCTGAAATATTGGGCTTTGTATTATCTAACAACAATAATTTGTTTTTCGGGATTTGTTCAATCATATCTAAAACCTGCTGTGTTGAGCTGGTATGTTTAGACTGCTCATCACGGAAATGAGGCATGATCACGTAATAATCAAATCCGCCCAGGTTCTTTTTTAAGGAATTAATGAAAAGTGTTTCGTCACAATGGTAAATATACATTTCAACATTGCCTTTGGTACCGATTGCATTGACGAAATAATTATAAATCATCATTTTATAAGTACTCGGTTTGTTGATCAGGAAGAAAATGTTGATTACGTCGTTTTTATTAATCCGTGAGATATAATATCCTTTTCCCTTTACAGATTCGATGATTTGTCTTTTTCGGAGTTCTTTATACGCTTTTTCTACAGTATCTCTTGAAAGAAAGCAAGACTCGCTGAGTTCGTTTATGGAAGGAATTTTTTCACCAATCTTAATCTCTCCGCTATCAATTCCATTAAGAATAGAATCCACAATCTGTTTGTATTTGGGAACTCTGGAATGCTCATTGATTATTATTTCAAATGTTTCTGCCATGATATTGGATAGGAGATGTTTATTTCAGTTTAAAGAATAATTCAAAGGTTAACGAACGGTGCAAGGCAAGTTACAAATATTTATAATATTAATTGTAATTGCAATAGTTCTGCTATAAATTATAACGGAAAAATACAATTTTAGTATACAAAGTTAGGTATAACATGTAAAAAACTTAATAGTATACTTTAGTATGGGAGTAAAAAAAACAAAAAGGAATAGAAATTAAATTGTAGTGTCTGTTATTTCAAAAACAAAAGATGTAGAAGTTTCAAACTTTCCTCCCTGTGTTGCCCCGAACAGGAATTTAGGAGTCTTACCGTCCTTATCCATTAAAATCATGGGACGTTCCAATCTCCCGAATCGTTTTAAATGACTGGGGGGAGCAGGCTCCTTAACATAACTTTTCATATCAAGGTAAGCGATTTTCGGTTTGGACCAGTTAAGGCCGTCCCTGGAAGTTAAATGTAAACCGTATTCATGGTTAAAGAATCCCATATCACGGGCCACTATATGGAATTTTCCATGTTGTTTCCAGATAAAAGCATCTTCCAGCTGGGCATTGTCAGGCTGCAATGAAAAATCGATGACAGGATTCTCCTTTATTTTTTCATAAGGACCTGAAGGATGATCAGCCTTGGCCAATCCATATTTCCGATTTCCTCTTACCGGACCTTTCTGATTTTCGTATTCCTCAGTATTCCAGGATTTATAAAAAAGCCAGAATTTGCCGTCATTTCCTTTTATAAAAGCCGGGTTGGTAGTGCAATGGTCATCCCATGCGCCTTGTTCTCCGGGAAGAAGCAGAGGAGATTCCGGTCTTACCCAATCTCCGTCAAGACTTTTTGAAGTGGCAAGTCCTATTTTTTTGGTATTTGTTTTTCCGTTGTGGTTGCCCATGTAGAAAAGATAATACTCATTTTCCACTTTGGTAATTAAAGGATTATGACAAGTTGTGGCATCCCAGAATTCGCCGCCTCTGGGAGCAAGAATAACTTGTTTATGCCTGAATTCATCATAGGGAGAATCTGCTTCTGCACGGCAAATTTCAGAACCGTTGAGCCAGCCGCCCATTCCTTTTTCTTTTCTCCACCTGGAATAAAAAAGATGAACCTTACCGTCTTCGCCCCAAATCGGAGAATTACACCAAATATAATAGTTCTCCAATGAAAAGGTCCGCCCGATTGGTTTTAAGCTGAAATAAGGTTTGCCGGAAGATGAACTTGTAAATGAAAGCCCCAGAACCCCTGCTGTAATCCCAAGGGCTGAGGTCTGTAAAAAGTCTCTCCGTGTAAAGTGTCTGGGCTTATCCATCTCATCTGATTTACGGCTAATTTAATATAAACATATAAACAGACTGTCCTGTACTTTCGGTGAACTGTTTTAATCTGAATTTATCTGCCTTTATTATTGGGTTTTGGATTTGAAAATTTGAAATCAGGATATAAAAAAAGCCTGCCTTAAGGCAGACTCTAACTACTACTATATGAATATGAAATTTAAGGCATCTTTTTAAAACCTTCCGCTTTTATTTTCCATGAACCGTCTTTTGGAAAACCTGGAAATTCACCTTTGGAACTGTCCCAGCCTTCGAGCATCATGGCAACAGTCGTTAAAACTCCTCCGTTTCCGGGAAGATAAATACGGAGACGTTTATCCTGGAAATTATGACCGTTTTTAAGATAGGTATTCGTCTGAATATTCATGAAAAGCGCATCCAGAGCTTTATCCGGAAGCCCCAGTCTTGCGGCATTCATGGCCGTCATCGGGAAATCCCAACCCCAGGTATGTTCCCAGTTCCATCTTTCCCAAACAATATCCAGTGTGTTTTTCATGATTTTTTTATCCAGTTTCGGAGATTCCGGAACCATTCCTAACGCTCCCAGAACGGCAGGATGATCAGTCATCCATTTTGGAAAAGTGAAAGAATCTTTTGCAGATTCGGTTGACAAATAAACGCCATCCTGAACCGGAAGCGGGGCTAATTTTGTAATAACCTCATCCCATTTTTTATCTCTCGGCTGGCCCAATCTTTCCTTCCATTGTTGAGCAACTTTCAGTGCCCAATCCCAATAAGCCACTTCATAAGTTGGGTTGTATGTATCTTTTGCAGGGAAAACTTCCTGTGCCGGAATGACCCCTTTTCCGAGATTATAACGGTTTTTCTCTTTATCATAATGAGCATAATCTGCCATAAATTCGGCGGTTGCAAAAATGAGGTCTTTATATTTTTCCAAAACTTTTTTGTCCTGTTTGTCGCGGTACAGAAGTTCGGTCATATAGATGATATGCGGTTGTTCCCAGATCAGGAATGCAGCTACAGAAGACGGACTTTCATTTCCATCATTATCAGACATTTTAATCCATCTTACACCCTTATAGCCTTGTCTTTCTGCTAATTTTTTTGCTTTTTCAAAAGTCCTGAAATAATAATCCAATTGTTTTTCTAAAATCTCAGGTCTTCCCCATAAAGCGTAGTGAACCCCGTGCCACCAATGCATTTCTGTGTGCGGTTTTCCGTACCAGCTGTTGAAGGTCAACCCTGTTTCCTGTGGCGGATTGCTTCCTCCGCACTGTACTTTGGTTAAATATTCTGACAGAACAATCCTGCGTTCCAGTTCATTCGCCCTTGGGTCTGTACTTCCTTCAAAATCAACTGCTGCACCGCTTTTCCAGAAAGACTCCCATGCTGAAACACTTTCTTTTTCTGCATCAGCAAATAGCGTTTTTCCGCTTTTCGGGTTTTTAGCTGAAAATTCAACGCTTAATTCTATTTTTTTGTTTTTTGAAGACGGTTCAAACACAAAATAATGTTTTCCCGCTTCCCGTAATTTTCCTTCCGTAAAATAAAACTGAGTATAATAATCTGCACTCTGCAACTGATGATGAATGATACCTTGCGTTGATTGTGAAGAAACAATTCTTGTCGTATGATCGTTTTCATTGCCATAAAAAGCAGCATCATCCAGAAACTGTCCGGTAGGAGAAGGGTAGCGCGCGAAAACTTTTAACCTGTTTTGAGCAATTAAATCAGACTCAATTTTAACTCCTATTTTATCAGAATTCTGAAAAGAAGCCGTCCAGACTTTTACAGGGGTTCCGTCCAATGAGAATTCACTTGTTATAATTCCTGTCCAAAGATCAATTTTCTGATTAATGTTTGTCAGGTCTGAAATGTTTGCTTTCTGACCATCTTTTTTAAGCAGTTCAATACCGATATTTCCTAATTGCAGACGGTGTTTGTTGACTCTGAAATACTCAACGGCCCCTTTATTTCGTTCAGGTTCTTTGAGTTGTACACTGTACAGTGCTTTACGTCCTTCATTGTTGAAATCGTATGCTTTTAATGTTTCCTCAAATGTATAATCTTTAGTATTTGGAAAGCTGTTCCATCCCCATTCCGACTGGGTTCCCAATGAAACTCCATTTTTGTAATATTCAGGAAACGACTGCATTCCGGTGATGTCGACCGTGTAAGCAAATTTTCCGTTTCCAACCGTTAAAGTAGATAGGGTATCCGCTTTTGTATTCACCACATTATGACGCTGGACTACTTTTTTCCGGTCTATTTTCTGAGCAGTTAATGAAGAAAAGGCTATCAGAAAAATTCCAAGATATACTGCTAATTTTTTACTCATATTTTTTTATTTAAGAATAGTGGCACTCATCAGTCCGATAACGACATCGTTGCTCACTGCTGTTAATTTTATGGATTTTAATTCTCTGTTTGGGTCAATCGGCAGATCCAGAATGGTTGCGGCACCGCCTTCAACAGCCCGGCTGCTTACTCCTTTAATTTCTGAATATTTCGTTAAACTTCCTCCTTTGTACAATTCCCCGGTTTTCAGCTGAACCCGGTACGGAATTTTATCATCCGGAATTTCAAAAGCAAAATTATCATCAAACAAATCCTGCTCGATAGGCCACCAGTTCACAGGATTTTTTAGTTCTAATGCTGTATCTGAACCGTCTGAATACTGAACCGTAACCGTTCCGTTGGTAATTTGTGACTGCATCGGATTGGTAGAACCTGCCATTAGAAAATAGATTTTTCTTCCTTTTCCCGTAACAGGAATTTCAACCGATTCCGGAAAATTATCCCACTGGCTTGTAAAGACAATGTTTTTTTCTTCGTTATTAATTAAAAAAGGAATTCCTAAGAACTCAAGTTTCCCATCTTTTCGTTTTTTCATCAGTCCGCTGTCATCAATTTGAGTAGTGGTCAGCGGATAGCACCAGTTCCCGATTCCTTGCCACGGAAGCTGTAGAGTAGGGACATTTAATCTTGGGGAAAGATATTTTTGATTGAAAATTCCGGTTACTCTCTCATTATATTTTGAGGCTAACGAAACAGGGGTGAACTCGCCTTTATTTTCGATTTCCCAATCTGTTATTTCTACATTTTGTTTGATTCCATTGTATTCAAGCTGAATAAAGTTGGTTCCCCTGCTTAGATCATTCGTTGGAATTTCAACTGATGTATTTTGATTTTTTTGAATTGAAAAAGTTATATTTAAATGATTAATATTCAATTTTCCATTGATTATATTGGATGATTTAGAGTGAATTTGCAGTTTTTTATTCACCCATTTTATTTCTAAAGGATATTGAATATCAACATTTACAGGTTGCCACCATTTCGTTCCATTTTGTTCCAATTGAACGAAAAAGGTTCCTTTTCTTTCTTCTTTCACCAGATCAAACTGATTCCCGTTTCGGATTTTTATCAGTTTCTGCGGGTCATAAACCTGTTGAATCTTCTTTTTTGGATCTAAATTGAGTTGAAGATTTTCAGAGATGTAATTGATGTAATCTGTTTTTTCAGTTTTTAATTCATCTTCCGAATACGTAATTTCAATGGTAAATTCTTTTCCTTTTTCTGTTTCTAACTTTACAAAAGGCCGTGAAATAGAATTTGGATGTATCGCAAATTGTACTTTTTTACCGTTTACGGTTACCGATCTTATTTTGGTATGATTCACAGGAATCAATACATCAAGCGAAACTGCACTTGCATAGTTTGATTTAAACCAATAATTTGTTTTTTTTAAATTTCGGTTAAACTTAAATTCCCAATCCTGAAGTTTCAGCTCTGCAAAATTCCAGTGTTTGGGAAACCCGGGTTTTATATTGATTTTATTTTCTAATAATTTGGGATAAATTCCGAAAAGTCCTTCTGTTAAAGTTCTTGCAGCCACACCAATCGGGTCGGCAAAATCACGGTACAATTCCCCACGGAAAGCATCATAGTGAGATAATTGTTCAAAATTTCCCGGACTGATTCCGTAGTACATACTTTCGGCCAGATTGCCTTTCCAAAGTCGATAGGCCTCATCATTTCTTCCTGCCTGCCAATACGCTAAAGCGGTTTGTAAATTCTCTGCCAGCGCCACATTATTGATCGACCAATCATAAGGCTGCCAGTTGGTGGTGGAAAGTGTGTAGTGATCTTTATTAATTCCCCCCTTTACTATTATGGGGATCTTCGGAATATGATTGTTGACGTACTGCGTATTTTGATAGTCTTCAAATTCATTTAAAATATAAGCATCCGAAACATGATAAATCGACCATATTCCAGGCTTGTCGTGAAGAATCTGATTGCCCAGGGCGTCTTTATATTCAGCAAAATACCCTTTATTTTTAATCCAAAGCTCGTTTTTCATAGCTTTTAAAATAGATTCAGCTTCTTTTTCGTAAGGAGTGGAATCTTTACCAATAATTTTCGCCAGTTTTGCCATTTCACGGTTGGCTCTGTAATGATAGGCAGAAGTGTGGGTTACTTTTCCCCCCGAATACTGCAAAGCATCACTCGCCCAGATTGCAGCATAAGCATCATAAAGGTCACCCCGTTTGAAATTTCGTTTTTCCCAATCCATGTGACGAACCATTGCAGGCCACATTTTCTTTAGAAAATCTACATCTCCTGTGTAGTTGAAATGAGAAAACAGCTGATCAAAGAAAACCAGATTCATATCATAATGATGAGGTTTTGAATTGTCATTGGGGTTTCTGGAAATATATCCACTTGAGAATACTGAAGTTCCCATTTCTTCTTTGTGTCTTGCCAGATGCAAAAGCGTATCCATCTCAACGGGTGCGGAATCCGGGCTTAAAACCTGAGAATTGGAATAGCTTTCAAAGTGTTCTTTTGCACGATCGTGCCAACTGAGAACATCGGCTGCATAAGCTCCTCGCCAGGCATTTAGCCTCATTCTCCAGGCAACTGCGCCATGAAGAAACGTCGGACTTTCCCAAATGGCATCTGCGGCGACCGAAAGGGTAGCTCCGAAGTTATTTAAATCCGAATCCGGAGTTTTCAACTGAATCCAGTTGATTAATGATAATCGTGATTGTTCGGCTTCATTGAAAATATCCGCAAGATGTTTGTCTGAAAAGTTTTGATCTGATTTTCCTTTTTTAATTTGAATAAAAACAGGATTTTTTTGTGTTGAATATGTTGCGTAAATGATCGGAGATTTTTCTGCTTTATTTTGTGTAAAATCAGATAATTTTTCCAACGTTTTCACATCGGTTAATTGTAATGAATGGGTGTTTGAAAAACTTCCGCTGATCAATTGGTTTTCTTTTTTCTTGTTTAAATAAGTAAGCTCAAATTGGTTTTTATTGAGTTGAAACTGGTTGTCTTCACAATATTCCGGTAGCAAATAAAAACCTGATTCCGGGTCTGCACCGATGTCGCCGTTTCTGCTGAATGTTTTTCCGCTTGCTCCGCCATAAACTGCATAGATCTTTGTTGAAGGATCTACATTTTCTGTTTCCATTTTTAAAATCAAACCTTCTTCTTCAGATTGTGCTAAAACCGTCAGTTTTAAATTTCCATTTCCAAGAATCTGATCTTTAATGGCATACAACATCAGGCCCGGACGATAACGGGTTTCAATGGTATCAGCCTGAATTAATTTTTTAATCGAATTTCCTTTCTGAATAACAAACTGAAGATTACCACCCATTCCGGGAAGATACAGCGCAAACTCCGGCAAATCCCCGGCTTCCACTCTTGAGGCGCGGTTGTTGCCATACAAAGCTCGGTTAAAGCGGTATCTTCCGTTAACCAACAAAAAATCACCTTTGTCTTCTTTGTAATGCAGTTCTCTTTCATTGTTTTGCCAGTGTCTGGATTGAGAAAAAGAATGTGAGCATGCAGATAAAACAATAAAGCCCGCTAAAATGGATGTTTTTCGCATTTTATTTTTTTAAATCAGTTAATGGCTGTCCGTTAACAGTCACGTTTTTCAGGGTAACATTTCTTAGGAAATCAACTTTATATGGAATTTCAACACCGTTAATTTTAGCATTGATCATTGTAAAATCTGTTACAGGAGAAGATTCGTAGGCATCAGAAAGGATGGTATATTTTCCGCCTTTTTCCACGACCATATTTTCTACCCAGACGTTTCTGATCGTAGGGATGAAGTTACCCGGTTTTTCGTAATGCATATTGAAACGCACCGCAGCTTCTTTATAAGCGCCTACTTTTGTATTGTAAAAGAATACATTTTCGATAATTCCGCCCCGGCTTGAACTGGTTTTAATACGAAGTGCCCTGTCAAGATTTTTACTGTCCATCACATTTCCTATGGCATAAATATTTTTTGCTCCGCCCGCAATTTCGCTTCCAATCACTACGCCGCCGTGTCCGTCTTTCATTTCACAGTTTTCGATGATGTGGTTTTCCGCCGGTTTGCCGATACCCCTTCCGTCTTCATCTCTTCCGGATTTTATGGCAATACAATCATCTCCCGTATCAAAATATGAATCTTTGATCCACACGTTTTTACAGGCTTCAGGATCAAAGCCATCATTATTGGGACCGTGGCTGATTACTTTTACTCTTTCAATCAAAACATTTTCACACAATACAGGATTAAGATTCCACATTGGAGAATTTTTTACCAAAACATCTGCCATATAGAAATTTTTACTCTTATAAGGCTGAACGAAATTAGGTCTCAAATAATATCCGTCACCAAATATTCTTTCTCTCGGGTCTTTCTTTTGGGCCATGTATTCATGCAGTTTTGCACGGGCAGGATTTTGTCTTCCCGGACGGGATTCGTTCCAACCATATTTTTTTGCACCACACCAAAACCACCAATGGTCGTTATCAGAGTTTCCGTCCAGTGTTCCTTTTCCGGTTACAGCGATATTTTCTTCCTCGTAAGCATAGATCAGGGACGAATAATTCATACATTCCATTCCTTCCCATCTTGTGAAAACAATAGGGTAGTCGTTACTGTCCTGACTGAACAGGACTGTTGCACCTTCGTTAACATGTAAATTCACATTACTTTTTAAATAAATAGCTCCTGTCAAAAAGATACCTTTTGGAACGACAACTCTTCCTCCGCCTTCTGCATTACATCTTTCGACGGCTTTTTTAAAAGCTTCCGTATTTTTTGTCTTTCCATCACCCACAGCACCAAAATCAGTAATGAGATAGTCTTTTTTTCTGAAATTGGGCTTTACAATTTGTTTTTTTAAGGTCTGGATTTCCTGTAAAGGTTGTTCCGAAGAAGTCCAGGGTTTATATTGCCCCCAAACAGGAATTGACGTTATTAATGCGAAAAGTAGTAAAGCGAATTTTTTCATAATGTTAGAGAAATATGAGTTTAAGAAAGAACATCAATATTAAAAATCTCTTTCTATATCGCAATCTAAAATAATTATGATTAAAAATTATCCTGCACTGTCGGTATAAAATTCATTAATTGCATAAGCAACCTGAGGCATCCTTGGATGTTGTAGTAAAATGGACGGAAAGGTACCGGTCTGAGGTGCAATATATCTTGCATCAGCAGATTTTATCTGATTTCCTGCATTTTCCGGAGATATTAAACATAGTAACGTATCTTATAGAAAATGGGAGCCAGAATGCTCCCATTTTTGTTATAATTGATTAATAATTGAAACCTATTTTAAATTAGTTTCAAAGAATGATTCTAATTTATCAAAAGCAATTATATCAATTTTATCATACAAATCCACGTGAACTGCATTTGGAATTGTCATCAGCTCTTTTGGTTCTACAGCCTCTTTAAAAATATCTTCATGAAATATTTTGAATGTGTGTTTTCTCCGGCAATTAATGATATTGGTTTGGGCGAAATTTCTTTTACATAGCTTAAAATCGGCATGTTCATAAATGAAATAGGATTGGTTGGCAGTCAAGCTCCATTGGAATTCAAAAAATTGGGATGAGATCCATGTAGTGTTCTATAATAATATTTCCCTTACATAGGGTTCAAGTGAGTTATAAAACGTTTCAAACTTATCATAATCATTATAATGTTCAACACTATTAAAAACTTGTTCCATTAAAGCTGTAAATGACTTTCTTTCGTCCAGACAATTTGTTATTTATTATTGCTTGTTCGTTTATTACAATAATCCCAGACAAGTTGTTCATTTTGCTTACTGTAAAATTTTTGAGAAGCAGTTTTTATTTTTCTCTTCTCAAAATATTTTCCGCTTATTGACTTTACATCTTCTGAAGTTGCCAAGTATAAAATGGTTTCAGCTCCTTGTTCCGGTGTTTTAAAAAATGGTCTTATCAGTTTTACGACGAAATTTAGCAAACTTCCCAAATTACTGTTTACCCCAAAATTGGTGGCAACAGCACCGGGATGCAAACTGTTTACGGTAATATTTTTTAAACCACCGTCAATAAGTTTACCAGAAAGATGCTGACTAATCCAAATTAGAAAAAGTTTTGCATTACCGTAAGCAACAAGCGGATTGTAATTATTCTTTAGTTCCAAATCATCAAAATCGGGATTTGCATTGAGCTTATGTGAATTGGAAGAAACATTGATAATTCTGCCGTCTTCGCTCTTTTTCAGTAAACCTAATAGCAACTCAGTAAGTAAAAACGGAGCAAATAAATTTACAGCGATGGTTGTTTCCAAACCCTCTTTCGTTTCTTGTCTCCCTTTGCTCATAATTCCCCCGGCATTGTTGATTAAAATGTCTAACCGGTCGTATCGTTCAATAAACGTTTGGGCAACTTTCTTTACTTCGTTCATTAAAAATAAATCTCCTATTATGAAGTCAATTTTGTCATTGCCTGTTAAGTTTTTAATCTCCTCACACACCGTTTCGGTTTTTACTTTATTTCTTCCGTGTATTATCACTCGATAGTTTTGTTTGGCGAGAGCAAGTGCCGTAGCTTTTCCTATTCCGCCTGTTACCCCCGTTATAAATGCTGTTTTTTGTTGTTTCATTTTTCCTTTTATTAATTAGATTACAAAATTATGTATATTTGCTAACTATTGGTAAGTACTATACTCTTGGTTAGTGCTTTCGTTGGGGTTAGTAAAACAATATATATGGCAAAGAATAAAGAACATTTACCTTGTGATGCGAGCACACTCCGGGCTATTCGAGATGCAATGGAAACTTTAAACGGAAGTTGGAAATTGTCCATATTGTTAGCATTGAAAGGCGGTACCAAACGTTTCCGGCAAATTGCCAGAGCGGTAGATGGTATTAGTGATAAGATGTTGTCAAAAGAACTGAAAGATTTGGAAACCAACTTATTGGTTAAGCGAACAGTATATGATACGTTTCCGCCTACTGTTGAATATGAAATTACCGAACACGCTGACACTTTACAAGAAGTGATGTTTGCCTTGACAAAATGGGGGAAACTGCACCGAAAAAAAATAACAGGAGGTTAAGCCTATGCCTTTTATTTTATCCATCCTGAATAAATAGAAACCGGCATTATTGCTAGAGTTGAAGGTATTATTATTGCAAAACCATATGATAATTTCAGAATCAGGGTATCGTATTTCCCTATAGAACGGAATGCGCTTTGAAAGCCATGCAACAAATGCCAACCAAGGGAGAAGCATCCTATCAGATAAATCGCTACCTCAACCGGATTTTTGAAATTTTTCAATAAGCATTTCATATAAAGGAAGTTCTTCCCCATATTGAAACTGATGAACTCGATTGGGAATCCAAAAATTTTGTGTATGTATAATTAAGAATAGCAGGATCAAAGTACCAAATAAAGTCATGCTTTTGCTATACCATGTGACACCTGGTGTATTGTCTTTATAAAAATATTGAATCGGCCGGGCTTTTCTGTTCTTTCTCCAAAGAACAAGTCCTTGAATTATATGAATTATAAAGCCAAAAATTAGAATAATTTCAATAGATCGGATTATAGGATTTGTAGCCATAAAATGTGCCCCAATAGTAAATGTCTTACCTTTGTCATTATAGAAAATAAGTGCATTTACCGAAGCATGTACAATAAGAAAACTGATTAGGAATAAGCCACTTAATGCCATTAGGATTTTCCTGCTTATTGAGCTTTTAAACATAGTGATAAGTTTTTATAATATGATAATATTGTTTTGGTCTATATCAAAGTCCCTGAAATTTACTTCTCCCAACATATCCATCAATTCTGCTTCTAATTGAAAACTAATTTGAGATATTGGAACATCATTGGCACCTCCTTCAAAAGGATTTTCAGTATTTTCACCTACCTGCGCTATGGAAGAATATAACCAAGAAATTAAGCAACTGAAAGGAAGGATCAACCAAATCATATTTCCTTTCATAAATCCGCAAACACTTTCATTTAGACTGTTAAAATCAGCCAGCAATCCATATGGTAGTAGAAATGAAAACGATTGAATGAGAAGATTATTAATAATATTATACTGGCGTGGAAATGGTGACTGTTTAATGTGTTCACTTTTCCCCTGCAAATTGTAAAACTCTTTTATTGATTTTTCCATATCAACAAATTGTGTCACATTGATTTCCTGTTTTTCGTATAGATATTTCAGCGTTTTACTTTGCAGGCTTAAAATGTAAGTTGAAATATTTTTTACTTTATAAATATTCTGTAGCTCCTCAGCAATCAGGTATTTAGCCAGTTCTTCTTCAAGGGGTGTTTGTTGTTCAGGAATTTTAAAGTGTTTACGATATTTTATATTATGTTTTTTATTTGTTGATTCCCAGCTTTTGGTTTCTCTCATACTATAACGTAAGGCAGTGACCCAAGCCATATGATTATAAATAAGGGTTGTTGAGGTTTCACTATTATTCTGTAAATAATCTTTGCTTACTAAACCCCAGGAACGGCTATTTGATAAAATAGAAGTCCATACATCCTGGGCTTCTATAGACCGATTATAACTTAGGTTATTTTTGAACCCTAAAATAAACGCGGTAGCAGTTCCCAGCATTGCAATGACAGACCAGGGAATTGCGACCCATTTTATTCCTAATATATGATACAGACATATTGGAATAAAACCTAACAGGAGCAGGGTATAAATTCTTCCTTTAGTCCATATCACAAATTCAAAGAGGTTGTAGGATTTTCCTATATACATTATTTCTATTAGTATTTGCTAAAATCGTAGGTTTAAATAACCTACGACTTTAATTGTTACTTTTTAAATTGATACAAAAGACATTTTTATTTATAGCCCATATCAACGTTTGTTTTCAGGTTTAGCAATCCATGTCATATACTCGGTAGTTCCCAAATAAACGGGATTCTCAGGAGTAAGTGTTGTCTTTTTTAATATGGCACCTGAATAGGGAGCATTAATATCTGTCTCAACTTCTAAAGACTTTTGAGTTGACAGGATATATTGTTTTATCCACTCATCTATTTGGAATCGTTCAGGTCCGCCTATTTCAAGAATTTTATTGGCAGGTTTTTCTGTTGCTATTTTAGCAAGAAATGTGGCAACATCGGCACTCGCAATAGGTTGAATAAATGCATCCGAAAGTTTTACCTTTCCTTCTGATGTACTTGTTGCTACAATACCACCAGCAAACTCAAAAAATTGAGTAGCGTGTACAATTGTAAAAGGGACGCTGGATTCTTTAATTAAGTTCTCTTGAACTTGCTTGGCACGAAAATATCCACTTTCCTGTAACTTATCAGTTCCAACAACTGACAAAGCAATGTGATGTTGTACACCGGCTATCTTCTCCGCCGGAAGTAAATTTTGATTTGAAGTTTTGAAGAAATTCATTACTGGTTCATCATCAAATGATGGTGAGTTGGAAACATCAATAACTACACTTGCATTTTCAAGAGCGTCTTCAAGGCCCTCTCCGGTAATAGTGTTTACACCTGTATTAGGTGATGCAACGATTACTTCATGCTCCTTCTTTAGGATGTTTACTACCTGGCTGCCAATAAGTCCGGTACCTCCAATGATTACAATTTTCATTCTGATTTTGTTTATAATTGTTAATGCAACAAAATTGAAAATAAAAAAAACATTAAAACTTAAACTGGTTTAAGTTTTTACAAAGGCACTATATTCATCTTTGTACTGTAATAGTCATTGAGGCTACCGAACTGTAGAAAATCAATTCAAGCATAGGCCCTGCAACATTAAGTTGCAAGGCTTGTTAGATTAAATAATGATCAGAAAATATGCAGTACCAGGAGGAAGTTAAAACAATTTCAGGATCGAAAGAAATCTATTAAAGTTGATGTATTTTAGTTTTAAGGAGTTGATTCTGCTAAATTAATTTTAACAATCATAAAATATATCATTATGAAATTGAGGTTTTAGGAAGTTGAATTTTCATAAATTCGTTTTTGCTAGCAAAAGCCGTTTTTTGCCGAAGTCAAATTTTGTATTTTTTCGGGAACATTGATTTTTAGTAATATATCAAAAAATTAAAATGAAGACATTATTATATTTAACAGATCTCTATTATAAGGCAAAAGGAAGAAAGTATTATGAGGAAGATCTATACATCACTTCAAAATTAAAAAATCACTTTAATCTTCTTATCGGACATCCACATCAAGCAATTTTAAATCTTGAAAAAGCTGATCTGGTGGTTTTTAGAAATACAGGCTCAATACTCGGTTATCAAGAATATTTTCAGCAGTTTTTGACAGAAGTTAAAGAAAAGAACAGTCTGACATTTAATTCATTCGACGGGAAAGCAGATATTTTAGGAAAACAATATTTGATAGATTTGACGAATCTGTCGTATCCGGTAATTCCTACTATCGAAAGTTTAGGGGAACTTGATAAAATCGGAATCCACGAAAAATATATCGTTAAATTAAAAAATGGAGCAGATTCGATAGGGATGGAAATTTTGACCCATGAGAAATTGCTTAATTCAAATCCTCAAGGAAAATTAATTCAACCATTAATTGATTTTGAATACGAAGTTTCATTCTATTATTTAAATGACCAATTTCAATATGCCCTTTATGCTCCTGACAAAAACAAACGCTGGGAATTGGTAGAATATAAACCAACAGAAAAAGATTTGGAATTTGCGAAAAAATTTATAGAATGGAATAATATAGAACGCGGAATTACAAGGGTCGATGCTTGCCGTCTTAAAAACGATACACTTTTGTTAGTTGAACTTGAAGACCTGAATCCTTTTCTTTCAATCGAATTGTTGCCTGAAGAGAAACGAAATCAATTTATAAATAATTTAGTTGAAGCATTAAACTCATCATCTAATGATTGATAATCTATCAAACTGATTTAAAAATTTTCCCTTTAAAACCAATAAACGATCTGCTTTCAAATCTTAAAACTAAAATTAATCTCGAAATGGAAAGTTGTGATTTTATAAAATAGTTATACCTACAGTTTTGCGGACAGGCAGATATTTTGCCGCAACTGATCATATGTCTATTTCATATTACGATTTTAATAATTTGTCCCGGGAATCTCAAATTGAGCTAGTTATGGAGAAGCGAAGAATAATTAATGAAACGATCAATAAAGAATGAATGTTTGAGTAGATTTTGTTAGAGGTTTAAAAAATATTATTCTGGCTTATTGTGCCATAAAAAACAAAAAAAATGGCTCCATCTAGATTAAAATGGCTCCATCTAGATTAAAATGGAGCCATTTGGCTTTTGGTGACCTCGACAGGATTCAAACCTGTAACCTTCTGAGCCGTAATCAGATGCGCTATTCAGTTGCGCCACGAGGCCTTGTGTTACCTTGTTGTTTAAAGGTTTGCAAATATAGCACTTTTTTCCGTTCTTTGAAAGATGAAACAAAGAATTTTACTTTTATTTACGGTTTTTGCGCTAACAGCTTGTAAAAGAGAATCAAAAATTTCGTCCTCAGACTGGACAAATATATCTGCCCGTACCCAATTTAAAGAACACGAAGGTACCCTCGAGCTAAAATCGGGGAATTTCACTTATCATTTTAAACAAAATCAAACTCCATTTAAGAAAATAATTCTGCTGAATGCAAGTATGGCAGGGTATATTTCAGAGCTTGGAGCAGAAAATCTAATCATAGGAGTTTCCAGCCCGGAATATATTTATTCAGAAAAAATTCAGAATATGCTTAAAGAAGGAAAAACCCAGAACGTAGGAAGCGAGCAGAAATATGATGTAGAGAAGATTATCTCCATGAAGCCGGATGCTATTTTTACCAATCATATTGCCAGCTTTGACAATACTTACGAACTGCTAAAAAACAATGGTATTCAGGTGATATTTCTGGATGAATACATGGAGCAGAAGCCTTTGGAAAAAACGGCCTATATTAAACTTTTCGGAGAGTTTTTAGGAAAAGAAAAAGAAGCAGAAACGAAATATCAGGAAGTTGAAAAAAATTATAACGATCTGAAACAGCTTGCATCAAAGGCCAAAGAAAAACCTGTGGTACTGGCTAATGAAATGTACGGGGATGTATGGTATCTTCCAGGTGGAAATACCTCTGTTGCCCATTATATTTCAGATGCCAATGCCAATTATATCATGAAGGACAATAAAGATGAAAAGGCATTGACGATGAGTTTTGAAGAAGTATATGCCAAAGCTGGAGGTGTTCAGTATTGGGTGAATGCAGGAAGTCATACCTCAAAAAAAGAAATGTTGGGGATGAATCCTTTCTACGGAAAACTGGATGTATTCAATAAAGGAAAAATTTACACCATAGCAGGAAAAGAAAAACTGAAAGCCAATGATTTCTTTGAAAGTGGGGTGGTAAGAGCAGATTTGATCCTGAAAGATTATATTAAAATCTTTCATCCGGAACTTTTACCGGATTATCAGCTTACTTACATGAAAGAATTGCAGTAACTCGTACTATTTGCTTATTTTTGCCTTTCCTTTTTATAAAATTATGTGGAAAAAAATTAAACAGCTTATTTTCATCATTCTTGTTCTGAATGTAGTTTTTATTATCTGGGGCAGATTTTTTAATCCCCCGATTACCCTTACCCAGATAGGAGGGCTTTTTGAATATGGAAAACTACACAGAGATTATATTTCCTATGACGAAATGGGAAGCAATGTGAAAAAAGCCGTAATTGCTTCTGAAGACCAGAAATTCTTTGATCATGATGGTTTCGATTATACAGCAATCGAAAAAGCGATGAAATATAATGAGAAAGGCAAAAAAATAAGAGGAGGAAGTACCATTTCCCAGCAGACCGCAAAAAATATATTTCTTTGGCAGGGCAGAAGCTGGGTGAGAAAAGGGCTGGAAGCAGTCTATACTTTTATCATTGAAAAAGTATGGAGTAAAGATATTATCCTTGAAAGATACCTGAATTCCATTGAAATGGGGCAGGGTGTATTTGGAGTGGAAGCTGCTGCACAATATTATTTTGGAAAATCATCCAAAGACCTAAGTGCTTCAGATGCAGCCTGGATCGCCGCTGTATTGCCTAATCCAAAAAAATACGACCCTAAAAATCCATCTCCCTATTTAAGAAAGAAACATAATTGGATTATGAGACAGATGAGGAATGTGAGTTTGAAATAGTATCTTTGTACTAATGAAATTCTTTAATTCCAGCACAAACTTTGAGTCAGTTCTTAAAAAATATTTTTCTTTTAAGAATGAAACCCTTTCTTTAGAACCCTTTGCAGAGTTTTTAGAGACCATCAAAGAGGTAGACTTTACAGATGTGCTCAATTTTTTCAGAAGCAATCCTAATTTTGCTGAGAACTTTAAATATTACATCCACAATATTTTTAAAGGACGACCTTTCAATCTTTCGTTGACGGAAGCTAATATTCTTTCAGAGAATGCCTTCTTTCCGGAGCTTAAAAAAAGAATCCTGAACAAGGTTTTACCACCCGTTGAAAACGAAAAGACAGTGTGGTTTATGATTGATAATGTGAGTCTGAGACCTAAGAAAGATCTGAGATACCTGCATAACCTTCCCGAAAATGAGATTGATGAATTTTTAAACATGCTAGGGGCATCAGATTTTATTCTGAAACCCAATGTGAAAAAAGAACTCATTTTCTCTATGAATATTCTTTCCTGGAGGGTTACTGGGATGGCTATGGAGGTGGAAGTGGTGAGAATGGCCCCACAGTACAGAAATCTGGACAATCCTTTTCTTGCCCTTCAGAATGAGCTGGAAACATTAGCAGATGATCTGGTAAAAGAACCCGAACTTCAGCTTCACTCTAAAGACAGCAGATATAAACAGATAAAAATCTACGCAGAGCAATGTCAGGAATTTGTAAATATTGCTTTTAAAAATTCCGCTAAATATGGTATTTCCGGAAAGATTAACCAATCCCTGCTTAAGATTCGCCAGCAGACTGAACGAATTTATGATATCGTACAGTTATTGGTCATTGATACCGATGAAGATGCTCTGATAAAATCTAAACAGTTGGTCTTTAATATTCTGAGCTATAAATCTCATAAAAACAATATTTCTGATCTGATTAACGATAGTACAAGGCTGATTTCCCACCTTATTACCAATCATACCGCAGAAGCCGGAACGCATTACATTACTTCTACCCGAAAGGAATATATGACGATGTTCTACAAGGCGAGTGGTGGTGGAATCATTGTAGGAGCACTTTGTGTTTTGAAAATGCTGTACGGGTATATTCCGGGAAGTGACTTTTCACACGCTTTTCTGTATTCGATGAATTATGCAATGGGATTCGTGATGATCTATCTGATGGGCTTTACTCTTGCTACAAAACAGCCGGCTATGACTGCTGCTACCATGACAAAAGTATTGTCTGAAGAAGGAAAGGCCCAAAGAAATAATACTGAATTTGCCCATTTGGTATCCAAACTGTTCCGAAGTCAGTTTATTGCCTTTGTAGGAAATGTATTACTCGCTTTTCCGGTGGCGCTTGCCATTATTTACGGACTCGATGTATTTTTCTCACAAAATCTGGCAGTAGACAGATCTGATAAACTATTAAAAGACCTTGATCCTTTTAAATCAAAAGCGATTCTGCATGCAAGTATTGCAGGGTTTTATCTTTTTATTTCAGGAATTATTTCAGGAAATATCGGGAACAATTCTGTGTTTTACCAGATTCCGGAAAGAATTGCCAAAAACCTTTCAATCAGAAGCTTTTTCGGAAAGAAATTCGCAAAAGGACTTTCAAAATATTACGCTAAAAACTGGCCTGGGATTGTTTCCAACTTTTGGTTCGGGGTGTTCCTCGGAGCAACAGCTCCGGTAGGAATGTTTTTCGGGCTGGATCTGGATATCAGACACATCACCTTTGCAGCGGGTAACTTTGCGTTGGGATTGTATGGGAAAGATTTTTCAGTAGATTCCTATACATTCTGGATGTCTTTTGTAACGGTTTTCCTTATTGGTTTCTTCAACTTCCTGGTAAGTTTCAGTTTATCCATGTTCCTGGCATTCAGATCGAGAAAAATGAATTTTGGACAGGTAAGTGATATCTATAAAGAAATTTTCAGATATTTTACAAAGCATCCGCTGAAATTCTTCCTGCCATTAAGTTCAAGATTGGATAAAAAAGCAGATGACCTGATGAGCAGTACTATTTCTAATAAATCAGAAGAACATTAATAATTAAAATAAAAAATGCTACCCTCAGGTAGCATTTTTCTATAGAAGATCTTTTGTCCTTATAAAATCTGAAGGTCATTAAATTTTTCTGTCCCAAATTTATCCTGGAACTTTTTGAGATAAAAGTTTTTACGCATTTTAAAATCATGTTTCAGTAAAGGAGAATCAATTTTAATAATAACACATTTGTTTTCTATATTGACACTTCTAATTTCATTAAAAAGGCTTTCATCAAGATAATCTTCAAGGAAATCTTTAATGTCAAATGCAATAAGTTTATGTTCAAAACCGTAGATTCTGGCAAAAGATTTTACCAGTTCGGAGGATTGATATTCACGTTTTTTCTTCTTCTTCATAGTCGGGTTTCGGGGTGCGTGATTTGTGTTTTGGAGTTTCGGAATTTGTTTTGGATGATAAGTTAAGATAAAAAATACTACAGTATGGATAAATAAATTTAATATTTTGTTTTTTAAATTATAACCAGGTATTTCTGTATTGTCAGGCACTAAACTTCAAAAATTATACTTTCCTCATTAATTTTCTTAACTACATTTTCAGTTCTTTCCCGATGAGTATCCGTAATGAATATCTGTCCAAAGCTTTCTTTGTTGACCAGTTCAATCAATTGTGAAACTCTCATATCATCAAGCTTATCAAAAATATCATCCAGTAAAAGAATAGGTGTTTTTTTGGTAAGTTCTTTCACAAGACTCATCTGAGCCAGTTTTAAAGAAATAAGAAATGACTTTTGCTGGCCCTGAGATCCTATTTTTTTGATTAAAACATGGTCCATTTCAAAAAGAAGATCATCCTTATGAATTCCTTTTGAAGTATAGGTGAGCATACGGTCTCTTTCGATGCTTTCTTTTAAAAGATTTTCAAAAGAATTTTCCAGCAAATGAGATTCATAAATAACAGATACAGTTTCTTTCCCACCGGAAATAATCTGATAGAAATTCTGAACAATTGGATTGAGCTGTTCTACAAATTCCTTTCTTTTCTTAAAAATTTTAGTCCCGAATCGGGTAATAGGGTCATCATAAATTTCCAGCGAATCCTTGTCCCAAGTTCTGTTTTTGGCGAAATATTTCAGCAAAGCATTTCGCTGCTGAATGGTCTTCTGATATTGGATAAGGTCAAAAAGATACTCTGAATCCGTCTGAGAAATCATAGAATCCAGAAACTTACGCCTGCTTTCCCCGGAATCCGAAATAAGATTGGAATCATAAGGTGAAATCATAACACTCGGAAGGTAGCCGATATGATCCGCAAGCCTGTCATAGCTCTTATCATTCTTTTTGATGACCTTTTTAGCTTCCTTAGGCTGAGTGATTCTGATGATATCTTCGCTGTCTTCATTTTGAATTTCAGCATCAAGAGTAAAGAAATCTTCCTCTCTTTTAATATTATTGGCATCTGTATTTCCCAGGAAACTTTTTCCTACGGATAAATAATGCAAAGCATCCAGAATATTGGTCTTTCCCACACCGTTATTTCCTACAAAACAATTGATTTGCGGGGAAAATTCAAATTTTTTCTCAGAGTGGTTTTTGAAATTGTAGAGGGAAAGCTTCTTGATAATCATTCGTCAAAAATACTCCATTATTAGTAAAAATAAAAAAGGAAGTGCCGAACAAGTTTCCACCCCGAATGAATAATAAGTGTCATCTCTTTTGTTTTCAGAGAAATAGATGAAAATATAAGTTATGATGCTTGACATAAAAAAAGCTAGTGCATATGCTAATTCAAGGTAGAAAATTGAGAGTATGCTGCTGATGAAAACAAGTGCATAGGCAATGTATTTGGTGTTTTCTACACCTATCAGCATAGGAAAGGTTTTTACCGTATCACTATTCATATCCCGGATATCAAAAGGAAGCACAAGAGCAGTGATAAAGAAAAAGCTGATCAGGAAGATAGGAACACTGAATTCTGGTAGGGTGAGCCAGCAGTTGACCAATGCCCAAACTAATCCGACATAAAAAACTTTGAGTAAGGGGATTTTCCGGATATAAACATCAAGAAAAAAGCTGTTGTACAGCAGTCCCAATACGACAATAATGAACCATTTCAAAAGCCTTATTTCATTGTGATTGTGAATGATCAAAAAAGCACATGTGACTCCGGCTATTGCATTTACAATTACTATTTTAAAAAAATGTTTGGTGTATTGGTATTTAGTATACAGATAACCACTGAAATAAGTGATGAAAATTAATGCAAAGGTAGGGAAACGGAATGTGTTTTGCTCTTTCATGAAAAATACTGCAAAAAGAGTTCCCATAAGAGAGACATAAAGTTGGCTGTCTATGACAGTTTTTTTCAGTATTTTTAAAATGTTCATTTATCAAAATTAATATATATGAAAAGATTTTCCAAGATTTTTATGCTTTTGCTTGTAATGCTAAGCTTTTCAACGGTATCCGCACAGAAATATTACGATACCCAATGGAAAAAAATTGCTGAAAACAGTACGAAAGGAGCTTATAAATCTAATCTTCCCATTATTTTAGACATACAAAAACAAGCGATGAAAGAAAATAATGCCTTTGAACTGATCCGTTCTCTGAAAGCGGAGTTCAGTATTGTAAACCAAACGGTGGATGATGACCAGAACGATTCCGCTTCCCAATTTTTTAAAAAGCTTAAAGATGCAGAAGGCAAGATGAGCGGGGAAAGTAAATTGGTATACAAAGTTTTACTGAATGGTTTTTTCATGGATTATTACAACCAGAACTCATGGAAAATAAACGGAAGAACCAATATCAATTCTCAGGATGTTTCACAAATTGAGACCTGGAGTAAGCTTGATTTTAAAAATTATTTGACAAAAAGCTTTCAGGAAATTGATCAGGAAAAGCCTGAAATGAAAAAGATTTCTCTGGAAAAGTATAAGAATATATTTTCCGGAACGGGTGACACAGCCTATTTTCCAACATTGTCTGATTGGTATGCAATAAAGAAAGTAGAGTTTTTATCTGAAAACAATATTTTCACAAAAAATGAACTGACAGCAAACCGTACAACGATCAATGCGATTTATGATGAGATGATTGCTCAGAATACAGGAAATGCAAAGCTGTATTTCATGAAAGAAAAGATTACAGAGAATTGTAATTTCAATCACTGCAAAGATAAACTTGAACAGCTTCAGAATCTTTTAAAATCTAATGTAGAAGGAGATTATAAAGTGGTAGTCATGGGAGAAATCATGGATGAACTTGTGGGCAAGAAGAAACCTAAAGAAGCTATTGCGTTGGCTGCCCAGGCTAAAAATGAATATCCGAAATCTCCATTCATTGAGAATATCAAAAGTAAGGAAGCTCAGATTGTAAATCCATATCTGACTCTAAAATATGAAGCCCAGACTCAGAATAATCTGCCGATTCATTTTGTTGCACAATATCAGAATGTATCAGAATTTACCCTGAATATTTATGAAGTAAAAGATGATTTTACATCACTACTCCAATACGTTCAGAATTCTTATTCTGATACTTTCGGAAAATTAAAGAAGAATCTGGTAAGGAAAGAAACATTCCAGCTTCCTGATCCTAAGGATTATCAGAATCATAGAACTTCACTGGAAGTGAAACCGCTTCCTTCAGGAGTATATGTAGCAGAATTTACGGTTGCCGGAGCCGACATGAAAGATTCAGACTCCAGACAGAATTTTTACTTTCTGGTATCCGGAAACAAGATCATCTATCAGTCTAAAACTGACAGAAAACCTCTTGCAGATGAATTGAAATTGGTTAACAGTGAAAATGGTAAACCTTTAACAAATGAAGGTCTTAAATTTTATGAATTTGTTTCCAATAAAACGTTAACTAAAATTGATGGAACAACGAATGCAAGCGGAGTATTTAAGTTCCCTTCTTCTGAAAACAAAGACTATTACAGAACTTTCCTGATCCAACAGCCTAAGACCAATGATTTCCAGATCATGCAGGTCTATGGAAACAGAGGAAATGCTGACGATTATAATTATAATCCTAACAAAGAAACCCGTTCAACTGCCCAGATTTTCATAGACAGAGGTATTTACCGTCCTGGACAGACTGTTTATTTCAAGGTGATTAATACCAGAATCAATAAAGAAGTTGAATCTGTTCTTTCAGGAATAAAACAAAAAATTACTTTATTTAATACCAATAGCGAAGAGGTTTCTTCCCAGGAATTTACTGCCAATGAGTTTGGTTCTTACCACGGAAGCTTCATTCTTCCTAAAGGAAAACTGAACGGTAATTTTTATCTGAGAATAGACGGTGAAAGCCAGGGATATAAAAATTTCAGAGTAGAAGAATACAAAAGACCGAAGTTTGAAGTCACCTTTGATCCGGTAAAGGATGAATACAAATACGGACAGACTATAGAGCTGAAAGGAAAAGCAGTCATGTTCTCCGGTGTTCCGCTGAACAATACCACAGTAAACTATGAAATTAAGAAGCAGAATATCAGATGGAGATATTTCAGCTGGTATCCACAGGACAATGATAATGAAAACTCAATTCTGGGTGAGGCAAAGACCAATGAAAAAGGTGAGTTTACGATTCGTCTGGAACTTAAAAAAGATGAAAAACTGGAAGGGATACAAATTGATAACTATGCCATCAATGCTTCTGTTACAGACATCAATGGGGAAACACAGACCGCCAATACGCAATTGAAAGTAGCTTCGGTCTCTCATTATATTCAGGCAGAAAATATCAACAATACTTTTGCAGATGAAAATGTAAAAGTAAAAGTGGAAACCAAGAACTATAATGATCAGAATCTTAAGAAGCCCTATCAGGTTAAGTTATCAAAACTGATCGCTCCGGACAGGATTTTCAGAGATAATTTCAAGTCTGATGTTCAGAATCTGCCGAAATATTCAAAAGAAGAATTTATCAGCAAATTCCCACACGATCTTTTTGATAAAAATGATGAGATCAAGAATTGGAAAACCGAAAAAGTACTGGTAGAAAGACAGCAGCAGCCATCTGCTGACAATGCGCAGCTTTCAACGAATCTTGATTTAGGAAAGCTTGAAGCAGGAGATTACCAGCTGGAACTTTTCAATTTCGAAGGGAAAGATACTATAAAAACAGCACAGAATTTCAGTGTTTGGGATAAAGCATCTTTAAAACCGGCTCAAAAAACTTTCCTTACGGGGATTGCTCCGAAGGAAGAATTGTCAAGAGGAGAAAAAGCTAAAGTGTATGTATTCTCAGCAATTCCTGATGCATTAGTGAATGTTTTTGTACAGGATGGTTCCGGGAAAACAGTTTCAGAAGTTCATCAGCTCAAAAAAGGAATATTGGAATATACCGTTGAAATTCCTAAAGACAAAAGTGTGTCCACACTGAATCTGCAGTTCCAGCTGGTTGCATTTAATGATGTGAGAACAGAATCTGTAGCTTTAAACATAAAAGACACAGAAAAACCTTTAAAAATTGAAACAGTAACCTTCAGAGATAAACTAGAACCGGACTCTAAGGAAAAATGGACGGTAAAAGTAACCGGAAACGATAAAGAAAAGATTAATGCTGAGGTCTTGGCCAATATGTACGATATGTCTTTGGATCAGTTTGCTGCAAACAGCTTTAGTTGGAGAAAATTGTACACGCCATTTGTGATTGTTACTTCTTACGGAATCAACAATTATCTGCAACAGCAGAACTATCAGAAAAGACTGAGATATTTTGAAGACAAATATGTACAGGTTCCACAGTTTAACTGGTTTGATGGTGACTTTTTATATTCATTACAGGGGAATGTTGCAGGAGTTGTAATTCAGGAAGGAGTTAAATCCCCGGCTTATGCACCACCGCCATCACCAATTGCTGGCGCAAAATTTAAAACTGCAAGAGCATCCGTAGCAAAAGAAGTTGTAATGAACGAAGCGGTAGACGCAATGGCATCTAATGCAGATGGTGTTTTAGATAAAGATGATCAAGAAAAAGCACTGGATAAAGTGGCCGTTCGCCAAAACCTGAACGAAACAGCATTCTTCTATCCGGATCTTAAAACAGATGCCGAAGGAAACGTAAGTTTTGAATTCACTTCTCCGGAAGCATTGACAAAATGGAAACTGATGTTCCTTGCCCACACAAAAGATGCAAGAGCTGCTACATTGGAAAAAGAAGTGGTAACACAAAAAGAATTCTCAGTAACTCCAAATTATCCAAGATTCCTGAGAGAAGGAGATGAGCTGAATCTGCAGTCGAAGTTATCTAACCTTACAGATAAAAAACTGGATGGTTCTGCAGAGTTACAAATTCTGGATGCCTTTACCAATGAAAATATTTCTTCAAAATTTGGAATAAATTCAGGAGTACAAAACTTTAGTTTAAATGAAAATGGAAGCAGTGCATTAACATGGAAATTAAAGGTTCCGGAAAATGTTTCCTCTGTTATTTTTAAAGTGGTTGCTAAAGCTGGTCAGTATTCTGACGGTGAGCAGCAAGCCATTGCCGTATTGCCCAACAGAATGCTGGTGACGGATGCTGTTCCGGTTTTTGTGAAAGAAGGAGAAACCAAAACATTTGTGTTGGACAATCTTAAAAATAATACATCCACAACAGCTTCTAATGTTTCCAATACGTTAGAACTGACAACCAATCCGATCTGGGAAATCATGTTTGCCCTTCCAAGTCTGAAAAATGATCAGAATAATTCAGCAGATGTGATCTTCAATAAATGGTTCGCAGATGTGCTGGCTTCAGAAATATTCAAAGCTAATCCGAAAATGAAAACGGTTTTTGAAGAATATCAGAATAAAGGATTATTAAATTCAAATCTTGAAAAAAATCAGGAGCTGAAACAACTGTTGCTGGAAGAAACACCTTGGGTACTGGAAAGTAAAAATGAAGGGGAGCAGATGCAGAAACTGGCATTACTATTTGATGCCAATACGATGAAAAATTCTATCAGTCAGGATTGGGATGAGTTCAAAAAACTGCAAAATCCGGATGGTGGATTCTCATGGTATCCTGGTTATCCAAGTTCTTACGGTACCTCATTGTATATTCTTAAAAACTTAGGAAAGATCAACTCTTGGTTAAAAGAAAATGTAAAAGACTATCAAAGTGCCGACCAGAATGCTATGACAGCTAAACTGGTTCAGTATGTAGACAATGAGGTCAACAAGTATTTTGATGTAAAAAAAGGAAACGTTTGGAATAACTGGGCTATGGATTATCTTGATACCAGAAACTATTGGGAAAAACAATATCCGTTGAAAGGAAAAGGTGCTACTCTGAAAACGTTAGTTAAACAAAAAGCAAAAACAGCTAAGATTACAGATTTCACATTCTTCGGACTTCACCGTGCAGCATTGTTAATGAATGATTATGGTCTGAAAGATGTATCTGATAAATTGATGACTTACCTTAAAGAAACGTCAACGGATACAAAAACACAAGGCGTTTACTGGAAGCAGAATCTTAATGACTGGGGATGGTTTGGTTCAAAGGTGGTCAACCATGCTGGTGCACTGGAAGCATTCAACAAGTTAAAATCTAATGACCAAAGCTTTATTGAAGATATGAAAATCTGGCTGGTAACTCAGAAGGAAGTGAACTCATGGGGAAGCTCAAGAGGGACAGCTGAAGTGATTTTTACTATTTTAAATTCAGGAAAATCATGGACAGGAGCAGAAAGTGATAAAGCTGCTGTCGTTTGGGGAGGAAAAGAATTAGCTCCTCAGACACAAGCCACGGGTTATGTGAAGTCAACTTTAAAACCAGAAGCCGTAGATAAAAACTTAGCGACAGTAACTATTACAAAACCTGGTCCAGGAATTGTGCAGGGAGGATTGTTCTGGCAGTATTATGAAGATCTCGATAAAATCAAATCTTCTGAGAATTATATTTCCGTAACGAAAGAACTCTATAAAAAAGTGAAAACCGTAAACGGTGAAGAACTTCAGAAAATCTCAGCAGAAACCCCATTGAAAGTAGGAGATAAAGTAACCGTAAGAATGATTCTGAATACAGACAGAGCGATGGAGTTTATCCACATTAAAGATATGCGTGCGGCAGGATTTGAACCTGTAGATGTATTATCCGGATATCAGTGGAAAAATAATCTTGGATACTACCAGTCCACCAAAGATGCTTCTACCAACTTCTATATTCAGTACATGCCAAAAGGAAAATATGTTTTTGAATATGATGTGGTTTCCAATGCATCAGGGAAGTTCTCCAACGGAATTACAACCATGCAGAATTACTATGCACCACAGATGAATGCTCACACAAAAGGAAGTAATGTGACAATATCAGAATAATGTATAAAAAAACTGCAGTAATTTTTTACTGCAGTTTTTGTTTAAAGATTTCAAAAAAAAATAGAATTAAATCGAAAAATCAAACAATTGTTTAATTCTGGAATGGTTTTTGGAGTTAGGTTAGTAGAAATTAAAAAAATTATAAAGATGAAATTTTCTAAAACTTTAATTACTGGATTGGTATTGATGGCTGGAGTAAATGCTTTCGCGCAAAAGAAAGCAGAAAAGTTTGAAAAACTACAGATTGAAATGTTCCCCAAAGCTAAAGAAGGATATAAACAAGTATATATTCAGCTTCCCGTAGCAAAAAACGAAAACGATTTAAAAGTTGAACTTTTTGTAGGTGCTGAAAAAATGTTAGATTGTAACAATTATTTCCTGATGGGAGAAATGAAAACTCAGGATCTTCAGGGATGGGGCTACAATTATTATGAAGTAGAGTCTAAAGGAGAAACAGCAGGAACTCTTATGGGATGTCCAGGGCAGAAACAGACTAAAAAGTTTGTTACCCTAAAGCCTGAAACTGTAAGATACAACAGTAAACTTCCATTGGTATTTTATGTACCGAAAGATATTGAAGTTCGTTACAGAATTTTACGTCCGGATGCTGGCATGAAAAAAGCAGTTCAAAGATAAATCAGCTTATTATAATTATACAGAAAACTCCTCACAGCAATGTGGGGAGTTTTCGTTTTTATACAGTATCAGATTGAATAATTCAACGTCTCGTTTGTCATTCCGCAAGAATCCAGCTTCCAAAATTCAGAATCAATTTTTATTTATATTGTTATGATTAACTATAAGTTTTGGTAAAACCAAATTCCTATTAATTGATTCTTCCATTATCTTAGCCAAGTGAAACACCTTTGCGAACAAGCTTAAACCGATGCATAATGTATTTGCAGACATGACGTTGTAATATATTTTTTGGCTAAAGCCGATAGAAATTTGATCTTTTATCAAACGGACTCCCTTCGTCTCCGCTCAGGATGATAGTCCGTTCCTATTGAATATTGTTTCTCGCAAATTTTGCTAATTGAAAAGATTGTAATTTTCGGTGTCTCCCATCCAAGTTTGTCATTCCGCAGGAATCTAAATCTCAAAATTCAGAATAAAATACTAAAGCTTGTTTTTCCGGTCGAGTACTTTTAAATCCTTTTATTTCTCGATAAAATTGCTTTAGAATTATTGTGAAAAAAGTAGAGTTAAATTTTTTTTCAAAGTTTTTTAGTTTTTAATTAACATTTAAACGATTCACCCAAAACTTTATTTTATAAGGTGTTAAATTTAAACACATTTTAAACTTACTTTAAATTCACCATATTGTAGAATTATCTTAAAGGATTTTATCTTTTTTTGCATTATATTTGTTATAAACATAAACCATGAAAAACAATTTATTGATTTTTACGTTTAGTTTTTTTGCTTTCCCCGCTTTTGGCTGGGCACAGTCTGCGCCGGATTTTAAAGAACTTCTGGATAGTGCTATGGTTCGGGATTCGAACCTCAAAATGCAGGTTATCCAAAACAAACTTACCGATCTTGACGAACACAAACTGAAAGACATCTTTCTTCCTACCCTGGAATTGAGTGGTAAAGCCGGCTATCTTAACGGAACAGCAAGACTTACGTCACCGGAAATCAATCTCGCTCCCTTTATCAATATTCCGGAAGGAGCTTTTAACAATAATTTCAATGTATCAGGATTTTCAGGTATTGCCAAGGCAGATGCCAAAATGCTGTTGTATTCCGGAGGGAAGGTAAAGTACATGAAAAAAGCAGTTGAAGAAAAGAAGAAATCTGAAGATATTCTGCTGGAGAAAACAAAAGATGAAGTGATTGCCGGTATTTCCAGAGCATATGATCAGCTAGCCTTGATTCATCAGTCTAAAAAAGTGCTGGATGAAAGCAAAAAAAGACTAGATATCAACAGAAAAACTGCCGATAAAGCGCTTGGCTACGGTTTGATTACTCCTTATGACCATAAGAAAATCGAACTGGCTCAGGCCACCTTAGATGCAAAAATGGTAGAATATGAAGGGAAGAAAGAACTGCTTCTTACCCAGCTTTATATTTTAACAGGAATCAGCAGAGAAAGGCTCAGAATGATTGATCCGGTATTATCTCCTGTAGAATTGCTTGCGGCAGAAAAAGGAATAGAGCAGAGAGCTGAAATCCGTGCATTGGAACATGGGATAAGTGCAGCAGACTATAAAATAAAGGCTGAAAGAACATGGATGATTCCTAAAGTACAGCTGATGGCTTCCGCATATTATATCGGCTTGTACGGAAACAGGATCAAATCTTCAGAAAATGTAATCCCGGCAGTTCCACTACTTGGTTATGAAGGAAAAAAACTGGACTGGAGACCCAATAATATCAACGTATTTCCATTAATTACAGCAGGAGTAGGGTTTAAGTGGGAAATTTTTGATGGTAAAGAAGGAAAACACGCTGAAGAAACAGCTAAGGTAGGAAAAGAAGTATTACAGAACCAGAAAGAAGATGCACTGAAAAAACTGACATTGAATCTGGCTAATAATCAAACCAATTATGATATAGCTTCCGCTCAGATTACCTTAAAAGCCAAAGAAAAAGAACTGGCAAAAAATGCACTCGTACAGGCAGAAAAAGAATTCAGGTACGGAATGAGCAAATCTTCTCAGCTTATTGATGCAGAAAACGATCTTGAAGCTGTTGAACTTGAATATCAGAATGCCATTTTCAACCAGAGAAGAGCGGGAATAGAACTGATGAGATCTACCCAGGAACTGGATATCACCAAATTTTATTTAATCCCTTAAAAATTTAAATGATGCATAAAAATATATCTATACTCTTCGCTGCTCTGTTTTTGTTGGGGAGCTGTGACAAAAAAAATGAAAAGACCAAAGAACCTGAAGGAAAAACCAAGAAGGATGTGATCTCTTTTGCCCCAAAAGTTACCGGAAGGATCTTAAAAATATACGTTTCCGAAGGTCAGACGGTGAAAAAAGGAGATACTTTGGCTCAGCTTGACGTACCTGAAGTGTCTGCAAAAATAGCACAGGCACAGGGCGCAGTAAACGCTGCTTCAGCCCAGGAGCAAATGGCAAAAAATGGAGCGACATCCGATCAGTTGAGACAGCTTCAGGCCAAATATAAAGGTTTGAAAGAGCAATATGAATTTGCTCAGAAATCTTACAAAAGAGCAAACAATATGTTCCGTGACAGTTTAATGTCTCCGCAGGCTCATGACGAAATCTATGCAAAACTGCAGGGTGCAAAAGCACAATATGATGCGGTTGTAGCAGAGCTGGATGACGTAAACAGAGGAACCCGTTTTGAGAAAATAGAGATGGCAGCAGGACAGGCATCACAGGCCAAAGGAGCTTTGCAGGAAGCCAATGTAGCCTATTCCGAAAGATACATCATTGCCACCAACGACATGGAAATAGAAACCATCAGTTTAAATACAGGAGAGCTGGCAACAGCTGGTTTTGCCTTGTTTAACGGATATATTCCGGAAAGTACCTATTTCAGATTTACGATCCCGGAAAGTGCTATTTCAAAATATAAAAAAGGGCAGGAGGTTACGATGCAGATCGTTTATAATAAAGAAAATCTTACAGGAAACATTGTATACATCAAACAGCTTACAAAGTATGCGGATATTACAACGGCTTACCCTGATTATCAGTTGCAGGATGCGATCTATGAGATCAAAGTAAAACCTAAAGACATGAATAAGGCTAAAAGTATTTTAGTCAATGCTAATGTAATCCTGAAATAAATTGAAAAGAACGGATGAAACTTCTATTGAATTTCATGTTGTTCTTTAACATATAAAAATCTACAGATGAAAGAATTTTTCCGTCTTTTAAAACGTGAGTTCAAACTTTTTATCGGCAATTCTACCTTAAGAACCGTGTTCTTTTTGGCACCGGTTTTTTATGCAACCTTGCTGGGGTTTGTCTACAAAAGCGGAAAAGTTGAAAATACTCCCGTATTGGTGGTCGACAGGGATAATACTCCGCTGTCTAACCAGTTGACGGAAATGCTGGATGATAATAAAAGCATCAGGATTATCAGATATCTGCAGGAACCTCTGAGCATCAAAGATGAGGTGATCAGACATGAAGCTGCCGCTGTAGTGATTATTCCCTCAAGATTTGAAGGAGACATGCTTCAGAAAAAATATCCCGAACTGAATGTTTATATCAATACAGGAAATGTTTTAACGGCAAATTTTGCCTCCAAAGCTCTTCAGCTGACCATAGGAACATTCTCTGCCGGAGCATCCATCAAAGGACTTCAAAAGGCAGGAATGCCTGCAGCAAAGGCAGCAACACAATATGAGCCTTTCAAAGCCAATTACATTACTCTTTTCAATACTACCGGAAACTACCTGATCTTCATGTGGCCGGCAATGCTGGCAGTAGTATTGCAGCAGGTGATCTTATTAGCTATGGCCGTAAGTTTTGCCGCCGAATTTGAAAGAGGTTCTTTCGTGAAAGAATACCTGAAAATGAAAAAATGGGCCTTCCCAACCATGCTGATAAAAGTGATCCCTATCTGGGTATTTTCTATTCTCATTGTAGGTATTTATTACTTTATGCACATGATTTTCCATGTTCCGATGCCTGAAGGAATATTTAATTTTATTCTCCTGACAGCGGTCTTTGTAGGATCAGTTTCATTTTTGGGAGTATTTATCAGTATTCTGATTCCCGATGCATTGAAAGCAACACAGATTTTGATGGTGATTGCCTCACCGGCTTTCATTATCAGTGGTTTTACATGGCCATTGAATGCGATGCCTGCTTTCGTTCAGTTCATCGCCAATATTATTCCATTAACCCCTTTCTTGCAGGCTTTCAAAATCTTATTAATTCAAAAAGGATCCGTAGAACTTACATTTCCTTACCTGAAACATTTAAGTATCCTTTTAGTGGTATACGCCATTATTGGCTGGATTGCTTTAAAGATCAAACTTTGGTTTATTTTCAGAAAAGCGGCACCACAGGAAATTGCAGTTGAGAACACTTCTCCGGAGGATGTTGAGTAGTCGTAGAGGGACTAATCGCCGATATCAATTAACCTTAATTAGAAATAAGATTGTTTGTCATGATTTTATACAATATTATCTTTAATGTTTGCAAAGTTATATTGAAGAATATCTTTTAATTTTCCGATCACAAAGGCACTCCGTTTAACAAGGTTTGATTATAGTTTCCGCTGAATGTAATGCCATTGCGAACAAAATTATTTTCAAACTAAAAAAATATTTTGCGACTCTTGCGTAAAAAAAATCAGATTATTTTCTTCATTGGAATTCAGGTTAATTAATAACCAATAATCATTTGGTAAGCAGTTTCTTGTCTTGTATTTCAAATGCTCAGTACTGTGTAAGTCCTCTAATGAGTAATTGCAATAATTTCTTCTTTCCTTTTTTCAACCAACGATAAAATCAAACAAAAAAACTGATATATTTGTCCATAGTAAAATAGAAATTATATGGAAAATGTATTTGATGCAAAAGATGCTCAAAATTATATTGATAGGATAAACAAATTGGTAGAAGACACCCATGGTTTATGGGGAAAAATGACGGTAGACCAGATGTTGGCACACTGCTGTATAACCTATGAGATGATTTATGAGCCGGAAAAACATAAAAAACCGGGATCTATTGCAAAATTTATATTAAAAACCTTCGTGAAATCTAAAGTAGTAGGAGAGAAAGCATATCCAAGAGATTCTCCTACGGCTCCACAGTTTTTGGTGACTACCAGAAAAAACTTTCACGAAGAAAAAACAAGACTGATTGGTTTTATTCAGAAGACACAGCAATTGGGGGCAGACGCTTTTGATGGGAAAGAATCTTTTTCTTTCGGAAAATTAAAAGCTCAGGAGTGGAACAATATGTTTGCTAAACATCTGAACCACCATCTGTCACAATTTGGCGTTTAAAACACACAGCATGAAAAAACTTTTATTACTCTTCCTTCTGGCGGCCAATTTTGTATGGGGGCAGATGCCGGATATTTCAAATACCTGGCTGAATAACAGCAAACCTTATCTTGGAACTATTGGAAACAAAGGCCAGGAACTGAAACTTAAGATCAATATTTCTGAACAGAATAAAAAGAATGACCAGGAGTATTTTGTTTCAGGATATTCCCTTGTGGATACCAACTACACAAAATTTGAAGGTAAGATTACCATTTCAAAATATAAAGATTCCAGGAAGCAAGGAACCGTGTTTGGGGAATATGAACTGGCAGAAGAGAATAAAGGGAAACATTCAGGACTTTTTAAGGGAAGATTTGTCTACAATTTTAAGTGGAATAAGAAAACAGAAAAAATTGAAGGGCAATATATTGAGCTTATAGGAGACTGGAAAAGCTATGATGGAACTATAGCGTTTAAAACCCATTTAAAAAACCAGTAACCATGCTGAGAAGAATATTAGCTGTAGTGGTGGGGCTTCTTGTGGGCTCAATTTGTATTACAGTCGTAGAAAAAATAGGACATTATCTGTATCCTCCTCCCGCAGAAGCGGCCGCCGGAGATATGGAGGCGCTGAAGGTATATATTAATGATGCTCCTTTTATGGCTCTGTTTTTTATCATTCTGGCATATGCCTTAGCAGCAGTTGTTTCCGGATTTACAGCCTCAAAAATCTCAAATAACGGAAAATCTACAGCAGCTGTAATCTGTGGAATCATTTTTCTACTGATAACCATCTATATGATGACCTCTTTACCTACTCCAATCTGGTTCTGGATTGTAGGAATCCTTGTTTGGGGATTGGTTTTCGAAGGACATAAACTTGCTTTAAAAACAAAAAAAATATGAAACTAGGAGCATTTTCAATCAGCTTAAGTGTAAAAGATCTTCAGAAATCCAAAGATTTTTATGAGAAACTGGGCTTTACAACTATGGCAGGAGCTACAGAAAGTAACTACCTGATCATGAAAAACGGTTCTACCTTGATAGGCCTTTTTCAGGCAATGTTTGATGGAAATATGCTTACTTTCAATCCGGGATGGGATGAAAATGCACAGAATCTTGAATCTTTTGAAGATGTGCGTGAAATTCAGAAAAGATTAAAAGAAAGTGGAGTTGAGATCGGTAAAGAAGCCGATGAAACAACCTCAGGACCTGAGCATATTTACCTTAAAGATCCCGATGGAAATATGATTCTTATAGATCAGCACAGATAACAATAAAACACATTCATGATGAGAATATTTAAGAGAATTATTTTATTTTTAGCCGCATTACTAATCATTTTGTTAGTGGTGGCAGCTTTTATCTCGGGAGACTGCAAATATGAAAAAACAATCTCTATCAATGCACCTGTAGATAAAGTATGGCAAAATACAAATACTTTAAAAGCAATGGATCAATGGAGCCCATGGAATGACCTTGATCCTGCTATGAGAAAAGACTGGACAGGCACAACGGGGCAGCCCGGAGAAAAAGTGTGCTGGGACAGTAAAAATGAAAATGCTGGAAAGGGTTGTCAGGAATTGAAAAAGGTAGATGAGGCAGGTAAAAGAATAGATACTGAAATCAAATTTCTTACTCCATATGAAAGTGAAGCAAACGCTTATGTAACAGTAGCTCCGGAAGGAAACGGAAGCAAGGCAACATGGGGATTTACATCACAGATTCCTTATCCGTTTACTTTGATGAAACTATTTATGAATATGGAGGATGCTATTGGAAAAGACTATCAGAAAGGGCTTTCAGGATTAAAAGCTTTATCTGAAAAACCTTAATAAAATACAAATTAAAACTAAACTTAAAAAAACAAAACAATTATGGCAACAGTAAACGTCTACCTTACATTCAATGGAAATTGCAAAGAAGCATTCGATTTCTATAAATCTGTTTTCGGAGGAGAATATCCTTATATCGGAACATTTGGAGAAATGCCTCCAATGGAAGGAAAAGAAACTTCTGAGGAAGACAAAGACAAGATCATGCACGTTTCACTTCCGATTTCTAAAGAAACAATATTGATGGGAAGCGATACAGGAGGAGAGTGGTCTTCCAATTTCAAAGCAGGAAACAATTTCTCCATTTCTATAAATGCAGAATCTAAAGAAGAAGCAGACAAATTATTCGGCGGTCTTTCTGCAGGAGGACAGGTAACAATGCCAATGGCAGATACTTTCTGGGGAGCTTATTTCGGAATGTTTAGTGATAAATTCGGGATCAACTGGATGGTAAACTATGATGATCCTGCTAAAATGCAGCAGCATCCATAACATTAATATTTTGTATTTGAAATATAGTTAGAACATACCGGCAATGCAATTGCCGGTTTTTTATTTGATATTATATTTGCATCCCAAAAATTTTTAAATTTGATGGAAGGAGTATATCAGACTCATAAAATGATAGAATATTTTATACTTAACACAAAAAATAGAAAAGATGAAATTTACAATTGAAGACATTAAAACAGAGCATCAGAAAGTGAAAAGCGGAGCCGATTTCCCGGCTTATATTCAGGCTGTAAAAAAGTTAGGAGTTTCTCATTATACAACCTATGTCTCAGATGGAAATACCGAATATTTTGACCAGGAAAATCAATCTGTTCAGACCAGAAGCAAGTATCATCCGCTTACTGTTTCAGGAAACCTAAATCTTGAAAACTTTAAACTAAGACTCAGACTTCACCAACAGGGAGGAACAGATTATATGACTTTCTGTAATGACTGTGCAGAAAACGGTGTCAAAGGCTGGAAGATGGATCTTCATGCGATGACCTGTACTTATTTTGACAAAAATGAAACTGATGTGCTGACAGAACAGGTTCCAGGATAATCTTTTAGAGAAAACCGTATGCAAATTATGGTACCCAACTTTCTTTAAATCGTTTTGAAATAGTATTTGCTGTTATTGATTTAAATTATTAATTTTGTTAAAAACGATAGATAATAGTAATTGGTAAGCATGAGAAAGGTTTTTACGAAGTTGGCATTCACAGTATTAGGTTTTGGGTCCATATTGACATTTGCCCAAAAAAATGAGCTGGGAGCATGGTATATGTATTTTGGAAATAACAAGATCAGCAAGAAGCTGAACTGGCATAATGAAATTCAATACCGTAATTTTGATGCGGTTGGAGATCTGGAACAGTTACTTATCCGTACCGGGATTGGATATGATCTTACAGAAAATAATAACAATGTTTTATTGGGATACGGTTTTATTCTGAGCCAGCCGTATGTAAACGGCGAGAAAAAAGAAAATATAGAGCACAGAATTTTCCAGCAGTATATTACCAAGCAGAAATTTGGACGTTTTTATCTTCAGCACCGTTACCGTTTGGAAGAACGTTTTCTGGAAGATGATTTCAGGATGAGGTTCCGTTATATGCTGGGAGTGAATATTCCGATTACTCAAAAAGAGATGTTGCCGAAAACCCTTTATGCATCAGTATACAATGAGATTTTCCTGCATTTCAATAGTCCGGTTTTTGACAGAAACAGAGTCTATGGCGCTTTAGGATATGTTATTAATAAAAACATGAGGATTGAAGCCGGTTATATGAACCAGATTCAGGAGAACAGAAACCGCGGACAGATTCAGATTGGTTTTTATAATAATATTCCATTTACCAAAAACTGATCATCACCGCTGCTGAATGCTTGATGAAAGCCATTATTTGAAAAATTAAAATAATAAACACAAAAAATAAACACCTATGCATTCAGGAAAAAGATTTGGAGCCCGTGAGTTCATTATCTGGACCAGACGGAGTATTTATGCTCTGCTCGTATTATCAGCTATTCCTACAGTTCTGTACTTCCTAGGATTGAAATTTCTCTCACTTCCGTGGCAGCCTATTGCTATCATGGGAACTGCAGTTGCTTTTATCGTCGGATTTAAAAACAATGCCAGCTACAGCAGACTTTGGGAGGCAAGACAGATCTATGGAGCCATTATCAATGACAGCCGCAGCTTTGGATATATTCTTAGAGATGCACTGCTTTCCAAAGATGCAGGTAAGGTAAAAGAAATGTTTCTCCGTCATTATGCATGGCTTACCGCATTGAGGTTTCAGCTTCGTGAACCAAGAGCATGGGAAAACATGGGGACAGAGCAGTATGATGAATATTCTAAAAAATATGACATTCCAGAGAGACTTTCCAAACTGGACGAGGAATTGAAAAAATACCTGTCCGAACCGGAGCTTCAGTATATTTTAAGCAAAAAGAACAGAGCAACACAATTGATGGCAAAACAGAGTAAAGCCTTGTCTGAAGCCTATGAAAAAGGAGAACTCAACGATTTTCAATGGACGCAGATCAATCAGCAATTGGTGAAGTTTACGGACGATCAGGGAAAAGCCGAAAGAATTAAAAACTTTCCGTATCCAAGAAACTTCTCTTCAATCACGACTTATCTTTTATTGTTGTTCATTGTTTTTGTGCCTTTCGGATTACTGAAAGAGCTTGATAAATTAGGAGACGGAACAGTAGTAGAAGGTTGGACAGTATGGTTTAATATTCCGTTTTCTTTATTAGTGACATGGTGTTTTCATACCTTAGACAGTGTTGGAGAAGCTTCTGTAAACCCATTTGAAGGAAGTCCCAATGACGTTCCAATCACTCAGATCAGCCGTACCATAGAGATTGATATGAGAGATATGCTGGATGAATCTGACCTTCCGCCAGCCATCACTCCAAAGAACAATATTGTACTCTAATTTGAAAATTAAAAGATTAGATATTTTCTGTAAAAAGCAGAAAGTGTATTGATCAAAACAAAAAATAACACTTAAAAAAACAACTTAAAATGATTCACAGCTATGTTATAATATCCATTGCAGTACTGCTGTCTGTGATGATATTGGTAATGATCGGCCAGAAATTAAAAGTCGCTTACCCGATTTTTCTTGTGATTGCAGGATTGCTGATAAGCTTTGTGCCGGGAATGCCGCGTATAGAAATAGAACCTGATCTTGTTTTCCTTATTTTCCTGCCGCCTATTCTGTTTGAAGCAGCTTGGTTTACTTCATGGCAGGACTTTCATAAATGGAGAAAACAAATATTTTCAATGGCTTTCGGATTGGTATTTTTAACATCTATCGTTGTGGCTTATCTTTCGTCTTCCATTATTCCAGGACTTACTTTAGCAATGGGATTTTTGCTGGGAGGTGTAAATTCTCCACCGGATGCGGTAGCGGCCACTTCGGTACTGAAGCATATGAAAATTCCTAAAAAAATCACCAATATCCTGGAAGGAGAGAGCCTTATCAATGATGCGTCCAGTTTAATTGTATTTAAATTTGCCCTTGCAGCGGTTATTTCAGGACAGTTTATCTGGAGAGATGCTGTTCAGGATTTCTTTACGATGGCTATTGGAGGAATTGCTGTGGGAGTGGCGACCGGCTTTTTATTTGGAGCATTGCTCAGAATTATTCCTACCAATTCCAATATAGATACCATTATTACCCTTATTGTGCCGTACATTATGTATGTGGGAGCAGAGCATTTCCATTTTTCAGGAGTACTGGCAGTAGTGGCCGGAGGATTACTGATGTCTTATAACTCACACTGTTATCTGAGCCACACTTCAAGGATACAGTCCGGGAACGTGTGGAGTGTATTGATATTCCTGATGAATACAATTATTTTCATTCTGATTGGCCTTGAACTTCCCATTGTAGTGGAAGGAATGAAAGAATATACAATCTCAGAAGGTATTTTCTACAGTGTAGTGATTGGGGGAGCTATCATCGGGACAAGAATTCTTTACAGCTATGCATTGATGTATTTCCCAAGAGTTTGTTCCAAAGAATTAAGATTAAAAGTTCCGAAACCGGATTGGAGAGAACCTTTCATTATCAGTTTTGCAGCAATGAGGGGTGTGGTTTCACTGGCTGCAGCCTTGTCGATTCCTGCCTTTTTACCAAACGGAGATGCATTTCCACACCGGAACATTATTTTATTTGTAACTTTCGTTATTATATTGATTACACTGGTAGGACAAGGATTATTGCTGAGCCCGATCCTGAAATTATTGAATATTCAGGATGCCGGAAGTGAATTACCTGAAGAAAAGCAGGAAGTGATTCTGATGCGCAAGCTGAAAGAAACAGCACTGCACAAACTGGATAATGATTTTTCTGAACTGGCAGTCACAAACAGTCTGGTACGTCATCAAAAACACAAGCTGGAAAATGAAATGATGCTGATGGCTGACAAAGCCCAATGTATGGCTTCTACAGGAGACTATGTATCGGCAATCAATGAAAATAAAGACGTCTTGCGGCAGGTTATTCAGGCGCAGAGAAACGAACTGCACAGAATGAAAAGAGAAAAGATATTTGATGACCATGTGATGAGAGCCATTGAAATGCAGCTGGATTTTGATGAAGCAAAGATCACCGGATTTTCACATTGATCATTAAAAGGAAACCACAAAAGATAAGCTTGAGTTATAAAAAAGTCACAAAATGAAGAATCTCAGATTTTTCAAAGCTTAAATGTATTTTTCTTTATTTGAAATTTAATTTTAAACAAATTCAGGTTAAAACTTTTATGACTTTTGTGGTTAAATATTTTAGACAAAATGTTTAATTTTAGACATATTAAATCTATAATATGAGCACACCCATCACTGTTCAGTATAAAATAAATGCTCCGGCAGAAAAAGTCTGGAAAGCATTGACCGATAAAAATGAAATGAAATCCTGGTATTTTGATATCCAGGATTTTGTATTGGAATCAGGTGCGGAATTTAATTTCTATGAGCCGGGAGGAGCCAATAAATACCATCATCACGGTGAAGTTTTAGAAATAATACCTGATCAGAAATTGAAACATACATGGTCATATCCTGATTTTTCAGAACTGAAGACCATTGTAACCTGGGAATTGCAACCCGAGGACGGACAGACTTTAGTAAAGCTGACTCACGATGATATTGAAAACTTCAAAGATTTAGGAGATGGTTTTTCAAGAGAAAACTTTACAGAAGGCTGGAAAACTATTTTGGGACAAAGCTTAAAAGAATATGTAGAAAAATAGACCATGATTACATTAAAACCTTTTACGATTCAAGATGCACCTTTGCTGATTTCAAAGATAGAAGATGAAAGAATGCTTCTTCAGTTTGCCGGACCCGCATATCGTTTCCCACTTACTGCAGAACAGCTGGAAACCGATTTGTCTGATGAAAACAGAACCTTGTTTACCATTGCGGATCACACAGAAACTACCATTGGTCACGCTCAGATTTTTTTAAAGGAAAAGACATTCCTGCTGGGCAGAATTCTGATCTGGGACGAGAACAACAGAGGAAAAGGCTATGGTAAAAAAGTAATGCAGGAACTTCTGAAATATGGGTTTAGTCATTTTGATAAAGAAACGGCAGAACTGAATGTTTACGACTGGAATACCGGAGCTATTGAATGTTACCGGAAAGTAGGGTTTGCCTTTGACCCTGAAGTAAAAAGCGAAGCGAAGATTGATACAGAAACCTGGGTTTCCCTGAATATGAAAATCCATAAAAATACCTTTGAATTACAGGAATCATGACACAGTTTACAGCACTTCGTCCTATTCTCTGGACAGAAAATATTGATGAGACCATAGGATTTTATATGCGTGTTCTCGGTTTTACATTGATGGATAGAAATGATGATTGGCAATGGGCTTCCCTTCGTAAAGATGAAATATACCTCATGCTTTCTCAGCCTAACCAGCATGAAAAAAATACTTCAATTGGTTTTTCCGGCTCTTTTTATTTCAATGTAAATAAGGTGGATGAGCTTTGGGAAGACCTTAAAATAAAGGCCAAAGTCTGCTATGAGATTGAATCTTTTGAGTGGGGAATGAGAGAATTTGCGATCTATGACAACAATGGTTATATACTGCAATTTGGTGAACCCATAGATAATATTGGCAATACGGAATAAAATTTGCTATTTTTGGGGAAATATTTAGAAATTCAATGAAAAAAAATATAATAGCGGGTTTCGCAGCGATTTTATTACTGGCATCTTGTAACAAGAATAAAGAAATTCTTGATACACTGAATACTTATAATAATTCAATGGAGGCAAAAGGATACCATTTCGGAGATAAGCTTGAGCTTCCGAAAGAGGTGACGGAAAATGCAGAAAGTGTAACCATCAGCTTTGGAGATAAAGAAACAACAGATTTAACCGTTGATCCTAAGTTTTTCACATTAGGTGATAATGCTGTGACATTCAACGTTAAAACAAAAGGAGGAGAAGTATTGAATCAGGATGCAACCATTAATGTATTTGCAAAAAATCCTGAAAAAAATATTCCTTACCAGATTGTAGCAGAATATCCTCACGATCCTAAAAACTTTGTACAAGGTTTCCAGGTGGAAGGAAATACCATTTATGAAAGTGACGGACAGAACGGAGCTTCCCAGATTTTAAAATATACATTGGGAACTACAACTCCGCTTGCTTCTACCAAACAGGCTCAGGAAGATTTTTCTGAAGGAAGTACCATTGTAGGAGATAAAGTATATCAGCTGACATGGCAGAGCAAAAAAGGATATATTTATGATAAAAGCTCTTTAAAGCTGCTTTCAGAATTTGCTTATCCAAATGTATTGGGTGAGGGCTGGGGACTGACGTATGACGGGAAAAGTCTGATTGCTTCTGACGGAAGTAAACTGTTGTATTTCCTTGATGTCAATAACCCTTCAAAACTGATTAAATATATCGCTGTTGCCGGTAGTGCTCAGGCTTATGATCAACTGAACGAGCTGGAATACCACAACGGATTTATCTATGCCAATGTATGGCAGAAACCAATTATTTTAAAAATTAACCCAGCCAACGGTGAAGTAGTGGGAACTTTTGATTTCACAGAAATTGCCAAACAGAACACAAAAGGAAGTGATGATGTGTTGAACGGAATTGCTTTTAAAGGTGAGAATATGTTGGTAACAGGGAAGAACTGGCCGAAGATTTACGAAGTTGTCATTAAATAACAAAAGTTTAATAACAATTTCTATCTGAATAAAATAAAGTATGTAAATTGGTAGCGTTCCATAGGGAGCGCTATCTTTAGTAAAAAAGAATTTTGAGATTACTATATCTGATATTAACTTTTGCTTTCTGCACATTTTCTGCGCAGAATATTATCCCATTAGATACTTTAAAATTGAAGGAAGCTAAAGACATGCTTGCCGATGATTACGGAAATCTGTATATCTATAAAAATAAAGATTTTAGTTTTACCAAATATGATTCTTTAGGAAAACAGATCGGGAAAATGATGCTTACTGTTCCTTATAAGGTGCAGAACGTACAAAATCCACTGAATGTGCCTTTATTTTCTGAAAATGCTCAGGAAATGAAGTTTGTAGATCAGAATATGAATGAAATTCAAAGGCTTGATTTTAAGCAGAAATTTGGTTTCATCAGAATGGCTTATGCCGAAGATCTGCAGCAGCTGTGGCTTTTGGATGACAGCACAAAACGGTTGATACAGTATAATTTCAGGAACGATACCACGATCAATTCCTATCCGTTTGATATCAGTTTTGAAGATATGACGGATATGCTGGTCTATGAAAATAAGGTCTATATTTTAACAAGAAAACATATCAGAATTTACAGCCTGAAATTTGAAAAACTTTTTGAAGCCCCTTTAGAAAACGGAAAACGGTTTCGAAGAGAGAATGATGCAATTTTGGTTGTTGCCAGTAATTTCATTTCACAATACGTTCCTGAAAAAGGAATGGTAACGGTTTTTGAAGATCCGGAGGCGCAAATTGTGGATAAAAATATCCTTTCTTATTTTGAAATCAAGGGGAACAAACTCTATCTTTACAGCCTTGAAAAAGTAAAGAAAGCCAAACAGCAGAAACAGCTTGAAGCTCAGCCGGAATCTCTACAGCAATCTACAGAAAAACCAGTAGAAAAAACTGAAGAAAAACCCGATGAGAATAAGGATGAAAAGCCTTCAGACAATACGCTGCAGAAATTGCTTGAAGAGACTTCCAAAGTTCAGACTGAAGGGATCGAAAAACTTATCAACTAATCAGTAAATACAAGGAAAAAGAATATTATGCATATTGCAGTTACAGGAAACATCGGAGCGGGAAAAACAACTTTGACAACGATGCTTTCCAAGCATTACGGATGGGATGCACAATTTGAAGACGTAGATCATAATCCTTATCTGGAAGATTTCTATTCAGATATGAGTAAGTGGAGTTTCGCATTGCAGGTTTATTTCCTGGGAAGCAGATTCCGTCAGGTAAAGGAGATCAGAGAAAGTGGTAAAAATATCATTCAGGATCGTACCATTTACGAAGATGCCCATATTTTTGCAGAAAACTTAAATGATATGAATCTTCTTTCGGACAGGGATTTCAATAATTACTCATCGGTTTTCAATCTGATGAAGTCTTTTGTATCGGCTCCGGACTTACTGATCTATCTGAAATCTGATGTTCCCAATCTGGTTAAAAAAATCTATAAAAGAGGTCGGGAATATGAAGCTTCTATCAGTATTGAATACCTTTCAAAACTGAACCAGAAATATGAAAAATGGATCTCCAGCTATACAGAAGGGAAACTTCTTATCGTTGAGGTAGATGACCTTGATTTTGTTGAAAAGCCGGAAGATTTCGGACTCATTCTGGAGAAAATTGAAGCAGAACTTCACGGGTTGTTTTAACATATTTTTATCAGAATATTAAGACAGACTCAGTTTAATTCTTTTTAAATTTGTCTATAGCAAGTTTAACTTTTTGAATAATTATATCATGGTAGTTAAAGTTTTACATAATGGGAACTGTTCAAAGTCCAATGCCGTACTGGAGTATCTTGACGAAAACGGAGTGTCTTTTGAGATCATTAATATTGTTGAAGATCCACTAAGCATTCTTGAGATCAGAACTGTGTTGAAAAAGCTTAACCAAAGTGTTTTTCATATCATCCGCAAGACAGATAAGCTGTATGTTGAGAATTATGCAGATAAAAATTATTCAGAAGAAGAATGGCTTAAAATTCTCTCCGAAAATCCCTCTCTGATCCAAAGACCAATTTTGGTAAAAGGTTCAGTCGCGATGCTGGGAAGGCCTATTGAAAATGTGAAATTTTTTATTGAAAAATAATAAATACATATATCAAAAAAATCCGTTCTGTAAAAGAGCGGATTTTTATTTTATTGAGCTTTTGTTTTCTCAGTTCTGTTGATCGCATTATATAAAGCTTCCAGTTCTTTTGGTGGGTGCCCGGAATCAAAACTTGAAGAAGTATACTCTTTTCCGTTGGAAGTGATAATAATAGAAGCGGCCATCGCACGATCAGAATGTCTGCCTGTAGTAGGGGATTGAAGATCAGATATCTTAGATAAGTCAAGGGTTTCAGCGAGCTTGGAAACCACTTTCCATTCAGCAGAAGATACTTTAGTATTGACGATGTCTTCGTTTGTATTTGTTGTTTTTAATGAAGGAGTAAAAACAATGCTCTTACTAAATCCTCTCGTTCTTTCTGCTAACTGAATCTGTTCAATCTTTTGCTGCTGTACTGCAGTGGTGATATTTGTGGTGTTGTTTTCACTGTTGTTTTTGTGAACACAGCTTGTTGCAGAAGTGATTAAAATAATATTAAATAGGACCAGTTGGATGTTCATAGTGTTTTTATTTACGTTTTAAACAATAAAAAACCGCTTCATTACTATGAAACGGTTCCTGTTTTTTACAATAGAATAACGCCTTCTATTTTTGCTACTTCTTTATAAATATTCACAACCTGATCAGCATCCAAAACAAATGCATTGATGTTGCAGGCGGTGTATTTTCCATTTTTACTTTCGCGGTTTCCCAGTGTAAATTTAATGCCGTCAAAAACCCTGTATATTTCAGTAAGCTTTGACTGGTCTGTAGGAATAATAAATTTAAATAAATAATCTTCCGGAAAATCATGATGATCCTCCAGTTTATCCTTCAAAGACTTGTAAAACTCTTCAGGATTTGCGTGTTGATTTCCTTGTAATATATCCATCTGCAATTATTAATATAATATAAATATAACGAAATTTCTCCTATTTTCCAAATGGTCCCAGAAGAGATTTGGAGTTCTGATGCTCGTAATCTTCAATGATATTGAATAACCCGTTTACCAGTTGTTCGGAAGCCAGTTGGCTCAGTCCGCCTGAATTAACCGTGTTTTTATTTCCCCCTAAAAGACTGCCCAGAAAATTGCTTCCAGATAATGCGGAGTTGATGGTTTTTACAATCCCGTATTCATTCAGTTTCTCATCCACTTTGGGAGCGATCGCTGCAATAAGCTGCTGGGATGTTTTTTCTTTCAGAACCTGTGTCGCGGTAGTTCCCTGCATGATTCTTGTTACGTCCTGAGCATTCAGACTGTTGACGGCACCTTCCAGAATAGGTTTTGAAGTATTTACCGTGTAAGCTGCTGCCTGTGCAATATAATCTCTTTCTTTAGCAACCAATGACGGGGCCACCTTTTCCAGCATAGAATTGATGTCTCTCAGCTCTTTGGGAAGTGCTTTATCTACCATGTTATTCTGCAGAAAGGCTTCCTTATTTCCATAGATACCCATACCTTTATCAATACCATTAAGCAGAATTCTTTTAATAATAGAAAGCCCCATGTCTGATGTGGCCAATGTTGTACATGATTGTACACTGGTGGTAATAACAGCACCGGTTCCTATGATAAGAGCGGCTGCAATGATATATTTTTTCATTGATCTTTTTATTATTGATTTCTAAATGCTTTTTTCTCAAAAACTGCACCAAAGGTAATTACTATTCTCTATTTAACAAAATATTAAGCTCGCAACAGGATTTGGTGATTTTTTGTATTGAAAATGTTAATTTATAATTAATAAAATGATTGATAATTAATAATTATTTTAAATATAAAATTATAAAATTTAGAACTTTGTCAATTTTAATACAGTAAAACTTTATAATTTTTAAATATTTAAGATAGTTTAACATTGTTCAATATTTTTTCTATTTTTGGCTAATGTCTTTTTTTGAGATTTTAAATAACTCCACTATTTAGAGACAGGTACAAAATTGAATTTATTGAATAAAATTGAAACTATATGAAACAAAGTAATTTAAAGTATTCATGTCTCATTGCTGCTTTATACTTCGGTATGAACGTCAATGCTCAGACTACTCCAAAAGATACTACTGCCAAAGAGCAGAAGATCGAGGAGGTAGTTTTGATCGGATATGGATCTCAGAAAAAAGAAAACGTTACCGGAAGTATCGGAATGGTTTCTGCAAAGGACCTTGCTGATAAACCGAACGCTAACCCGATAAGTTCAATACAAGGTAGGCTTGCTGGTGTAAATATTACGAATACAGGGACTCCGGGAGCATCTCCACGAGTAGACATCAGAGGAGTTGGTTCCTTAACGGGAAATACTGTTTTTATTGTAGATGGTATGATAACAACAGATATTTCTTATCTGAATTCGCAGGATATTGAATCAATGAGTGTTCTGAAAGATCCATCGAGTTTAGCGATTTTTGGAGCTCAGGCTGCAAATGGTGCTATTATTATAAAAACGAAAACAGGAAAAGGGAAGCCTGTTTTTAACGTAAATTCATATATAGGGATTAAAAAGGTAACTAACATTCCTAAAATGGTCAATTCTGATCAGTACATTCAGTTGTATAATGAAAAGCTATTGAATGATAACAACGGAGATCCTACAGGATCAATCTCCAGAGCTAATTTTCCTGCGGATACAAACTGGTATAATGAGATTTTCCGTACCAGTATCATTAATGCCAATGACTTTTCAGCAACAGGAAGTTTAGGAAAATTAAACTATTATGGTAGTATAGGATATCTGCAGGATGAAGGTAACTTGGCTGCAGGTCAGGGAATTAATTCCGGTAGTGGTTTTAACAGATTTAATACAAAATTAAATCTTAGTTATAAAATTACAGACAATATTACCATTGGAGATAATTTCAGTTTTTCCAAAATGCGTACCGATGTGGCTCAGAACCCTCTTTTAGATGCGTATAATGCACCTCCCATATTTTCGGTGATGAATGGCAGTACAGGCAATTACCAATTTTTTAATGGATATTCTATACCAAATCCGAGAGCTAAACTGGATTTGTATCGTTCTCAGGTAAGACAGGAGAGACTGCTTAATAATATATGGGGAGAATTGAAGTTTCTAAAAGATTTCACGTTTAGAATCAGCTATTCTAGTGATAATTATAATCCTAGTCAATATGAATATACACCAACACTTACTTATTTTCCCGTTGATAGCCAGGTGAAATCTACATTGATTACAAGGAATTTTAGAAATAGTAATTATGTCTGGGATAACACAATCAATTGGAAAAAGAAATTTGGTAATCATAATTTTGATGTACTTGCAGGTTTTTCAAGAACGAGAACTACTTTATCACAAGATTATTGGTCTGCCAGAAGTGTTAACTATGACGGAACTAATGGTTCTTTAAATATAGCAAACGGAACAGATATCGTTCATGTGGAAGGTATTGATAGGGATGATGCCGTTGTTTCGGGTGTTTTCCAGGACCAGCAAAGAATTGAATCTTTCTTTGGAAGATTAAATTATGATTACAAAGGAAAGTACTTATTAAATGCCTCTTTACGTAGAGATGCCAGTTCACAAATTAGTGTTGATAGAGCCAGAACTTTTCCTGCAGTTAGTGTTGGGTGGGTAATATCTAAGGAAGACTTTATGAGTGAGCAGAATGTATTCAACTTACTAAAACTGAGAGCAAGTTATGGGGAATTAGGAAATCCGAATGTACAAAGGAAATTTAATGCAAATACGACTATTATTGGTGGTGGTGCTTATTTTGGTAATTCAGGTTATCCGGCTCAGACTATTGACAAGTTTGTAAATCCAAATATCGGTTGGGAAACAACAGTAGGAAAAGATGTTGGTTTGGAGATGGCATTATTTAATAATAAACTTAAAATAGATGCTGCTTATTATGATAAGGACTCCAAAGATGTGGTTTATGCCATAACGCAAGGAACAGTTTCTGGTGCAAGTAACTGGAAAGATTTTTATACTAATGCTTACTCTTTTAACAATAGAGGTTTTGAAGTTTCTGTTAATTATAATACTAAACTTAGTGATAATGTTACTTTTGGAATATATGGAAACTTTACTTCTCTTAAAAATGAAATTACATCAGTTTATGGTGGATCTTATTTAGAAACTGGAGCTAGTTTATTCGGAAATTCTATTGTAAGATTACAGACTGGTCAGGCAGTAGGTTCTTATTATGGTTATCAGGTTGCGGGTGTTTTCCAGACAGATGCAGAAGCTGCGGCTTCAGGACAACCTGGAGCAAAAGCAGGATGGTTCAAATTTGCAGATCAGGATGGTAACGGTACCATTGATACCAGAGATAAAACATTCTTAGGAAGTCCAATTCCTAAAGGAACTTATGGTTTTGGAGTTAATTTTAATATCTATGATTTTGATATTGCTGTTGATTTCCAAGGTGTATTTGGAAACAAAATATACAACTATAACCGTGAACAGCGTTTTGGAAACGAAACATGGGATTTGGATATGTATAATAACAGATGGCATGGAGCGGGTACTTCTAATACGAATGCAATGATTACCTCCAACCAGTCTATCATTTTACCAAATAGTTTTTATGTAGAAGATGGTAGCTATATCAGATTAAGAAATGTTCAGATTGGATATAATTTACCAAAAGCATTTGCAAAAGCACTTTCAATCACAAAATTAAGACTATATGTAAGCGCACAGAATCCATGGACTAGTTTTAAATATCACGGTTTCTCACCAGAGATTACAAATACAGATAGAGTACAGATGGGAATTGATAATAATATTTACCCAATCTCTGCTATTTATACAATGGGTATGAATTTAACATTTTAATTAAAGATCATGAAAAAAATATTTTTAACACTCTCCATACTTTCTTTAATCATAAGTTGTAATAATGATTTTGTGGATATTAAAGATGAAGGACAAACGGATGCAAGTAATTTCTTCACAACTCAAGATGATGCCATGCAGGCTACCAGTGCTATTTATAGCTTTTTAAGAAGTTGGGAGAACTCAGGCTTTCCTGCACAATTTGTATTTGGAGTTACTGGTGATGATGTAGAAAAAGGATCTAATCCTGGGGATGCATCTTTTATCAATGCATATGACAACTTTACCTTCACTGTGAGTGATGATGGAGTAAGAGGCTATTGGATTGGACAATGGCAGGCTGTAAATAGAACAAACCAGGTTATTACAAACGTTCCGAAAATAAATATGGATGCCACGCTTAAAAATAGATTGGTAGCTGAAGCCAGAATGCTGAGAGCTTATTTCTATTTTAATTTGGTAAGAATCTATGGTGGTGTTCCGATTTATGATGGATTACCTGCAGATGGTAACTATCTGAAAACTAGAAATTCTACAGCAGAAGTTTATAATTTTATTGTATCAGATCTTCTTGCAGCTTCTGAAGTTTTACCTCAGACTTATTCTGCCGCAGATCGTGGAAGAGTAACAAAAGGAGCAGCTTTAGGGTTACTTTCTAAAGTATATCTTTATATGAAAGATTATCAAAAAGCTTATGATACTTCTAATCAGGTTATTGGTATGGGATATTCATTAGATCCGGATTTTAATCATTTGTTCAGACCGGCTGGAGAATTTGGATCAGAATCTGTTTTTGAGGTTAACTGTGAATGTTCTGCAGCATTTGGCGGTAGTCAGTATGCAGAAGTTCAAGGGGTAAGAAATCAGTTCGGATGGGGCTTCTTTACACCTACTCAGGCGTTAGAAAATGCATTTGAACCAGGAGATATCAGAAAAGAATTGAGCATCTTAAGAGAAGGTGAAACCACTCTTGAAGGAGATTTGATTAAGAAAGGTGACCCTCAGGCAGGTAATATGTGGAACCAAAAAGTATATGTACCAACATCTTTAAATAATAATGCATGTGGTTACGGTTCTATTCAGAATATAAGAATTCTAAGATTTGCTGATATTCTTTTAATCAATGCAGAAGCTGCAAATGAATTAGGTAATACGGCTGCTGCAACTACTAATATTAATAAAGTAAGAAACAGAGCTCAGCTTGGTAATACGACAGCTTCCAGTCAAGGAGCACTTAGAACTGCAATTTGGCAGGAGAGAAGAGTAGAACTCGCTATGGAAATGGATAGATTCCCGGACTTGGTAAGAACGGGTCAGGCGGCTACTTATTTAGGCGCTAAAGGATTTAAAACAGGGAAAAATGAAGTTTTCCCAATTCCATTAGATGCAATGAATCAGAGTAACGGACTTTTCGTTCAAAACCCTGGATATTAAATAAATCATAAACATTAGAGGAGAATGAAAGTTCTCCTCTTCTTTTAGAACCTATAACAAGAGATCTCATGAAAAGGAACGTATTATCAATTGCTGTCACCTCTTTATTTTTTGTGTATTCCTGTAAAAATGCTCCTGCAGCAAAACAGGAAGTTGGAAAAATTGAAGCTGTAAAAAGTAATATTACTGATGAACAGCTTATGGATAGAGTACAAAAAGATGCTCTGAAATATTTCTGGGATTATGCAGAACCTAATTCAATGTTAGGAAGAGAGCGTTATCACGAAGATAATATCTATCCGGATAATGATAAACATGTTATCACTACAGGAGGTTCAGGCTTTGGGCTGGCAACTATTCTTGTGGGAACAGAAAGAGGATTTGTTCCGAGAAAAGAAGCGGTAAAAAGGCTTACTCATATCATGGATTTCCTGGCCAAGGCAGACCGTCACAAAGGAGCCTGGCCACACTGGATCAATGGGGAAACCGGAAAGACGGTTCCTTTTGGCAAAAAAGATAATGGCGGAGATCTTGTGGAAACCGCATTCCTTACTTCGGGAATACTGATGGTCCGTGAATACTTTAAAAACGGAAATGCAGAAGAAAAAGCACTGGCTGCAAAATGTGATGAACTATGGAAAGGAATTCAGTGGAACTGGTATACCAAAGGAGGCGAAAAAGTTCTTTACTGGCACTGGTCACCGGAATACCAATGGGAAATGAATTTTCCTCTGGAAGGATATAATGAATGTCTTATTACCTATATTCTGGCCGCATCTTCACCTACATATTCCATTGATGCAGAAACGTATTATAAAGGCTGGACGAGAAACGGAACCTACCTTACAGACAAAACAAAATACGGATTACCTTTGTATGTAAAACACAACTACGCTGAAGAATATGGTGGACCTCTTTTCTGGGCTCAATATTCATATATCGGACTAGATCCTACAGGCTTATCTGATAAGCTTGTAAAAAACTACTTTGACATCAATAAAAATCAAACCCTTATCGACTACAAATACTGTGTTGAAAACCCAAAACAATGGAAAGGTTATGGACCTAACTACTGGGGACTTACAGCCGGTTATACCAGAAATGAGGATGGAAGCACTGGTTATACAGCTCATATGCCGGGTAATAATGACAACGGTGTGATAACACCTACAGCCGCATTGAGTAGTTTTCCCTACACTCCGAAAGAATCAATGGCTTTCCTGAGATTCATTTATACCCAAAAACCTGAATTCATAGGATCTGCGGGACCTTATGATGCTACTTCAGTCAATTACGACAACTGGTTTACACCAAGATATCTGGCGATAGATCAGGGAACAATAGCTCCAATGATCGAAAACTACAGATCAGGATTCCTTTGGAAGCTGTTTATGAATGCTCCTGAAATTCAGCAGGGATTGAAAAAATTAAGTTTCCAGTCAGCTAAATATGGAATTAAGTAAATTCAATAGAAACGGGCTTTAGCCCGTTTAAAAATAAAAAGATTCAAATCCATGGCTTTAGCCAAAACTTAATAATATGAAACTAAAACTGAAATATATTCCTCTTTTACTGCTGCCGTTCTCATTACAGCTGAGCGGACAGGAAATAAAAGCAGAACTGAATCAAGAAATTAAAAGGCAGGAAAAAATATCCTACATTCTGGACTATCCTCAGAATGCGAAAGGGAATGTGCCTTTGATTGTTTTTCTTCACGGTTCAGGAGAGCGCGGAAATAATCTTGATCTGGTAAAGGCACACAGCCCGTTTACCTATAAAAACCTGATCAAAGAACCCGTTGCTATTCTGGCACCTCAATGTCCGGAGGGATCATGGTGGGATACCGTTACCGTTTATAATCTGATCAAGGAAATTCAGAAAAAATATAAAATTGATGCTTCCCGTATTTACCTTACAGGACTTTCTATGGGAGGATGGGGAACTTTGAAGCTGGCCATGGAGCATCCTGAAATGTTTGCAGCGGTAGCTTCAGTCTGCGCTCCTACAGATCAGGTAATGACGGCCAATATTAATCAGTTTAAGGATTTGAATATGAAAATATTTCATGGCGGAATGGATGATATTGTTCTGCCTGCCAATGCTTTTAATTTTTATCAAAAACTGCATCCCGTAAATCCATCTGCGGAATTGGTTATTTTCCCGAATGATAATCATAACTCGTGGGATTCTGCCTATTCAAATCCGCTGCTTTATGAATGGATGCTGTCTAAAAAGAAGCAAAAATGACCTGACACACAATGATCGAAAGATAAACCCATCGAATTAAAACTAAAAATATAAACAATAATTTAAGAAGATAGATTTATGAAAAAGTTAATTGTAATCGCCACTTTAGCATTGGCACCTGTGTTTTCCGCACAGGAAATGGTAACGAAGCCCGTTCAGTCCTATCAGACGGCTCAGTATCAGGCTAAAAAGAAAGCATTTGTAGACAATCTTTTGTCAAAAATGACATTAGATGAAAAGATCGGCCAGCTTAACTTACCAAGTTCAGGTGATTTTACGACAGGTCTTGCTAAAAGCTCAGACATCGGTAAAAAAGTTGAACAAGGTTTAGTGGGTGGACTATTCAATATAAAAGGAGCAGAAAAAATCAGAGCAGTTCAGAAAGTAGCCGTGGAAAACAGCCGTCTGAAAATTCCTTTGATCTTCGGGATGGATGTTATTCATGGTTATGAAACAACATTCCCGATTCCATTAGGTTTAGCTGCTTCATGGGATATGAATCTGATTCAGCAGTCAGCAAGAGTAGCGGCAAAAGAAGCCTCTTCTGATGGTATCAACTGGACGTTTTCTCCGATGGTAGATATTTCCCGCGAACCAAGATGGGGGAGAGTATCGGAAGGTTCTGGTGAAGATCCTTATTTAGGAAGTGAAATTGCAAAAAACATGGTGTATGGTTATCAGGGTAAAGATTTGTCTGTTGGAAATACCATTCTGGCTTGTGTAAAGCACTTTGCATTATACGGAGCAGGTGAATCAGGAAGAGATTACAATACGGTTGATATGAGCCATGTGAGAATGTTCAACGAATATTTCCCACCTTACAAAGCAGCGGTAGATGCTGGTGTAGCTTCTGTGATGGCCTCATTCAATGAAGTGGACGGAGTTCCTGCAACCGGAAACAGATGGCTTCAAACTGAGGTTTTAAGAAATCAGTGGAAGTTTAAAGGTTTTGTGGTAACGGATTACACCGGGATCAATGAAATGGTTGACCATGGTATGGGAGATCTCCAGCAGGTTTCTGCACTAGCTCTGAAAGCAGGTGTTGATATGGATATGGTAGGGGAAGGCTTTTTAACAACATTAAAAAAATCTTTATCTGAAGGGAAAGTAACACAAGCTGAAATTGATTTGGCAGCAAAAAGAGTTCTTGAATCAAAATATGACTTAGGATTATTTACAGATCCGTATAAATATGGTGATGCAAAACTGGCGGCAAAAGAAGTTTACAGCATGGAAAACAGAAATATTGCAAGAAGTGCTGCAGCTCAGTCTATGGTTTTGATGAAAAACGAAAACCAGGTGCTTCCTTTGAAAAATTCAGGAACTGTTGCAGTAATAGGACCATTGGTGAACAATTCATTAAACATGGCTGGAACATGGAGTGTTGCTGCAAAACATGATAAAGCAGTAAACCTTATGCAGGGGCTTCAGGCTAACTACGGTAAAGAGGTGAAATTCCTTTCTGCTAAAGGTGCTAATATTGATTATGATGCTAAGCTGGAGGACATCTATGCAGCTCATGGTAAAAAAACAGATAGGGATAACCGTTCAAAAGAAGAATTGTTAAAAGAAGCGGTAGATATTGCAAACAAAGCCGACGTGATTGTTCTGGCAATCGGAGAATCTGCGGAAATGAGCGGTGAATCTTCTTCAAGAACAGAAATTACCATTCCTCAGTCTCAGGTTGATCTTTTAAATGAGTTAAAGAAAACCGGGAAGCCTATTGCAATGGTACTTTTCACAGGCCGTCCATTGGCTTTAACCAATGTAAAAGATGCTCCTGATGCCATCCTTAATGCATGGTTTGCAGGATCTGAAGCTGGAAATGCGATTGCTGATGTTTTATTCGGAAAAGTAAACCCATCAGGAAAGCTGCCGATGACTTTCCCAAGAAGTCTGGGACAGGTTCCTATTTACTATAATGCTAAAAATACAGGACGTCCGCTAAGCCAGGAATTAACTGATAAATGTGAATATCAAAGATTCCGTTCCAACTATATGGATGAGTGTAATACACCATTGTATCCGTTTGGATTTGGTTTAAGTTATACAAAATTCGGGTATTCTGATATTGCAGTATCCAGTACCAATCCGAAAGGAAATCAGACTGTTCAGGCATCCATTACCATAACTAATAATGGAAACTTTGATGGTGCTGAGGTAGTTCAGTTGTATATCAGAGATATGGTGGGAAGCATTACAAGACCGGTAAAAGAATTGAAAGGGTTCCAGAAGGTATTTCTGAAAAAAGGTGAAACTAAAAAAGTAACCTTCGACATTACTCCTGAAAATCTGAAGTTCTACAACGGAGATTTGAAATACGACTGGGAATCAGGTGAGTTTGATATCATGATTGGAACCAGTTCTGATAATGTTCAACACTCAAAAATTAACTGGACTAAATAATTTAAAAAAGTTACTCACAGAAATGTGTATTATGTCTTTTTTGGCATGATTTTTAATAATACCTCGGTAATTACTATTATATGCAAATCGACATGAAAAAAACAATTTTATTGAGTACTATGTTCCTGGGTTCTTTAGCATTCGCTCAAAAAACACCTGTAGTAGGTGGAGACAGGGATGCACACGGATGTATTGGTTCTGCAGGATATACCTATTCTCAAATCAAGAAAGACTGTGTAAGAACTTTTGAACAGAAAATTAAGTTGACGGAAGTAGCTCCAAAAGAAAGTTATACTTCAATAGCTGCAGTTATTTTCAGCAAAGACATGAAAAAAGCTGAGGTTTTTGTGAAAGATAGCGGTGCAGAAAGCATCATTCTTACCAGAGCAGGAGGTAAAGCTAAGGCCTGGAAAAAAGATGGTTATGTATTGGTACCTTATAAAAAAAGCGGATACCAGCTTAAAAAGGATAATATTGTGATCTATCAGTAAGATCAGATTTCAAAATGAAAAACCACTCGGAAGAGTGGTTTTTTTTGTACCTTAGAAGAATTAACTAATACCCTATTTTGGGATATAGTTCTACCAACCAGAAAACAAAAATTTTACATATGAAAAAAACAATTTTATTCAGTGCAATGTTCCTTGCTACTTTAGTTTTTGCACAAAAACAGGCTCCTGTTCTAGGAGGTGATAGAGATGTTCACGGTTGTATCGGTTCTGCAGGATATACTTATTCACAGTTAAAAAATAATTGTATAAAAACATTTAATCAGAAAATAAAACTCAAAGAAGTAAATTCAGATAAAAGTTATACCTCAATGACAGCCATAATTTTCACGAAAGACATGAAAAAAGCTGAAGTTTTTATTCCGGATGGAGCAGCGAAAAGTATTATCCTGAATAAAGAGGGAAAAGGGAAAATATGGAAAAGTGGAGATTATATTAAAGACAGCTATGTTTTAACTCCCTATAAAAAAAGCTACCAGATCAAAAAGAATGATGAAATAATCTATCAGTAAGATCAGATTTTAAGAATAGGCAAACCACTCGGAAGAGTGGTTTTTTTGTTGTGAGCTTTGTTGATATAATTCTGTTTTATAATATAAGTTTTATTACTTTTAAGCTTTGGATACAAATCAATTTGGTTCGATCTATAATTGAGTATTGAACATGGAAATATATAAGATTGAGATATGGAAATGAGCGGGACTTGTATTCCATAAGGAGTCTTTTATAAATGATCTAAAACATCTGTATGGGATTTTTAAAAAGAAATATTAACAAAATTATTTTATTATTCTTCGGAATTGTGCTTTGTGGGAAAATTATAAAAAAAATATTTGATCCCAACCTATCTAAATATAAATATTTTAATCAGCACTGTAATGGACAAGTTATTTCAAACTCATATGATCTTATGACTCATTTTAATATTGTCAAATCATCAGATGGTAATAAAGTTTATTTGGAAGATTTAAAAATAATTTCATTAATTAAAATAGGAGATTCTATAGCGAAGAATAAGGACGTTACTTACTTTACTGTTTATAAAAAAAACAATACTAAAGTAATTTATGATATGTATGAATAGTAGAATTATTATAAGAGCAATTATATATTTAGTGATGTTTTGTGGAATAATCATAGTAATTGATATTATATATAATATTATAGTTTCTCATCAATTAAAATCAGCTAACATAATATTTGATATTATTTTTGGTTTTCTATATTGGATATTATTTATTTTTTCTGGGAGACTTCAAAAATAGTATTTTGGCTTTGATAATATTCTACGATAAAATCATTAAAATTTAAGATGCATCCGGGCATTTTTTATTGATGTTGTTGAATCTTTAAATTCAAAATAAAGTATAATATTGATAAATGATTTATTTGTAAACTATATAAAATGAGTGGTTTATATTTTTGTATCTGAAAAAAATGTATATTGGTGTTACCAAATTAAAGCGTAATCCGAAAAGCATATAGAGTAGGAAAAAATCAGAAAAATAAGACTATGAAAAATCTAAGAAAACTTTCAAAAAGAGAATTAAAAACTGTTCAGGGAGGCATCCCAATGTGTCTGCCGGGATATTTTTGGTGTTCATTTGTAAAAAAATGTATTTCTGTGGGATCACCATGCGGACTTATTGATTAATTTGATTCATGAAAATAATGTAAAACAGGCTGCTTCAGAAATGTGGCAGCCTTTTTTATGTACTTTTATCAATAGACTTAGGAATCAGGAGCGTTAAGAAAATTTGAATGGAATCCGTTAAAAAATTTCCACTGTTTGAGCATGGGTTATAAGATAAAACCGAAGCAAAACCGTATGATCTATGCGAGTTTGGGAATTTTAGGAGTACAATCAAATTTTTAGCGGATGACTCCCGTTTTGAACTTTTGTATACTTTTGCTTCAAGGTAAAAGTATGAGTGAAAAAAATGTTATTTTGTAGTCCTAATTACAGAACTTTCGTGCGATCAAGAATAAATTATATACTAGCTATTAGTATCATTATCTTAAATATACTGACACTGTCAGCCAATATATACATTATTAAAAAAGGATTTTCTCCGCTTGAAGGAGGATTTAATTTTTCAATAATGCTAATGATTTCAAATACTTTTATCATTCCTGCAGTCGCAACATTTTTTAAAAATTTAAGTTATAAATTCATAATATTATTATTGAATATATTAGGAATGTTTATAGCTGTTTTAGGAATTTTTCTGGCTTTTATGATGATAACAATTCAATGCTAGGGTTGGAATAAGGTTGAATGTGATGTGTTGTTTATTAATCGACTCAGGAATCAGGAGCGTTAGGAAAATTTGAATGTAATCCGTTAAAAAATTTCCACTGTCTGAGCATGGGTTATAAGATAGAACCGAAGCAGAACCATATGATCCATGCGAGTTTGGAAATTTTAGGAGTACAATCAAATTTTTAGCGGATGATTCCCGTCTTGAACTTTTGTATACTTTTGTTTCAAGACAAAAGTATAAGTAAAATCATGAATGAAAATCATCAAAACAGGATTTTTATCTCTCACTGAAAAACCGTATTTTTGTACATCTAAAAAGTAAAAGAACGAATGAATTCCTACAAAAATCCATTGGAAGAGCGCTACTCCAGTGAAGAAATGTTATTTAACTTCTCACACAATAACAAATTCCAGAATTGGAGAAAACTTTGGATAGCTCTTGCTGAAATCGAAAAAGACCTTGGACTTGAAATTACAGACGAGCAGATCGCTGAGTTAAAAGCTAATGCTGAAAATATCGATTATGAGAAAGCAGCAGAGTATGAAAAGAAATTCCGTCATGATGTAATGGCCCACGTTCACGCTTATGGGGATGTGGCGCCTTCGGCAAAAGGGATTATCCACCTGGGAGCAACTTCGGCTTTTGTAGGAGACAATACAGACTTAATTCAGATTCGTGACGGACTTTTAATCTTAAAGAAAAAGTTGGTTAACGTAATGAAGAATTTAGCAGACTTTGCTATTCAGTATAAAGATCTTCCTACTTTAGGATTCACACACTTTCAGCCAGCTCAGTTGACAACCGTTGGAAAAAGAGCGACACTTTGGTTACAGAGTTTGGTTCTTGATATCGAAGAATTGGATTTCTTCCTTGAAACCCTTCGTTTCAGAGGAGTAAAAGGAACTACAGGAACTGCTGCAAGTTTCCTTGAACTTTTCAACGGTGATTATTCTAAAGTAAAACACTTAGATAAAGAACTTTCAAAAAGATTCGGTTTCGATAAAGTTTTCGGAGTTTCCGGACAGACTTACGATAGAAAAATTGATGCGAAAGTAGTTGCTTTATTAGGAAATATTGCACAGTCTGCACACAAATTTACAAACGACTTACGTTTACTTCAAAACCTTAAGGAAATTGAAGAACCATTCGAGAAAAACCAGATTGGTTCCTCTGCAATGGCGTACAAACGTAATCCAATGAGAAGTGAAAGAATCGGAGCGTTGGCAAAATACGTGATGTCTCTGACAACAAGTTCTGCAATGGTAGCTTCTACACAATGGTTTGAAAGAACTTTGGATGACTCTGCGAACAAGAGATTAACAATTCCTCAGGCGTTTTTAGCGGTGGATGCAATTCTATTGATCTGGAACAACATCATGAACGGAATTGTAGTATATCCGAACAGAATCAACAAGCACATTATGGAAGAACTTCCTTTCATGGCAACAGAATATATCATCATGGAAGAAGTGAAAGCTGGGGGTGACCGCCAGGAAATCCACGAGGTGATCAGAGTTCACTCTATGGAAGCTTCCAAAAAAGTGAAAGAAGAAGGAAAAGAAAATGACCTTATCGAAAGAATCCTGAATGATGATTCTTTAAAACTAGACAAATCAAAATTAAAAGAAGTTTTAGATCCTAAGAACTTTATTGGTTTCGCGCCGATTCAGACGGAAGAATTCGTCAAGAACGAGGTACAGCCGATTATTGACCAAAACAAAGACTTAATAGGATTGGAAGCTGATCTTAAAGTATAAAACAATATGCAGTCTTTTCGGCTGCATATTTTATTTCCAACCCCAATTAATATGAAAAAACTACTGGTAACCATTTTATTGACACCAATCATATCCTTTTCTCAGGGTAAAGACGATCTGCATTATTTTAAATCCAAAGACTCTCTGGTTGGAGTAAAAAATAAAGCGGGAAAAATAATTGTTCCCGCGCAGTTCAAAGTCTTTTCATACCTTAAAGATGGAGATCCTGTAGAAGGAGAAACCATTCTTTTTGATGGGGATAAGGAAGGGGAAAAACCGGAAAAAAATGCCTGGGGAAATGTATATGATAGAAAAGGTACATTCCTTTACAAGCCTTTCCTGTATGATAATGGACCGGATTATTTCTCTGAAGGACTGAGAAGACTGGTTAAAAATGGTAAAGTAGGATTTGCAGACCGAAACGGAAAGATTGTGATTCCGGCTGAGCATGATTTTGCTTCACCTTTTAATTATGGATACGCCGCATTTTGTGATGGCTGCGATTGGGAGAAAACAAATGACGAGCACAGATCCATTGTAGGTGGAAAATGGGGAGTCATGAATACCAAAGGACAAACCGTTCAGCCTGTTGCAAAACGATCCGGTAATGAAGTTGAAATTGATGGCAAATATTATCTGAATCCATTTCAGTATAATGAAAAAGAAAAAAACATCCTTCAGTTCTTTGAAAAGCAGAAGAAAAAACTTTCAGATCTTTATTATGTAAACTTTTACAATAAGTTATCTGAAAATGAAAAGAATCTGTTTTTTGAAATTGTAGAAAGACCAAAAGAGAATTTCCCGTATTATCAGGTAAATACCTATAATCACAGAAAGAAGGACCTGGATATGCTTTACCGTTTTAAGTTCCTGGTTTCAGAAGATGGCAAAATATTTTATGCAATAGGGGATTTTAATGAAAAGAAGATTTCTTTTGAAAACTGGCTGAAAGAAGAAATAAAAAATGCGGAGGACTATCAGAAAGAACATAAGGATAATCCGAATAAATTTAGAAACAAATAAATAAAATTGGAAATTCCAGGACTCAAATTTGAAGAAGATAGACTTATTCCTTTAAATTTGTACGGAATAATGGTTGAAGGGAAAATCTCTTTCAAAATTTTCCAATAGAGACGGATTTAAAGAAAGAAACTTTAAGTTCAGAAAAGTAAAAAGAAAAATAAATTTAATATTAAAAATCTGATATTTAATTTTTAAGTGATGTTACAAAATCAGAACCATCAACAATTAATTACCGATCTGAAAGAGCTGGTTGATAAGACTAAGTATCAGGTTGCGGCTCAGGTAAACTCGGCAATGGTGGTTTTGTACTGGAAAATCGGACAAAGAATAAATGAAGATGTTTTAGGAAATAAAAGAGCGGAGTATGGTAAAGAGATTATTTTTCAAATTTCTCAACAACTTACTTTAGAGTTTGGAAATTCCTTTTCTGAAAAAAATATCCGAAAAATGATGCAGTTTGCGTCTGTTTTTGATGATTTTGAAATTGTCGCATCAGCGATGCGACAATTATCATGGACTCATTTCCTGCTCCTAATCCCCATTTCTGAAGATACTAAAAGAAAATTTTATCTTGAAGTTTGTAAGATTGAAAATTGGAGTGTGAGAACTTTAAGAGACAAAATTAATTCTCTGCTTTTTGAGCGTACTGCCATAAGCAAAAAGCCCGAAGAAGTAATAGATAAAGAACTGAAAAACTGGTCTGAAAATAATATTTTAAACCCTGATCTGGTGTTTAAAGATCCCTATTTTCTTGACTTTTTAGAATTGAAAGATACCTTTTCTGAAAAAGATTTAGAAGAAGCTATTATTGTGGAACTGCAAAAATTCATTTCTGAGTTGGGAACTGATTTTGCATTTCTTTCAAGACAAAAAAGAATCACAATAGATAACAGAGATTATTACCTGGATTTACTTTTCTATCACAGAAAACTAAAATCTTTAGTGGTTATCGAACTGAAATTAGGTGAATTTGAAGCCAGTCATAAAGGACAAATGGAGCTTTATCTCTCCTATCTTAATAAATATGAAAAAGTAGAAGGGGAAAACCCACCCATTGGTTTAATCCTTTGTTCAGGAAAAAATTCCGAACATATTGAACTTATGAATCTGGAAGGGGATAATATAAAAGTAGCAGAATATTTACTTATCTTACCTTCTGAAAAAGTTTTGCTTGAAAAATTGCATCGTTCAATAGAGATAGCAAGAAATAAATTTGACAATAAAAAATAAATCTAATATTAAAAATCTGACATCTAATGTCTAATAACAAAAGAATTTTCGTAGAAAAAAGAGGAATTTTCGATGTTGAAAGTCCAAAAATTTTTGATGAAGTAAAAGCGGTTGTTCCGGCAGTTCAAAGCGTGAAAGTATACAATGTGTATGATATTTTCAATTTGAATGACGGAGAATTTGAAAAAGTGGTAAACAATACCTTCGTAGACCCTGTTACTGATATTTTACATACAGAAAACCCATCAAAAGCTGTTCATTTCGGAATGGAGTTTTTGCCTGGCCAGTATGATCAGAGAGCAGATTCTGCGCAGCAGTGTATTGCATTGCTTACAGAAAATGAAAAATCAAAAGTAAGAAGTGGAAAATTAATCGAATTTGAAGGAGTTTCTGAAGCAGATTTGGTTAAAATCAAAGACCTTCTGATCAACAAAGTGGAATCTCAGGAAAAAGACTTATCAATTTTGGATATTCCTGCAGATGAAACCCCATCAAAAGTAATCATTCACGAAAATTTCATCAGTTTCAATGATGCGGAACTAGAGAATTTCTATAACAATCATGGTTTTGCATTAGGGTTGGATGACCTGAAATTTATTCAGGAATACTTCAAAACTGAGCAAAGAAATCCTACGGAAACAGAATTAAAAGTATTAGACACGTATTGGAGTGACCACTGTCGTCACACTACGTTTGAAACAGAATTGTCAGACATTCAGTTTGAAGGTCAGTTCAAACATACATTGGAAACGATCTTCAATGACTATATTGAAAAAAGAAAATTCTTAGGCCGTGAATTAAAGCCAATTTCCCTAATGGATCTGGCAACAGTATGCGGTAAATATTTCCATAAAACGGGGAATCTTGATAACCTTGTCATTTCTGATGAGATCAATGCATGTACTATCCAGATCGAAGCCGAATATGATGGTAAAAAAGAGCCTTGGTATTTATTATTCAAAAACGAAACCCACAATCACCCAACGGAAATTGAACCTTTTGGTGGAGCATCTACTTGTTTAGGAGGAGCGATCAGAGACCCATTATCCGGAAGATCTTTCGTTTTCCAGGCAATGAGATTAACGGGTGCTGCGGACGTTTTGGAGCCGGTTGACAAAACATTACCAGGCAAATTACCTCAGAAAACCATTACAAAACAGGCTGCCAACGGATATTCATCTTATGGTAACCAGATCGGTCTTGCGACGACAATGGTTTCCGAAATCTATGACGAAGGGTACAAAGCGAAGAGAATGGAAGTTGGTTTCGTTACCGGAGCTGTTCCTGTAGACTGGGTAAGACGTGAAAAACCTGAAAATGGTGATTCAATTATTATTTTAGGAGGCGCAACAGGTCGTGACGGAGTTGGAGGTGCAAGCGGAAGTTCAAAAGAACAGGACGAGACTTCAATCCACACCATGAGTTCTGAAGTTCAGAAAGGAAATGCAGTAGAAGAACGTAAAATTCAGAGACTATTCAGAAATCCTGAAGTGACGAAGCTGATCAAAAAATCAAACGACTTTGGAGCAGGAGGTGTTTCTGTGGCAATCGGCGAAATTGCAGATTCTTTAGAAGTAAGCCTTGATGTATTACCCTTAAAATATGAAGGATTAAACGGAACTGAACTGGCTATTTCTGAATCTCAGGAAAGAATGGCAGTGGTCGTAGATCCTCAGGATAAAGAAAAATTCATTAAATTCTGTGAAGCTGAAAACATTGTTGCTGTAGAAGTAGCAAAAGTAACAGATTCAGGAAGAATGCAGATGTTCTGGAAAGGAGACAAAATTGTAGACCTTTCAAGAGCTTTCTTAGATACCAACGGATGTTCAAAATCTCAGGAAGTGAAAATCACTCACCTTGAAGACGTAAAAGAAGAAACCAAAGCTTTCACAGCAGAAAACTTCCTGACCATTTTAAAAGATAAAAATGTAGCTTCCCAAAAAGGACTGCTTGAAATGTTCGACTCTTCAGTAGGAGGAACTACAGTAGCAATGCCTTTAGGAGGAAAATACCAGCAGACCCTGATGGAAGGAAGTGTGCAGACATTACCTGTTTTAGGAGCAAAAGATATTAAAACAGTTTCTTTGGCGAGCTGGGGATTTGATGCTGAAATTTCAAAACAAAATTCACTGTTAGGATCATCTTACGCTGTAGTAGAGAGTGTGGCGAAGATTGTAGCGATGGGAGGTGATTACAAAAACATCAGATTAAGTTTCCAGGAATACTTCGAGAAACTAGGACAAAACCCGGAAAAATGGGGTAAACCTTTAGCTTCACTTTTAGGAGCTTATGATGCACAGATCAATTTGGGTCTTGCGGCTATCGGAGGGAAAGATTCCATGAGTGGAACTTATCAGGATCTTAATGTTCCGCCAACCTTGATTTCTTTTGCATGTGCCAACGGAGATAAAGAAAATATCATCTCTCCTGAATTAAAAAATGCTGGAAATAAATTGTATTTCTTTAATCATATTGCTCAGGAAAGCGGACTTCCGAATTATAATGCTTTAAAAGAAGTTTTTGAATTCATTTTCGAAAATATTAAAGCTGGGAAAATTGTTTCTGTGAAAACAGTGAAAGAAGGAGGTCTTGCAGTAGCTTTAGCAAAAATGAGTTTCGGAAACAGATTAGGTGCTGAGATCAATGCTGATGAAAACGTTTTATTGGCTAAAAATATCGGAAGCTTAATCATTGAAGCAAAAGAAGAATTAAGCTCAGCTGCTCTTCAGCTTATTGGGGAAGTAAAAGATTCAGGGATTGTAAAAATCAATGGTCTTGAATCCAATATCGTAGACCTTGTATCTGCCAATACAAATACATTCGAGAACCTTTTCCCGACAGTAGAAAAAGAAAAGATCACGGTTGAAATTGATGAAAAATCAAACTCAATCCATCCAAGAAATATCATCATTAAAAAACACGGAATCGCACAGCCGAAAGTGTTTGCTCCGGTATTCCCGGGAACCAACTGTGAATATGACACGCTGAATGCATTCCAGAAAGAAGGAGCTGTAGTTAGCAGTCTGCCTTTGATCAATATCAACCACCAGTTATTGGAGGAAAGCATTGATACATGGGTAGAAGAGATCAGAACCTCTCAGATTCTGGCATTCTCAGGAGGTTTTTCCGCAGGTGACGAGCCGGACGGTTCTGCAAAATTCATTGTTAACGTTCTGAAAAACGAGAAGATGAAAAATGCAGTTCATGAATTATTAGACAGAGACGGTATGATCATCGGTATCTGTAACGGATTCCAGGCTCTTGTTAAATCAGGATTGCTGCCTTACGGAAGAATCAAAGATTTGGATGAAAACTCTCCGACGTTAGCTCACAATGCCATCAGAAGACACATCTCTCAGATGGTAACGGTAAGAGTGGTGAATGATGAAAGCCCTTGGTTAAAAGGAATGAAAGGTCAGACTTTCACCATTCCGATTTCTCACGGAGAAGGACGTTTCATGGCTTCAGAAGAAGAAATCAAAAAGTTATATGAAAACGGACAGATTGCGACTCAGTACATCGATTTCGATGGAAACATCGCTCACGGAATGCCGTTCAACCCGAATAACTCATTATTCGGAATCGAAGGTGTCACCAGCCCATGTGGAAAAATCTACGGAAGAATGGGACACCCGGAACGATTTGCTGAAGGCCTCATGAAAAATATACCAACCGCGAATTATCACAATATATTCAAAAACGGTGTTGAATACTTCAAATAATAATACAAGAAAAATGATCGTCATCCATGGCGGTCATTTTTCGTCTTTAGCTGGTTTCTACAAAGAAATTTCCAATGTTCTGATGAAGGATGTGGATTGGAAAGTAGGAACGCTGGATGGCTTTGATGATATTCTCTACGGTGGTTTCGGAGTATTTGAAAACAAAGAAGAAATTGAAATCATCTGGAAAGAATCACAGAAATCAAAAGAAGATCTTGGCTTTACAACCACTCGTGAATTCTACGAAAACAAAATCAGGCAGGGAAAACCATTCAATATAGAATTAATTCAGCAGAAATTAGATGATTTGACTGAAGGAAAAGGGCAGACTCTTTTTGAAATCCTGGTGGAAATTATCGAGTCACATAGGAATATTGCTCTGAAGCTGGAATGATGAATAATGAATAATGAGTAATTAGAAAAATCTTAAACCATTAAGAACAGTAAAGATTTTAAGATAAGTTAAGATTCATCAACGATGAATAAAGCAGTCTGCTTACTAATAGCTTCAGCTGTTCCCTTAACTATTCTTCACTCCTTACAAAATCTTAATGGTTCAAATAAAAATTCAGCATAGATTCCTATAAATTCAACGGTTGATGATCATTAAATAATTTTTTCTTAATATTTTTACTTAAACAAAATAGGAAACAATAAGAATTGAATGAAGAAAATTATTTACGGGCTGTTCTTCGGTGACAGCATTACCTATGGGGAATATGATGGCGTTTTTGGAGGTTGGGTAGATATTTTGAAAAGATATGCCTTACAGCAATTTCACGAAGGAAATGGAGATGAACTGATTCTATTCAATCTTGGAATAGGAGGAGAAACTACGGAAGGTTTACTGAAAAGGATTCCTCACGAACTCAGTGCAAGAAATTCTGCAGACGGAAACATTGTTTTTTTAAGCCATGGAGCCAATGATCTTGCCGTAAAAGAAGGAGTACAGATCGTAGATCCTGAAAAATTTAAAAGCAATATGAGTGCTGCCATCGCATATGCCAAAGAATATTCCAACGAAATTTATCTTGTGAGCATTCTCCCTTTCTCTGAAAAAATTGATGGAGTGGTAGTAAGTTCCGGTAAAAAAAGAATCAACGAAGATGTTGTTGTATATAATAAAATACTTAAAGATCTTGCGGCAGAACATTCACTGGGATATATTGATTTTTATGCTGCTTTTCTGGAAGATAAAGAAATTTTATTATCTGCAGACGGAGTACATCCCAACGAAAAAGGCTATGGAATGATGGCTGAGGTTGCCATCCCAATCATTGAAAAATATTTATAATGGCAAATTTATTTTCTTACGGAACTCTGCAGAAAGAACAGGTACAGCTTGAAACCTTCGGAAGACTTTTGCAAGGTGAGAAAGATGTTTTAACAGGATATAAACTGAACAGTCTAGAAATTACAGACCCTGAAGTACTGCGGAAAAGCGGTCAGAAATACCATCCTGTCCTAGAGTTTTCAGGAAACGATGACGATCAGATAGAAGGAGTGCTTTTTGAGGTAACAGAAGCGGAAATCCTACAGGCAGATGAATATGAAGTGGATGACTATAAAAGAATTGAAACTGTTTTTAAATCCGGGAAGAAAGGATTTATTTACGTCGGAAAATAGTCATTGCGAGCAAAGCGAAGCAATCTCAATAAAAAGTTAGTAATTAAATATTCAATAGGAGTGGGTTATTATCCTGAGCGTAGCCGAAGGGAGCCCACCCTTTCCATAAAACACAAATCCACGGCTTTAGCCAAAACTTAAAATACACCCATACTCCTGACATACCCTTGTCACAACCTGTCCTTATATTTGTCCTACAACAAAAATCAAGAAATGAATAACGTGAAAGTGGAACCTTTTAAGGTCATCGGAATCTCAGTAAGAACAACCAATGAAAATGAGCAGGCAGCAAAGGATATCCCTGTATTATGGGAAAAAATGATCAATGAGGATATTCTCAATTCAATTCCGAATAGGATAGATAAGACCATTTATTCCATTTATACGGATTACGAAAAAGACCATACAAAGCCTTATACAACAGTTTTGGGATGTAAAGTGGAAAACCTTGACAATATCCCTGAAGGAATGGTTGGGTATTCTTTTGACGGTGGAGATTACGTAAAATTTACCACAAAAGGAGACCTTTCAAAAGGGTTGGTAATCAATGAATGGTTGAAAATATGGGAAATGGACCTGGGAAGAATATTTACAGCTGATTTTGAAATCTATGGAGAAAAAGCACAGAATCCGTCAGATGCGGAAGTTGATATCTTAATCGCGGTGAAATAAAATCAGAAAGAAAATATAGACTGGTCAATAATAAAAGCCTGCCACATTCATATGGGCAGGCTTTTATTATTTCACTATTGATTACTTATATAAAATATATTTTGTATAATCATTAATTCCATCGTTGTTATGATCTTCATTATCAGTCACAAGGAAAATGAATTTGTTAGCAGAAAGTTCAAGTACTTTTGCCGTATTATTTCCTATTGTAATGTCCATATTCGCAGAAGAATAGGTATAACTAAGAGTAGCTTCAGCCTTTTGACATTCGGAATTCACACTGTTATAGTCTGTCATATAATATTTCCCATCATTTTTGAATTCATAAGTGCTCTTCTTCTTGCAGTCATCGGGAGCATATTCTTTTATAACCGTTGTTTTATCAGTGCCGGAAACGGTATATTCAGTTTGTATTTTCCATGTTCCGATAACATTACTTGTAGTATTTCCATTGTTGTCAACAGGTAAAGTATCGCTGTCGTTACTACATGATGAAAGAAGTACCAAGCCCAGAACTCCTGTCAAAATCTTTTTCATAAGTTAATTTTTCGCGAACATAATAAAAAATATTCAGAAGTATCTTGAATTTATAAAAACAGGTGTTTTATTGTTCTTATCAATCTTAAAATATATTTTCCATACACCAGAATCCCAACAATCACTGAGGCAGTGGCTGTTAGCACAACGGCTCCTGCAGCAATATCTTTAATAAAGCCAATTCTTTTGTCGTAATCAGGCTGGATGATATCACAGATCTTTTCAATAGCCGTATTGAAAATTTCAGCACTTAAAACAGCAAAAGAAGCAATAAGAACCAATGCAGCATCTGTACTGCTTAATTTGAAATAAAAAATAAAGAAGAGATTGACGAAGAATGCCAGCAGCTCAATCTGGAAATTTCTTTCCGTTTTTATCATCATGAAAACACCCCGGAAAGCATTGAGAAAACTTTTATGAATGGGAGGTTTTTGCATGATTCTGAAACTTTTCAGACAAAGATAGGATTTGTATTTTGATTGGTATGAATTATCTTTTATATTCGAAACAGGATATTATCAAAGAAAATAATCAATATTTACCCTCTTTTGCCTCCAATACCGATGTTTTAAATACGTTTTGAAGAAAAAAAGTACAAATAGAAATTCGGATAAGGTGAATATTTTAATGAATATTACAAGATCAAAAGAATTTTAAGCATAATATCAAGGCTCAAAACAGATTAAGGATATTTGTGAAAAACTCCTCCATATTATTCTTTTCTTTATTGTATCTATTTATTATATTTGTAGAAACTTATTTTATAAATCTATGAAATTTATTATTTCAAGTGGTGAACTGCAGAAGGCGTTGCAAACTGTAAGTGGCGTAATATCAAGCTCTCAATCGAGACCGATTTTAGAAAACTATCTTTTTGAATTAGACGGAAATAATGTTACCATTACAGCATCTGACGGCGAGACAACTCTTGTTACTTCTCTGGAAGTAAAGTCTGATGATACAGGTAAATTTGCTGTTCCTGCTAAAATTTTTCAGGATTTTATCAAGACATATGGCGAACAGCCTCTGACATTTGTTGTAAAAGACAATGCCGAAGGTACGGGAAGCCAGCTTGAGATTTTAGATGAAAAAGATAATTTCGCAGTAGCATTAGACAATGCTGATGATTATCCTGAATTGCCGGAATTTGACGCTTCACAAAGTGTTACAATGCCAGCTGGAGTTTTGTCTGAAGCTTTGACGAATACCCTATTTGCTACAAGTAATGATTCTCTTCGTCCGGTAATGACAGGAGTTCTTTTCCAGTTTGGAGAAAACGAAACCAATTTCGTATCTACAGACTCCCACAGATTGGTGGTATACAAAAGAGCTGATCTGATGAATGCTGAGCCGATGGAGTTTATCATGCCTAAAAAGCCTCTTAACATTTTCAAAAATATCCTGGCAAGTTCCAACGAAGACGTTACGATTGACTTCAATGAGAATATGGCCAAGTTTACTTTTGATAAACATATCTGGATCTGTAGACTGATCGATGGTAAATATCCAAACTATACAGCGGTAATTCCAAAGGAAAATCCAAATGTATTGACGATCAACAGAAACCTTTTATTAGGAGCGATCAAAAGAGCATCTATCATGTCCAACAAATCTACCAATCAGGTAAGATTCAAGCTTTCCGGAAATATTCTTCACCTTCATGCAGAAGATACTGAATATGCAAACAAAGCAGACATGCAGATTCCTTGTGACTACAACGGAGAAGATATCAATATCGGATTCAGCTCTAAATTTTTAACTGAAATGCTGACGATTTTAGGATCTGACGATATCACTATGAAAATGTCTCAACCTAACAGACCAGGGATCATTGAACCACTTGACGGTCTTGAAGAAAATGAAAATATCCTAATGTTATCAATGCCGGTTATCGGGTTGTAATAGTAAGATAACAAATAATAGAAAGCCGGATTTTTCCGGCTTTTTTTGTAATCCCGTATTCCTTTCCTACACATAGTTGTAGTAAGAAAAAACATTTTAATAAACATGAAAAAAATAACAATTCTTATTGTACTACTACCATCTATTGCTTTATTTTCACAAAATACTATTAAGGTTTATCATGAAAAAAAAGGGGATACTTTAAGCCTTTATGCGGATAATCAGGCAATTTATCCAATGTCCTTAGTGTTTGCAGGAGTTCCGGAAGTAGAGAATATGAAAATTCCTAAACCTTTTAAAACAACTCAGGTGATTCCTGCAAAATCGGTGAAAAATAAGATAGGCTTTTTTGTTGTTGCAGACAAAATGAAAAGCTGGAAGGTGAAAAATATCCCAGGTTATATGATGTATATCGGAGATGTTACATTAAAAAATTACGATAAAGATTATCACTATGATTTACCTTTTAAAAAGGGCAGATCATTTAATATTTATCAAGGATATAATGGAACTTTCTCGCATCAGAATGAAAATTCTTTAGATTTTACAATGCCCGAGGGAACCGAAGTCGTTGCTGCGAGAGACGGACTTGTAACAGATCTGGTAAGTACCAGTAATATTGGATGTCCAACAAGAAGTTGTGTAGATAAAGCAAATTATATCACTATTTTACATCCGGACGGAACCTTTGCATAATATTACCATTTAAAGCAAAACGGAGTCAAAATACACATTGGGGATCAGGTGAAAAAAGGAGATGTTATTGGGCTAAGCGGAAATACAGGTTGGAGTAAAGGCCCTCATTTACATTTTGTATGCTATCTTCCAAGAGTAGAAAATGAAAAATATAGGGAAACTCTCAAAACTCTTTTCAGAACAGGGAATGGCAGTAAAGGCGAGTATTTGACAGAGAAGAAAACCTATTCAAAAGAATATTAGATAGTGTCAAATCATTTCATTTATAAATTATTTGATTGATTCGTGTTTAAACAGTATATCATGGAAATAAAAATACAGTCTTACCACACCTCAAATCTTCCGTCAGAATTTACCACTGAAAATTACAGTGTTGTTCTATGGAAAGGTTCCGGTGTTTTCTCCGTGGATGATATTAATTATTCTTACAGCGGATACAATATACTGTTTCTTTCCCCTTACCAGAAGGCTAAATTGGTTTCAGAATCTGATGAGACTATTCATGTCCTTTTCTTCCATGGTGATTATTACTGTATAGAATATCATAAAGAAGAAGTGGCCTGCAACGGGTTTCTTTTCAATAATATTTACCTGAACCCGGGGGTTGAACTGTCAGAAGAAAACTATAACTATATTCTCGAACTTTTTAATCATATCAAAAAAGAAGAATCCGAAAAGCATCAGTTTTCAGAATCCATTATCAAAACTTATATACAGCTTATCCTTGCCATTGGAAGCAAACAGAAAAGCAGTATTGAGAATAGTATGCTTTCTCAGGATAAATTACCCAATAAAAATGCTGCTGAATTTCAGAAACTGCTGGAGGCCCATTTTAAAAATGAAAAGGAGCTGTCATTTTACAGTGATAAACTTAGCATAACCAATAATACATTAAGCAAGGCTGTAAAGAAAGAATTTTCGAAAACGCCTACTCAGCTTATCAATGAAAGAATCATCCTGGAATCCAAAAAATTGCTGCATTTAACCTATAGGTCTGTAAAGGAAATTGCTTCAGAGCTGGGATTTACCGACGAATTTTATTTCAGCAGGTATTTTAAAAAATCGGTAGGATGTTCCCCCAAAAAATATAGAGGGCAAGTAGGAATCTCTGTGGTGGCGAAAATGTCCATGTAATGTCCTCAAATATCTATGTTAGGGCTGTAAGCGCGTGAATACCTTTGTTAAAAAATAAATCACATGCAAGACAACAGACTTTACCACCGCTTATTACAATTGGATACGTACTTTTTCAATTTTCTCAGAATTTCAGTTTTTATCGTTATGGCCTGGATTGGAGGCTTGAAAGCATTTCATTATGAAGCTGAAGGAATTGTCCCTTTCGTTGCCAATAGCCCTTTGATGAGTTTTTTCTACAAAAATGCCGGGAATAAAGTTCTTAATGAAGACAAAAAGCTTGTTGCAGAATATACCCTGTACAAAAATCCGGAAGGGAAGGTTATCCGGAAAAATATTGATTGGCATAAAGAAAATAGAACATATACATTTTCTTATGGTTTGGGGGCAATGATCGTAATAATCGGACTTTTGGTGCTGCTGGGGATCTGGTTTCCTAAAATCGGAGCAGTGGGAGGTGCTTTAACGTTTTTGATGTCATTGGTTACCCTGTCATTTTTGGGAACCACTCCCGAAGTGTACGTGCCGAATCTGGGTGGAGATTATCCGACTCCTCAGTTTGGATTTCCCTATTTGTCCGGAGCAGGACGTTTGGTCTTGAAAGATATTATCATGATGGCCGGAGGGCTGGTACTATTTTCTGATAGCCTGAAGAAAGTAATGAGACCATCTGACCAATAGATTCATCAATCAGAAGCGGAACTATTAATGAAAATTAATTATCTTAAAGTCGCTTCTAAATTTCTCTATTTCTCAAAAAAACACGACATTTGTAGCTCGAAAAATCACACCGGAATTAGGGGTGGAATTTCAAATAAAAGTTTCAAAATAGAGCAGATGAAACCTTAAGGCTCATTTGACGAATTAAATAAGTAGATAGATAAACAAATGAAAATATCAAACAACTGGCTGAAGGACTTTGTAAAAACGGAATCAAAAACTGAAAGAATCGGTGAATTCCTTACAGATATAGGTCTTGAGGTTGAAGGGATAGATAAATTTGAAAGCGTAAGAGGCAGCCTTGAAGGAATTGTTGTAGGTAAAGTATTAACCTGCGAAAAGCATCCGAATGCTGACAAACTGAAGAAGACAACAGTAGACGTAGGAAACGGAAAAATATTGAATATTGTTTGCGGAGCTCCTAACGTGGAAGCAGGGCAAACCGTTCCTGTAGCCGTTGTCGGAACAAAAATCTATGACAAAACCGGAAACTTTTTTGAAATTAAAGAAGCAAAAATCAGAAGTGAGGTTTCTCAGGGAATGATCTGTGCAGAAGATGAATTAGGTCTGAGCGATGATCACGGAGGAATTATGGTGCTGGATGAAACCAAATATGAAGTAGGTAAAAACTTCGCTGACTATTTTGAGCTAACTAATGATGAGGTGTTTGAAATTGGGTTAACTCCAAACAGAACAGATGCTATGTCTCACTATGGGGTTGCAAGAGATTTACATGCCTATCTTTCTACAAACCAACTGAAGTCTCAATTCAATAAAGTAGCTTCCGAAGTTTTGAATAATGAGGGAACTCATGATTTCAAACTGGAAATTGAAGATGCTGAATTGTGTCCAAGATACATTGGAGCCGTTATTGAAGACGTAAAAGTAGCAGAATCTCCATCTTGGTTAAAAGACAGACTAAAAGCGATCGGGCTAAGCCCGATTAACAACGTTGTAGATATTACCAACTATATTCTTCATGGGTACGGACAGCCGCTTCACGCATTTGATGCAGATAAAATTGCAGACAAGAAAGTGAAAGTAGGTGTCGTAAAACCGGGAACGAAATTTACCACTTTAGACGGGGTTGAAAGAACATTGAATGGTTCTGAAATCATGATCAAAGACGGTAAAGATAATCCAATGTGTATCGCCGGAGTATTCGGTGGTGAAAATTCCGGAGTATCGGAAACTACAAAAACCATATTCCTTGAAAGTGCTTATTTCAATCCGATTGCAGTAAGAAAAGGAGCAAAAGCCCATAGCCTGAATACAGATGCTTCTTTCAGATTTGAAAGAGGAGTAGACCCGAACCTTACAAGAACGGCAATTACTCATGCTATTAAAATGATTCAGGAAATAGCTGAAGGAAAATTGGTAGGAGACCTGTTGGAAGAATATCCTAAGAAAATAGAAGATAACTATGTGATTATTAGATTCTCTAAAATTGAGCAGATTTTAGGAACAAAAATTCACAGAGAAAAAGTAAAGGAAATCTTGAAAGCACTGGAAATTCAGGTTTTAAATGAAATTCCTAACGGTTTTGAAATCTCTGTTCCTGCTTACAGAGCAGATGTGACAAGAGAAATTGATGTCATTGAAGAAATCTTAAGAATCTACGGATACAATAAAATTGATGCTCCACAGAAGTTTTCATTTACGCCAGTTAAGCTTAGTACTAACGATCAGGATGAACTGGAAAATAACTGGGCAAGATCTTTACAAAGCATTGGTTTCAATGAAGTAATGAATAACTCATTGACTTCTGTAAAAGATGAAACTGATGCCGTAAAACTGTTAAATCCTTTAAGCGGGGATTTAGCATTCATGAGAAAGTCTTTATTGGAAGGACTTCTTCAGAATACAGTATACAATATCAACAGAAAGAATCAAGATATCAAATTCTTCGAATTAGGAAAAATTTATCACAAAAAAGATAAATACGAAGAAAGAAAACAATTGGCTTTGTTGGTTTCCGGAAGAGATGTTGCAGAAAACTGGCTTCAGCCTAAGTCTGCTGTAAGTTTCTATAACCTTAAGGCTTATGTAAAAGTTTTATTGGAAAGACTTGCTGTAGATTATAAAGAAGGTGCTTTGTCTGATGAGAGATTCTCTGATGCATTGGTATATGAAGTGGATGGCAAAGCTTTGGTAAGAATCGGAAAAGTGGCACCAGCTTTGTTAAAAGACTTTGATATTGATCAGGATTGTTTCTATGCAGAAATTGAACTGGAATATGCTCAGGAACTGCGTTCTAAAAACGAATTGAAATTTAAAGACATTCCGAAATTCAACAAAATCAGAAGAGACCTAGCTTTATTGATTGATAAAAATGTAAACTATCAGGATTTATATCAGACTGCTAAAAAGAATAAATCTCCATTCATTAAGAGTGTTAATCTATTCGATGTGTATGAAGGTAAGAATCTTCCTGAAGGTAAGAAGTCTTATGCAATGAGCTTCGAGCTGTTAAACGAAGAAAAAACATTGGAAGAAAAGGAAATCACAGAAGTAATGGATTCTCTGATCAAAGCTTTCCAGAAAGAATTCAATGCCGAATTGAGATCTTAATACTTGAAAATATATATTTCACAATATAATAGAAACGGACTTTTTAAAGTCCGTTTTTTTGTTTTAAGAATGTTGTTAGGGTTTGGCTAAAGCCATTTGAATGTAAAAGGGGGCTTCCTTCGTCTACGCTCAGGATTATAACCCATTCCTATTGAATTGAATTGTATTGTATATTTTCTTATGATTCGATATTTGGTCTATCCATAATCCTTGTCACTCCGTAGAAGTCTCGGCACAGTATGTTTTCAGATACTAAGCATAATATAGATTCTTTCAAAATGACAAAGTTACCGTTGAAATTTCATCAAAGATAAAATCCTTGCGCCTTAGAAGCGTTCCTGATTAAAACCATTTGCACCATTGCGTTAAGCTTTACAATGCCGGTTTATGATAATGAATACTCCTTTTTATTGCTAAAATTAGAACAGAAAAAATTTCAAAATGTCAACTGTTAAAGAATAATAAAATTCACCGCAGCCCGTTTAAATAATATAATTTCCGTAAATTTGGATTAATTCAAAAAGAAAAAAATGAAAAATCTTTTTTTAAGTATATGTGCAGCAGCAGTACTGGCATCATGTGGATCCATGACAAGCCCGTCTGCATCTAAAGTAGGAAAGGCTCAGCCTGCTCTTGCCAATACAAAATGGACTCTGGCTGAAAGTGTAAAAGGTAAGGTTCCGACATTAAATATTGAAGGAGAGAAAATTACAGGAAATGCAGGGTGTAACAACTATTTCGGAACAGCTTCAATAGATCCGTCTACAGGTGGTTTTACAGCCGGGCAAATGGGATCTACAAAAATGATGTGCAACAACATCGGAGTTGAGCAGAACTTTATGGATATGATGGGAAAAGCAAATAAATATGTGATTTCCGGAAATACTTTAGAATTGTATAAAGACAATCTCTTGCTATTGAAATTCACTAAATCAGAATAAAAAACAAAAGGAACTCAATTGAGTTCCTTTTTTATGTTTAGAGTGTTATTAATCTTCCTCTTCTTCGTCGTACTTAGCCAACTCTTCGTCGCACCATTTAAACGCTGCTTCTACTACTTTAGTAGCTTCGTCTGCCATAGTTTCTTCATCATCACCTTCAAGATCATCTAACCACTCAACTTCTTCTTCCTCAACGTTTAAGATAAATCTTGGGTATTCTGTATGAACTACGAATAGATCTTCTGGAAACTCCGAATTATCTGCTAATAAAAACTTTGGTAATTTCATTTTTTTAATGTTTTAACTTTCTCAAAGATAAATAAAATTATTGACTTTAAAATTACTTCAAAAACATTTTTGAAACTTTTTCAGCTTTTTTGCTTTCAGAATAATCGTAGAATCCTTCCCCTGATTTTACACCAAGTTTCCCTGCTGTTACCATATTTACAAGCAATGGGTTAGGGGCATACTTTGGATTTTTGAAACCATCATACATTACATTCAGGATGGCAAGACATACATCAAGACCAATGAAGTCTGCCAGCTGAAGCGGGCCCATTGGATGTGCCATTCCCAATTTCATTACTGTATCAATTTCTTCTACACCAGCCACTCCGTTATAAAGAGTTTCGATAGATTCATTAATCATTGGCATCAAAATTCTGTTGGCCACGAAACCTGGATAGTCATTCACTTCTACAGGAACTTTACTCAAAGTTTTGCTCATTTCATAGATTGCATCAAAAGTTTCTTTAGAAGTAGAATATCCTTTGATGATTTCTACCAGTTTCATAATCGGAACCGGGTTCATGAAGTGCATCCCGATTACTTTATCAGCTCTTTTTGTAGCAGCAGCAATTTTTGTGATAGATATAGATGAAGTATTAGTTGCAAGGATACAGCCTTCAGGAGCCAGTTCATCCATTTGGCCAAAGATCTTCAGTTTAAGGTCCATGTTTTCTGTAGCAGCCTCTACAATAAGGTCTGCAGCGCCTACTGCATCATTCAATGCTGTGAAAGTAGTGATGTTTCCCAGCGTTTCAGCTTTTTGCTCTTCTGTAAGATTTCCTTTAGCAATGATTCTGTCAAGATTGGTAGTAATGGTTTTCAAACCTCTGTCCAGAGCTTCCTGAGATACATCAACAAGATTTACTTTAAAACCGCTTTGTGCGAAAGTATGTGCAATACCATTTCCCATGGTTCCCGCTCCGATAACTACAATGTTTTTGATCATTTTTCCTTTATTTTTTATAGATAGTTAAATTTTTTACGTCAATAAGATCTGTTTGAGAAACAACAGTTGCCGAATCAAAGAAAACGTTTCCTGTGTTTTGGGTTTTCTTACTGTTGTTCTGATTAGAAACAGTAGCCGTTAATCCTCTTATAAGACGGCTTTTTTGATTTTTTGTAAGATAGTCAGTACCAACATATAATGTAAATTCACCTTCTCTGCCTCTGCCTTTCTGTAAAAGAATTTCCAGGCTTTTTACCCTGCTTTTGTTCTTGAATTCCTTCAGATAGCTGATGACAGGTTTATCAGATGGCGGGCCGCAGCATACACTTCCATAGCTGATCTCTAAATAATTCTGATTCTTCTGTGAGTAAAAGAATGTGAAAGCCAGCAGAGCCGTTGTTACTATTATTTTTTTCATGTTAAAAATCGCTTTAAAAATAAGCTTAAAATTTTATTTATTAAAATATTCCCAAACCTCCTTAGAAATATCAGAAATCATCCTGCAGTTTACCGCATCCGTTTCCATTGAGTTACTGACAAATACAGCTAATGCATAATGTGTCCCATTTGGTAAAGTAACGATGCCAATTTCATTTTCCGCCCCTGTTAAACCAGCCTTATTTTTTCCGGAAGCTCCCGTTTTTCTGGCCACAGGAGTGTTTTTTGGAAGTTGTTCTACCATTTTGTTTAATCCTGTTGAAGTAGACAGCATTACCTGCATCAGATAATCTGTTGATTTTTTTGATAATAATTTTCCATCATAAAACTTTTTCAGGACATGAACTGCAGATTTTGTAGTGCTGTAATTTTCATACTGAGCCTTCCAGTCTTTATGCATTCCCTCTTCATTATATTTGATCTGAAAACCCTTCACCCCTTTGGAATCCATGAATTTTTGTACGGGCTGGGTTCCTCCCAATAACTTAAGAAGAATATCGCAGCCATTATTATCACTTTTGGCAACAGTATATTCAATCACTTCACTTAACGGAACTTCAACATTGCCTCCCGGATACTTATCACGAAGCGGCGACCATGTATTTTCAAGTAAATTTGATTTGTTCAGTACAATTTTCTGATCTAACGAAAGCTTTCTCTGATCTACAGCATTCAGAACTGCAGCTGCAATGTGGAATTTGAAGACACTTTGCATCGGAAGATTCTTATCTGCATTTTTATCATAGGTAAAACCATTTTCAAAACCCAGAACAGAAACTCCCACTGTTGCTTTTTTGTTCTTAAGAATTGAATGTATTTTTTGTTCCAATAGCGATGTCTGAGCAAATGTAAATGCAGAAATCAGAAGAAAAAGAAATGCTGTTTTTTTCATAATACCGAAATTAAAAAGCTCTCCTTTGAAGACCAAAAGAGAGCTGCAATTTAAGATATTTATTACTATTTTACTTCAAAATAATTCAGATTGACCCCATCATTTTCAAAGAATATTCTGATCTTGTTTTCCCCCTTCTGAAGGCTGATGTTTTTAACAGAAGCCGTTTTCCAGTTCTCATTTCCTCCACTGGAAGCTAATAATATGGTAGCTAAAACTTTTCCGGAAGCTGTCTCAATCCTTATTTTTGAATCACTGGCTGCCGCATAGCGGATGTCAAATGTATAATTTTTGTCTCCTTTTGACTGAACCGTATACTGGAGCCATTCCCCGGATTCTGTTTTCCCCACATAATACTGATTGGTGATTTGATCATTACACTTATAAATGTCTACACCGTCATTTCTCATCTGCTGTCCGGAGTTCCATTCTGATCTTTTGGCAGGGTCACTTACCCATAGATTAATGAAATCTTTATCCAGATAGGCAGAACCCATTTTACCCAGATCATATTCTGAAGCAAATATCCTTCCCGGAACCTGATGATTTTTAAATGGCTTTGTTGAAGCATCAGTTGTCTGCCTGAACATCGCATCAATAACATCTTTTTTGACTTCTGTATTGCTCAGTTTATAGTTGTCAGCAATCTGTAGTAAAGCTTTTTTTGCATACTCTTTAGACGGTTTTTCACCACCGTTTTTCCAGTAATCCAGTAGTTTTTCATATTCAGGTGTGATCTTGACATTGGTGATCCCTGCAATATTATCAATCTTTTTCATCGGCCAGAATGCATACCCGATATTATGTTTATCCAAAAGTTGGATTAGCTCAGTAAACCAAACATTGGAATTTTCACCTGTTTCACCCAGCCAGATAGGCATATTATGCTTTTCTCTGAGATCCAGTGCAAATTTCAGTGTTTGATCATCATTGTAGTTCCAGTATTTATGGAAGCTGAAAGCCATATTATTGTCCCAGATAGCCGGCAGCCCGTTATAATTATTCCCCCAGCCGTTTCCTTCAATGAAAATTATATGCTTTTTATCAACCTCTCTGATTGCTGCTGTAATATCCTTCTGAAGTTTCCAAAGCGGGGCATTAGACATTTCATCTGTACCATTAGGGTTTTTACCTGTGAAATTAATATTAGGCTCATTAATCAGGTCGTAGCCGCCAATCCATGGGCTGTCTTTATATCGTTCAGCCAGTTTTTTCCAGAATGCTATGGTTTTTCTCTGATTTTCTTCATTGGCCCAAAGTGAAGGTTTAGACTTATCATTATCAGAAATATTGACATCATTTCCCTGTCCGCCCGGAGCAGCATGAAGATCCAGGATGAGGTAGATTTTATTAACGGCACACCATTGAAGCAGGTCATCGGTCATTTTAAAACCCTCTTCCAGCCATGTATCTTTTCCTTTTACAGGTTCTTTTTCAATCGGAAGTGTGTAAAGATTATAATGCATGGGAAGGCGTATTGAATTGAATCCGGATTTTGCCAGAAAATCAATATCCTGTTTGGTGATTCCGTTTTTCAGATAAGCTTTGTAGAATTCATTCATTCCGTCTTCACCAACTAAATCCGCAATTTTTTCCTTAATCTTATACTGAGGGCCGGCAAAGTCAGCTGTTTTCAGCATGTATCCTTCCTGAAGCATCCAGCCGCCCGGGCCCAGGCCTCTCAATTGGATATTTTCACCTTTATCATTAACGATTTTCTGTCCTGAAATCTTTAATAATTGCGATGTCCCAAATTGAGACAATAAAAGTACGGATATTACAATAGCTCTTTTCATAATGGTTTCAATGGTTTAAAATAATAGGATAATTAGAGGTTATAATGAATGACGACATTACAAAATGAATCTGTATTCAGATCATTTATGGGGTCATATATCCATATATGTAAAACAAAATCTTTCAATATTGTATTGAATTGTTCTTCAAATATATTGTTTTTTTGTTTTGAAAAGGATTTTTTATTGATAAATCAGTAATTTTTAACGAAAAAAATATTAAAGTTTAAAGATCCTGATAAATGTAATGGCCTATTTGAAAACTAAAAATGCTACCTCATAATCATTTTTCGAATATAAGATAGCACTATATGTATGGCTGTGATAAAAACAGCATATTTTTAGCTGATCAGCTTCATGATTTGCAAAGCAATTTTCAATGCTTCAGTTCCGTCTTCAAGAGAAACCTCTACATTTTTACCACTGGTGATGGCATCTGCGAAAGAATTTAACTCATCCAAAATAGCATTGTTGGACTGAATATTTGGGTATTCAAACAAGATCTGATTCTTTTCTCCATCTGCATTTTCAATGATCATATCAAATGGAGTAGGGTTTTCAGGAGCATCTTTCATTCTGATCACTTCGGCCTTTTTCTCAAGGAAGTCTACAGAGATATAAGCATCTTTCTGGAAGAATCTGCTTTTTCTCATCGCCTTCATAGAAATTCTGGAAGTCGTAAGATTGGCAACACATCCGTTTTCAAACTCTATCCTTGCATTGGCGATATCCGGAGTCTTGCTTACCACACAAACACCGCTTGCATGAATGTTTTTAACCTTAGATTTAGCCATGCTCAATAGAATATCCAGATCATGGATCATAAGGTCCAGTACTACAGAAACGTCTGTCCCGCGGGGATTGAATTCTGCCAGTCTGTGGATTTCAATAAACATCGGATTGCTGATATATTCCTTAGTGGCAATAAAAGCAGGATTGTATCTCTCAACGTGTCCTACCTGTGCTTTAATTCCTTTTTCCTGGCATAAACGTAAAATTTCTTCTGCCTGCTCAAGAGTCTGGGTTACCGGTTTTTCAATAAAGAAATGCAGCCCTTTTTCAATGGCTTTTAAAGCATAATCATAATGATAAACTGTGGGAGTGACAATATCAAGCACGTCAATCTGCTCAAGCAATTCATCAAAATTTTCAAAATATTTATATCCGAATTCGGCTTCTAATTTCTTTCCGTTTTCAACATCTTTATCATGGAAACCTACAAATTCATATCTATCTGATTGATTAAGAAGTTTTAAATGTATTTTCCCCAAGTGTCCGGCACCTACCAAACCTGCTTTTAACATAGCTGTATTAAATTTTTGTAAAGATAGTGAATGTACATTTATAAAATACATGACTTTTCACTTGGAAATATTCAAGGTTGAGCACATTTATTCATTAAAGAAATTACAGTAAATTCACGGTCAGAAAAATAACGATGAAAAGAATAATTTCGATATTACTTATCTTAGGATTATGTACTGCCGGATGTATAGGAGATAGTCCATATGACCCGCAGGCTAAATGTGGAACTCCAGAAAATTTGATATTTGAAAAAGGAAGTAACCAGCTTTCCTGGAATATGATTAGCCAGGGCGAAGGATATTATGAAATACAGTATGGAGAGCAAGGTTTTACTTTAGGAAATGGAACCACAGTTGTAACCTATAAGAATTCCTATAGTCTTCCATTGTATAAGAATAATAAATATGACCTTTACGTAAGAAAAAACTGCGGAATAGACAATGGCCGGAGCAACTGGGCGGGACCTATTACTGTTTTGGCAAGTAGTACGACAACTTGTGTACAGCCAGCGTATGCAACGTATACCAAAACGACTTCCTCCACGCTTTCTTCTACTTTTGATGCTACAGTATCCTGGGATAATGATGGTGTTTCTGCATATGAAACTGTTTTAACGATAAGTTCGGCACCTCCTGCGAGTGGACAGTTAACAATTGCAGGTCAAAAAGCCATCTATACAGGACTAAGTAAAACCCAGAACTATAACTTTTTCGTCAGAAAAAGATGTGCTGATAATACCTTTAGCGCGTTTTACGGACCTTATCCTATAAAATGGAATTAAGAAACAAAAATAAAGCAGTCATTTTTTTGATTGCTTCTTTTTTGTGGATAATTCTTTTCTCCAATTTGTAAAATCTAATTTCTAATTTCTTACTTTTGTCAAATGCAGGATTCGTTTGTACATAAAGGAAAAAGAAAGATTTTAGTTGAATATCTTCGACAGAGAATTGGAATTTCGGATGAAAATGTACTTCGGGCGATGAGTGAAGTTCCGAGACACCTTTTTATCGAAAGTATTTTTGAAGACTTTGCCTATGAAGACAGGGCATTTCCCATTCTCGCACATCAGACCATTTCCCATCCTTCAACGGTTGCAGAACAATCTGAGCTGCTGCAGGTAAAACCAGGAGAAAAAGTACTGGAGATTGGTACCGGATGCGGATATCAGACGGCTGTTTTAATAGCAATGAAAGCTCATGTATATACGGTTGAAAGACAGAAAGACCTGTTTGACTTTTCTAAAAAGAAACTCAGAGAACTTCATCTGTTTCCAAAATTTCAGAGCTTTGGAGATGGCTTTGCCGGGCTTCCTACTTTTGCTCCATTTGATAAAATTATTGTAACCTGCGGTGCTTCTACCTTACCAACAGAACTTTTAAAACAATTGAACATCGGAGGAATAATGGTAATTCCATTGGGACCTACGGATGAACAGGTTTTATACAGATTTACCAAAATAGGTCCTACAGAATTTGAAAAAGAAGAATTCGGGGCTTATAAATTTGTGCCGATGCTTGGAAATACCAACCAATAATAACGGAATTAGCAGAAGAACTGGTGTTTGAGACCAGTTCCATCGAATACCAATCTTATCAATAGGAACGGACTATCATCCTGAGCGGAGACGAAGGGAGTCCGTTTTTTTATCAACATACATTCTATCGGCTTAGCCAAAATTTAAAATATTTTAACTCATTTCGGAATGAAAATTGGACTCATATGAGAACCCAATCACTAAAATCTATTATTATGGATACGAACAGATTCAAAGCGTCACATGATTTTAGTAATCTTCAGAAAAACCTGAATAATAATCCGGGATATAACGCAGAAAGTTATTCCCAGCAGGTAAAAGATTACATTCATGACATGAAAAGCAGGAATCAGGAAGCGACCAAACAGGGATTTATGACACAAGCTCAGAAATCTGCGAAAGAAGTTTGGACAGAAATTCAGGAAATTGCTTCTGAAGCCTGGGAGAAGAACAATGACCGTTCATATGAAAAGAAATAATTTTTAATATTAAAGTTCAGGAACCTTACTTTTTGCGAGTGAGGTTTTTTATTTAGAATCATTAATCCATAACGATGAAAGTCTTTATCAATAAAAAAATTCCCGAAACAGGAATTAAAATGCTGGAAGAAGCAGGACTGGAAATTACAGTTGCTGAAAAAGAAAACCTTTCTTATAAAGAATGGCTGAATTACTGTAAAAATACCGATACTATTTTAAGTATTGGCGCAGAATTTAAATATGACAAGAATTTCTTTGAAGCCTGCCCCAATGTGAAAGCCATTGCTTTATATTCTGTTGGGTTCGATCATGTAGATATCAAAGAAGCTACCCAAAGGAATATTCCGGTGGGCAATACTCCTGATGTTTTGAGCAGGGCAACTTCAGACGTTGCTTTTTTACTCATGCAGTCCGTAGCGAGAAGAGCAAGCTTCAATTTCCGGAAAGTAAAAGATGGAAGCTGGGGTACATTTGATCCTTTGCATGCTTTAGGACAGGAGCTTTATGGGAAAACCCTGGGGATTTTTGGACTTGGTCGTATCGGTTATGAAATGGCTGAGAAATCTAAGAAAGCTTTTGGAATGAATATCATTTATCACAACCGTCATCATAATGAAGAAGCGGAACTGGAATTGGGAGCAGCTTATGTTTCTTTTGAAGAGCTGATCAAAAACTCGGATGTATTGAGTGTTCATGCCAATTTTACTCCTGAACATAAAGAATTATTCAATGAGTCTATATTTGAACAGATGAAGCCGGATGCTATTTTCATCAATACCGCCAGAGGTGGTTTCCACAATCAGAAAGATTTGTACCAGGCGTTGGTTGATCAGAAAATCTGGGGAGCGGGTCTTGATGTTACCAACCCGGAACCTATGTCAACAGACGATCCTATTCTTGAACTTTCAACTGTTTGTATCTTGCCACACATTGGTTCTGCCACTATTGAAGCCCGAAACGGGATGGCAAGACTGGCTGCAGGAAATATCATTGCTTTTTCGAAAAATGAAAAAATGCAGTATTGTGCAAATCCTGACGTTTATTCTGCCCATTCATTATAACTTGGAATTATTTTTGTTCTGATTATATAAACCTAAAATCTTAAACATCATGGCACCAGAGAAAAATATTAATCAACAGAACAAGAGGTTAGAACAGATGGATTATAACCCTAATGAAGATATATTTAAGAGAGAAAAGCATATTTCGCTTGATGGAGACGGCAATCCTATTTTAGATGAAGATTTTGATGAGGATAAAATAGATAAAGGCTTAGATATTCCAGGAGCCGATGACGATGATGAAATGGAAGAAATAGGGGAAGAAGATGAAGAGAACAACTACTGGAGTCTCAGCGATAATGAAGATGACCATGAAGAAGAAAATGATGATGTTTTAACCTAAAATTTGATGATAACAGACTAGCCTTGCTGAATTTCAGTGAGGTTTTTTATGTTGAATAACGACTTCTTTTAGTAAGACAATTCCCCTCTCTTGGAGGGGTGGATTCAAAATTCAAAGAATTTTTGAAGACGGGGTGGTTCCATAGTACAGCACAATAAAATCCTCCAGCTCCTTCATCACCACACTCAGATGATTCCTCACATCAAAATCTGTAATTCTGAAAATAAGCAGTCCTAATGACTCAAGATATTCCTCCCTTATCCCATCATAAACTTCTTTCTTATCATGGCTTGAACCGTCAATCTCAATGATAAGACCCAAATTTTTTACATAGAAATCAACAATATAATTTCCAATAATTCTTTGTCTGTCAAAATCAATTGTATGAAAATTTTTAGCACGGACTTTTCTCCAAAAGATCACTTCACCCAAGATCCGGGCTTTACGTTTTTCTTTTAATAATATTTTTAAATAGGGGTTGTAGGGCAGGTTCTCAACGAAATTCCTGCGGATCGGAATTCCGTTGATGATGGTGAGGATTTCTTTCATTGTTGTGTTTTAAACCACCCCGTCTTTCAAAGCTCGCACTTTGAAATCCACCCCTCCGGAGGAGGGGAATTGAAGTTCGTTTATTCAAATATAGTATTTAAGAGGAGATTGTGATTAATATCCGGATTCGATAATTTTGTATAAACCATAAGCTGAAGCCATTTTCATCCTTTCACTTGCCTATATTTTCTAATTTGAATATCTTTAAAACTTCAAACATTGTTTCAACATAGACCTTTAAATAGCAATATGACATTTCAAGAACAGATACAGCAGGGGATTCCTAATCAGCTGCCACAACCAAAACCATACGAGACCAATATCAACCATGCTCCAAAGCGTAAAGAAATCCTGGGGGAGGAAGAGAAAAAACTGGCATTGAAGAATGCACTACGTTATTTTGATCCTCAGTTTCATGCAGAACTGATTCCTGAATTTAAGCAGGAACTGGAAGATTACGGAAGAATTTATATGTACCGCTTCCGTCCGGACTATGAAATGAAGGCGAGACCTATCACAGATTATCCGGGACAATCTGAGCAGGCAAAAGCGATCATGCTGATGATTCAGAATAACCTGGATTATGCAGTAGCACAGCATCCTCATGAATTGATCACTTACGGTGGAAACGGAGCTGTATTCTCCAACTGGGCTCAGTATCTGCTAACCATGAAATATCTTTCGGAAATGAGCAACGAGCAGACATTGGTGATGTATTCAGGACACCCAATGGGGCTGTTCCCGTCTCATAAAGATGCACCAAGAGTGGTTGTAACCAATGGAATGATGATCCCGAACTATTCAAAACCGGATGATTGGGAGAAGTTCAATGCATTGGGTGTTACTCAATACGGACAGATGACGGCAGGAAGTTATATGTATATTGGCCCGCAGGGAATTGTTCACGGGACAACGATTACAGCATTAAATGCTTTCAGAAAAATAAAAAAAGACCCTAAAGGAGGACTTTTCGTGACTTCAGGATTAGGAGGAATGAGTGGAGCTCAGCCAAAAGCTGGTAATATTGCTGGTTGCATTACTGTATGTGCAGAAGTAAACCCGAAAATCACCAAAATCCGTCATGATCAGAAATGGGTGAATGAGATCTATGAAGATCTTGATTCATTGGTGAAAAGAGTAAGGGAAGCACAGGCTGACAAAGAAACCGTTTCTTTGGCTTACCTTGGAAATATTGTTGATGTCTGGGAGAAATTCGATCAGGAAGATTTAAGAATTGACATCGGTTCAGATCAGACTTCACTTCACAATCCTTGGGCTGGTGGTTACTATCCGGTAGGCCAAACATTCGAAGAATCTAATATTATGATGGCTGAAAACCCTGAGTTATTCAAAGAAAAAGTTCAGGAAACATTAAGAAGACATGCTGCAGCCATCAACAAACATACAGCAAAAGGAACCTACTTTTTCGATTATGGAAATGCCTTTTTATTGGAAGCTTCCAGAGCGGGAGCAGATGTAATGGCAGAAAATCCAACATTGGGAAGAGAATTCAAATATCCAAGTTATGTACAGGATATCATGGGACCTATGTGCTTTGATTATGGTTTCGGACCGTTCCGCTGGGTATGTTCCAGTGGAAATCCGGAAGATCTTCAGAAAACGGATGATATTGCATGTGCAGTATTAGAAGAAATGGTGAAAAACTCTCCTGAAGAGATCCAGCAGCAGATGAAAGACAATATCCAGTGGATCAAGGGAGCACAGGAAAATAAACTGGTAGTAGGTTCACAGGCGAGAATCCTTTATGCAGATGCTGAAGGAAGAATGAAAATTGCAGAAGCCTTCAATAAAGCCATTAAAAACGGAGAAATAGGACCTGTGGTTTTAGGAAGAGACCATCATGATGTTTCGGGTACAGATTCTCCTTACAGAGAAACTTCCAATATCTATGACGGATCAAGATTTACTGCGGATATGGCCATTCACAATGTGATTGGTGACAGTTTCCGTGGGGCAACCTGGGTTTCCATTCACAATGGTGGTGGAGTAGGCTGGGGAGAAGTGATCAACGGTGGTTTCGGAATGCTGTTGGACGGAAGCGATGATGCCGATAGAAGATTGAAGTCTATGCTTTTCTGGGACGTAAACAATGGAATCTCAAGAAGAAGCTGGGCAAGAAATGAAGGCGCTGTTTTCGCTATTAAAAGAGCGATGGAAGCCGAACCTAATCTGAAAGTGACTCTTCCGAATTTGGTAGATGAAAATTTATTGTAAAATATTTTAGATATAAAGAAAACCTGCTGTAAAGCAGGTTTTTTGTTTCTTGTTGCAATAAGAGTTTAGATTCCTTCGGAAAGACAAAAGAGCGCTTAGATTATCCACACAGTTTGTCATTCCGCAGGAATCTCTGCTTTATCAAGTAGTTTTAGATTCCACGCTTCACTTCGTTTCGCTCTGAATGGCAAACATGGTGTATATTTTAATGTGTTTTTAAAGGATCAATCTTACTCGCACAATTATCGGAAAACTTTTTAGCGTCCTCTTTGTCATTCCGCAGGAATCTTAATAGAGATTAAAAATTTGAAAAAGCTTTACGATTTTTCAACAAAATTAAAATATTAGAAAATTTCACAACTCTTTCCAACCTTTTCTGTCATTAGTACATCTTTAGAAGAAAAGAGATCCTATGAAAATCACAATACCCAAACCTTGTCACGAAAACTGGAATACAATGACCCCTGATGAAAAAGGAAGATTCTGTGCTGTTTGTTCCAAAACAGTGAGAGACTTCAGGAAAGCTCCGGATGATGATATTATAGATTTTTTTTCCGGGACTTCGGAAGAGATCTGCGGGAATTTTAATCCGTCACAGCTCAACAGAGATCTGAGTTATTCTTACATCAATACTCTTTTTGTGAAATTTGCGGTAGGTGCCATGCTGACAACGGGAGGAATTGTAAGTGTGCATGCACAGCAAAATAAAACCTGTGATACCCTAAAGACCGAAGAAGTACAGGAAATTGTTTTCAGTACTCAGAGAGACAGAAAATTGCTTGGCTCAGTTTCAGTAATACCGGCTAATGCTTTATTAGACAGCAAAGAAAAGGAAAGAAAAGAACTCATTACAAAATTGCCGGGATTATCTGTTGGGGAGCCTCCTAAAGATAATAACAGTATACGTATTGGTGGGGCTCCTTCAAGCGGAGTAATCTATCAGCCTATGTATATTGTAGATGGAAAAATAAGCGATTATGAAAAAGTAAAAACACTGGATCCTAATCTTATAAAAACTATGAATATACTGAAGGGGGCTTCTGCATCTGCAAAGTTTGGTGAAAAAGCCAAAGGCGGAGTAGTAGTGATTACTACTAAAAAGAAAAGAAAGAAATAAAAACTCCGGCGATCGAAGATCGCCGGAGCCTGTGTTATATCCAAATAAATATATATTATTTCACCGCTGCAATTGCCGCTTCATAATTCGGTTCATGAGAAATATCTGCCACCTGCTCTTCATAGATGATCTTTCCTGAAGTATCTATTACCACAACAGCTCGGCTCAGAAGACCTTTCATGGCAGAATCTACCAGTTCCACTCCATAGTTCCACCCAAAGTCTGAACGGAAATCTGAAAGCATCACTACATTTTTAATTCCTTCAGCACCGCAGAATCTTTTCTGTGCAAACGGAAGATCTTTGGAAATACAAAGGACTACTGTATTGGGAAGGTTCCCTGCCTCTTCATTAAAATGATGTACGGAAGCTGAACAAACACCTGTATCTACACTGGGAAAGATATTTAAGATCACATTCTTTCCTTTGTAAGATTCCAGTGTCTGATCATTCATATTCACATCTGTAAGGGTAAATTTAGGAGCTGGCTTATTCAGCGCCGGTAATTTTGTATAAGTATGTACTTCTTTTCCTCCCATTAAAACTGTATTGATTGCTTTAGATTTTTGTGCAAAGCCTATTGCAGAAAAGAATAACAGGGTACTGAAAACTAATTTTGAAAACATGAAATTTTATTTTTCAGCTAAATTATTCTTTTTTCAGGAGCTGAGATTAATTTTAATTCAAATAGATCAAATCTATTGTCAGATTGTTTTTTTCAAAACATTTTACTTCTACCTTTATATTACAAAAACCTCCTTAGAAGGAGAAGCTTATCACATAAAAAAATAGAAAGATTTATGAGTTCAGAAAATACAGCATCATTCCATCACATTTTTAAGAGTGAAAATGAAATTCCGGAAGAGTATAAAGTTCCGGTCATTCACCAGAGAACTTATTTGTTGAATGGCGAACTGGTAGAATGGAACGGAGATGTCACCGAAATCTATTCCCCGGTATGTATTCCTACAGAAAAGGGATTAGAAAGAAAACTTTTGGGAAGTATCCCGAATATAGGCCCAAAGGAAGCCATGGAAGTCCTTGAAGCCTGTGTAAAAGCCTATGATAACGGTCTTGGTGAATGGCCGACTATGTCTGTAGAGGGACGCATTAAATGCATGCAGAAATTCGTTTATCTGATGATCCAGCAAAGAGATCTGATCATTAAATTACTGATGTGGGAAATTGGAAAAACGCTTGCTGATTCTACTAAAGAATTTGACCGTACTGTAGATTATATCAATCAGACCATTGATGCTCTGAAAGATCTGGACAGAGAATCGTCCCGCTTTCAACAGGCAGAAGGTACCATTGCACAGATCAGAAGAGCTCCGCTTGGAGTGGTTTTAAGTATGGGACCATTCAATTATCCTTTGAATGAGATTTTTACCACACTGATTCCTGCTTTGATTATGGGAAATACCATTCTGTTTAAACTTCCAAAGCACGGTGTGTTGGCTCATTATCCTTTATTAAATGCTTTTAAAGAAGCATTTCCGAAAGGAACGGTGAATACATTATATGGAAAAGGATCAGAGATTATCACCCCGATCATGGAAAGCGGAAAAGTGAATGTTCTGGCCTTCATCGGTTCAAGTAAGGTAGCGAACGGTTTGAAAAAGCTGCACCCAAAAGTAAACCGTTTAAGAGCTATTCTGAGTCTGGATGCGAAAAACGCTGCAATTGTTACTAAAAATGCGAATCTGGATGTAGCGGTGAGCGAATGTATTTTAGGGGCACTTTCTTTCAACGGACAGCGATGCACAGCACTGAAGCTGATATTTGTTCAGAAAGAGATTGCTTTAGAATTTACAGAAAAACTAAGTGCTGCGGTTTCTGCTCTGAAACCAGGATTGCCATGGGAAAAAGACGTAAAAGTAACTCCACTTCCGGAAGTCAACAAACCTCCTTACCTGAAAGAATGTATTGATGATGCATTAAACAAAGGAGCTGCTGTTTTGAATAAAGACGGAGGTTATACGGATGAATCTTTTGTTTTTCCGGCAGTAGTTTATCCGGTAAACAGTGAGATGAAACTATATCATGAGGAACAGTTTGGTCCGGTGATTCCTGTTGTTCCGTTTGAAGACATAGAAGAACCTATAGAGTATCAGGTGAATGCTTCGCACGGGATGCAGGTAAGTATTTTCAGTGAAGATCCACAGGAAGTAGCAAGGCTGATTGATCCATTCGTGAACCTTGTAAGCCGTGTCAATATCAACTGCCAGGCACAAAGAGGTCCGGATGTCTTTCCGTTTACCGGAAGAAAAGACAGTGCGGAAGGAACACTTTCTGTTTTTGATGCGCTCCGTTCATTCTCAATCCGGTCTCTGGTAGCGGCAAAACTTACAGACTCCAATAAAGAATTACTCAATACTATTGTCAGAGAACATGATTCCAATTTTTTGAGCACAGATTATATTTTCTGATCCTATTGTATTTAACATAAATAAAAATCCTCAATAAATTTCTTTATTTGTTGAGGATTTTTTTAACTTAATGCCGAAAATTAGAGTTTTGTGTTATAATAAGATGATATTTTTTAGAAATATTATCTAAGGATCAGTGTGTAAATCATGTCTTCACCGGAAAAAGAATTTTTAGAGAAAATTGAAAAGCACAAAGGTGTTGTTTTCAAGATCTCTAAAATGTATATGGATAATAAGGACGATCAGAATGACCTCTATCAGGAGATCATCTACCAGGCCTGGAAATCATACGGTGATTTTCAAAAGAGGAGTGATTTCTCCACATGGCTGTACAGAACTGCGCTCAACACAGCAATTGTTTTCCTGCGAAGTGAAAAAAAACGTAGTTTTATACAGAATCAGAATGTAGATGGGCTGAGTGCCCGGCAGGAACCTTATAATGATACAGATGATGTGAATATGAAGCGGATGTATGAAGCCATTCATCAGCTGAGCCCTATTGATAAAGCGCTTATATTTTTCTTTTTGGAGGGTTTTTCGGGAAAAGAAATTGCCGTTCAGCTAGGAATTACTGAAGTCAATACAAGAGTAAAGCTGAAAAGGGCAAAAGAGAAGCTGAAAGAGATTATTACCAAACAAGGAGCAGGTTCTCATTAAAAGATAAAACGATGGAGTTAGAAAACTTTAAAGAACTTTGGAATAAAGATACAGGACAGGAATCTCCTGAAATTTCTCTTGAAAAACAGAAGGAAATACATTCCCCGTTACAGATGCTCAAAGTGAATATGGAAACAGAGTTCTGGCTGATGATTGTAACGCTGCCTTTACTGTTAACTAATTTCCCATTTGCTTCTGCTGATTCTAATATTAAAATCATATCTGCATTTGTCACAATTCTGACCCTTGTTATTATCATCTATTTTTATTCCCGCTTTCTGAAACTGTATAAGCTGCTTCAAAAGAATAGCATCAATACAAATTATGATTTGTTCAATCTTAAAACCCAGCTTCTCATATCGAAAGAAATTTATATAGCCTATTATATCTCCTATATCCCTCTTGGATTTCTTCTCTCTCTGATCAGAATTAATTTCCATTTTGAGATGGAATATAATCTGGCTATCTTCGGGATCAGCCTTCTGATCACTCTGCTCCTGATTGCTTTTATCATAAAATACTGGATCTATTATATGTACGGAAGGTATATTGATGATGTAGTACGCTTGGTAGATGAGCTTAATAAGATTGAGGTAAGTCCCGGACCTGAAAAGAAAAAAACATGGTTTGAGCGTTCACAGAAATTTTTTATGAATAAAATGGGTATCAAAGGAAATATTCTGAATACCGTTATATGGTTTGTTTCAATGTATATTTTTATCATTTTATTTTTGACAGCAGTACTTCTTATTATTATCGTAGTGGGTGCCAAATTTCATTTTCTTGATATAGGAACGCTGCAAAAAGCTTTAGATCAGTTGAATTAGAAATTGCTCTGCCTTTCTTTAAATTTCCTATCTTTAGGACGTCGAGGTAAAAAAATGTAATATGGATGAGATTAAAAATCAAGTGTTTCCTATAGAGGAATTTCTTGAGCTTGTAAAGAATAAACAGGACCGGAAGACATCTTTTGATCCGGATTATAATTATGCAGTGTACTCTTCAAAAGATGAATTTGAACAGCAAATGAAAATCTTTATTGGTGACCCTTTGGACATTGGTGAGAATGATAATGAAATATTACCCGATTTTGTTTTTCAAAATAAACTGAACTATATGTGTTCTGATGAGAATATTCAGGATGTTGTGGATCTTGCTTTTCGGCAATATGCTGGTGTCACTTCATCTCAGCTTATTGACGCCCTGAACCATTATCTTGAAAAAGACGACTTCTTAGATTTTAAATAAAAACTGAGCAATGAACCTTATATTTCCCATATCAGGTTCTTTTTTTATACACATTTTAACTGCTTTTTACCAGCTGTTTAGGTCAATAAGGAAGATCCCTTTAAGGATGATTAAAATTCAACAAGAATTATTTCAGGTACTATTCAAAAAAAATAATAAACTTATAAGGACGCACAATGAGAGCCTGACAGCATCTTTCTGTCCGGTTTTTTTATTTCTTTTGTAAAAATACTGTAACAATTTTTTTAAATGAAAACTAACTCTATAGAGTAACAAATCATGACCTCATTAGAACAAGAGTTTATAAGTCAAATTGAACAGCATAAAGGAATCCTATTTAAGATTTCTAAAATGTACATGACTGAAAAGGATGATCGGGATGATCTTTTTCAGGAGATTACCTATCAGCTCTGGAAAGCATTTCCTGGTTTCAGAGGGGAAAGCGAATTTTCAACATGGCTGTACAGGATCGCTTTGAATACGGCCATTATCTTCCTTAAATCAGAAAAAAGAAGAAGCTTTATTGCTCATGAAGATTTTTCCAATCATATCATTGTACAAGAAGATTATGATTACAGGAAAGAAGAGCGCCTGGCTGAAATGTATAAGGCTATCCATCAACTCAATCCCATTGATAAAGCTTTTATATTCTATTATCTGGAAGATTTTTCAGGAAAACAGATTGCAGAGCAGATGGGAATTTCTGAAGGAAATGTAAGAGTGAAAATGAACCGCTCAAAAAACAAACTTAAAGATATCTTAAGCCAAATAAAAACCAACAAACATTAAAATCAGTAATCCAATGAATATCGATGAATTGAAAAATACCTGGAATGAAGATATTATGGAGGAAACTCCTGAAATAAGTATAGAACAAAGAAATAAACTGAATCTTCCCCTTGAAAAAATACGTAAAAATATGCGTGTGGAATTCTGGTGGGTAATAGGGATTTTTGTTTTTGCTTTTCTGGTTTGCTCAGTCTGCAGGCCTTTTAAATTGCAATTATATATAACGGTTTTAATTGCTTCCATGCTTATTGTTACCGTTTTCTTTTTCAGTAAGTTCTTTAAACTGTATAACGAAATCAGTAATCCTGCACCTAAGACCTACGATTCTCTGAAAGATCTGGTGATGCAGCTGAATCTGAATAAACAATATTATCTTTCATACTACATCAGTTTTGCACCGTTTCTGGTATGTGAGATTCTTATTGTTCTGGAATTTATCCCGTGGCCCAAACCTTTGAGTGAACTGAAAATTGCAGTGATCTTAATAGGTTCTGTGATTGGAGGATTATTTTTACTCTACCTGGCCGGAAAATTCTGGTTTCACCGGTATTACGGAAGATATATGCAGCATATTGAAAATCTTTTGGAAGAGTTGAAAAGATAGAAAAGAGTTCGGCGGGCTGAAAGCCCGCCGAACCTTTATAAATTATTGTCCCTTATTGTCTTTTTCCTTAGCAATTTCATTTTTTATCCAATCCAGTTGTGGATCTTTTTTGTCAATAATATCCTGCATGCTTTCAGTTACTACTACATCGGGAACAACACCTTTCCGAGAGTCTGAGAATTTGATATTAGGCTGCACCAGAAGTAATCCGATTGGGAACCTGATTTTAGAATTAGGAAGTTTCTGATAAGAATAGAAACCTGCAACAGTTCCATCGTTAGCGCCACCGGTTTCTTCACCTACAAGAGTTGCCCTTTTATCATTCTTAAGCTTGGCAGTAATAATAGAAGATGCTGAGAAGCTTCCTCCGTTGATCAATACAAAAACTTTTCCGTGGAAAGCCTGTTTATTAGGTTTTGTAGGTTTATCAGCTTTCATTTTATAGAAAACTTTTCCGTCTTTTTTATACGTACTGAAAGCCTGCGCGAAGAAATAACTTGGATAGGCAATACTTTTAAGAGCATATTCTAAAGCATTGCTTTTTCTGAAATAATTTGTACGCAGTGGAGTATCCCTTGACGTTACCTGGGAAGGTTTGATCAGGGTAAAAGGTGCATCCGCTAAATAGGAGTACAGGTTATTGATCTCATAGAGAGAACCTCCATAGTTATTTCGGACATCTATGATGAGGTAGGGAGCTTTGGCCTCATTGATCTTGGCAAAGGTTTTTTTATAAAATTCATCAGAATAATCTCGGGAGAAACTCTGTACCTTTATATAAGCGATAGTGCTGTCTTTATCCAGGAATTTAAAACTTCTGTTATAAGAATTACTTGAAACTACATAATCGTTCAGTTTCTTTTCAAGCGTCTTTTTCTTCATTTCCTTATCCTTTTCAAGATCGGAATCAGATTTTATTTCTCTGCTTAAAGTATACGTTCGTTTTTCTCCCTGATAAAGTGTTTCAAGAGTTGCTTTACTCCCCAAACCGTTCTCTGCAGTATAAAAATTAAAGAAAAGGTCTTTTAAAAAATAGGGGTGGAAAGTTGTATTATCACCATCACTGCTGATCAGACTTCTATACTTCTTTATATAATCTGATACAGGAACATTATTAATTGATAAAATTTCAGTTCCGGGTTGTATATGCTCAATAGAATCTCTGTTTTGAATAATATACATCTGATCGCCTGATATATAATATTCGAGACGGCTGAACATTCCTTTCTGATGTTCCAGTCTTTTAAATTCTCTTTTGTTAAACTTTTTTCTGGGAATTCTCAATGAAAGATGCCCTTCCCGGATTCCCGCAATGACAGGCTGAAGTTTAAAATAAAACTGAAGAGGAGTAAGAGATTCGGTGAGAGTCTGTTTAAGACTATCAAATTTATGATCCAATTCCTTCTTGGGAATATACCAGTATAATTGAGGATGCATTTGCTGTAATTTTGAATAAGCAAAGTCCACATCCTCTTTGAGTTGCTCCGGTGGAATACATGAGGCCCGCTGTTCGTTGTGTTTTTTTATAGAGGCACAAGACGAAAGTATTGCGAGAAGAAATATTACCGAATAATTTTTCAATAGATCTGAGTTTTTTAGGATGCTAAAATAGAAAGTTTAAATTTAATCATGACTTAAATGAATAATAAATTTTCCAAAATACATGATAAATTTAGTTAAAAAATGTACTAAAACTGAATAAATTTTCATTTAAAGGCAAAAGTCAATACATTTGATATTTATTTTCTATAGATGATTTATTGGATTATTACGACAGTGGCTGTTCTGACAGTTACCTTTTTTATAGTGATCAATATGAAGGCGTTTGGCGGGGTGCCAAAAGGAAAGCGGCTGAAGCGTATAAAACAGTCAAAACTCTATAAAAAAAGACAGTTTCAGAATATTAGCCATACCCCATCTATTACAGAAGGCTACAAAATGTCGAAAGTGACTTACGATTTCTTTTTAGGAAAAAAAGATCCGCTCTTGAAACCTTTTAAAGAAATTCAATCCCTTCATACCGATTTAAAAAACAGAGACAAAAATCAGGATATATTTATCTGGTTGGGGCATTCATCTTATTATCTACAGACCGATGGTATTTCCTTCCTGATTGATCCTGTGTTGAGTTTATATGGTTCACCTTTTAAATATTTTAACAAAGCATTCAAAGGATCAGACATCTTTAAACCTGGAGATATTCCCAATATTGATTATCTGGTAATAACCCACGATCATTTTGACCATCTGGATTACCCGACTGTAAAATCGATCAAAGACAGAACGGAAATGGCTATTTTGCCTTTGGGAGTGGGAGCACATTTAGAAAGATGGGGTTATGCTGAAAATTCGCTTATTGAAGAAGAATGGGGAACTGAAGTGAGGTTGAAGAATAATATAAAGATTGTCTTTACTCCCGCCAGACATTTTTCAGGCAGAAGAATCAGACAGAATGATACGCTATGGAGTTCCTATGTTTTGATAACACCAACAAAGAAAATTTTCTTAGGTGGAGACAGTGGATATGATAGCCATTTTAAAACTATCGGCGAACAATACGGGCCTTTTGATTATGCTATTCTTGAGAACGGACAGTATGGAGAAGCATGGAGGTATATTCATACGCTGCCGGAAGATGTTATTCAGGCTGGTATTGATCTTAAAGCCGAGCGTATCATCCCTGTTCATGCAGCAAAATTTGCACTCGCGCTTCACCCATGGAATGAACCTTTACAAAAGATAACTGCTCTTGGAAAAGAAAAAGGATTGAATATCCTCACTCCGATGATTGGAGAGGTAGTAGATCTGAATCAGCATGAACAGCAATTTACAGCCTGGTGGGAAGATTGATCAGGCATGCCAGATATCTTTATATCTTACAGGGTGGTTTTCAAACTGTTGTCGCACAAAATCACATTCCGGGTCTACAAGCAAATCTTTTTCCTCTGCGTAGCGTACCAGCTCATCCAGTAACAGTTTGGCGTATCCTTTACCCTCACGCTCTTCATCAAGTTTCGTATAATACACAATAAGCAGTCTTCCATCAACTTCTATGGACATATAACCTGCCTTTTTTCCATCAATAAGTAGCTGCAATTCATCCTGATATGGTGATACCTGAAACTTTATATTTTCCATGATAATGTAAGATTTGGTTGATAAAAAATAATTTGGAGAATTTCCCAAAAAACATTCTCTCCACTAAAATTACGAAATTAAATAATATGAAATAATAGTTTTCAGAAATCTTAACGAAATTTATAACATAATGATTAAAAGATAAAAGATAAAAGATAAAAGATAAAAGATAAAAGATAAAAGATAAAAGATAAAAGATAAAAGATAAAAGATAAAAGATGTTGTCGCTAAAATTCAATAGAGGTGGGTTTTAACCCATTCTACAATAAATGATCCATCCATTGGCTTTAGCCCAAACTTACAATATTTATTCTTTAAAATTCAAAATTTAATTCCAATGTGCTGATTGTCATTTGTTTACTAAAATCCTTTGTTTAATAAAATTGTATTCTGATTATCATTTCAGGATGATTAATAGGTAATAATTTCATTAAAATGTATAAAATATTTCAAAGATAATCAGTTGTTTATGATTTTTCTTAACAAATATTAGTATTTACAATTGAGATTTGGCACTTTAATTGACTATGCCATTATGTTTAATTTAAAAGGGGAATGAAATGAAAAAGTTACTTATAACAGTATTTTTGGTTGGAACATTTAGCTTGAGCTATGCCCAGTCAGATTACTATAACGATTACAGAAGGAGTATTTCGGATGTTAACTGGCAAAGAGTTGTTGCCGATCTGTTACTGTCTACAACACAGGCAAACCAGATTTATGTACTCAATGACCGATATCGTGATTACAACACGTGGAACAGAGTGTATGTGGTAGAGCCGGGAAGATGGAGAAACGACCGTTATTCGGAGTTGGAAAGAATTCTGGGTAGAGAAAAATATATCATTTTTAAAAAGAAATATTACAGAGGTCAAAATCCTGTGATTGTTTATGGCAGAAATAAAAACGATTATAAAAAATATCGTAAACAACAGGAGAAATATTATAAAAATCAGGAGAAATACTATAAAAAACAGTCTAAACATCACGGCCGTGGTCATGGTCATGACGACGACGATTGGGATTAAAATTATTATCAACTATATATTCACTTTCAAATGGCTGGCATCTTTGTCAGTCATTTTATTTTTTCAAACAGAATTGTTTTTATTGATTAATTTGTTTGAATTTTATAATTTTGATTAATGGAATCACACGAATCAATCAAAGGTTTTTATGAAAGGAATGCTCCCAATCTGGCATCACAGTGTATTGGAGTCAGCAGAATGGGGCACTTCAATGTATTTTCACGGGAATACTGTTCTCCGTTGACTCCCTACAGCAGGAGAGATTATTATAAGATTTCACTGATCATAGGAAAAGGAAAACTCCATTATGCAGATAAATGGATTAAAGTAGACCGGCCTGCTTTATTGTTTTCAAATCCTATTATTCCTTATTCCTGGGAAGCAGATGATGAAGATCAGAAAGGCTGGTTTTGTCTGTTTACCGATCAGTTTTTGCATAACGGAAGCCGTATGGGAAACCTGCAGGATTCTCCGCTTTTCAAGATTGGAGGAACTCCGGTTTTCTTTGTGGATGAAGAACAGCAGAGGATACTTTCTGATATTTATACGAAAATGATGACGGAGATTCAGTCGGATTATATTCACAAATATGATATGCTGAGAGCTTACCTTCATCTGATGATTCATGAAACCATGAGAATGCAGCCGGCAGAAAGTTTTGAACCCTATCAGAATGCCTCACAGCGGGTTGCTTCCTTATTTATGGAACTTCTGGAGAGACAATTTCCGATCGACAGTCCTGAAGCCTTTTTAAAATTAAAAACCCCCAACGATTATGCTCAGAGTCTTTCTATACATGTGAATTCCTTAAACCGTTCTGTAAAAGAAATCACAGGGAAAACAACCAGTCAGCAGATTACCGGAAGGATTATTCAGGAAGCCAATGCTTTACTGAAACATACAGACTGGAATGTAGCTGAAATCGCCTACGGATTAGGTTTTGAAGAACCCGCTTATTTTACCAATTACTTTAAAAAACAAACCGGAATTACTCCTAATGCCCTAAGAATGGACATTGTTTGAATTTTATAATTCTTAGTTTGAATTCTATATCGGGATTGGCCTTTTCATGTTCTAATTTTGTCTTATAAAATTAAATCATACCTATCATGAAATTTAAAAAATTAGGAAACACAGACGAACAGTTATCAGCAATTGGTTTAGGATGTATGGGAATGAGCTTTGCCTATGGTCCTACGGATGAACAGGAAAGTATCAATACCTTACACAAAGCTTTGGATTTGGGTGTAAACTTCTGGGATACAGCAGATATGTATGCCAATGGGGAAAACGAAAAACTGATCTCTAAGGTATTGGTTCCGAACAGAGATAAGATCTTTATTGCAACCAAATTCGGATTCAGGTTTAAAGACGGTAAAGCCAGCCACAGCGGAGCTCCGGGAACTTATTTTGACGGTTCTCCGGAATGGATTAGAAAAGCAGTAGATCTAAGCCTTCAAAGATTAAAAATAGACACTATTGATTTGTATTACGCTCACAGAGTGGATCCTAATGTTCCGGTAGAGGAAACAGTAGGGGCAATGGCAGAGCTGGTAAAAGCAGGAAAAGTGAAATACATCGGATTATCTGAAGCTTCAGCAGAATCTATCAGAAAAGCAAATAAAATTCACCCGATTGCAGCATTACAGTCAGAATATTCCATCCTTACAAAAGATGTTGAAAAAGAAATTTTACCAACCATCAGAGAACTGGGAATTTCTTTAGTGCCTTATTCGCCTTTGGCAAGAGGTCTTTTTACCAATATTTATGACGTACAGAACCTGGGTGATGATGACTTTAGAAAATCTTTACCACGCTATCAGCAGGAGTATCTTGAAAATAATACCAAACTGGCCAATGAGATTAATGATTTTGCCGCTTCCAAAGGGGTAAAAGGAACCCAGCTCGCCCTGGCCTGGGTATTGAATCAGGGAGACGACATCATCCCGATTCCGGGTACCAAACGAATTAAATACCTGGAAGAAAATATTGCAGCCGTCAATATAGACCTTTCCCAATCAGATCTGGATACTATTGAAGCCATTCTGAAAAAATACCCGAATGTAGGGGAAAGATACACTGAAGGTTCAATGAAACTGGTGAACAACTAAAAACTATTATAAAAACTGAGTTCCTGCTGATGATGGGAGCTCAGTTTTTTGTTATTATTCTCAATGAGAATGTATAAATAATGAAAAAAACTAAGTTATGAACAGAAGAGAACTATTAAAGAATGGATTATTGGCGGGAACATTCAGCATGATTCCTTTTTCCAGTGTACTGGCAGAAACTCCGAAAATCCCTGAAAAAACAGGTGATGATCTTTCCGGCTTTAAAAAACTGAAGCTTGGAGAACTGGAACTTTTTGTTCTTACAGACGGATATATTCATGAAGAAAATCTCAATGCATTTGCTCCCAGAGGAACTGTTGCTGAGCTGAAATCAATCCTTAAAAATAATTTCAGACCGGACAATTATATTGATATGGCCATGAATATTCTATTGGTTAAAACAAAGAATAAACTTATCCTCTTAGATACCGGAATGGGTATTTTTGCTGATGAAAGAACCGGATTCTTATTAAAAAGTCTCCAAAAAGCCGGCTTTTCACCAAAAGATATTACCGATGTTTTTATCTCTCATGCCCACCCTGATCATATTGGTGGCGTAGTTGACAAAAAGCAGAACCTCGTTTTTCCGAACGCCAATATTTTTATTTCAAAAATTGAACATGATTTTTGGATGAAAGCCACTATCAAAGATTTTAATAATAGTGCTTTGAAAGAGCAGCCTGAATTACTTAATCAGATTATTCCTGCTGTTCAAAATATTCTGAAAACGATTCAGCCGAAACTGAAGTTTTATGACCTTAATAATCCGCTTTATGACTATTTCAGTTTTCAGCTCGCTCCCGGTCATACTCCGGGTTTAACAGTGACAACCATTTCTTCAGGGAATGAAAAGCTGATCTACATTGCAGATTTGATTCATTCCGATGTAATCCTTTTTCCACATCCTGAGTGGGGCTACTTTGGAGATACTGATCTGGATATTGCTAGCGCTTCAAGAAAAAAGCTTCTTCAACAGCTGGCAGATACCAAAGTAAGAGCGTTTGCTTATCATTTGCCATGGCCGGGTCTGGGCTTTACAAAAACAAAATCCGGTGCATTTGAATGGTTTCCGGAAAGTTTTATGAATTAGGTTGCAGGTAATAGATAATAGGTTGCGGGGACTAGGGGAGGTAAATAGAAACGGGTTATCTTAATCAATAGTAATGAGGTGCTTAGCATTCCTCTCCTCCGGAGGGGTGGCAAAAATTCAAAGAATTTTTGAAGGGGTGGTTAGCTAAACGGAATGATTAATCATGCGCATAATTCAATCAATAACAGCGGACTTTAGTCCGCTTTTTCAATAAATATTTATGCATTTGGCTTTAGCCAAAACATATTAATCATCGACTTGATATAACAGATCCTCCCGGCAACGAGAGGATCTGTTTCAACATAAGAAAAAATTAGAGTTTTATTGTAATTACGCCTCTCCAAATACCAGCTCTGGAGAATACATCTTTCTGAACATCAGGTAAGTCATCGTAAGGACAGAGAAAGCGACTATTGCGTCTATTGTAGCTGGAAAACCAAGTACCGCAATTTTTGAGAAGAAAGCAAAAATAATATCAAAAAACATTCCTGCAAATACCCATTCTTTCAACCTCAGTAATCTGTTGGGAAGGAGAAGAACAAGAACCCCCGAAATTTTGAAAACCCCCAGTATATAAATAAAATGAGATGGATAGCCAAGCTGTTGGGTGATATCCCAAACGACAGGATTTTTTGTAAGTTCAAAGAAACCGCTGGCTCCGAACCATAATGACATAAAAATAGCGCCCGCCCAATAGATGATTTTTGTTGTTTTTGTTTTCATTGTAGTATTATTTTTAGTTGTTATTATTACTGTGTTGTGTAAAAGTTATTTGAAAGGTGTTTTTGCAGACCCTGATATTTCTCCTGTTTTTTGGTTTTGAATAAAAGCTATGACTTCCCAGTTTTCAGCAGAAAAACCATTCGGAAGCTGAAATGTTGTTGTTCCTTCCATTTGTTTATTCAATGAGATTTGATTTTGCTTGTGAACAATCTGCCAATGGTGCAGATGGCGGCCCTCATTTTCACCTTTTCCTACCTGAGTAGAAGAATGTTTTTCAACCAGATTAATGAGAAGTGTATTTTTAGGATCGGTGCCCGATGTTTTATATTCTACATTGATGCCCTTTTGAGAAACGTTTGCCGTTAATGCTATATTTGTTTTTTTAGAATTAAATAGAGCTTCCCGGATTGCGTTTTTAATATTGTTTTCATCAGATCCTACAAATTCTGTTTTTCCATTGACAACCAACTGAGGCGTATAAACCTGTGAATTTAAGATACGGCTGTATTGCTGTTGTCGTTGGGAGTTATCTGCAGTACTGAATCGGTCTTTCCATCCAAGACGGTTCCAGTAATCCACATGGTAGGAGAGTAGATAAACGGGCTCATCTTTATATTCCTTCCCGATTTTGCCCATTAGTTCATCTGCCGGAGGACAGCTGGAGCAGCCTTCTGACGTGAAGAGTTCCAAAACAGCAAAACCATTTTCTGTGGTTGGATGTTGTGCTGTCTTTTCTGGTTTATCCTGATAAATAAATGCTGAAGTAGCAAATAATAACGCAGTGAAAGCACTTACTGTGATTAAGTTTTTTAGTATCATGTCTTTTAATTTGATTCAAAAGTAGATACTCTGGGAAGGCAGAAGAATACAAAAAAGGTTTAACCGGACAAATTAAAAGGTGAATCAGGAAATTGTGAGGGGAAGGATTTTAAGGCTGGAAGCTGGAAGTGGGAGGCTGGAAGTTTTTGGGGTGTGAAAAGGAATAGCGTTTTATTTTTTTTAGATATAAGCAGGAAGAAGCTTAAGAAATTGATACAACCAAATAAAGAATAAAAAAGAAAACCCTGATCATATCAATCAGGGTTATAATGTATTTCAAAAGAGTTCTATTTCTTAGAATGACTGCAAGTACTTCCAGCTTCCAGCCTTTCACTTTCAGCCTTTCAACTCCTCTATCTATCTTCCAGCCAGGTAAAGAAACTATGAGTCTTTTCTTTATTAATAAGAAGTTTTTCAGGTGTTTCAACAGTAAGTTTCACCAGTATTTTACGTTGAAAATAATGTTCCATCTCTTTAATAGCTTTGAAATTAACCAAATATTGTCTGTTAACCCTGAAGAATTGTTTATCAGAGACCTGTTCCGCAACTTGTCCCAAAGGCTGACTAAGGGAAAACTGCTCTTTGCCGAAGGTTACCAGATGGGTTATTTCATTATGGATATAAAAATAGGCAATGTCTTCCGTAGGAATCGTTGTATATTTTTGATTTTTAAATACCAGAAAATTACTCTTCCCGGCAGAAGCAGGCTGGTTGATTTTTTGTATCAACAGTTCCAGGTCAGGAAGGTCATTCTTCTGAAAGAATTTTTTTAATTCGTCAACCTTTCTCAGAGCTTCAGCAATATCTTCTTTAGAAAATGGTTTTAAAACATAATCAACGCCTTTACTCTTAAAAGCATCCAGCATATACTGATCAAAGGCTGTACAGAAAACCACCGGGCATGTAATGTCCACTGATTTGAAAATCTCAAATGAAAGTCCGTCCGAAAGCTGGATGTCCATAAAAATGAGATCGGGTTTCACGTCTTTCAAGCCTTCAATACTTGTTTCGATACTGTCGTAAATCCCCAGTATCTTAGAATCCGGTTTTAAATCTGAAATTAAATTCTGAAGGGATTTTGCAGCCCTGAATTCGTCTTCAATAATGATGATATTCATGAATTAATGGTAGTTTTATCTGAAAGTTTTTTTCGTCTGAGTTAATCGTAATTTCCTTTTCCAGTAAGTGTTTGTAACGCATTTTAATATTATCAAGTCCCACTCCCAGAGAATCTTCAGTATTCATCTTTCGCTGTATAGGATTCTCAATCACAATTTGATCATCAGCGGTATATATTTTAATGTGCAGAGGTTTACTTTGCGAAACAATATTGTGCTTGATGCAGTTCTCTACCAAAAGCTGAAGCGTAAAAGGAGGAATAAGGGTTGGGTCAGTTTCTTTTACGAGATCGTTGGTAAACTTAATTCCTTCACCAAAACGTGCTTTTTGAAGAAAAAGATAAGCGTCTACTATTTTCATTTCTTCCTGAACACTGATCAGGTCCAGTTTTCTGCTTTCAAGTGTAAATCGGTAAAAATCAGAAAGTTTTACAATGAAGTCAACCGTTTCTTCGTCATGTGTTTCTGCCATTAATTTTAATGTATTCAAACTGTTGAAAAGAAAATGCGGGTTGATCTGTTGTTTTAATAATTCATACTGAGCTCCTAAATTGTCACTTTTTACCTTCTCCAGTTCAAGCTGTATCTGCTGGCCTGTATAGTTATTCTGAAGCAGTGTCAAAAACATATAACATACCAGATTGATTAAAATTCCTCTTACTTCAACCATTAGCATTACCGGGCCGAAATTGATATGAGATAAAATAAGCTGCTGAATCCAGGCAAGTCCAAACATAATTATCATCCCGAAAGCCAGTACGACCATCAATCTTGAGTAGGAAATCTGCTGTCTCCGTTTTGCGGTACGATTTAACATATAAATGTTGGCATACCACATGATGATGGAAAATGCTGCGGTAATAGCTGAGTTGACTATCGCTTCTTTCCAGTTGAATTCATGAGAAGCAAGCTGAGGAACAGAAGATAAAATACCCAGAAAAATAGAACTTATCCAGATAATGGCTTGTGAAATTTTTATTTTTTGCTGTTGCATGAAATCTGCTGATTTGAAAAGGTTAAATTAATGCTTTTTATTGAAAATATTATGATAAATAGTGAGGGACATCTGTTATGGTCTGCTAACAGGACGGTAGCTCATGAAGTACTTTATTCTTTCTTCTTTATCAGGAGAACTGCTTTCTGTAAGATCATCTTTAACGGCATAAGAAATATTTCCCGACTGATCGGTCTGAACTGTTTCGATACTTACCAATTCACCTGTGATGGTACCGCCAATATATTGAGGGTTGTCGTGATATTTCCAGGTCACCAGTTTCATAACAGCACCAACTTCCGGTGTCTGGCTTTCTTTCGATAAAGATTCCAAAGCTTTTTCATTGCCGTATAAAGCGGACATCGTTTCTTTCTTAGGATTCAAAGAATTGGAGATAAATTTTAAATTTCCCGGGTCAAAAACAATTCTCGAAAGCCCATTATCTTTATCGTTATTTTCTTTGCTGCAAGAGGTAAGAGCAACAAGGCTCACCAGTAAAATCAGGATGGTATTTTTCATTTTTTTTGTAAATTTTGGATTAATCTTTGTGTATTTACTTTCATCGGAACATCAAAAAGATAGCCTGTTTTTTCTGCGAGCTGTCTGTGGCAGGCGAGGCATGATTCTTTAGCAAAAGATGCAGTTTTTCCTGTAGGATGAAGATCATCTCCGGAGAATTTTGCAAACCCCCAGCCTTCAGTATCTTTATATTGATGGGAATCTTTTACCATAAACTGAGCATTGATAAATTTTCCAGGTCTGATTTCCCCGTTAGAAAGTTCTTCCTGTTTCCATACGGATTTTACGACAATACTTCCGTCTGGCCATGGATGAAAGTTTTCTGTTTCTACAGCTTTTACAGCAATATCATTTCCGTAGATGACACGGATGGATTTGTCAAACAGCGTACTCATACTGATCACTTTCCAGTTTTTAAAATCAGGAGTGTACTGAACTCCATTGGGTGAAACCGGAAAATTTGTGGGAGCTGAAACAAAGGTAGTGGAAGAGGGTTGAGGTTTATTCTTATGTTGTGCTGCCGGATTTACTGAAGATAATGAAAGTGTATATTTTTTAATGATTTCAATATCTTTTGGGGTAATCTTAGCAGATGGATGCAGAAGAGTGTATTCATGAAGAGGCATTTTTCCGCTTTGCATCATATTAAGAATTGCATACATATTTCCCTGATGTTCAGCAGGAGATAGTTTTTCCCATTCTGAAAAATTCAGGACTTCCCGGGCTCTCCTGATGTCTTTATTCACAGCCCAGGAAACAGGGGCAATTTTATCATACCAGCTGAGGTTTTGCTGATTGGAATGACAACTAAAGCATGAGTTTTCAAGAATACTGATCACTTCCCTTGGTGCTTCAATTTTTCCTGTAACAGGTTTTCCTTCCAGGGGGTTGCTGAATAGCTGCAACCCTCCGAAGATTCCTAGTATAGCCAGAAATACGATAGCAATGGGATTTCTTTTTTTCTTTACGGTATCCATAATGAGTATTGTTTTTATTTCTGGATCAAAAGTAAATGGATGGTATATGCCGCGAAACGGAAAACAGGCTTAACCGGACAAATCAAAAGGTGAATACAGAATTTTAAGTCCCGAAAATATACAAGAAAAATCCCGGTAATTATGTTACCAGGATTTGATTAAATCTATTATTTATAAAGTAATACCGCCGTCTATCACAATTTCGGTTCCGGTGACGTAACTTGAAATCTGATCATCTGACAAATAGGTAACCAGTTTGGCAACTTCTTCAGCGGCTCCCATTTTCTTCAATGGAATCTGGTCTATGAGATGATTTTGAATATTTTTTAAAGTTTCTTCATCAAGACCGGCTTTGCTCATAATCTCGGTTTTTATAGGACCGGGGCTTATCATATTCACCCTGATTTTTCTTGGAGCTAATTCTGCCGCTGCCGTTTTTGCAATCGAGTTCAATGCGGCTTTACTTGCCTGATACGCTGAACTGTTGGGTTTATAAGTAGAAGCCACAATAGATGATAAAAATATGACAGAAGCGCCGTCATTCAATAAAGGAATGAATTTGCTTAATGTAAAATATGCACCCCTGAAATTGATGTTCATCACCTGATCAAAATTTTCGACATCCATATTCTCAATTGGAGTCAGGCTTCCTGTAATTCCTGCGTTAATAAACAGGATATCTATTTTCCCGAACTGTTTCTCTACTTCTTCCTTTAAAAGATCAATATCATTAAGGTTTGCCTGATCTGCGATGAAAGGGATGGCTCCAAGTTCCTGAGCGGCTTTTTCTACAGCTTCCTTTCGTCTTCCTGTGATAATAACCGTTGCTCCTTCTGAAATAAGTTCTTTTGCGGCAGCGAATCCTATTCCGCTGTTTCCTCCTGTTACGATAGCCAGTTTATTGCTTAATTTTTTCATTGTAAAATTTTTGACAAAGTTATTTCAAAATGGTATACTTTTGTAATCAGTATCACAGAGTATACCAGTATCATTCATGATATCACTTAACTTTGCAGCTATGGAAAGAGATCAGACAGAAGAACTTAGAGCTTTACAGGATACCCTTTATTTTATCGGAGGGAAATGGCGAATTCCTGTGATCAATTCACTTTGTAACGGGAACAGACGTTTCAGGGAAATTGAAAGGAGTATTCCCGGAATTACCACCAGAATGCTTTCAAAAGAACTGAAAGATATGGAAATGAATAAACTGTTAAAACGTACCGTTTACCCGGAAACTCCCGTTTTAATAGAATATGAACCCACAGCATACTGCAGAACCTTTGGAAATATCATCCAGGAAATGATCAATTGGGGCAGAGAGCATAGGAGAGTGATTGTGGAGGATAGGTAGGTGAGATGGCAGATATTAGGTTGCAGGTGATAGGTTGTAGGGATTAGGGATTAAGGAGTTGCCGATGTTTACCTTGATGAGTAAGTACGTGTTTATTATTCCCCTCCTTCGGAGGGGTGGCGAAAATTCAAAGAATTTTTGACGGGGTGGTTTTAAATTGCGAATAGTAATAATCCTTCCACAAAAAAAAGCCCCTTTAAAAAAAGGAGCTTTTTATCTATATCAAAACGAAAAATTAGATTCCGTCAATAATTTCATTTAAAACTGTACTAGGTCTCATTGCTGCATATGTTTTATACGTATCAGTTTTGTAGTATCCTTCAATGTTCTGAGGTTTACCCTGAGCACCTATTAATTCTGCATTGATTACCTCTTCGTTTTCCTGCATTACCTGTGCAACAGGAGCAAACTTAGCTGCCAATTCAGCATCAGCAGTCTGGTTAGCCAACGCTTCAGCCCAGTACATTGCTAAATAGAAGTGAGAACCTCTGTTGTCGATCTGACCTACTTTTCTTGCAGGAGATTTATCTGTAGCTAAGAACTTAGCATTAGCTTCATCCAATGCATCAGCTAAAACCTGAGATTTTGTATTTCCCTGAGTTTGTGCCAGGTGCTCTAAAGAAGCCTGAAGTGCTAAGAATTCACCTAGAGAATCCCATCTTAAGTATCCTTCTTCTAAGAATTGCTCAACGTGTTTCGGAGCAGAACCTCCGGCGCCTGTTTCAAATAAACCACCACCGTTCATCAATGGAACGATAGAAAGCATTTTTGCAGAAGTACCAAGCTCAAGGATAGGGAAAAGGTCAGTTAAATAATCTCTTAATACGTTTCCGGAAACAGAAATAGTGTCTTTACCTTCTCTTGCTCTCTTCAGCGTTTCAGTCATGGCATCTTTTACATCAAGAATTCTGATGTCAAGACCTGTTGTATCATGATCAGCAAGATATTTCTCTACTTTTTTGATGATTTCTCTATCGTGAGCTCTTCCTTTGTCTAACCAGAAGATAGCCGGAGTATCAGATAATCTTGATCTGTTTACCGCTAATTTTACCCAGTCCTGGATAGGAGCATCTTTTGTCTGACACATTCTGAAGATATCATCTTTTTCTACTTTTTGAGAAAGAAGAACGTTTCCAGCTTCATCCTGAACTTCTACAGTTCCGTCAGCAGTTAATTGGAAAGTTTTATCGTGAGAACCATATTCTTCAGCTTTTTGAGCCATTAAACCTACGTTTGGAACAGATCCCATTGTTGTAGGGTCTAATTTTCCGTGCGCTTTCATATCGTCAATTACAGACTGATAGAAACCAGCGTAAGAACGGTCCGGAATGATACACACTGTATCTTCTTCGTTTCCTTCTTTGTTCCACATTTTACCTCCGCCTCTTACAAGAGCAGCCATAGAGGCATCAACAATGATATCAGAAGGTACGTGGAAATTCGTAATTCCTTTGTCAGAATTTACCATTGCCACTCTAGGTCCTGCAGCAAGAGCTTTTTCAATATCAGCTTTGATATCAGCTTCCTGAGCATTTCCTTTGATTTTATCAAAAAGATCAGCAAGACCGTTATTTGGATTGATGTCTAAAGACTTGAAAGTCTCAGCATATTTAATAAATACTTCTTTGAAGAACGTCTCAACGATAGCCCCGAAAATGATAGGATCAGAGATTTTCATCATCGTAGCTTTAAGGTGGGCAGAAAGAAGTACATTTTTTTTCTTAGCTTCCTCAATCGCTTCCTGAACAAATGCCTTTAATGCATTTAAGTTCATTACAGAAGAATCAATTACTTCACCAGCCTGAAGACCTGCAAAATCTTTTAATACAGACTCAGAACCGTCGTTTCCTTTGAATACGATTTTGTATTTTGTAGCGTTTTCTAATGTTGTAGAAGTTTCTGTACCGTAGAAATCACCATTGTTCATGTGAGCTACGTCAGTTTTGCTGTCAGATGCCCAGTCACCCATTCTGTGAGGGTTTGCTTTTGCATAGTTTTTAACAGCTTTTGGAGCACGTCTGTCAGAGTTTCCTTCTCTTAATACGGGGTTTACAGCACTTCCTAATACTTTAGCATATTTAGCTTTGATTGCTTTTTCATCATCATTTTTAGGTTCTGCAGGATAGTTTGGAACGGCGAAACCTTTACCTTGTAGTTCAGCGATTGCTGCATCCAGTTGAGGTACAGAAGCAGAAATGTTAGGTAGCTTAATGATATTAGCGTCAGGTTGAGTTGCCAGTTGGCCTAGTTCAGCCAAAGCATCACCTATTTTCTGGTCGTCTTTTAAAAACTCAGGGAAGTTGGCAAGAATTCTTCCTGACAAAGAAATATCCGGAACCGAGATTTCGATATCTGCTGATTTTGTGAAAGCTTTTACAATGGGTAAAAACGAGTGAGTAGCAAGCATTGGAGCTTCATCAGTAAGTGTGTAATAGATTTTTGATTTTTCTGACATTATACTGTTATTTTTTATTTGAAATTTTAAGTCCCACAAATTTAGTAAATATCATTGTTTTATTTAGGATATTTCCATAAAAAAGTGGCTTTTATATCTTTAATTTTATATCTGTGCAATTGTATTGCTTCCGGATGTGCTGCCATTAATTCTAAAAATAATTCTATTATTTCAGGTATTGAACTTTTGCAGTCTGAAGCTTAATTTTTTTAGGAGCGCAGGTGTGTAAGTAATTTTGTTTGAAAACCGATGAGCAGGTGAAAAAGTTTTATTTTCACTTTAAGATTAATTTAACCATAATAAGTCGGGAAAAATTTTCTTTTTTGATTAAATTTGAAAAACTAAAAAAATAAAATTATGTCCACGACAATCACTTTAAAAGGAAACGAAGTACACACAATAGGAGCATTACCATCTGTAGGAACCACAGTAAAAGATTTTGCATTGGTAGATTCAGGGTTAGCGGTAAAAACGCTTGAAACTTTTGCAGGAAAGAAAAAAGTATTCAATATTTTCCCAAGTATTGATACGCCTACTTGTGCTGCTTCTTCAAGAAAATTCAATGAAGAGGCTTCAAAACTTGACAATACAGTAATCATCAATGTTTCAAAAGACCTTCCATTCGCTTTAGGAAGATTCTGTGCCGCTGAAGGGTTGAATAATGTTGAAACACTTTCAGATTTCAGAAGCAGCTTTGGAGATGATTATGAAGTGACAATCGCAGATTCTCCTTTGAAAGGGTTATTGAGTCGTGCCGTGATCGTTACAGACGAAAACAACAAAGTAGTATATACGGAACAGGTTCCGGAAATTGCTGACGAACCTAATTACGATGCAGCTCTTGCAGCATTGAAATAATAGAAATAATTTTTGTAGAAAAGCCTTGTGAATGTAATTTTTGCAAGGCTTTTTTTGAATGTAAAATCTAATCAACAACACCAAATGATGCAAGACCATTACAAGAAATACGGAGAACTTTTTCAGGTAGATTCAGATCATTTTAAAGAATTCTACGCTTTACTTCATGATACAGTACTTTTAAAATCTGACTTTTTTCTGAAGCAGGGAGAAAAATGCAAATATCTGGGCTTTATCAAAAAAGGAACCATCAGGTCTTTCTATATCAATGATCAGGGACGTGAAATCAATTTTGGATTCTATTTTGAAAATGAATTTTTTACCGATTATGAAAGCATACTTTGTGATACAGTCTCCAATATGAATATTCAGGCGCTGGAAAACTGTGAAATATTATTGTTGAGTAAAGATCATCTGCAGAATCTATATAAAAAAGAAGCCTATTGGCAGCAGTTTGGGAGAATGATGAGTGAAAAGATTTATCTGGATGCCAAGAAACGGATCGACGACCTGCTGTGTTTTTCCCCTGAAAACAGATACCTTAATCTTGTAAAAAAACAACCTGCTCTTTTTCAGAAAATCGCTCAGAAATATATTGCCAGTTACCTTGGTATAACAGAACAGTCACTCAGCCGTATAAGAAGCCGTATTGTAAATTAACTTAAGTTAACTTCCACCGACATTTTATACCGTAGCTTTACCATTATCAAATTTTAACACAATCATTATGGAACAAAAAGATTTAACCATTATTTTGGTACACGGAGCATGGGGAGACGGATCACACTGGCAATACGTGATTCCTTCGTTGACAAAAGCAGGATATAAAGTAAGAAGTGTTCAGAACCCATTAACGTCGCTGCAGGATGATATTAATAAGACAAAAGACCTTATTGATGCCCAGGAAGGGAAAGTGCTTTTAGTTGGACATTCTTATGGAGGAGCCGTTATTTCAGGAGCCGGGCACCATGATAAAGTAGCCGGATTGGTTTATATTGCTGCTTTTGCACCTGATGCCGGAGATAGTTTGGGATCTCTGTTAGGAAGAAGAGAATCACCGGGTGGAGCAAGCATTTATCCTGATAACAAAGGTTTTTTATGGATTAAATACAATGAATTTAAATCTGCTTTCTGCCAGGATTTAGATGATGAAAAAGCACTGGTTATGTCATTATCGCAAAAACCTATTCATGGTCAGTGTTTTGGTGATGTTGCGGGCGAACCGGCATGGAAAACACGCCCAAGTTGGTATCAGATCTCATTGCAGGACCGTATGATCCCTGCAGAAACTGAAAAAGAAATGGCAGAGCGTCTTGAACCTAAAAAAATAATCTCTCTGGATGCAGGACATGCTTCATTGGCATCACATCCTGAAGAAGTTACCCAGTTGATTTTAGAAGCGGCAGCTTCCATTTAATACAAGATACAATACAATAATTTATTAAGCCTTGTGAAATTTTATGTAATTTCACAAGGCTTTTTTTAATGAAAAACTAGTGCAAAATGGTAAAAAGAATTGTAGCCAATATCAAAACGGATGATCTTTCCAAAGCCAATCAGTTTTATCAGGATATTCTGGAACTGGATGTTCTGATGGATCATGGCTGGATTAAAACATTGGGAAACGATGAAGAAGCAAAAATTCAGATCAGTTTTGCCGAACAGGGAGGAAACAATACAGAAGTTCCCGATCTTTCCATTGAAGTAGATAATGTAGATGAAATCTATGACAAAATGAAAAATGCCGGTTTTGAAATTACTTATCATCTAACCGATGAAGACTGGGGAGTCCGCAGATTTTTCGTTAAAGATCCATTTCAGAAAATGATCAATATCTTGTCTCACCAATAAAAACATACAATGAAAGCAGAACGTATTATTCCTATACTAAGAATCTTTGACTATCAGAAAACAAAAGAATTTTATGTAGACTGGCTGGGATTCGTGATCGTCTGGGAACATTATTTTGATGAAAATACTCCCGTTTATATGGAAGTGAAAAGAGAAAATATCATTTTCCATTTAAGTGAACATCACGGAGATGGAACGCCCGGAACAAGGATTGCGGTCTGGGGTGAAGGCGTTCCGGAATATCATAAAGAACTTATTGACAAAAAATATAAATATAACCGTCCCGGACTTGAAAAAACGTTTTACGGATCCGTATCGTTTACTGTAATTGACCCTTTTGGAAATAAAATTACCTTTGAAGAAGAATATGATGAAGCAAAACATAAAGATCTGAAACTGTATTCTCACGATTAATAAAGCAATGTTTTCAAATATACATCAGGAGTTTGCAGTTCCGGAAGAACTTAGGGATACCATTAAATGTTTTTGGTATAACAGAAGAGACTATGGTGAACAACAGTCTGGATTTACGGTGATGCCGGATGGTTATGCCGAGATCATCTTTCATTTTGGAAGTGGATGCAGTATTACCCATCAGGGAATTTTACAGGATTTACCTTCTCCGTTCATTATGGGACTGCTCAATCAGCCTGCTCTTTTTCATGCTCAAAACCAACTGGAAATTATCGGGATCAGGTGTTTTCCATGGGCTGTTTTTGATTTGTTGGGACTGTCATCAGAAAAAACTGAAAACGGAGTCCATACATTTGAACATCCCGTTGTACAGCTTCAAACTATATTGAATGATCTCATCAATCAGAGGAAAATAGAGGAAGCTGTCTCTCAGGTAGAACAATATTTTCTGAAATTACATTCACAGATTACAATAGACAGTCTGCTCTTCAAAGCAGGTGCTGCCATGAGAAAAAATAATGGAGCGATCCCTGTCAATCAGGTGGCAAATTCAGCCCATACAACAGTCCGTACGCTGGAAAGAAAATTTAAGCAGTCTTCCGGTCATACCGTAAAGGATATATCCGGAATTATGCGTTTTGAACAGATAAGAAACCGTTTGTGGCACGCTCCGGAAGCTTCAATTGCTGCACTCGCACAGGAATTTGGATATACAGACCAATCACATTTAAGCAGAGAATTTAAACGGTACAGTGGTATAACACCTGCTGCTTTGGCACGGGAAGCCAGAAAAAGAAAACAAATCTTAAGCAATGATTTTGTCGCATTTGTACAAGCGTGATACCATTGCATTCCGGAATTTTGTACTATAATAAATACATTAAAAATTATGGTACTGAATCATAAAAAAGCAGCAATTATTGGCGCTGGGCCTGTAGGTTTAACCATGGCCGTTTTATTACAGCAAAAAGGTGTTGAAGTAAAAGTCTATGAAAGAGATGTCAATGCACAGACAAGAGTTTGGGGCGGCACATTGGATCTTCATAAAGAATCAGGACAGAAAGCTATGAAAAAGGCTGGATTGTTGGATAAATATTATGAGATGGCGCTGCCTATGGGAATCAAAGTTTCTGATGAACACTGCAATATACTTTTTACGAAAGAAATCACCCCTGAAAATCAATATGACAACCCGGAAATCAACAGAAATCATTTAAGAGAAATATTATTGGATAGTCTGGCAGATGATACGGTAATCTGGGATATGAACTTTACAGGAATGGAAGAAAATAACGGCAAATGGTTGCTTCACTTTAAAGACAAACCCGATGTAACTGCCAATCTTGTCATCGGTGCCAACGGTGGAATGTCCAGAGTAAGAAAATATGTGACAGATACGGAAGTGGAAGAAACCGGAACTTTTATTATCCAGGGAGATGTCCCTCAGCCTGAAAAAACTTGTCCTGAATTTTTCGAATGGTGTGACGGAAAAAGACCAATGGCTGCTTTTGAAGGCAATTTATTGGTAGCTAATCCTTTTAATAATGGAGCTTTGACTTATGGAGTCATATTCAAAAAGCCCGAAGAATGGAAAGATGGCTGTACCCTGGACTTTCAGAATACAGAACAGGTTCGTCAGTTTCTCGCCAAAAGATTCTCTGCATGGAATGAACTGTACCAGCAGTTATTCCTATCAACCTCCTTTTTTGTAGGGCTGCCAACAAGGAAGATCCCATTAGACCAACCCTGGAAAGACAACCGCTCTTTGCCTGTAACACTTATTGGTGATGCTGCTCATCTGATGCCGCCTTTTGCAGGACAGGGAGTAAATAGCGGGCTGATGGATGCTTTAATTTTATCAGAATATCTAATAGAAGGAAACTATCAAAGCATAGAGGAAGCTATTGATGCTTACGAACAAAAAATGTTTATCTACGCTAAAGAAGCACAGGAGGAATCCAGTAAAAATGAACTGGAAATGCGTGATCCCGGTTTTTCTTTTACAAGCCTTATCCAATAATTGTAATAGTAGAATTAATGATCCGGATCATTAAATAATAAGGGGAATAAAACTTAACTTTACATTTTTAAAAATATAATGAAACGTTCCGGAACAGCAGATTTACCTCTTCACTATGGCAAAGTACCGTCATGGCTGTATGAACGTATGTCTGTGCTGGGACTTTCCATTATTGAAGTCATTCTCATGGATTACGGTAAAGATGAGGTATTGCGTCGATTGGCAGATCCTTTCTGGTTTCAGAGTTTTGGAGCGGTAATGGGAATGGACTGGCATTCTTCAGGCATTACCACTTCTGTCATGGGAGCGCTGAAACGTTCCATTAATCCCAATTCGCAATCGCTGGGACTTTATATCTGTGGTGGAAAAGGAAAGCTTTCCAGAGAAACGCCTTCAGAGTTAATCAGAATTGCAGATAAAACCGGACTTAACGGAACAGATTTGGTAAGAGCCAGCAAACTTTCTGCGAAAGTAGATAATACGGCCATTCAGGATGGGTATCAGTTGTATTTGCACAATTTCATTCTTTCAGATAACGGAAACTGGAGTGTTATTCAGCAGGGAATGCATGAATCGGATGGAACAGCAAGACGATATCACTGGCATTCCGAAAACATCACTTCATTTGTAGAGCAGCCTCACACAGGAATCAACGGAATTTCAAGAGGAAAGATTCTTAACCTTACCGATACTGAAGCTGCAGAGAATAGAAAAGGAATTTTAGATATTTCCCATACCGATTCCGCAGAAGTGATGAAAGATTTTGCAAGATTGATTCTTCCTGCCCATCATGACGTTCAGGCTTCCGATGTGGATCTGAAACGCCTGGGAGCTCTTTTATATGTTACCCGGGAACAGCAGCCACAGAATTTTGAAGATTTGCTGCTGCTGGAAGGAGTAGGACCAAGAACCATGCAGTCATTGGCTTTGGTAAGTGAAGTAATTCATGGGGCACCGTCAAGATTTGCCGATCCGGCAAGGTTTTCCTTTGCTCATGGGGGTAAAGACGGACATCCTTTCCCTGTGCCTGTCAATACCTATGATGAAAGTATCAGCATTCTCAGAAGAGGAATAGAAAAGTCCAAACTGGGAAATTCTGATAAGCTAAACTCTTTAAATAAACTTCACCAGATCGTTGCCGAAGCAGAAAAGGACTTCACTCCGGATTTTGATATCCAGCAGGTCATTGAAGAAGAAAGACAAAACTCCTGGCGCTTTGGCGGAAAAACCGTATTTGGAGATGCTCAGAAACCCAGCACTCCAAAATCCATACAACTTTCTCTATTTTAAAAAATATCTCCTGTAAAAAATCTACAATTACTATCATCGGCAAATAGTTATTCCCATCCTTTGGAGGGGTGGCAAAAATTCAAAGAATTTTTGCCGGGGTGGTAAAATAGTATTTTTTAAATAGTTGTTTAAAAAATATCAGTCTGTAAATCTCTTTCATTTCAGTGTAGTATGTGTCATTTTATAAAAGTGCTGAGTTCTTTGTTTAATGTTTTTTGCTCTTAATTCAATTAAAAATTTTACTTTTAAAGACTTAAAAAATTGACACCAATGACCAATAAGGCTTTAGAAACCTGCTATGATTTTCCCTTCTTCTTCCCTGAAGAGCTTGCTGAAATATTTCAGGCTCATGAAAAAACATCTTTCCAGAAAGGTGATTTCATTCTTGAAGAAGGAAAAACAGCCAATGAATATTATATTCTTGAAAACGGATTGGCGCGTTCCTATGTTAATGATTTCAACGGAAATGAAGTAACCACTCATTTTTTCGTAGAGAATGAAGTGATTATTGAAGTTTTGTCAATGTTTCAGCGAGTTCCGTCTCAGGAAAATATCGTTTGTATTACAGATTGTGAATGCTGGAGGCTGGATTATGATACGTTTCAGGAATTGTTCCATAAAATCCCAAATCTCAGGGAATGGGGAAGATCATGGATGTCTCAGGAGCTTTTTGCCTACAAACAGCGGTCCGTAGAAATGTTCACGCTCTCAGCAACCAGAAGATACCTTAATCTGCTGGAACAAAAATCTAAAGTCATACAATTTGCGCCATTGAAGCAGATTGCTTCCTATCTGGGAGTTACAGACACCTCCTTAAGCCGTATTCGTAAAGAAATAGTTTCCCATCCTAAGAAAAATTAAATCTTGCCTTATGACAAGTTGATTTTCATTGCACCTTGGTAATTTTGGATTACAAATTAACACTAAAATTACAAAAAATGAAAGTCAATCAAATTTATGTGAACCTTCCTGTAAAAGATGTACAGAAAACAAAAGAATTCTGGACCAAGGTAGGTTTTTCGATTAATGAACAATTCTCTGATGATAAAGCAACCTGTGTTGTGTTGAATGATACCATCTATGTGATGTTTCTGCAGGAGGATTATTTCATGACCTTCACCAATAAACCTGTTGCCAAAGAGAATACCAGTCAGGTTCTTGTAGCAGTAGGGCTGAACAGCCGTGAAGAAGTAGATAAAGTAGTGAATACCGCTGTAGACAATGGAGCGTGGCAGCATGAAGAACCTCAGGATTACGGATGGATGTATCAGAATTCTTTCTGGGATCTGGACGGGCACGGCTGGAATATCACTTTTGCCGATCTATCTCAAATGCCAACAGAATAATTAAATCCAAATAAAAATTAAATCTTGTCCTATGACAAGCACATTCTTACCGTATCCTGGTAATTTTGAACTACAATCACCACTAAAATTTACAAAATGAATATTAATGATATTTACGTCAATTTACCCGTAAAAGACGTACAAAAAACCAGAGAATTCTGGACAGATCTTGGCTTTTCTATCAATGAACAGTTTTCAAACGATAAGGCAATATGTGTAGTAATGAAGAAAGATCATATTTACACGATGTTTCTGAAAGAGGAATTTTTCCAAACCTTTACCAACAGGCCTTTTGCTAAAGGAGATACCACACAGGTACTTCTTGCCATTGGGGTGAACAGCCGGGAAGAAGTAGATCAAATGGTAAAAACAGCCATTGGAAACGGAGGCTCAAAATATGGTGAGCCTGTAGATTACGGATGGATGTATCAAAGCAGTTTTGCTGATATCAATGGCCATCAGTGGGAAGTAATGCATGGAGATGTATCTCAGATGCCTGCAGAATAACATTATCATTCACTTATTAATTAAATACATATCTAATGGAAGCAATATCAAACGATATAGAATTAATAAAGAATCAGGTTGTAAGCAACTATCAGGTGATTTCTTTGAATATTGACAGCATTACCCATGAAGAATCTATGATTTTTCCTAATGGTGAAGCCAATTGTATGAATTGGATTCTGGGGCATTTAATCCATATCAGAAATCCATTTCTAAATATTCTAGGCGAAGAATCCGTTTGGGACAGTGAAAAGTTTTCCTGCTATAACAGAGGGGAAATTCCTTTGGAACGGAAAGATGAATTGGTCCGCTTTGAAGATTTAAAATCCTATTTGAAACAATCTCAGGAAAGGCTGGAAACAAAACTCGGTACTCTTACGAGCTTTAAACCTGAAATGGTTAATGATATTTCAACGCTAAGCCTTCATGAGATTTACCACAGCGGACAACTGGGTTATCTCCGCAGAATTTTAGGAAAACCGGGCGCTATAAAATAAATTCCTTGCTTTGCTCGGAATGACAAATGAACTGTCAAATTTTTCCATGCTATTTTTAGAAGTGTACAACTTTATCGAAGATAAAATCTTCGCGCCTTAAAAACACACAGCTTATAGAAACCTTGTGCCTTTGCGTTTATCCGACCCTTTACCCTTTAATTTCTAACTTCTAATCTCTAATTAAAATGGACACACCAAAATCAAAAAAAATGGAACTCGTTATTCCGGCTTACAGAATGCATTCCCAAAGCTTTATGAATGTTTTGGACGGCATTTCGGAAGAAGACGCGTTGAAAAGAATTGAAAATAAAACCAACCATATTGTATGGATGGCAGGAAATTTTGTTAACATGCGCTATGGCTTAGGCTGGGTGCTTGGAATACAGGAAGAAGACCCTTACAGTGGCTTGTTTTTCCAGGGAAAAGCACTGGATGAAAGCTTTAAATATCCAACTTTAACTGAATTAAAAGAAAACTTTCATAAAATTTCTGCTAAAGTATACCAAGGACTTTATGAAGTAACTGATGAAGAACTGGATGAGATATTTGAAATAGGAATGAATATTCCGTTTATTAAAGAGACAAAACTCAATTTTGTCGGAATGTGTATCGGCCGTGAAGATTATCTCTGCGGGCAGATAGGCCTGATGCGCAGAATTCTGGGTTATCCCGGAATGAAGTATGATGTGGACGAAAATCTTAAATATTAATCATGAATCCGGTAGAAAAAGGCTATAAAAAAGTCAATGGAATCCAATTATATTACGAAATCTATGGATCCGGAAAACCCCTGGTTTTAATCCATGGCGGAGGTTCTTCTATTCTGTATGATTTTAAAGAAGTCATTGCCAGACTGGAAGACAAGTTCCAGCTCATAGGGATCGATCTGCAAAACCACGGACGCAGTGAACACCGCGATATTCCTGAAACATTTGAACAGGATGCTGACGATGTTGCCGGACTTTTAGCAGAATTAAACATTGGAAAAGCTTCCTTCTGGGGATTCAGCAATGGTGGAAGTACGGTAATGCAGATTGGTCACCGCCATCCCGGAATTGTAGAAAAACTGGTCGTTGCCTCAGCATTTTATAAAAGAAACGGAATGATAGACGGCTTTTTTGAAGGAATGCAGGAAGCAACTTTTGAATCGATGCCGGAACCTTTTAAAATTAATTTTTTAAATCTCAATCCTGATTTTTCAAAACTGGAAAACCTTTTTGAGAAAGACTGCAAAAGGATGCAGACGTTTAAAGACTGGGATGATGAGGTGCTGGCTTCCATACAATCACCTACATTATTCATCAGCGGTGATCAGGATGTGATGAAACCGGAGCATGCTGCAGCGATGTGGCGTCTGGTGAAAGGCTCCCGGTTAATGATACTTCCCGCAACTCATGGTGTTTATATGATGCCTGACTTTGACGGAAGTATTGATGTAAACTTAATAAACTTTACCGTAAGAGAAGTAGAAAAATTTATAAACCATTAAGAATTTTGAAAAATAGGAAATGGAGCTCAGTGAATTGTAATGATTTAACAATCAAGCTGTATTTACTATTCATACTCAATTAATTATTCCTTAATGGATCAACAATAGAACCTTATATTTTATAATAATAACTTTAAAATTAAAAATCATGGCTAAATTAAATCCGTATCTGAATTTTGATGGAACAGCTGAAGAAGCGTTCAATTTTTACAAAACTGTTTTCGGGGGTGAATTCGTCGGAGGAATTCATAAAATGGGAAATGCTCCCGGTACAGAAAACCTTTCAGAAGAAGAAAAAAACAGGGTAATGCACATTGCTTTGCCTATTGGAGGTGACCTCTTAATGGCATCAGATATTGTTCCGGGTTTTGGGCAGACTCTGACCGTAGGAAACAATAATTATGTTTCTGTTTTCCCGGATTCCAGAAATGAAGCCGACAGAATCTTTAAAGAACTTTCTGATGGCGGAAATGTAGAAATGCCGATTGAAGATCAGTTTTGGGGAGACTATTTCGGATGCTTTCAGGATAAATATGGTGTTCATTGGATGGTGAACTATAATGATGAATACGCAAAATAATCTTATATTTAACTAATGATAAAAAGGGGTGTGGCTGTCTCGTAAGTGTCATTCTGAATGAAATGGAATGTAATGAAGAATCTCAAGTACTTGTTTATCAGCAAGATTCTTCCTTTGTCAGAATGACGAAAAACAAATTATTTGACTTTTGAGACAGCTATAACTCTTTACTTAAACTATAAAAAAATTAGAACTATGGATCCAATTAAAATAGACATTACAATTTTAGCACCCGTTGAAAAAGTCTGGAATTATTTCAATGAGCCAAAGCATATTACAAAATGGAATTTTGCCCATGAAAGCTGGCAGTGTCCTAGTTCTGAAAATGACCTGAAGGTAGGAGGCAGATTCAAAAACAGAATGGAAGCTAAAGACAAAAGTTTCGGATTTGATTTTGAAGGCGTTTATGACGAAATTATCCCCCATGAGGTGATCAAATATCATATGGAGGACGGACGGAAAGTAGAAGTTGTTTTCGATAAAATAGATGAAAATACAACGAAAGTTATTGAAATTTTCGATCCGGAAAAACAAAATTCTGTGGAAATGCAACGAGATGGCTGGTATGCTATTCTTAATAATTTCCACAAGTATGTTGAGAATCATTAACAATATTTTTTGTAGCCATGATCAATTTAGTTATCATGTCCAAGAGTTTAAATTCCATTTATGCTTTTAATTATGACCCTAAAGAAGAATTTCTTCATGGGGTTATTGCAATACCTGCAAGAAGAGCCTTAGAAAAAGAAAAAATAAATTCTTTGGAAAAACTTTCAGATTATTCCGAGAAAGAAATTATGCAGCTTCATGGTTTCGGGAAAAATACGATGGTAAAGCTGAAGAATTTTATGAAAGAAAATCAGGTATGCTTTAAAGAAGCATAGAAAGTATAACCAGACATATCTAAGATGTCTTGCAGATAAAGTGAAGCAGCTTCCTTTAAATGTAAAGACATAAGATTTCTTTTGCTGTAAAATTTCAGCAGGTAAAAACTATCCCTAAGAAAAAAGTAAAACAATATAAATCAATCCATTTAAATATAAAATTATGAATAACGATATTTTCCCATGTCTCTGGTATGACGGAGATGCCAAACAGTCTGCCGAATTTTATTGTAAAGTTTTTGGGGGTGAGATTACAGCAGATACACCTGTAGTGATGAATATTGATTTGTTCGGACAAAGATTGATGCTTCTGAATGGCGGTCCGCAATTCAAAAAAAATCCTTCCATATCTTTCATGGTAATTTGTGAAACAGAAGATGAGGTACAAAAATACTGGGATCAACTGCTGGATGGCGGAATGGCTTTGATGGAGCTGGGATCTTACTCATGGAGTCCAAAATACGGTTGGGTTCAGGATAAATATGGAGTAACATGGCAGTTGTTTTTGGGTGAAAAAGCAAGTGAGCAGAAAATAATTCCTACCTTAATGTTTATTCATCAAAACAATGGAAAAGCAAAAGAGGCAATGGAACTTTATACCAAAACGTTTCCCAACTCAAGCATAGGAAACATATTGACCTATGGAGCAGGAAGTGAAGGGCACGACATCCCGGAACCAGCAGAAAATGTTCAGCATGCTCATTTTATAATAGACAATTACAACGTATTCTGCATGGATAATTCTTACGATCACCAGTTTGATTTCAATGAAGGAATATCATTGGTGGTAATGACGGACAACCAGCAGCAGACCGATAACTACTGGAACACTCTGACAGCAGATGGTGGCAGAGAAAGTATGTGTGGCTGGCTGAAAGATAAATATGGGTTGAGCTGGCAGATAGTGCCTAAAAGACTTATTCAGCTAATGAATGATTCTGATCAGGAAAAAGCTTATAAAGTAGTTCAGGCTATGATGAAAATGCAGAAAATTATCATCCAGGATTTGGAGGATGCTTATCATTCTTAATCTATTTCGGCGTATTGTTTGATGTGATTTAGAGAAAAGATTTGCATATGAAAACACAGAACAAATCAGAATCTAAGTCAAAAGTCCCTAAAGAAGGGCTGTTTCCGGAAATTATCCGGAACGATTATCAGGGAAGTCGGAAACTGCTTGGAAAAAAAGCGGTAATCTCAGGAGGAGACAGTGGCATAGGACAGGCTGTAGCCGTTCATTTTGCCAGAGAAGGAGCGGATGTTGCTATCATCTATAAAGAAAGTGACTATGATGCCAGAGAAACCAAAAAACTGGTTGAAAAAGAAGGACAGAAATGCCTTCTTATAAAAGGCGATCTTACCCGGAAAACATTCAGGACCAAGTGTGCAGACAAGATTAAAAAAGAGTGGAAGAAACTTGATATTCTTGTGAATAATGCAGGAATTCATACTTCCAAAAGCAGCCTGGAAAAAATCTCTGATGAGCAGATTCAGGAAACATTTGATACCAATATCATTTCTATGATTTCTTTCACCAGAAATTTTCTTCCACTGATTGGAAAAGGAGGAAGAATCATCTGCACAACCTCTGTCACAGCATACCGTGGAAGCGATCATTTATTGGATTATGCTGCTACAAAAGGAGCAGTGTTGTCTTTTATCCGTTCACTGGCGGATAATCTTGCCGAAAAAGGAATTCTGGTGAATGGAATTGCACCCGGACCTATATGGACTCCGCTGGTGAAAGAAGCTTTTGATGATCTTTCCAGATTTGGAAAAGATACTCCGCTGAAGCGTGCGGGGCAGCCGTCGGAAGTAGCTCCTGCTTATGTTTTTTTAGCTTCTAAAGATGCAAGCTATATCACAGGAGAAATCATTCACATCAATGGAGGTGATTTTGTCGGAGGATAGAATGAGAAGTTAGGAAGTTAGAAATTGTAGTTTAATACACTCTTACTTTAAAACCTTCAATTCCAACCCAATCACTTGCCACCCATTATCTACAACCAAATACCTAAAATAAAATGGAACGATTATCATATGAAATAGAAATCAATGCCGAACCTGAAAAAGTATGGAGCGTCCTGTGGGCAGATATTACATACAGGCAATGGACAACGGCATTTACAGAAGGTTCTTTCTATGAAGGAACACTTGAAGAGAACAATATTGTTAAATTTCTTGACCCAAAAAACAATGGAATGTACAGCAGGGTAGAAAAAGTTATTCCCAACGAAGAAATAAAATTTCTGCACCTGGGAGAAATTTATGACGGTATTGAAGTTCCTCAGGACTGGGGAGAAGCAACGGAAGCTTATTTTCTTGAAGAAAACGAAGAAGGAACTCTGCTGAAAGCAGAAATACAGACTCCTCCCGAATTTAAAGACTTTTTTGAAGAGAAATTTCCAAAAGCGATGAACATCGTTAAACACCTTTCAGAAAATCAGCTTTAAACACATCAGGTTGAAACAGACCTGATATTGAAAGTAATTCATAACCAAATCACTGTAAAAATATAAAAAATGGAAACTTTATCATATGAAACAGTAATTGATGCTCCTCTACAGAAAGTATGGGACATTCTTTGGAATCCTGAAACGTATAGTGAATGGACCCGGTTTTTCGGTGCAGGATCTGTCATGAAATCCGATTGGAAGGTAGGCGGAAAGACCTATTTTCTTAATGCTGAAGGAGAAGGAATGGTTTCAACCATAGACAGCCTGGAGGAACCCAATCAGATTGTTTTTAAACATCTGGGAATGGTAGATAAAAATGGAGTAGAGGACACCCAAAGCAAAGAAGTAATGGAATGGAACGGAAGCTTTGAAAAATATTTTTTAATAGACTTTGGTGGGAAAACAAAACTTCATGCTGAAGTTCAGGTTGAAAAACAATGGGAGGATCACATGAACACTGGCTTTACAAAAGGTCTGATGGTCGTGAAAAGCCTTGCAGAAGGAGTAAGTCTTGATTCAGTGTAATGAAGTTCAAAGTTTAAAGTTCAAGGTTTAGAATTTAAAGTTTGAAATTGTTGATTATCTAATCATAGTCTCAAATCTTTTACCTTCATGCCTAATCCCTAATCCCTAATCCCTAATTACTGCTACCTATCCCCTAAAAAATGAAACTACTCGTAATACTTTTTACAACATTTATTCTGGCTTTGCTGGGAACTTTTTTATTTCAGGGAAAACCGGATTTTATATTTTCAGGAAACCTGGGAATGGCTGTTTTCATTCTGTTTACAGGCTTTTCACATTTTAAATTTCAGAAAGGGATGGCCATGATGATTCCGGAGTTTATTCCTGCCAGAATGTTTTGGGTATATTGTACAGGAGTCCTTGAAATTGCAGCGGGAATCGGGCTTATGATTCCGGCAATTCGTGAAATTACCGCAATTTTACTGATCATTTTTTATGTATTGGTTTTTGTTGCCAATATCAATTCTTCCAGGAAAAGGATTAATATTTTTAAAGCAGATTACACCGGCCCGGGAATGAAGTACCTTTATACTCAAAGAATTCCCATGCAGATTATTTTAATTGTCTGGACATGGTATTTCGGAATTTATTTACACTAGATAAAAAAGACAGTCACTAAGGCTGTTTTTTTCATATAATTGATATTTTTTTTAATTAATTGATAAAAGAGTGTAACGTTTTGTGGGTATCATATGTCTTATTATATAATGCATTTGTTTTCTATTGTTTTAAAAATGAGTGCTTTCTGATAACTTGAACCTTAAAAACAGAAGTTATGAACCTAAATCACAACATTTTCGGTACAGCCCTTGTTGTACTATCTACCATTATGATCAACGCACAGAGCTCTACTGCCAAACTGCCGGGAGATCCTACCTTACCGTCTTCCAAAGGCAATCTTGAGAAACTTATTTCTTATGACAAAGGAAACTTTAAATACAAAGTGGAAGACTATTTTGCAAGACCAAAAGCTTCAGCATTTAAAATTTCTCCTGACGGAAAATACCTTTCCTATAAAGAAAAAGATCAGGATAAAAAGAACCACGTTTATGTAAAAGACCTGAGTACAGGAAAAATTACTAAAGCCATCGTAGAAAAAGATGACCTGATCAGAGGGTACGGCTGGCTGAACAAAAAACGACTTTACTACACACAGGATAGAGGAGGAAATGAGAATATTCATTTGTATGCTACAGATGCAGATGGTGGAAATCAGAAGGATTTAACACCCTTTGACGGAGTAAAAGTACAGTCGATCATTCCTATCAAAGATACAGACTTTGTTGTGGTTACCATGAACAAAAACAATAAGCAGATTTTTGAACCTTTTAAAATCAATTACGTTACTGGAGAAATGACCCAGTTATATGAAAATAAAGATGTCAACAGTCCTATTGACGACTATATTTTTGATAAAGACGGGACTTTGAGAGGCTACAGCATTCTTGAAAACGGATTGACAACAAAGACTTATTACAAAGATCTGCAGACAGGAAAATTCAATCTGATCAAATCCGCAGACTGGTCTGATACCTTCAGTATTATAGAGTTTAATGAAAATTCTAAAAATAAAGATGAAGCGTATGTAGTGACGAATCTGGATAGTGATAAAGCCAGAATTGTACTGTATGATCTAAAGAAAAATGCAGTGATTAAAGAAATTTATTCTAATCCTGTATACGATGTAAGTTCTATAAGTACAGCCGGTAAAAACAGAAACTATGAACTGGATTTTATCAGCTATGAGGGAATCAAGGGAGAAACAGTTCCTGTAAGTAAATTTTATAAGGAAATAGATGACAAATTGAAGTCTCAGTTTGGAGACAAGGAATTCGGCATTGTTTCTTCCGATGACAATAATGATAAACTTCTGGTTGTTGTAGGAAGTGATAAGCTGTATGGAACCTATTACGAATATGATACAAAAACCAAACAGACCAAGCTTCTTTACAACCTGATGCCTCAGCTGAAGGAAGAAGATATGGCTGAAATGAGACCTATCGAATTTAAAAGCAGAGATGGATTGACTATCCATGGATATATCACACTGCCTAAAGCCGCGTTGGAAGGGAAAAAAGTTCCTTTGATTGTAAATCCTCATGGTGGTCCGCAGGGAATCAGAGACAGCTGGGGATTCAATCCTGAAACACAGCTTTTTGCAAGCAGAGGATATGCCACACTTCAGGTCAACTTCAGAATTTCCGGAGGATATGGGAAATCATTCCAGAAAGCTGGTTACAAACAGATTGGAAGAAAAGCGATGGATGATGTGGAAGATGGAGTAAAATATGCCATTGAACAAGGGTGGGTAGATAAAGATAAAGTAGCCATTTATGGAGGAAGCCATGGTGGATATGCCACTCTGATGGGGCTGATCAAAACTCCTGATCTCTATGCTTGTGGTGTAGATTACGTAGGGGTATCCAACATTTTTACCTTCTTTGCTTCCTTCCCGGAATATTGGAAACCCTATAAAGAAATGGTAAAACAAATCTGGTATGACCTTGACAATCCTGAAGAAGAGAAAATTGCTAAAGAAGTTTCACCTGTTTTCCAGATTGACAAGATCAAGAAACCTTTATTTGTAGTACAGGGAGCTAATGATCCAAGGGTAAATATCAATGAATCTGATCAGATTGTAAAAGCAATGCGTGCCAAAGGATTTGAAGTTCCTTATCTGGTAAAATATGATGAAGGACACGGATTTGGAAAAGAACCGAACAGAATAGAACTTTACAAATCAATGTTAGGATTCTTTGCGGAGAACTTTAATAAATAAACGATTAATGTAATAATAATGGAAACGGAAGGCTTGGGTCTTCCGTTTTTTTGTCATTACGAGCCAGACAAAAGAGTTTTATGGTAAAATTTGTTCTTGTACAGTTAGAATGAATTGCCAACTACTTTTGCTATTCAGAGCGAAATAGAGTGGAGCGTGGAATCCCAACTCACCATCCTAGCCCTGATAGCAGCGGTTACCCCACAGCATATGCGGGCATAAGCATGGAGCGAGGAGTATGAGCGGATAGCGGGAAACAGCTTCAGGAAAAAATATGAATAATAAGCAATGAATTTCCGAGACATCAACAGATGAAATAAAAGTCCGATGGATAAAAGAAAAACTGAAAATCCGGAAAAATATTTTAAATTTATTAAAGTAAAACCAAAAGGCTGGCCGTCATAGCAATATGGAGGTTGTCGAAAAAATAACAATGCCACAGAAGGAGAAAGAAAGCATCATCTCACAGACCGTTTCCAACTACGGAGGGAAGCTGATGTCCTATATTCGTCCGAAAGTGAAAAATACGGAGGATGCGGAAGATATCCTGCAGGAAGTGTGGTATCAGTTCAGTAGCCTTACGAATATTTCGGAGATCGTAAATGTTGGTGGGTGGCTATATAGGGTAACGGCAAATAAAATCACAGACCGTTACCGTAAAAAGAAAACAGAAAATCTTGAAGATTTCGTATATGAGGATGAAGACGGCAGTTTTTCTATCAAGGATATCTTGTTGTTGGATGAAAGCGCAGGTCCTGAGGTGAAAATGTTTCAGGATGAGATCTGGAAAAAACTGTTTGAAGCACTGGACGAACTCCCTGAAAAACAAAGGCTGGTCTACGTAGAAAATGAACTGAACGACAAAACCCTCCAGGAGATTGCCGATGAACAGGGAGAAAACATCAAAACCATCATCAGTAGAAAAAACTATGCTGTGAAGCATTTGAGAAACAGATTGAGAAAATTGTACGAAGATTTAAAAAGTTAGAAAAAGAAATTATGAATTATAAACACAAAAAGGGTTGGATTTTTTTATTGTTATGCCCGCCATTAATTTTAGCCGCTGTTACATGGATTGTAATGCTGCTTTGGAATTGCCTTCTCCCGGAGATTTTAGGAGTAAAAGCCATCACATTCTGGCAGGCAATGGGAATACTGATCCTAAGTAAAATTCTTTTCGGAGGTTTCCATTTCGGTAAAGGAATGAAAGATTTTAAGGAAAGAAAAATGAGAGAAAAAATGGAAAGCTGGTCACCTGAAGAAAGAGAAAAATTCAAAGAAGTATGGAGGAATAAATGTTCAGGTGGATTCTTCAACAGAAACAACGAATAATTTGAGAATTTTAAAGAAGTAGTAAAGTAAAATGCAAATTCATTCGTCTCTATAAAAAACAAGAAGTAGTAAAATTTAAAATTTTGAAAAAAATGAAAAATTCAGCATTAAAAGGAGCTCTGGGAGCATTAGCTGTTGTGGGCGTAGCCTTGATCGCTAAAAAAGCAATACAAAGGAAAAGATTTATCAAAGGTATTTTTGATGAGTATGGAATCAAGGAAAAATCACCTTTCGGACTGGCAGATAAGATCAGAGAAATGAATGATGAAGACTATCAGGAACTGAAAGGGAAATTCAAAAAAGAATTCCATTCAAGATGCTGCAAAAAGGATAATACCTGCGAAGCATAATATGTAAAGACTAAATTGAAATTGTTTAATTCCGGCGCGGGAAGCAGAGCTTCCCGCGCCGGAATTTTTTATATAAAACGGTTTCCACAAAGGCTTTTTAACACTATATTTGTTATTACTAAATGCTATTTTACGTTATGATGAGGGTCAAAAATATTTTCATTACAGTATTTTTCTTTTTATCAATGATTGTGTTGGGTCAAAAGTCACAACAAAAACAATACATTTTCTTTTTACATAATAAATTTTTGGAAGATCATTCTTTTTGGGAAAAACATCCCAAATATGGTGTTGTAGAATATGAAACAATACTCAACAAACTAAGGGCTCAAAATACAGTTGTTATTTCTGAGAAAAGAAAAGCAGGCACAGATCCATCGGGGTATGCTGAGAAGGTAAAGAAACAGATTGATAGTCTCCTGAAAAAAGGAATTCCAGCTGGAAGAATAACAGTGGTAGGAACTTCTCAGGGAGGTTATACTGCACAATATGTGTCTTATTATGAGAAGAATCCGCAATTGAAGTTTGTATTTATTGGAGCTAGTTTCAAAGATGATTCTTTGGAAAAGGATAAAAACTTCAGGTTGTACGGAAGAATTCTTTCCATTACAGAGAAATCAGATGACGGACATGTACGGTTATCACAGGAACAAAGGTTTATCAGATCCGGTATTAAGGATTTTAAAGAAATAGAGCTTAATACAGGAATGAATCATGGTTTTCTTTTCAAAGCTCTCAACGATTGCGTATCCCTACCAAGGATTGGATTTCCCGTAAATAGATATTGGTAAGTCTATTACCTTTTAGTGGTTATCATTAAAGTTGTTGCGAAATGATCTTCGTAATCTGCGGGAAATACCTCTAATCGAAGTTGAGATTCCTCGCTATGCTCGGAATGACAAAAGTGCCGTTGAAATATCCATTTCACTTTTAGAGAAGTACAATTTTATCGGAGATAAAATCTTTGCGTCTTAAAAATATTCAGGCAGCTTAAAAAAACTTGGCGCCCTTGCGTTTTTCAACCAATAGATTACGAACTGTATTGAGATTGCTTCACCTTCGGTTCGCAATGACTTTTTGATCTATACTTTCAACAAAATTTTACCGTAAACATCAAACACAAAGAAAAATAAATCCTTATTTTTGTATTTCTCAATGAAAGATTACTACTATTTTCTCGGTATATCCCAGGATGCTTCGGAAGAAGACGTCAAAAAAGCGTATCGAAAACTGTCTTTAAAATATCATCCTGATAAAAATGACAATGACGACTTTTTTGCTGACCGTTTTCGCGAAATCCAGGAAGCTTATGAAACGTTGAGTGATCCTGTCAGAAGACGTGCATATGATCAGAATTTAGAAAATCATCAGAGAAGTTTCAGATATAATATCCCACCTGCGATCAAAACTTTTACAGCGAATAAAATTCATGCGAAAAAAGGGGAGGAGATTATCATCAACTGGCAGACGAGTAATGCCGATGTGGTGAAAGTACTGCCTTTCGGATTAGAAAAGCCGTATGGAGAAAGGATCTTTAAGATCACAGAATTTAAAGATGGAAAATTCCAGCTTTTGCTTCATGCAACGAATTCTCTTTTGCACAAAACCGTTGTTCAGGGAATTACCATCACAGAAGTTTTTGAGAACGATTCTGAGAAGTTCAAAAACACGGTGGAAGAAATGTTTAAACCACAACCTAGAACACGGATTAATAAATCCGGTCAGCCTAAGATTATGATGCTGATCTGGGGAATTGTTATTATAGCGATTGCTATCTATGTGCTGATAAAAAATTTCAGCTAGTTTATGCCATTTTCTTTCTTCCCGGACATTTTTTGCATCTTTTCCCTTTCTTGAATTTCTTACAACACGATTTCTTTTCACAGAACATCTCTTCGTTATTGAATGAGTAAGGTGCCAAAGGCGGAACTTTAAATGGGACAATCATATTCATGTTGCAAATATATTAATTTAGAATAAATATAATTAATAAAATTTCATAAAATTCTTTAAACCTGATGTATAGCAGATATTGCTTGCTTTTTAATAGAGTCTCAGGCTTAAATTCTATACCCGAATAGTTCTTACATTATCCTTTAATTGGGTTTAAGTTTACATTTTGAATAAAACTAATGATTGGAGAATATTCTAAAGATAACTTTAATCAGTAAGACATAACTCGTAAATAATTCACATTGTTTTAAATATGATGTCAGTATTTTATTGAAAGTGAATTGATTGTTTTGTTGCATATTATGTATAGAATAAGGAGTGTGTTTGTTGGGATTTACATAAACATTGTTAAAAGGTTAATTAAAATAGAGTGTGATAAAAATCACAAATATTTTTGTGAATTATCACCCCGGAAATGCTCTTGTACAATCATTCAAAAAATTGTAATTTTACACATCTTTTTACAAACAAAATCTAATAAATAAAAATGAATACAGAACAGTTTGTGAGCCGTCACATTTCCCTTAATGAAGCCGATAAACAGGCGATGTTGGAGAAACTTGGCGTTTCTAGTATTGAAGAGTTAATTTCTCAGACCATTCCATCTTCTATCCGTTTAGAGAAAGATCTTGAGATCTCGGAACCGCTTTCTGAATACGAAATGTTGAACCACTCAAAAGAATTGGCATCTAAAAATACAGATTATACGAGTTATATCGGATTTGGATACCACAATACACTTTTGCCTTCAGCAATCCAGAGAAATATTTTTGAAAACCCTAGCTGGTATACAGCCTATACTCCTTATCAGGCAGAAATTGCACAGGGAAGACTTGAAGCTCTTCTTAATTTCCAGACTGTAGTATGTGATCTTACAGGTTTTGCATTGGCTAATGCATCTTTGCTGGATGAATCTACTGCTGCAGCTGAAGCAATGCATATGTTCTTCAACAACAGAACGAAAGATCAGAAAAAAGCAGGAGCTAATAAATTCTTTATTTCTGACCTTGTTCTTCCTCAAACAGTTTCTGTATTAAAAACAAAAGCTGAAGGATTAGAAATCGAAATCGTAGTAGGAGATCATAAAGCACACCAGTTTGATGGTTCTTATTATGGAGTTTTATTACAGTATCCTGGTAAAAACGGAATCGTTTTAGATTATACAGAAGATATCGTAGAATACAAAAAGCTTGACCTTCAGGTAGCTGTTGCTTGTGATCCGATGGCTTTGGTGAAACTAAAGTCTCCGTCAGAAATGGGAGCTGACTGTGCGGTAGGAACTACACAGAGATTTGGTATTCCATTAGGATATGGAGGCCCTCACGCAGCTTTCTTTGCTTGTAAAGAAGACTATAAAAGAGATATTCCGGGAAGAATCATCGGAGTTTCTCAGGATATGTACGGAAGACGTGCATTAAGAATGGCGTTACAGACAAGAGAGCAGCATATCAAAAGAGAAAAAGCTACTTCAAACATCTGTACAGCTCAGGTTCTTTTAGCAGTAATGGCAGGAATGTATGCTGTATATCACGGTCCAAAAGGATTAAACTATATCGCTGATCAGATCCACTTTAAAGCAAATGCTTTGAAAGGAGGTCTTAAAGCATTAGGTTATCAGGTAGTAGAAGAGCCAATCTTTGATACTGTGAAAATGACGATGCCTGAAGATGAGAAAGGAAGATTAATCAGATTGATGCAGGATCACAGACTTAACCTTAACTACTTCACAGAAGGTGTGGTAAGCATTGCGATCAACGAAAGCACAACATTAGAGAAATTAAATGTTCTGATGGCTTCTTTCGCTCAGTTTAAAGATAAGCAGACTTTCAAATTAGAAATAAAAGAAGGATACAGCATTCCGGACGAAAACTTAAGAAAAGACGAAATTCTTATGGAATCAGTATTCAACAAATATCATACGGAAACAGAATTGATGCGTTACATCAAGCGTCTTGAGAGAAAAGACTTATCATTGACCCATTCAATGATTTCTTTAGGATCTTGTACAATGAAACTGAACGCAGCAACTCAGATGTTACCGCTTTCATGGGAAAACTGGGGTGCCGTTCACCCATTTGTACCTGTAAATCAGGCTGAAGGTTACCAGGAAATGATCCGCGAATTAGAAAAAGACTTAGCAGAAATCACAGGTTTTGCAGGAACTTCTCTTCAGCCAAACTCTGGAGCTCAGGGAGAATATGCAGGATTAATGGTAATCAGAGAATACCATATCTCAAGAGGAGACCACCACAGAAATGTAGTATTGATCCCTCAGTCTGCACATGGAACCAACCCGGCTTCTGCAGCTATGGCAGGAATGAAAATCGTAGTTGTGAAAAACCTTGAAAACGGTGAAATCGACTTCGAAGACCTTAAAGCTAAAACAGAACTTCATTCAGCAAACTTATCTGCTGTAATGATCACTTATCCTTCAACTTACGGATTCTTTGATGCTAACATTAAAGAAATTACCAACCTTATCCACGAACACGGAGGACAAGTATATATGGATGGTGCCAACATGAACGCTCAGGTAGGATTTACAAGTCCTGGAAACATCGGAGCTGACGTTTGCCACCTTAATCTTCACAAAACTTTCGCAATTCCTCACGGAGGTGGAGGTCCTGGAGTAGGTCCAATCTGCGTTGCTAAACACTTGGTTCCTTTCCTTCCTTCTAATGCGAATATCAGAATCGGGTCTAAAGAAGCTATTGAGGGTATTTCTGCTGCACCTTACGGTTCAGGATTGATCCTTAATATTTCTTATTCTTACATCAAGATGCTGGGAACTGAAGGTCTTAAAAAGGCTACAGGTCACGCAATCATGAATGCTAACTACCTGAAAGAAATTTTAGCAGAACACTTCCCAATCTTATATTCTAACGAAAACGGAAGAGTAGCTCACGAATGTATCGTAGATTTCCGTCAGTTCAAATCTTTAGGAATTGAAGTGGCTGATGTGGCGAAGAGATTGATGGATTATGGTTTCCATGCTCCTACTGTTTCTTTCCCTGTTGCAGGAACGTTGATGATTGAGCCTACAGAATCTGAAAGCAAATCTGAAATTGACCGTTTCGCTGAAGCATTGATTTCTATCAAAAAAGAAATTGATGAAATTGCTAACGGTGAAGCAGATGCTGCAAACAACGTATTGAAAAACGCTCCTCACACAGAGCAATTGGTGATCTCAGATTCTTGGGATAAACCATACAGCAGAGAAAAAGCAGCTTATCCATTAGAGTGGGTAAGAGACCATAAATTCTTCGCTTCTGTATCAAGAGTAGATGAAGCTTACGGAGACAGAAACTTAGTATGTACTTGTGAGCCGATTGAAGCCTATATGTAATCTTAGTTTTTTAACTATAAAAAATCCCTTTCAGTAATGAGAGGGATTTTTGTTTTCTGTCATTGCGAGCAAAGCGTAGCAATCTCAAGTAATTAAGGTTTGGGTTCTCTTTTTTTGCCTGTTGAGTATTTTCTTTTTGTGAGTACAGTTCAAAATGAGCAAAGGTAAAAGTACTGCCAGAGGTGTTTTTTTCATAGGTTTATTAGTTGCGGAAGGGAATTTTTTGAAATTTATTATATTTTAATGAAATGTCAATCATTTAATTACTATTTTAAAATAAATCACCTCTCAAAACTGAGAGGTGTTCTATTATTTCTGTCATATTTCTTTACCTTCTTTTAATGCTATAGGCAAGCAAAATCGCTACGCCCATAGTAACGCAGGTTATAATTGAAATAGTTTCAATTGAAATTCCACTTTTCATCTGTGTGTTTTCTTTTTCACATGAATAAAAGAATAATACTGCTATAAATAGGCAGCCCGAGAGTAATTTTTTTGTCATACATGTATTTGTTTGGTTACGAAAGTTTTACATCAAAAAGTATACCGAATTTGTAGACTGTAAAAAGCCTTTTGTTGTAAGGTTTTTGGCTATATACTAATGTTGGTAATAAATGATAAACAATTAGGACAAATAGTTAATTTTATGAACGATTTTTTTTATCAATCCCCGGTTTCCAAAATAGCAAAGTAAATGATTGATCAAAAGTGCTGAAAAAGGAAACAGATTACCGAAGATATCTTTAAAATTAGCCATGGTAATAATGAGAAAAATAAGCGAAAAAAGGTTTAGTTTCCATAGCTTTACTTCGTAAGTCAGTGTTTTGTTGTTTTCATTATAAATGAATTTCCCATTGTCAATTAAAGATAGATAATGCCAATTGGATCTTTCTTTGAAAAGACCTTCATCGAAAGAAACAAAATTCGGCCCGTAAAGAATGTTTTGAACCTTTTTTTCTGCAATATATCACGGGTTGTATAAATAACCTGATCAGATGTTTTGTCTTTGATAATTTCTCTCTCAAAAGTATAAGTAAATGGAAACATATAATTTTATGCTTTTTTATTATCTTCATTCCAATAGTAACTGTCCGGATAGATTCTCGGCCCAAAAACTGCAGTTCCCACCCGTACAATGGTGGCTCCTTCTTCAATGGCGATTTCCAGATCTCCGCTCATTCCCATAGAAAGTTCTTTCATCTCCACATTCAGAATGTTTTCACGGATGATATCCTGTTGAAGATTTTTCAGGATTTTAAAACATTCTCTTATTTTCTCGGTTTCAGCACTGAAGAGACCAATGGTCATCAAGCCCTTTATTTTCAAAGTAGAGTAGTGAGAAATTTTCCGGGTAAGCTCAATCGCTCCACTGGGATCAATTCCGAATTTACTCTCTTCATTGGAAGTATTTACTTGAATTAAGACATTCATCGTCCTGTTTTCAGTCAAAAGTCTTTGATGAAGCTTTTCAGCAAGTTCCAGACGATCCAGAGACTGAACGCAGGTAACACCATATTTCAGGATATCTTTGATTTTATTGGTCTGAAGATGGCCTATAAAGTGATTTTCATGGGGTGTGTTTTTTAAGCCCTCATACTTCTCCTTCAATTCCTGTACTTTGTTTTCTGCAATTAAGGCTTGTCCGTTTTCCAAAGCAATTTTGATATGATCTGCAGAAACTGTTTTAGTGGCCAATAATAACTTCACTTCATCAATATTCCTTCCGGATTTTTCACAGGCATTTTTTATTCGGTTATTGATCAATGCTAGATTGTGCAGGATATCTTCTTTCATGATGAGATGGATTCTTTTGCTTCCAGTTTTTTCATTAAAGCCACTTTAACGGCAGTTAAGGCATAGTCTTCAGCAATAGAAATAGAATACTTTCTTTCAACTGTTTTTACGCTTAAATTAATACAACATTTATATTCATAAATCCTTTATGTCTTAATCTAAATATTTTCGTCTTCCCAAATAACTGAATTTATTTTCCAACCTTTTGCAGTCTTAACATACTGAAAAAATTTAGTCCCGCTTCCTTCAAAATAATTACCATTAAGGTATCCACGCTTTTGGTATTTAGAAAAGCGTTGGGCAATATTGTTAACTATTTTTGTTTCCTCATTTACTTCATATTCCTCAAATTCGATAAGGGTTCCGTCTGTTAAAATTTTTATTCTTGGAGTAATAAAACTGTCAAGGGTATAAACTTCTTCGTTATCTTTATCCTTTTTGATTATTATTGTTTCATTTAAACAAATATTATCAATACTTTCAATGTCCGGCTTTTTTCCATTAGTATTGGTAAACAAATTAAAAAATGATTTGGTTAGCTGATTGAGTAAAAATTTATCGTCCATTTGTGTTGATTCTAGTGTTTTAAAATTAATAAATTTTCAAATTCAAAATGGGTTTTAATCAGTACTTACTAAATTGACATTTTTTAATAAAGAAAAAAAATAGTTTCTAGTAAAACGGAATCATATAATTTTGGCAGTTAATTTAGTGATCTCAATTCTCAACTATTTTTGCTTCCAACTTTCTTATCAAAGCACCTTTAACCACGGTAAACGCATAATCTTTGGCTTCCGCAAAAGAAATTCCATACTTACGCTCAATATTCCTCATATTTTCCGGAAATTTAGACAATAAACTATCGTAAAACTGATCCAGAAATTCCTGAGACGGCATTTCATAATTGATCTTTAGCTGGAAACGTCTTAGCAGTGCCGTATCAATAATTTCAGGATGGTTGGTAGCACAAATTAACAGCGCGTTTTCAGGATAATAGTCAATGAGTTGGATTAAAGTATTAACCAGTCTTCTCATTTCCCCTACATCTTTATCATCACTGCCTCTTGCTTTTCCGATCTGATCCAGTTCGTCAAGAAAAAGTACTGTTCTTTCCCTTGCAGCTTTATCAAATATCATTTTGATATTCTGAGAAGTTTCGCCGATTCGTGAGGAGACAATATTGCTCAGGTTAAGGATTATAATGTTTTTTCCTAAGGCATTGGCAACAGCTTTTGCTGTCATTGTTTTTCCGCATCCTGAACTTCCCTGAAGCAGAATCTTATTATTAACCGGAAGTCCATATTCCTGCAGTTCTTTTATATAGTTGTGTTCCTTGATAAGCTGAACGAGATGCTCCTTGTTGTTTTTATCAAGAAATACTTCGTTAAGGTTGACTTGTTCTTTATCCTGGATAATAAGATTGTACAGATTCATGATGACGATAAAATAATTATTGGACAAACAAAGATAAAGCTTTATTGAATGTTAAAAAGAATCCTGAATAATAATAAACGTCTGGTCCAGTGTAAAATGAATGATGAATAATAAATGATGAATGGAAATCTATAGTAGGAAACAATTTTACCGCAACACGAAAAAATGTCCCCAAACAATCTGTGAAGGTTTGTGAAAGCTGTGGGCAATAAACAATTTACACTTTTGCGGAATTCCTTAATAAAAAAGAAAAGCCAGACTTGCGACTGGCTTTTCTCATTTGGATATTAAAATTTGTTATGAAACTAAGATCTTTTTGTTTATGTTTTTGGGCCCTTTTACCCGATGGTAAAAGAGCAATCCGATCTCTCAGACTAAAAACATAAAACAATATAATTAGTATAGATTTTCTATAGGCTTGTTTTATTTAAGATTAGTTTCTTTCTCTTCTTACTGTCATGAAATATGAAGTGATTACCACTAAACCTGTTACGATACCGATATAAGTTACCATTTTGTATTATTTTTAATTATTTGACTTTTTTTTATCAATCTTTCAATTGCAATATTACTACTTTCAAATCACGTGCCAAAGTAAATATTTATGATGTATATCAGTGTATTACGATGGTTGGTGTTTATTTATTAGTGAATTTTTGTTTACATTAAATTAATGCATTATTGAGAATTTATTAATACTTTTATTATTATCTCTGTAAAATTATGTGAAAACGTTAACCGTTTCTTGACTTCTATATTGGAGTTGATAAAACAAATAATAAATAATGCTTGGCATAATATTGTTTTAAACCGCTTTTTTTGAATGTGAATTTTTCACGTGAAAATGATTTTCATGTTAAGAAAATTTATTTTTAGCCTCATTTTTTGATTCGGAATTTTTGTCATCTGTCACATTTCATAACATGGAGAAATATTTTTTTGTGCCATATCGGAAAAATAAGTTTGTACAATGGCATACTTTTTCAAAATCTTTACAATATTGGATGGAGCTAAAAATAAAGCACTTAAGATGAATTAAGTGCCTGAAAGAAGATAATTGCAGGATTGATGGTTAAAAAAACTAAGAGTTTTCAAAGCGTTAAAGAAAGAGAAACATTTGCTGTCTCTTGATCAACAGCGAATTTTCCCATTATTCCTTTTTGGAATTACCGGAGTGCTTTTGTTACTTTTGTACAAAGAATAAAGTTATGGGACGCAGTTATATTTTTCTTGCCTTAGCGATTGTATTTGAGATCATCGCCACGAGTTTTCTGAAAAAATCTGAGGAATTTTCCAAACTATGGCCATCCGTAATAACAGTCATAGGATATGCCTGTGCTTTTTATTTTCTAAGTCTCACGCTTCGTCAGATTCCGGTAGGGATTACCTATGCCATCTGGTCCGGCGTGGGAATTGTCTTTATAACAATGATTGGAGTTATTGCTTTCAAGCAGATTCCTGATCTTCCGGCGATTATCGGGATTGCTCTGATTGTAATTGGGGTGATTGTTATTAATGTATTTTCAAAAATGGGAACGCATTAAAAAATAATCTCCTGACGCTTTTGCATCTGTTTCCAATGTTGAGACCTTGATTTGTATAAAAAGAACTTTCCCAGTTTATATTTAAACTTTAAATATCCACGGAACTCAATGCCGCGAAATAGTCTAAAGGGAATAGCCGGATTTTCCTCTAATGATTCTCTGATTGCTTTACTGAATACAGTAGGACCTGTAGTAGCATGTACATCATGCGGAAAGCGGTGGTTTTTTATATTATCAATCATCAATTCCAATGTTCTCTTTAGAAAAGGATGATTTTTATTGAAAATAAGTGCCCATTGAACATATAGATTTTCGTGTCTTTCTACACTGATTACAGCTTCATCATCTTCCTGGATGAGTTGTTTAAAAGGTTTTATAATACCGCTGTCTATATCAAGGTATATTCCGCCTTTTTTATATAAAACAGCATATCTGAAGAAATCTGCTTTTGAAGCTCCTATAGCCAGTTTACGATAATTTTCAATATATTCAGGAGGAAATTCTTCGGTGATAAATTTCTCTATATCCTGGTCATCATAAAAAAAATAGCGGTATTCCTGGTTTTTCCTTTTCATATTCCAGATGTGATATCGCGTAATTAAAGGAAGTTTTTTAGTTTTAAAAGTCTGAAATATCTGTTTGGGTACTGCCATTTTCTATTTTTTAAATTCTATTCTTATAAAATCCTTAAATCATTTGCATAAGAGGTAATAAGATTTTTCATAAAAGAGAATCTCTGAACTTGTGTTTTTCTGTAGTTTTGATTGCAATTTGTAATAATGGTTAAATGCTGAAAGGAGAAAATTTTAATTTTTTTTTAATATCCTTGATTAGAGAACTCTGGAGATCTATTCGGATATTGTAAAAATCAAAATCAAATATTTACGGGAATTGTTTTCAACATCATTTTGTTCTTTTTCTTTCAAATGGATTATAAGAAATTCCAACATTGAAATAGAATGAAGGTTTATAATTCCCTTTCCATATATAATCATTAAAGGAATCCTGTTTATTAAAAGCTCTTGAGTTGATATTTGTTCTGAGTCCTGTTTTAAAAGTTCCTATAAAGTTTCCTCCAAGATTATGCTCATAAATTGCCCCTGAATTAAGAACAGCCTGCCGGAATTCATAGGTGTTGTTATTGCCGTAGGTATAAAACGATGTATTATCCATTTCCGTTCCCAGAGAAATCCTGCCATCGGAAGAAATATCTTTTCGGATCAATACTTTTTTCGGAAGCAAAACATCCAATACCCATCCGTTGTTGAATTTGTTTTCATAAGTGAAGATAGGGAGTACAGGAATCTGGGTGCTTGGGTCAATAATTCCAGCCAATCCAAGCGTCATTTTTGTTTTTGGAGTTACTTTTAAAATCAATGAAGCAGTTACCAATCCTCTGATCCGTTCAAAATGCTGATCACTACCATCAGCAGAAATGCTGGCTGAATATATCGCTGTCTTTTTGAATAACCTTGAAAAATAGCTCAGATTAATCGCTTCCGAATGATAGTGAAAGTTTTCTTCAGATCCAATTCCCGGAATTACAGGATTTTCGATACTGATTGAAGTGTAGCGGTAGTTCAGTGTAGTACTCAAAAGCCAGCTTCTGTTTTTGATGAAATAAATATTGGCATCTGCCTTCATCTGTTGAAAGCTTTTTACTTTATTGTCCGGCAGATCCTGACCTTGGAGCTGTGATGAGAAGGAGGATGGCGTGACAAAGGTGTATTCGACGTTGAAGTTCCGGGCCTGCGGAATTTTATCAGCAAAAAAAGCACGTACCTTCAAAGGAATGCTGTCCTTTTTCTGGGCATACGTAATGTTCTTTAAAGGGAGTATTGCCAGTGGCACAAGTACTCTTCTCAATGTTTTCATGGGCAGTTTATTTTAAAGGGTGAATAATAGATTGAAAGAAATTAAAGCTGAAAATCTTGTCATAGAAGATGTCCAGACTGTTTTCAATAATCGCATCAGCATAGGCGGATGTATCCGGTACAAATGTTTCCTCTACAAAAACAAACCAGAGTTCCGAAAGCCCGTATCTCCTTCTAAACTCTTCAGAAGCATTGCTGTCAGGCACTGCAGAATGTTTCAGGTCACAAAACAGGATTCCTTTTTTATCTCCATTATGTTCCACCATGTTAATAGGATGATGGAGGTAGCTGAGAATTTTCATTTTCGGTTCAAAACACTCAATAAAATGGTGCAAATCAATAAGCTGTATTACTTTTTCTTCCTGTTGAGATTCTGTCATAAAGAAACATTCCAATGATATTTCCTGAGTCAATTCGTGAAAAGCTGTTAATTCCATATGTGTTCATTTTACAGCACAAAGGAATAGAGAAAAGAGCAGCGTAAATTTGTTTTTATACAAAGTGGCCGGTATTTTATACCAAATCCCGGAACATCATAATTGGTATAATAAAAGAGAGGTTTCGTATAATAAAATAGTTGTAAATTCCGTTATTGTCTATTTTTGTTAATGATAAAATAAGCCTATCGTATGAAATACAGTCCGCAGAAATTTGAAGAAACCTTTGCAATGGATTTTTTGGTGGAAGCGAAGTATGGATTCCGAAGACATCTCCTGTTTCTGATTTTCTTTTTCTTTTTGCTGTACAGCGCGAGATTCTGGCATTGGTATTCGGGAATATATCAATACTATGTTTTATTCTTTGTGTATACGATCCTCATTGCAATGGTCTATATAAATATATATGTATTGGTTCCGCGGTTTTTCTTTAAAACAAAATATGTTACCTATCTTGTATTGCTTGTTCTGATGGGAGTAGCGGGGCTTAATTTTATTGGTTACGGTTTCAGACTGTTTTTCGAAGAATTCAGAGTGAAAAATATTCTTAAGGAAAGTGAAAGGGGAGGAATTTATGAAGGAGTTCTAATGTGTATTCCGATCATTATGACGACCACAACGATAAAACTTTTGCAGAAATGGATTAATGATAATAAAAGGATCAATGAGCTAAGCAGCCTTACTATGAGTATGGAACTGAATGAACTGAGAAATCAGATCAATCCCCATTTTCTGTTTAATATGCTGAATAATGTAAAAGCACTGATCAGAACAGATCCTGCAAAAGCTTCAGTAGTGATTGTAAAACTTTCTGAATTTCTCAGATATCAGCTGTATGAAAACAGTGAAGAAAAAACGTTACTGGCTTCAGAAATTGATTTTTTGTCCAATTTTTTAAACCTTGAAAAAATAAGACGTGATCATTTTTCTTTTGATATTCAAACCGATGTTGATAAAAGAATAATCAGCAGCACATTTATTCCACCGAATTTGTTTACCACTTTTGTTGAAAATGCTGTAAAGCACAGTGTGGATCTCAATGGAGGAGAGTCTTATGTGAAAATAGAAATTAGTATTGAGAATAAACAGCTCCATTTTATATGTGTGAATTCAAGAAGTGCTGGTTATACCGTTTCGGACAAAAAAAGCAGTGGACTTGGGCTTGCCAATATCACCAGAAGGCTGGAACTTCTTTATAACGACACTTTTGACCTGCAGATAGAATCCGGTGAAAAAGAATATATTGTAAATTTAAAAATTCCCGTTTGATGAATTGTATTATAGTTGATGATGAACCTTTGGCAAGATCAGAAATGAGATCTCTGATCACTGAAACTTCCAATGTTGATATCCTTGGCGAATTTTCCAATGCTCCGTCTGCACTCGATTTTCTTAAAGATATTGATGTAGATCTTATTTTTCTTGATATAGAAATGCCCATGGTGACAGGTCTTGAGTTCGCAGAAATGCTTCCCAAAAAATCGCTGATCATCTTTACAACAGCCTATTCTCAGTACGCACTGAGGAGCTATGAATTGGAAGCTGTAGATTATCTTCTGAAACCTGTTGATCCCAAAAGGCTGGAAAAAGCAATTGATAAAGCCATACTTTATACTGAACTTTTATCCAAAGACACTGTAAAAAATACGGTAGAATCCAATACTGCAGATTTTTTATTCATCAAAGCAGAACGAAGGTTCTATAAAATCAGTTTTGCAGATATTAAATTTATAGAAGGGCTTAAGGATTATGTAGTCATTCATACAAAGCAGCAAAAGCTTATCACTGCAATGAATTTAAAAACAATTCATCAGAAAATATCCGGAGAAACCTTCATCAGAGTAAGCAAATCTTACATTGTCAATATGAATTATATTGATTCATTTGACAATCATAATATATATATTGAAGACTCCGAGATTCCTCTTGGAGAAGTATACAGATCCGAGTTTTTTACAAAATTTGCCGGAGGGCTTCTGAACTCAGACTAATGTAAAATGAGTAGTGAATGATAAGGAATGGGTAATATAAATCTCAGATACTACATCATTAGTGAAAATCTGTAGGGCAGGAGGTGTCATTCTGAACGTAATAAAATGTAGTGAAGAATCTTATGTTTTGAACAATAATAAGATTCTTCCTTCGTCGGAATGACAAAAGCTAAATGGTACAAAAGACCTCTTTAAATAAATAAACCCTTCAACAGCTTTAGCTAATTAATCTAATAAAGTTTCTGATCTTTTTCACAATAGAAGCTTCTTCTTTTTCCAACACCCGTTTGTTTTTTGATCAATTTCTGTCCACATACCGGACATATAGATTTAGTATGAACGAGCCAGTGTTTTTTCAAAACAAATTCTCTTTTCCATTTCAGGAAATCAAAACTGTAATTTCTGGCTTCAGCTATAAGTTCTTTCCTTTTTTTGGCTGGAAGATTCCCCAACAGGCTTTCCGGCTGTACTCCAATTCTGAAAAGCACTTCGTTTTTAATGATATTGCCGACACCCGAAAAAATATCCTGATTCATCAATGCATCACAAACCATCATTTTCGGATTGGATTTTAATTTTTCTTCAGCTTTCTTAGGATTCCACTGATCGCTCATTACATCTGCTTCCCAATCAATTGCAGAAAGAAATTCCAGAGAAACAGATTTTACAGAACAGGTGTAAAAATAGATGCTTCCCGTAGAGAAAAACAATGCTAAACGCAAACTTTTATCAGGTTTGGTCTGTTCATTAACACTGTAAGAGCCAAACATCAGTAAGTGAATCCGAATAGCTGCTTTTTCAAAAACGAGATAAGTTTGTTTTCCAAAAGTGCGGATTTCCAGAAGGGATTGGCCAATGAAAATTTCTTTCTCGAATTTGGCATTTCCTGAAACTTCTGTTACTTGCTGACCTGCAAATGGCTGCAGGCTTTCTTTCATTAATATGATGGATGGACCTTCAGGCATACGTTTATTTTGAGATAAAGATTCAAATAGTATTCCATAACCATTTAAAATTTAAAGCTTTATCCCAAAACAAACCTGTCTAAAATATCCTTAGACCAGTTTTTGTCCTACAAAACGAATCACAGAGCCCGTCCCATTATGAAACAATCCCTCGTTGAGCTCAATTTCTGTTTCTTCTAATTCAATAATGTTATAATCCGGAAAATCAGCTTTAATCTCTTCAATAGAAAATAAGGATTCAATGTCCTTTGGCCCGCCTACCTTTTCGTTCTTTGCAATATATTTAAGATGGCTTTTACTGAAAGCTTCAAAAATAATAAAACCGCCTTTACGCAGATACTGATTCAGCATTTGGTGAATGGAAGATTTAATATCTCCCGGAAAATGGGCATAGATCAGAGCAATAGCGTCAAACTGTTGTTCCTGATAATTCAGAGTTGAAAGTTCTCCAACCTGATAATCAATTGTAGTTCCTTGTTGCTCAGCAAGCTGTAACGCTTTGTTTCTGCCATTGGCACTGATATCGAAAGCTGAAACCTGCCATCCCTGAGTTGACGAAAAAACAGCATTTCGGCCTTCACCTTCTGCGGGGAAAAGTATTTTACCTGGTTTTAATAGAGTAAGTTGTTCTCTCAGATAATTGTTGGGTTTTGTTCCATACGCAAACTCTTCGCTGCTATACCTTTCGTCCCATCTTTTGAGCCATGTGTTGTCCGTCATTGTAAAAGAATTTTAAAATTTGGATAAAGAAAAACTGTAAGTATTCTTCGGTTGTATTAGTTGCATCAAATGTAGAATATTTCTTCAAGCTTTCCGATCCCTAAAAAACGTTTACTATTATAGATTTTTTGAATGACAGATCTGTTTAATAAAAAATCTAAATACTATTCCATACAATTAAAATTTGGAGTAATTTTGAAAAATGATGAATTTAAACCAGATTTTCACCAATCAACGTACAGGAAACAATCCACAGACCAAAGCTTCACGAACTGATTTTCAAAGGGATTTCGACAGAATTATTTTCTCTTCTGCTTTCAGAAGACTACAGAATAAAACGCAGGTTTTTCCTCTTCCCGGAAGTGTTTTTGTACACAACAGACTTACCCATTCTCTGGAAGTATCATCTGTAGGAAGAAGTTTAGGAAGTATTATCGGTGAATTTATTGCGGAAGATTTTAAAAATGAACTGACTGAAGATTCAAAGAATTTTTATCTCTATAATCTGGGAAACGTAATTGCAGCTGCATGTTTATGTCATGATGTCGGAAACCCTGCTTTCGGACATTCAGGAGAAGATGCCATTGCAAGCTATTTTGAAAGGAATGAAAAAGACCTGAAGTCAAAATTCAATGAAAAAGAGTGGGCGGATCTGGTTAACTTTGAAGGAAATGCCAATGCGATCAGAGTACTGGCACAGCAGCAGCAAGGGAAAGATGCGGGAGGTGTTCAGCTTACTTTCTCCACACTGGCAAGTATTGCAAAATATCCTTGTGAGGCTGTAGCCAAGAAAAAAGGAATCATTCACAGGAAGAAATTCGGGTTTTTCCAGAATGAAAAAGACATATTCCTTGAAATTGCCAAAGGAACCCAGCTTATTTCTGAAAGTGAAGAACCTTATATTTTCAAAAGACATCCTTTTGTATGGCTGGTAGAAGCTGCTGATGATATCTGCTACAACATCATTGATATGGAAGATGCCCACAGATTGGGAATTGTTTCAACAGCAGACTGTAAAAATTTATTTTTTGAACTGGTAAAATCTGAAACAAATGATGTTCAGAGAATTGAAACAAAGCTAAGTTCTATCTCCAACGAAAACGAACAGATTTCTTACTTAAGAGCAAAAGTAATCAATGCTCTGATCAATAAGTCGATTGAGATGTACAAACATAACTTTGAAACGATTCTTGAAGGCAATCTTGGCAACGGCTTACTTGATATCTATAAAAAAGAAAATAAAGCACTGCAGGATATTGCAAGTTTCTCCGTAGAAAAAATCTATAATCATAAAGCGGTTGTAGAAATTGAAAATGCAGGATATAATGTAATGTATGAATTGCTGGATCATTTTATTCCTTCCATTCTGAAACCGGAAGACCATAGAAAATCTTATGATGAAAAAGCTTTGAAATTAATTCCAAAGCAATTCATTTACAATGATGGTACCGATTATCAGAAAGTTCTCGGAGTAATTGATTTCGTTTCAGGAATGACTGATAACTATGCTACCGATTTATATAGAAAAATTAAAGGAATAGACATCGGAATGACCGTGTAAATTCTATTTATTCAATAACTCAGAAGCCTCTTCAATTAATGACTGCATTAAAGTGGAGGCTTTTTTATGCTTTAAAAGCGGGGCAATCTGACCTGCCCAGAAAAATACCAGCTCATGCTTTTGCTTTTCCAAAGCAGCCTTTCTCAGTGCGCCCATAAAATGGGTCTGTAAAGGAAATGGTAATGTTTTGTCAGTGGCAGCCAATACATCCCGGAATATTTTTGTGGTAATTCCGCGTCCTAATCTTCCGGTATACGCTCTGGTGAGAGCGGTAGATCTTGCTGCATCGGAAAACAAAAACTCTTTATGTATCGGTAAAGCTCCGGATTCTTCAGTGACCAGAAATGCCGTTCCGATCTGTACCGCTTCTGCGCCCAGTTGGAAAGCTCCGGCAATTCCACGCCCGTTGACAATACCTCCCGCTGCAACTACAGGAATTTTTACCCGATCCTTTATCAGTTGAATCAAAGCGAAAGTTCCCGTTGTAGAAAGTTCCGCCTGATCCAGAAACGAAGGTCTGTGGCCGCCACTTTCAAAACCGGAAGCCACAATAACGTCCACTCCGGTTTTTTCCAGAGCAACAGCTTCATCCAAGGTTGTTGCAGTTCCCAAAATAGCAGTTCCCTGCTGATGAAGATCTTCGATGATATTTTCATCCATCAATCCAAACATAAAGCTGAAAACTTTAGGTTTGATATCAAAAATAACACTCAGCTGATTCTGAAATCTTGATTCAAAAGAGAGTGGAGGTAAAGGAATATCCGTGTCTAAAAGATCAAAATAAGGTTTGAAAATTTCAATGGCCTTTTGATACTGGTCTTTTGTATGCTGTTCATCAATAATATCGTGATCTTTTATCCAAAGATTAAGGTTATAGGGTTTATCCGTTTTCGTTAGTATTTCTTTGTGAATATCATAAATTTCCTGCGGTGACAAAGTATAAGCTCCGAATCCGCCTAGTCCGCCAAGATTGCTCACTGCTGTTGTCAGCTCAACTGTAGAAAGCCCTCCGCCAAAAGGACCTTGCAGAATAGGATATTCAATACCCAGTAATTCCGTAATTCTATTTTTATTCCACATGATTTTGTTGATTTTTAATTAAAAAACTTGAATTAAGGGTGTACATTGGTCAATGTCTTATTAACGATGAGCCATTTTCCGTCTATCTTATTGAAAGTTATGAAATTATAATAATTAAAATCATACATTCTTACATTTAATTTCACTGTAGCAATCGAATTAATGATGTCAGTAGAAAGGATTTCAGCTTTAAAATCTTTTCCGGATTTTTCCGGACTTACACGGTTTCCGACTCCCTCAATATATTGATCCGCAGTTTTGAAATAGGGAACTCCATCTACATCTCCGAAAAGCAAAGCTCCTTTATAGAAGGCTTTTCTAAGAAGGTCTGTATTCCCTTCATAAATTCCTTTGAAATAATAATTTTCAATGACGTTTCTTATTTCAGTTTCTGGTGTTGGGTTGGTTTTCATATTCTTTACATTTTGTGCATGGCCGCTCAATGGAAAACTGAGCAGCCATGCTATAATTAATGATAGTTTCATAATAAATGATGTCCGGCACCCATTCCCCCGTCAACATTGATGATGGCTCCGGAAATTAATTTGTTTTTAGCAATCGCATGAATCATCTGAGCTAATTCTTCCGGCTCCCCGATACGGTTGATGAGGTGCATTCCGGCATTGTTATCAAGACCTGCACCATGCATCGGTGTTCTGATCAAGCCCGGAGCGACCGTATTTACCCTGATATTTTCTTTTCCAAACTCTGCAGCCAGCTGCAAAGTCAGTGCATGAATAGCTCCTTTGCTTGAAATAGGCGCTGTAGAAGGAGACGGTGCAATCGCATGATATACTAATGGAGTTCCTACATTGATCACAACACCGTCTTTTTGTTTGATCATTTGAGGAATGACAGCCTGTGTTGTAAAGAATGTTCCTTTTAGATTGGTTGTTAAAAAACGGTCCAGATAGTCTTCAGTGACTTCCAGAAAAGGTTTGTTCTCGTAAATTCCCGCATTGTTGATCAGAACGTCAATTGATCCAAATCTTTCAAGTGCTGTTTTTACCAAGGCTTCTCCTGTTGTTTTCTCGGATACATTTCCGGCAACCATCGCCAGATTTTCTCCGGCTCCCAGTTCATGGTAAACTTCCTCTAATTTAGATGCTGTTTGTGAATTGATGATTACATTATCACCTCTGTCTAAGAAATAACGGGCTGTTTCCAATCCTATCCCTGAAGAGGCTCCTGTTACAATTATCGTTTGCTTTTTCATTTTATGTTTATTTTTTTTCTGTTGAAAATCCTTGTTCTTTTAATACTGAAACCTGTTCTCCGGCATATCCCCAGTTATCATCTTCGATTTCGTTGATCACAATATGGGTCAAATGAGGATCCTTATTCAAAACTGAAGTTACAGCTTCACTTATTTTTCTGATTAATTGTTGTTTCGTTTCGCGGTTAAGATCTTCGCGAAGCACATCTACTTTTATGAATGGCATGATGGTAAATTTTTAAGGTTAAATAATCTTTAAGTTCTGTTAGTAAGCTTCTGCAACAAGATGAATATGTAAATCAAAATTGTTGTAGATCAGCGTATCACCAAGATTGGTAAAGAAATTGGAGGATCTGAATTTGATATTGAATTTCGTTCTGTCGACTACAATTTTAGCATCTAAAACAGCCGTATTATCCGTTGTTACAATCTGCAGACTTGTGTTGATAGAATGAGTAATCCCTTTTATGGTAAGATCTCCGGTTACGTTATACAGATTCTGATCACCAGGTTCAGCATGAGTGATTTCAAAAAGAGCTTCAGGAAACTGATCAGAATTAAAGAAATCGTCAGAGGTAAGGTGGCCTGCAAACTGAGCATTGGTTTCAGCATCCTCGATATCAAGGATTTTGATAGCACGGGTATCAATGACAAATTTTCCAGATACAGGTTTTCCATCTTCAAATCTGAAGTTTCCATCTTTTACACCGATTGTTCCGTTGTGAGCTCCGGTTACTTTTCTTCCGATCCAGTCGATCGTACTGTTTTCATTATTGACTTTGAAATTTTTTGTGTCCATTTTTATTTGGGTTTAATTAATGACACAAAGTTCAGCCGGTTGAAAGAAAAAGTTACGTGATGTACCTCACAAAATAGAAGAGAGGATAGACGAGGTAAGGGTGTTGTTTATTGATGAAGTCTGCTCAGGGTTTCCCTGGTTACTCCAAGATAAGATGCAATCAGGTGTTTAGGGACCAGATTGTACAGTTGGGGATACATGGCCAAAAGTTCCTCATACCGGAATTTAGCATCATTATTCATGAAAGAAAGCAGACGTTTTTGTGCTGCTACATATCCTTTGTTGGTTCTCCATCTGAAAAAATGTTCAACTTCATGAATTTCATTGCAGATTTTTTCCCTGTCTTCGTTGGAAATAGAAAGAATAGTAGCGTTCGTAATGCAGTCTACGTTAATAGTAGCCCTGGTTTTACTGTAAAGTGCATCAAAATCTGTCACCCACCAGGTCGGCATAGCAAACTGGAGAATAAACATTTTCATGCTGTCATTAAGATAAAAAGCTTTCAGACAGCCTTCCAGAACGAAATATTCATGATTTACGAAATCACCTTCCGAGATAAGGCTTTGCCCTTTTTTTAAAGTAATCAGATTAAAATGTTCAAAAACATAGTCAAGTTGTTCTTCAGTAAGAGAAGTGAATTTAGAGATGTGATCCTTTAATATTTCTTTAGAATTGACCATGATATGCAATGAATATTCAAAAGTAAGTTTTTTTCAGGATAATTTTAGTTTAAAAATAATCAATCATTCTTGGGCTTGATTATTAGGAGATATTGTATTAAACCTTAGATTTATTTTTCATATATTTAAGCAAACACCAATAAAAATGTTTTAACAAAACAGGATTTATTACGACCTATTAAAAAATTAAAAGCTATGGGAATATATTTAGCGCCCGTTATTTTCTTCGGGCTAATCATTTTATTCGCTTCGTTCTTTGTAGTTAAGCAGGAGACCGCAGCGATTATTGAACGTTTTGGAAAGTTCCGGGCAGTAAAACATTCCGGTCTCCATCTTAAGCTGCCAATCATAGATCAGATTGCGAAAAGACTGAACCTGAGAATTCAGCAGCTGGATGTAATGATTGATACTAAAACATTAGACAACGTTTTCATCAAAATGAAAATTTCTGTTCAGTATCAGGTGATCAGAAATCAGGTTGGAGATGCTTATTATCGTTTGGAAAATCCTGAAAATCAAATTACTTCATTTGTTTTTGATGTGGTAAGAGCAGAAGTTCCGAAATTGAAACTGGATGATGTTTTTGTAAGAAAAGATGATGTGGCGATTGCAGTAAAAAGTGAGCTTCAGGAGGCTATGAACAGCTATGGATATGATATTATCAAAGCTTTGGTTACTGATATTGATCCGGATGAACAGGTAAAACATGCGATGAATAGAATCAATGCGGCGGAAAGAGAAAAAACTGCTGCAGAATATGAATCCGAAGCACAAAGAATCCGAATTGTAGCCGTTGCAAAAGCAGAAGCAGAATCTAAAAAACTTCAGGGACAAGGGATTGCAGACCAAAGAAGAGAAATTGCAAAGGGTCTTGAAGAGTCTGTAAGGATGCTGAATAATGTAGAAATCAATTCACACGAAGCATCAGCACTTATCGTAGTGACACAGCATTATGATACATTGCATTCCATAGGAGCAAGTAACAGAAGCAACCTGGTTCTTCTTCCCAATTCACCTACAGCAGCCAGCAGCATGTTGAATGATCTTGTAGTAGCTATGACTACTGCAAATACGGTAGGTGAGGCAGCTAAAGGTAAATACCCGGATCCACCTCAAAAAGAGAGTGGATTTTAAAATAGGGAAAAAGAGTATGAATACTTAAAAGATGAATCCTTGGAGAATTTTCCTTTATTGTCAAAAATAACTTCAGACTTCATTTCCTTCATAAAACAAAAAGGCTTCTGAAATTTTCAGAAGCTTTTTTTATTATTTTTTCGTTTTAGAAACCTGTTCTATCAATGTGTATTTTATGGAAGAAGCGTCAGCCGGTGGATTTGCTATTTTTTCAGTTTTTACTTTTAAAACATATTCGTAACCTGGTTCATAGGTAAATCCTTCAATATTGCTGTAGAAATTGGTCCAGCTTTCAGAAGCATTTTCTTTTACCTGCATACACTTCATACGGCCTGCTCCTGCAGAACAGTCTACGGTTTGTGGGCCTACGATAAGTGTTTTTTCATTGGATGCCATTTCTTTCTTTTTCGTTTTAGAAACCTGCTTTACCAAGGTGTATTTTATGGATGATCCGTCAGCTGGAGGATTGGCAATTTTTTCAGTTTTTACTTTTAAAACATATTCATATCCCGGTTCATAGGTAAATCCTTCAATATTGCTGTAGAAATTGGTCCAGTTTCCGGAAGCATTTTCTTTTACCTGCAGACATTTCATAGGAGCTACGCCGGTACAGTCTGCTGTTTGTGGTCCTACGATGAAGGTGGCTTCATCGCCTGTGGATGCATTGGCTGTGGTTGTACATTGCGTCATTGCAAATAATGCTAATGCGGGTGCTGCCCCTTTTAGAATTGTTGCGATACTTTTCATAAACTTGATTTTTCCCCATACTTCGCAATTACCATGCCGAACTTGGCTTTCCTGAATTTGTAGTACTTCTGCTATTGCTTTTTATTTTTTTAATCATTTAATTTGAAGTTCTTAAACACTAACCGCAAAACATAATTCTTACAATAAATATGGAAAATCAAATGCAAGTTGAAAATTACAGGATTCAAAAACCTGAAATGTGGGCAGGAAATATTGGAGATGAGGAAATAAAAAACAGAATCAAAGACTCCGAATTTGCTAAAAAACAAATTGATGAAGGCCGTGATTACTGCTACTTTTTAGACAAAAAATATTACACGAGCAATACGGAAAACAGTGAATATGTCTGCATGGCTTATACTCTGAACGAGCCGGGAAATCTGGAACGAGCTTCTGTGTCTGATGTCATTGTGGAGGAAAATGAAGTCTATCAGATTCACAGGATCAGTGTTTTGAGAGATGGAGTACTGATAGATAAAATTCCGGATACGAATATTAAAGTTCTTGACAGCGAAAACCAGAGCAGCGGCGGAGTTTTGAGCAGTAATAAAAAGATCAATATTACGATTAAAGATCTCAGGCTGTATGATGTATTAATTTTAGAAGATTCAAGGATTAAAGCATTTACAGACCGGGATTTCCTAAGAAAGGAATTCTCAAAATATGTATGGGTAAGTCCGGATAATTACTGGGCCTATGGCAATTTTAAATTTACTTTTATCAATGAACGTGAGCAGACGATTGCCTATAAAAAGACATTTTTCAGAGATGAGCAGGGAGATGTTCTGGAACCGGAAACGAAGCATCTGAAAAAAGGGGAGAGGTTTGTGATAGAAGAACAGAATTATATTAATCCTGTAGATTCCGGAAGAGAAATTTTTCCTTATGTGGACTTTGCTACCGAAAGCAGCTGGAAAGACCTTTCCAATTATATTGTGCCTCTTTATGAGGAGATTTTCAATAGCTCTTCCTTGAAGGATTTTGCGCCGAACCTGATTGAAAAGCTGGATGCTATTGCCGATCATGGTGAAAAGCTTCAGTTTGCTATAGAATATGTTCAGAACCATATCTATTATATCTTCAATGCGGATGAAATGAATGGACATAAGCCGCAAGCACCGTCTGTAACCTATGAAAATAAGCAGGGAGACTGTAAAGCGAAATCAGTTTTATTAAAAGTGATCCTTGATTATATTGGAGTGGATGCTTCTGTTGTACTGGTGAATTTCAATACAGATTATTATATCAAATATTACCTTCCATCACTGTTAAACTTCAATCATGTTGTCGTAAAAGTGAATTATAAAGATCAGGAATACTTTATTGATGCTACGATTCGTGATGAATTCGGACTGATTGAAAACAGAGGATTCATGTATTTTATGCATTATCTGGAAGTGAAAAAAGATCAGGAGCTCCAGATAAGAAAACCTTATCAATTTCCTTATTTCTGTATTGACGAAAAAGTAGATTTTAATGTACAGGGGACTGTCGGAAAATTTACTCTGTCAACAACTTACAAAGGAAGCAGGGCCAATGCCATGAGAAGGTATTTTAAAAGCACCAACAAAAGGGAAATTATAGACAGCTGGAACAGTTTCCTTTTCTATGGCTTAAATTATTCGAGTGACAGAAATGGTACAGATGTACGGAATGTATTCAAAGATGCAGCCATTGATGTGATAAGTGATGATAAAAGACTGAATGAAGTGAAGATTCAATATACCGCTATCATTGAGAATCCTTACTATGTAGATCCACAGAACAACCGTTTCCTTATGTATTTTGACAGAAATGTTGTGAAGGCAAGTGCAAGAGATTTTATGCATAAAGATTTATCGTTCTGGCATAATTTCGATACCGAAAAGTATGAAATTAATCTCTATACAGATCAGAAGATTGATACCGAAGAAAAATATACGGTTCAGGAATGCACCATTGCCAATCCGTATTTTGACTATAAAAGCCGTAAAAAAGTAAGCAAGAACGGGGCAAGTGTATACATCGAATACAACCCTCTGATCAATCTTGAAATTCCGCAAAGTGAGTTTGAAAAGTTCAGAACAGACCATCATACCATTGCAGACAGCAATTTTGGAATTGGAATTGACATCATAGAACCAGGGCTGATGAATAGACTTAAATTCAGTTTTAAGAAGAAATTTAAATAGAGCCTGGATTCTAAAATTCAAAGTTTAGAGTTTAGGGTTTAAGTTTCGGCGGGCGGCGGAGCCGCCCGCCGAAACTCTTTATTCCAATTATTGTATATTCATTTAAAATCATATAAAACACACAAATTTATCTATGCAGAAGATATTTTCTCTTGCTTTTCTTATGGCAGTATCTTGTATGAATGCCCAGAAATTAAAGAAAGAAAACGTTACAGGATTCTGGAAACTGAAAGAATCCGGGTTTTATGAAAATAAAAAGAAAGTGGTAAAAGAATTTGATAATTGCCGTCTGATGAGAAATTATGCCATCAGGGAAGACGGATATGCCATTTATAATTATGTAGAAGGGAAAACAGGTGACTGCAGCCCATCTGAACCAAGACTTTCTTTTTGGAGAATCGTAGAAAACAGAATTCAGTTTTATGTAGATGAGCAAAATATACTTGAAGAAGTGGAAGTGACCCTTAATCAGGATAACACAATGACTTTTTCAAGTTACATTCCCAATCCTATTAAAGTAAAAGGAGATGCTCTTGCTGAAAAAGTGGTAAACACCATCCACTACGATATCCTTGAGAAAAAATACTAACAGCCAACAGTAAACTTTTGATGTAATGAATTATGTAACGATAATCTATCTCCTTAATATTGTTCTGTATGCAATGTATTTCTTTACAAAAACTGGCGGAGAAACAGATTTTTCTGGTGTAGATTTTTTTATTTCAGGAATTTTATCTCTTTTTTTGATCTTTGCGGGATATCTGAATGCAAAAAAAGGAATGATCTACAGAACCGTTCTGTGTATGTTTTTTTTGAATGTTTTCTTATTCGCTTGTTCCGGTTTATTCGATCAGTTTGGAAGTCATTTTAATATTCTTTCTACAAATAATAGTGACAGTTTTATTTTTACATTGGCGCTCATTGTTTATAATGGATATCTTTTTCCTCTAACGATTAGTCTTGAGGGTTCTGGCCTTTCATTGATATTCCCGGTGGTATTATCTTTTATTCTGCCCTCATTGGGATATCTGATAGGGAAGAAGCTTCATCCAAATAAACAAAATTCCACTGAATTATAGTCATTGCGAACCGAAGGTGAAGCAAACCCAAAATTAAAAAATTATAAGTAGAAGTTTTTTTGAACACACAAAGGCGCTAAGATTTTTACAAACCATGTGTATGTAAGACGCAAGGATTTTATCTTTGATAAAATTGTAAACTACATATTCTTAACCTCTCACAGTTTTTACAAATTAGGCAGATTCTGATGAGAAAAAATGTTAAATCTCCGGAATGATCTCTGGGAAATTGATAATATTTCTTTGCTGAAAATCTTAGATTTTCTTGCGCCTTAAAATTGGCGAAATGTATAAACTTTTGCGCCTTTGCGTTTCCCAACACTCAATATTTTTCGTATAAAAAAAGAACTGGAAAAAGCTTTAAGGCTGTTCCTGCTTCTGTGGTTGATTATTGGATGTAAAGAATTTCTGCTTACCAATCAACAGTTCAAAAAAAAGTCTGAAATCTGAAATTAAAGACCATAATGGATATTTAAAAGTAGCCGGTCTGTTTCTCTCAATCACTGCATGACTGAACCAGGCAAATCCATATCCGAAAATTGGAATATACCAGAGAAATCTTTCCTTTCCGGAACTGATCACATATCCTATGACGAAAAATATGAGCAGTGTTCCTATAAAATGAAAAATCCGGGTTCCTGTTTTACTGTGTTCAGTAAGGTAAAACAGATAAAATTCTCTGTAGGTTTTAATTCTTTCAGCCATGGTGGGTTAGTTTGTTGATTCTATTGAAGTTATAGCAATAATTCGGCCGATTTTTTTAGAGTGTAAAAAATAAAAAAGGCAAAATCGCAAATCAGTCTGTTCAAATGTTCGACTTTTTTGCCATTTTGCCTTTTCAAAGTTTTGCTGCTATTTTTTAGCTATTCTTTAATTCTTTTCCAAGTTTACTGTTTTTATATCCGTAGCAGAAATAAATAACCATACCGATCAGGAACCACATTCCGAACCAGAACCAGTTTTCATGGCTCATTCCTGTAAGTAGATACAGACATGAACTTAATCCAACCAATGGAATCAATGATAAGTTCTTGACAAAAGCTACTACACATAAGATCAGGTTGATGATAATAAAGAAGAAAATAGAGGCTCTGAATTCTCCTTCATTAGGATCTGACCAGTTCATCAGGTTGTCAAAAAACTCCGGTTGCCACTTATAGAAAGCCAGCAAACTACCAATGAAAACAACAGGGAAAATAATTTTACCATTCACATACGGAAGGTGAAATCTGCCTTTGATTTTCTCTTTGGCCGGAAGCATAAGTACCCCTGCACATACCAATACGAAAGCGAAAATAGTTCCGATACTCGTAAAATCCAGGATAAATGTTTTATCTGTGAATAGGATAGGAATACCAACTACAATTCCGGTAACAACAGTTGCGTAAGAAGGAGTTTTATATTTTGAATGTACCTTCTGGAATCTCTGAGGCATCAGTCCGTCACGGCTCATCGCATACCAGATTCTCGGCTGCCCCATCTGGAAAACCAATAATACAGTAGTAATGGCAACAATAGCAACGAAAGAAACGGTAAGTTCCATCCAGGCTACATTAGCATTTGTTTTTTCAAAGATGAATGAAAGCGGATCTCCTACGCCATCAAACTTTTTATAATCTACCATCCCTGTTAGTACAAGCGTTAGGGCAATATAAATTACCGTACACAGTACAAGAGAGATAATCATTCCTTTTGGTAAGGTCTTTTGTGGATCTTTGGTCTCTTCAGAAAGTACACTTAAGGCATCAAATCCGATATAAGCAAAGAATACTCCGGATACTGCACTCATTACTCCGGCAAAGCCGTTTGGCATAAAGGATGGTGTTCCGGTAGTAGGGCTTATTGGTGTCCAGTTTTCAGTATTGATATAAGAAAAACCAACCAGGATAACCAATATGATTACACCTAGCTTTAAGATAACCAGAGAGTTATTGAAGTTTTTACTTTCTTTTACTCCTACATAGCAAAGCCATGTAATCAAACCGTTGATAACCAATGCCGGAATGTCTACAATGAATTTCAAACTTCCAATCAATGGAGCTGTTTTCCAGGCATTTAACAGTTCTTTGTTTTCTGAACCATATTGAACTGCTTTTCTTGCTTCAGTATAGCTGCAGGTCAGATAATCAGGGATATGCATTCCGAGACGCCCTAAGAAACTGGTGAAATAGTCCGACCAGGAAAAGGCTACGTAAATATTTCCGAAAGAATATTCCATAATCAGGGCCCAGCCGATTATCCAGGCAATCAGCTCACCAAAACTCGCATAGGCATAGGTGTATGCAGAACCTGCGGTAGGAATTCTGCTGGCAAATTCAGCATAACATAAGGCAGTAAATCCACAGGCAAAACCGCAAATCAAATATAGAAGAATAACACCGGGACCACCTCTGAAAACGGCTTCTCCCAAACTGCTGAAACTCCCAGCTCCTATAATAGCCGCAATACCAAAAAATACAATGTCCCATACACCCAGGACTCTTAAAAGTCCCGTTGAAGTATCTGTATCTGAATAGATTTTTCTTCTAAAAAGTTGACTCATTCAATAACTATATTTGATTTGAAAAAAAGCAAATGTAATGATTTTTTATTTTGATGTTAACAGTTGTTAAGAACATTTAGGTAAAAATGCTCAAACAAAAGGTTTTAATCCTTATAAACAGGTATTTCCACATAGCTGTCATTATACCATTTTACCTCCAGAGGTTCCCCAGAATCTTTTATCGTTTCGTCACTTACATCCTTGCCTGTCCCATAATTGATCTGCCAGTTAGGGTTTTTATTCACCCCCACCAATAATAGGAGTTTACTTCCTCTTTCTATTTTTCTACTCATGAAATACGAGTTATTAATGGGAACCTGCTCCATTTTATTGGGTTCAAGAAGCTGTCTTATTTCATTGTTCTTTGCATAGCTGGCTCTCACAATATGAGTTGATAATAAAGATGATTTTCCGTCCGGCTGAATCTGGTACAGATAGGTGTCAGTATCAAAGTCTTTTTTATTGATGGAAACATTGAAGAATCCTGAAAGGTTTCCGCTGATGATCATATCCTTATCCAATATTTCACTTTCAAAAGCAATTGAAGTAGTCATTTTTATACTGTCTTTTTTACTGACTTTGTAGTAAATGTCTTTCTGATCCCTGTTTTTAAAATCAACAATTTGTTTTGTGAAATTTTGGGTATCCGGTTTATTAAACACAGATGAGGTGTTTTTCTTGTCCTGAAGATAGAATTTAACAGTGGAAGTATGCATTTTGTCAAGATCAGAAACATGTTTCCACGTATTGGTATTCATCACCTGAAAGTTAATTCTGTCTTTTAAAATTTCCGGTTTTTTGCCTCCTTTAAGAATATAATCAAACCATGAAAATGCAAGGTCATCGATACTTATTCTGGCTGCCGGATCAATAGGACTGCCATTCACATAAGTAAAGCCGAAACTCTGTGCTCCTCCATGATTATAGGGACCTATTACCAGATAATGGTCTGCATTTTTATTGTATTGATGATGCTTTTTAAAATAATACAGCGCGCCTATCTGATCATCATCATAATATCCGGTTGTTGTCAGAATTGGAATGTTGATTTTAGAGAAATCCTCTTTGTAAGGAACCATTTTCTGCCAGTACTGGTCATACCCCGGATGATCCAGCCACCGTTGAAAGATTTTGCTGGGTTTCCCGCTTATCGTGTCCAAAGACCTGAATGATTTTCCACTTTTATACCATTCTGTATTGATTAAATTCCATTTTGCGAAATTGCTAAAGTCTACTTCATCAGTAAGTTTATTGTTGGTAACATACTGTATCCACTGCAGCATATAGCTCATAAATATATTATTTTGTGCCGGATAGTCTATCCCGATTCCTACTGCAACCTGCGGTACAATCGTCTTTAATGCAGGATGCAGTTTTTTAACAGCTGCCCACTGGCTGAAACCTAAATAGCTTCCACCAATCATTCCTACTTTTCCGTTGCACCATGGCTGTCTGCTTATCCAGTCTATTACCTCATAGACATCTTCCGACTCATGCTCAAAAGGATCATTTATATCCTTACTGTTTCTCTTGCCGCGGGTATTGACAACAACTCCTACGTAATTATAAGTAGCCGCTCTCTTTCCAAAAAATTCATCAAACGGACCCGCATAAATATTATTGGTAAGTATAACAGGAAGTGGGGAAGTGTTTTCCTTTTTTCTGACAATGGTAATCGTTAAGGTATTCCCGGTTTTTATCTTAAGATCTCTGGTTTCAATAATGAATCTTTCCTTATCCTTTGAAGCCAGCAATTTCATCACCTGAGGTTTGATACTTGAATATGTTTTATAGTTGAGATAACTTTTGCATAGTGAGAGAGCAGTTTTGTAATCAATACTATCTTTGTTCTTTTGCGCGTCCAGTATTTGATTCATTTGTTTTCTGGATTCTTTCACATTGCCGTCAACCGCAAGAGGTAATCTGGGAATCAGTTTTTCCGGAATGCTTTCGTATTTTTGATTAAATACCTTCTGAAGCGCATCAGAAAAAGAGAGGCTGCTTTCTTTTTGTGCCAGTTTAGCCATGCTGTACAATTCAAAGCCCATCAATCTATAGTCTCCCATATGATGATCGGCAAAGAGATTACGGTTTTCTGACAGAGAAGCCAACGAATTTTTATAATCCTGAGCTACCATTTGTAAACGGAAAAGATTGTCCAGAAGGTCGATTTTGTTTTCCGGTTTGTACTTTGCAGACTGAAGTTGGGGGATCACTTGCAGAGCAAGTCCTGGCATCTGTTTTTCCAATATAAGAGAGTCTGTTACAGCTGTCTTTGGAAACTGAAATTTTTGTGCCTGCAGCAGGTTTACAAAAATTAATGCTAAAAGTATCTTAAATTTCATGTGATAGTGTGTTTATGGTATGTTTTTAGCTGCTGTTGAAAAAGTATCAACTTAAAATATGTTTTTGATAACTTATTATTAAAATTGTTTACATTTTATCAGACGAAAGTAGTAAATTTTATCATTGAATGGTGAGAAATTTTTCATCATTGCTAAATTGCTATTTAAACCTAATAAATCTGTTAAAACTTGCTTAAACAATAAGTTTTTAATATTTTCGTTAACTTATTTAGACTAATTTTCTTATATCAAGAAGAATGAAATCAAAAAAAATACTTTTAGCGGCTGCAGTAGCTTATTTCGGAATCTCCGATGCTCAGCAGTCCCAATATTTTACCCAGAAAGAAAATTACAGGTTTAATCTAGCCGAAAATCTTTATCAGACCAAAATATACAACGCTTCTCAATACGAATATGCAAGACAATATTTCTACAATCAGAACTTGTCTCGTTCGAAAAAAGAAGCTGCGCAGTTTTTTGATAATGTGATTGGCGTGATTCTTCAGAAAAATCATGCTGAAGAAGGATTAACCGCTTTCATGAAAGAATATCCGAATTCTGCTTATTTTGCACAGGCTAATCTTCCATTGGCAGATTACTACTTGGCAAAAAAAGATTTTGATAAAGCTTTGGAGACTTTGAAAAAAGTAAACCAGTATCAGCTTTCAAAAGAAGAGAATACACAGTATATTCTGAAGCTTGGGTATGCGAAATTTATGACAGGTGATTCTAAAGGAGCTATCGATGCCCTGGAGGAAGCTTATAAAACAGCTGATCAGTCTCAAAAAGGAGAAATCGCTTATATGTTGGGGCATTTATATTACAGCAACAGACAAAATGATAAAGCTTTCCAGTATTTTGATTCTATAAAAGATCAGGATAAGTTCTCAAAGCTGGTACGTCCTTATTATGTACAGATGTATTACAATGATAAGAACTACGATCAGGCAATTACGGAAGGAAATGCTTTGTTGAACGAAAATATTTCTGATTCTTATAAAGCAGAAGTTCATAAGATTATCGGGGAGAGTTATTTCATGAAGAATGATTATACGTCTGCTTATCCACATTTGAAAGATTATCTGAGTGTACAGCAGAATCCGTCTGAAAACGATTTGTATGAGATGGGATTTGTAGCTGCACAGCTAAAAAAATATGATGAGGCAGTTTCTTATTACAACCAGCTTCTGAACAGCAATTCAGCCCTGGCACAGAATGCTTACTACCAGTTGGGAAATGCTTATCTGGCAGTAGACAAAAAACAGGAAGCTCTTTCTGCATTCCGTTCTTCTTATCAGATGGATTATGATGCAAAAGTGAAAAAGCTGGCTCATGAGCAATATGCTAAATTAAGTTACGATATCGGAAACCCGTTTGAAAGTCCTTCTGCGGTAATCCAAAGTTATATCAATGACAATCAGAATGGAGCTAATGATTCAGAAATGAGATCATTATTGGTAAAATCATATCTGTATTCCGGAAACTATAAAGAAACTCTGAACGCTATTGACAGATTACAGAGTTCAACTCCTGAGATCAATAAAGTAGACCAGGAGGTTTCTTATTTATTGGGGACTGAAGAATTCAACAAAGGAAACTATGACGAGGCTGAAAAGTATTTCTTAAGAAGCCTTGGTTTCAATCTTAATAAAGAATTTAACAGCAGAGCTTTATATTGGCTGGCACAGGTGTATTACCAGAAAGGAAATTATCCGTCTGCCATTGTTCGTTATGAAAAGCTTCTGAACGAAAACTTCCCTGAAAAACAACAGCTTCCTTATGATTTAGGATATGCTTATTTTAAATCCAAGAAATTTGATCAGGCCGCTGCTTATTTCAAACAATATCTTACCAATCCGAAGCCGGAATTCAAAAATGATGCAGAACTTCGTCTGGCAGATATTCATTATGCCAATAATGATCTGAATGAAGCGATTGCCATCTATGATAAAAATGAAGATGCAACGGATTATACTTTGTACCAAAAAGCAATGGCTTTAGGATTCAAAGGAGATACTCAGGCGAAAATTACCAACCTTAAAAACCTTTTATCAAAATATCCGGATTCTGAATATTACGATGATGCTCAATACGAAATAGGAACAGCCTATGCTGCTCAGGATGATTTTACAAACTCCAATGATTATTTCGGAAAAGTGATTAAAGGATCTGCTGATAAAGATTTAATTGCTAATGCTTCAATCTACAGAGCACAGAATTATATTGATCAGAACCAGAATGATAAAGCACTTTCTGAGCTGAAATCTTTGGGTGAGCAGTATAAAAATACAGCATATGCCCAGAAAGTTGTTCAGGCGGCGAAACCTGTCTTCACGAAAAACGGAGATGTTTCAGGTTATGAAGCCTTCGCAAGAAATATTGGTGTCAATGTAGATGCTGCAGAAATTGATGAGATCAATCTGTCAACAGGTAAACAATTGTTTGCGAAGAAAGATTATAAGAATGCAATTTCTTATTACGAAAAGTATCTGACTCAGAACCCAACAGGGGAAGGATTGTACCAGGCGAAGTATGAATTGGGGGAAAGTTATTACCAAACTAATAATTCAACTAAAGCTTTACTTGTGCTTCAGGAAGTTGCTGGAATTCAGAATGATTACCAGGATGATGCACAAACTCGTTTAGCTCAAATCTTTATTGCACAAGGGAATACTGCAGAAGCGAAAAAGTACCTTGAGGGAATTAAAAACTCTTCCAATATCAGCATTAAAAATTATGCAAATGTTGAGCTGATGAAGCTGTATGCAGAAGAAAATAATTTCTCTGAAGCTGAAAAATTAGCCAATGCCGTAATTGCTAATTCTAAAAACTCGGCAGCTGTTATTGAAACTGCGAAAGTGATTAAAGCAAGAAGTCTGATGAACTCAGGAAAAGATAAAGATGCACAGTCTGCGTATGTTTCTCTTGAAAAATCATCCAACACTTCAGTAGCTGCAGAAGCTTTATATGCAAAAGCCTATTATCAGAACAAAGGGAAAGCGTTCAAATCTTCTAATGAGACGATCTTTAAGCTTGCCAATAACTATGCATCAGAAGAATTCTGGGGAGCAAAAGCTTTGGTATTGATGGCGAAAAACTATATCGGCCTGAAGGATAACTACCAGGCAAGTTATACATGTGATCAGATCATTGCGAACTATAAGGATTTCCCTGAAATTGTTGCAGAAGCAAAAGAAGTTAAAAAACAGATTAAGAAATAGGACATGAAGGTTTTTAAAATTGCTATTTATTCTTTCTTAGTTTCGGCTTCACTCTGGAGCTGCATTCCATCGTACAGTGCATATCCTAAAGAGTATAATCGCGCAAAAACTGACTTTCCGAAGCAAAAGGCTTTTGTAGTGAACAAAGAGCTTAAGAATGAATTTGAGATTTTAAAACATTCAGATATTTATGAAATTGTAGAAGACAGTACCCATACAGCTAAAATAACACTGCATCCGATGCTTACCCGTACTCCTCCATGTGGAAATCCTATGATTGGGAGTATGCTTACAGTCGGGTTATTGCCTTCAGGATTTCCGTATGATATTTCTTACAGTTATGATGTAGCTGAGAACAGTACAACGAAAAATTATCAATACAAATTACAAGTTTATCAAAGCCTTTGGCTGTTTAATATATTCAGACTAGGGAGAACTTTTTCAAAACAGTCAGGGAAAGCTTTATTAGGCAATTATATTGCTTCCAATAAGTAAAACCCGTTATATATTTTTTTCAAATAAAGAAAATATGAACAAGAAGATTCAAATATTATCCATATTATTTTTAGGAATTTCGTCAGTGGCGTTTTCCCAGATCAAGGAGGAAAAACTGGTTCTTAACAAAAAAAGAGAGCCGGAAGTGAAGAAGATCGAGAAGAAGAAGACTTCTGTGGAAACCATTAAAAACTATCCGCCGGAAGAGAAATCGCAGACTCCTGTGAAATATACCATCACGGATGTTCCTGCTGTTTCTGATTTCAAAACTTCAACGATTCAGGGTGAGGATGTTGCTCCGAAATTTGACGGAACGGCTCAAAATAATTATTTCCAGTTCGGAATGGGTAATTACGGTAAAATCTTAGTAGATGGAAACATCTCCAAGACCCTTGAAAATAAATTTGAAGTGGGAGCGGATGTTCACGTTCTTTCTACTAATGGTCTTAAAAAAGAGTATGACTGGAAATCCGGACAGACTTCTGCTAATATTGGTGCTTTCCTGAACTCTTACGGAGAAAAAGGAAAATTCAATATCAATGCTGAATATGGTTTAGACAACTATAATTATTACGGGATCTATGCGATGCAGCCGACTGGTGAGCTTGATCTGAAGCAAAAAGTAAATCAGTTTAAAGTAAACGGATATTATGACTTTTATTCCAATGAAATCTTAAATGATGTAAGGGTAAAATCATCATTCCTTAAAGATCATTTTGATACTCAGGAAAACCAGGTTTCCATTCTTGCCAACTTTTCCAAGCATGCGGTAGAATTAGGAAAATCAGGAATCAATCTGAATGCTGATCTTGGAGTAGGATTGGATGCGGTGAAGACTGATTTTGCCATCAGAGATAAAAACTCTTCCAATTTCTTCAATACCAGCCTGACTCCGAAAGTGACGTTCAGAAAAGGTGATTCCTATTTAATGTTAGGTTCATCATTCTCTTTCCTGAATGCTAAAAACTCTAATGATCAGCTGGAACAGCAAAAAAATAATAAGACCTATTGGTTCCCGCAGGCAGAGTTTCAGTTTGCTGCAGCCAAAGAATTTAAATTCTATGGTGGGGTAGACGGAGGCCTGAAACTGAATACTTACGGAGATATGTTACAGACGAATCCATTCATCCTTTCTGATCAGTTTTTAAAGCCTACAGAGACCAAATATCACTTTTATGTAGGATTGAGAGGAGACATTGACGAAACGCTGAAATACGACTTCTCTGCAGGGTATGGAAAGATGAGAGATATTATGTTCTTTAAGGGCAATGGTCTTTTTGATAATACCTCTGTTGAACGTTCTGCCTATAACTTTGCCAATACATTCTCTGCGGTCTATGATGATGGAAATGTAAGCGATATCAAAGGGAGCGTGCAGTATTTCCCATTAGCAAACCTGATTTTAGATGGAGAATTAAGATTTACAAAGTATGATCTTAAGAATTACGACAATATTTATAACGTTCCATTGTTCAATGCGAGCATCGGGGCAAAATATACGATGCTTGACAAAAAACTATTGTTAGGATTTAAAGGAATCTTTGCAAGTGACAGAACGACAAACTCTTTTGCCATTGAAGGAGTGGGATCTCCGGTAATCTACCAGTCTACGGAGAATACAAACGATAAAGTGGGTGGTTATGCTGATTTAAATCTTTCTGCAGAGTATAAAATTCACAAAAACTTCAGCGTTTTCGCACTCGGAAATAACCTTCTGAGCTCAAAATACCAGACGTACAAAGGCTATAAAGTCCTGGGTGCACAGATTTTAGGAGGAGTGAAAATTACATTCTAAACTTTAAGATATTTCAATAAAACAAAAACCTTACATTTCAGGATGTAAGGTTTTTTTATTACTTGTCTTTAGCAGTTGGTAAGACGTCATTCAATAAGGTAACCAGCATTTTTCCGGGTTCTTCCCAAGGAATTAAATGTGCTGAATTTTCAAACCAGATTCCTTTTTTTACAGGAGCTTTTACATTTTGTAACCATGCATTGGTGGGTTCAGAAGGGGTTGTATAATCGTGGCGTCCCATGAACATGAAAACGGGAATAGGGAAATTTTTTACGGTTTTGAAATCAACATTCAAAAACTCTGGTAAAAGTTTTTTCAATGTAAAAAGACTTCCGCCGCCAAGGGCATCAAGATCTTTTTCAGAATATTCTGAGAAGAGCAGAGGGGCCTGGAAATAATACCTTGAATTATTCCTGAAAGCCGTTAAACCACCATAATATTGCGGCCATTTCCTTGCAATAATAATTCTCTCCCGTGTAATCGCCTGATTTCCGGGATAGGGTGCAATGGATTTCAATTCTTTTATGGCAGTTTCATTTTTTAAACGGGTTGCTTCTTTTAAAGCAAACTCTACGCTTAAACGCTCATTATCTTTGGTATTGATAATCTGACCTATTCCAACATAGGAATAGAAGAGATCAGGTCTTTTTAAGGCAGCATTCATGGAAACAATCGTTCCCCAGCTGTGGCCCATCAATATCACTTTTTTCTTATTGTATTTTTTCTGAATATATTCCGTTAGCTGAATCACATCTTTTACATATTGGTCAATATGTATGGTTTTTCCCAAATTAACGGTATCATTAATAGCATAGGTTTTTCCTGCAGCTCTCTGATCATAATTAACGACTGTAAAATACTCTTCAATGGGTCTTTGAAACATCCACATAACCGGAGCTACAGGAGAGGCGGGCCCTCCGTGAACAAACAGTATAATTGGATTTTCTTTATTCTGTCCTCTTACATATACCTGCTGTTTTATACTTCCTATGGTAACAGGATAACTTTCCTGAATCCCATTGGGGGAAACAATGGAGTCGAGATCTTTAATGATTTCTTTAGCTTTGGTATACTCATCATTGGATGGGGTATTCTGTGCAAAAAATACAGCTGTCCAGAAAAACAGAAAGGCTGATAATATTTTAATTCTCATAATTTTTGATCTTTGAAATGTGCTTTATATTTATGATATGAGTCTGAAGTTTATTTTGAATGTTACATATTTTATTTTTTAAACATCTGAACTTTAAATGTTTGCTCTTTTTCTTCATAATATTCCCCATTGATCCTGCTGCAAAAAGATAATCTACCTTATCAATGATTTTGTAATTAAACTTTTGCAGACTTTATAAATTGTAAAAAAATCAGTATTTTCGCAGTCGAAATCATGACAATGGTATTTTGAGATTACTCATTACGTATTGTTTTATGAACACGGCTGCATAGTTTAATGGATAGAACTTCGGATTTCGGCTCCGACAGTGAGGGTTCGAATCCTTCTGCGGTCACTAAGCTCCTTTTTTAGGAGCTTTTTTGTTTACACACACAAATATAGATTTTTAGCAAAAATATAGCCCCGATATCCGGAGCTTTTATGATTAGTTAATGGGGGAATAAAAATATGAGAACATATGTATACCAAACCCTCTCTTTGAGAAGATTTTTGTAATATCTGATAAATGTTAAATTAAAATATGAAATCCGTACACTGCGGGAAATTAAAATGGCTTCCCTAATGATTTGGTCTTATCTTATTCCTCGTTTTTAGGTTTAAAATTTCTTCCTACGCCTTGTCGCAGAAATGTAATTTTTCCCTGTGTTTTCTTTGCTTTTTCAAGGATTTCTAAGGCTTTAGTTCTCTCATTAACCTTACCTGCGTGTGTTATATTGTCCTGAAGATCATTTTTTTTCATATATCAATATAGTGATTTTTTTTATAAAAACAAATAATTTAATGGAGATTATGAAACACTTATTTTTTTATGTTAAGTTTCTAATCAATATATTTTACAATTAAAAGGCCTTTCTTCGTCTAATTTCCAAATTTCTTGACGTGTATCCTTTTCTCTGATACTTTGATGATAAAGGGTTCAAGGTTTATTATTTTCCCTGCTTGAACTGTAAAGTGGCGGTTTATTTTCTCACAATAGGTGTTTGCGGGTAACGAACTTTCCACAAGTTCTATTCTGTAATTTCCAGACCCCAGGAAAGAGCCGATTTCGCCATTGTCATCTGTAACCACACGCTGTATAAACTTATCTTTATCATAGATGCTGAAAATAATTCCTGCAGTTTTAGGTTCAAATTCCAATGCTTTTTTAGGGTCAAATTCATAAGTGATTTTTCCCAGCATTGTTCCATTTTGATGGAGCGGAACTTGAAGAGAATAGCTGCTTTTTTTTACTTCAAATTCCAGTTCATTATAATACCATCCTTGCTGGATCACCTGTTTCAGCATATACTGACCATATGGAATAGCTTTGTACGCAATTTTACCATCATGATTTGTTTTGAAAGAGATATTATTGATCATAATAATATAATTTTCAGCACTTTGGTCACCTTCATCATAGACACTGTTATTATTATTATCATAAAATACAAATGCAGCTATTTCTCCTTTTTTGCTGGCGATAAGTCTGTTAGGTTGAAGGTTCAGGGTGACACCTGCTTCAATAGTAAAAAAATTATTGCTGAAATTGTTGGAAGAATAATTAAACCAGGAAGAATTCAGGAATACTCCATATTTTTCTTTTGTATATTTCAGGTTAACAAATCCCGAAGGAGACTTACCATATAAAATATCATCAGTATAGGATAATCCTGAAGTAATATTTAGCTTTTTGCTAAACAGGTTTTTATTGACAAAAGCGGATACTGAAAATTTCTTATACATGATGTCCTCATTGAAATTTCTGGATGAAGCAAATTCGGAAAGGTAATAGCTGCCATGCTGATATATTCCGTTTATATTGAACCATTTATAACTGTAATTACCAGTGATTTTCATCTGATATTCTGCATTGTGGCCATCGGGATACTGGACTGACCCTGCTTCCAGTGCAAGTAATGAAGAGTGTTGTCTATTATTGCTTATCCATGTTGTATTCTGAATGATTCTAAGTGCTTTCAGTGTTTGCAGTTCCTGATTTCCTGAAGTATCAAAAAAATTATTGTAGCTGTTAGAGCTTTCCTCCTGATATTGCATGCCCACAGCAAATCCGGAATTTTTCCTTTTCGCGAAATTGATTCCAATATCTCCTCTTATGGTATTTGATTTAAAATCATTGTTGTAAGAGTGAAATTTTGGTGAAAAGTTAGAGATCATCGCATTCGCATACAAATAGTGGTTTTCAAAAATGGGGGTTGAAAAATTCTGCTGTATTTGCAGCATTCCTCTTCTGTTTCCAGGATAATAGTCACTGCTGTAGAAATAGTTTCCATTCAGATTAACTTTTTTGATACTTCCTGAATACTGTGTTTCCAAAGCCAGAGAAGGCTGGGTAAGATGCGTATTTTCATAATAACTTAAACCACTGTATATTTTGGAATTCATTTTCCATTCTTTATTGAAAGAATACTGAATATCTGTACCTAAGACATGATGATTCGCTTTTTCATGAGGGTCATTTTTAAAAATATAGGTTGCTGAGAAATTTTTCGATGCATTTTGAGCGCCCATTATTCCTCTGGCATAAAAACCGTATCCGTATTTCAGAAAAGAATTTCTTTCAATAAGACTGAAACTCTGATCTACAAAACCTACTTCTATTTTCTTGTCTTTATCTGAAGAAGTATAAGCATATTCTGCACCTCTTCCAAATAAGGAGACTTCCATAATTTTACTGATATTCCCTAAAGTGAATTCACTTTGCTCTTTATGATAAGATATATAGGTATTGCTTACAACAGGATCTCTTTGATTGTTCAGCGTATAAATATTACCGCGGATAAACATATAACCTGAAGGAAGATTAAAGCCGCCTGACCCCATCAGCTGATACATATCTGTAGTGTTGCCAACACGTCTATAACTCGCAGTGATGGTGTTTTTGCTGTAATTTGAAAATATATCGAACTCCATATCCTGATAACGCTGGGTAGAAGAAACGTTTTGTACCGATATAGAAGTGTTACCAAAAATTTCCTTGTCCGGTTCTCTGAAACCTGCAATATTAATGGTAAACTGAGGGCTCTTAAGCAGATTTCCGGAAGGCAGAAACCGAAAAACAAATACAGAATCTTTTTGCACGTCGATAGTTCCTTTTTTTTCAATAAAAAGGTTCTTCTGGGCAGCTTCAGGAATTTTAAATACAAGGGTAACATGTTGTCTTTTGTTTCCTAAATTGGAAACCCTTGCCCGGACTTCCAGAGAATCTTTATAAGTTCCCATGTAGACAACAGGATTTTCAGCTGTTATCTTCATGTTGTTATTCTCCATCACCACATAGGAAAGGCTCTTTTTTACAACCTCTTGATTTTTTTCATCAGTAATGGTGAATGTGAGATCTGCTTTACCGGAGATGATAGTGTTGCTGGTCAGTATTTTGATGGGAATAAACAGATTCTGGCCAGGATTCAGTTCTATCTCTGAATTGCTGTCAGATATTGTTCTGAAACCTTTGGGAGTCCTGACTTCAACCTTGCCTTTGAAATGTTTGCTTTCATTGTTTTTCAAAACGAGCAGGATTTCTATAATGTTAGGATTAGCCTGATTGGGCTCATTACGGATCTCCATGCTTATAGCTGTACCAGTTTGAGCCGAAATCCAAATGGAAAACGGGATCACAATAAAAAGTATTATTTTCCTGAACAGCCTGTTATGAAGCATTATAAATTATTGAGGAGTAATCTCGAATTGTAGGGTTGTCGTATAATCTTCTGCTTTGGCATTGATAAATCTTTGATCATTAGGTTTAGTAGAATACTTCATGTCATAATAAACCTCAGTATTCTGTGTAGAACTACCAGCTGCGATAATTTGGGGCGCCGTACTCAGCAAAACAGTATATACAGTTCCCATGTTGCCTGAAATAGGAATCAGATTAAGCTGTACTGCATCAAGAGGCAGGAAGTTACCGGCAGATGAACTGAACTGAGTCTGAAGGGATTTTAATTTGATCTGATACTTCGTATTGCTTTTTACAATAAGTGCATTAGAATACGTTACATTAGCCCCATTTACGTAATCCTGTATATTTTTAAATTCAAGAGTGCCGTTCATGGCGGCAGCTCCAAACTTCATAGACATCTCCGGAATATCCGTAGGAGTTCCTGAAAGCGTGCCAATCTGAAATTGAAAATTATGATCCATAGTACCAATAATATTGTTGTATTGATCATAAGCAGTAAACTGTAATGGCGCTGTAAAAGTAATCCAGGCAGGATATGCTCCCAGATAGGTTCCTCCTGCCAGATTCATGCTGTATTTAATCTGAAGGCTATAATAACCATTCGGTTGTGCGGGCTGATTAAATAATGCTGCATTTGACTGGGGAATTAAGAAAACTTCTTGCCCTTCTTTCAAAATCACATTAAGCGGCATGCCAATTTGCGGGATAGACGGAACAGGGTTAGGGTAGGCCTTTCCTGAGAATGAAACCGGCTGAAAAGAAATTTTATTCGCAGGTAAAATATAATTTCCATTATTGGACGTGATAGGCTGTTTCAACCTTACCGAAACCCTCCAATAAGGGATGTTGATATTTCCATTACCCGATAAGGTAAGCGTGTACGCATCCGGATTTGTATTGCCGTTATAAGAATTAATCTGCAGATAACTGTTTACCCACGAGCTGTATGAAATTTGTGAAAAGCAGCTCATGGAGATCAATAACAGGATAAGAAACAGTTTTTTATTCATGCGTAAAATTCAGCTCTGCCAGCTCCAGATTATTGTTGTCTCCATAATCAATCATTACCGATGCAGTATATTTTCCTTTTAAAAGGGTTGAAGGAAGAGGTATATTCACTTCTCTTTTATTTCCGGGCATAGTATAGAAAATAATCTGATCAAGTGAAACTTTATTGCCGTTTTCTGTATTGACAAGTTCTGTTTGTATTTTTCCATCTGTCCATATATTACCCTGATTTTCGAACAAGATGGTGAGGTCTTTTTTTGACTGAGCTAGGGTAAGATTATGGATTTCAATTTTTTTACTGGCTTTGGCAGTTAACTTATGAAAGAGTTTAATTCCTGAACGGATACTTACTTTTATATTGGCTCCTTTATTATCTACATCATTCACGGGATTCATCTGGCTCACATACAGAACAGCAGTATGGGCTAACATCTGATCTGACAACGTGCCGGGAGGAGTTATGGTTACATCAATATCTTTTCTTTCCCCGGGAGCTAGGGTAAAATAGGTGTCTTCATTTTTTATAGATATCCAGCTGGCGCAAGATGTTGGCAGCGTATTGGCCGGAGACATTTTGTTTTCTCCTGTTTCATTATATTCCCAGTCACCTAAACTGACAGCCATATCCAAAGAATTTTTTGCACTTACATTGGTTACGGTTACTTTCTGGGTAGTGCTTTTTCCTGCATCAGATTCAAAATAAAGTCTGGGAGGAGACACAGATACACCTGTCTGAGCTTTGAGTTGAGAACAGAAAAGGAGTAAAGAGAATACAATGAAGATATAAGATCGGTTCATTATTATACTTTGCTATTAAAGTACAGATAAAGTGCTACAATTTGTAACACTTTATCTATAGTAGTTTATATAATATTTAAATACTTATTGAGAAATAATAGTATATGTCAACTCTGTTGTATAAACGGTAGGATCCTGACCTGCAATATAATTGTCAAGATAAGCATTGGCTCCAGCACCTTTATATTCAATGTTAATCTTTTTGTCTACACCACCATTAGCGGATGTTACTAATATTGCGTCATTAGCTGAAAGCTGTACATTCTGTGCATACTGAGCTCCGTTAAGAACTTCAGTTCCGGCACTGGCCTTAATCTGGATTGTATTGGCCTGGATATTCTTTGCCCCACTTTGCAATGCTGCATTGGCACCTTTTACTTTAACCTGGAAACCTCCTGTACTATAAATACTTAAATGGTCAGCATTTACAGAAGATACTCCGTTTGCATAGTCATCTTTGTTTTTATAGTCTAAGTTAACAACTTTTTGAGAAGGATTAACGATAAGCGTTTGGATAGGTTTTAATCTAACATTTAAAGTTACATTTTGCTGAGCCTTGAATGCAACAAAACCAAATAGCGACATGGAGGCTACAATATATTTCTTCATAAAATAACGGGAGTTTTAATAGTATATTAATTCTTGTTTTTTTCAGGTGCAAATGTAGAAAGAGGTATAGGTACTTATTTTGTGAAAAAGTACTAAAGATTTGTAAATTTGGTTTTGGAAATAATCTTGCTGAAAAAAAGTATTTTATAAAGAAATATGCGGATTTAAGTTAATTAAAAATTAAAAATATTGTTAATGTTATTAAATAAATATTACATTATTGTCAATTTACTAAAAACGGATGGTTGAAAATTAAAAAAAATAATATTTATTGCATGATAAATAAGCTATAGAACGGCCTATTGAGAGATTAAAGTTAACATCATAGAAGTAGACTTATCTTTAAACAGTTTTATAATTTTATCTATTTTTTGATTTATCATGAATTTTTTTTCTATAACTCCATCCTGACTTTTGATGAGGTTATACTCGTCCTTATCATCCTGTTGAATTCCCAGCTGAAAGCCTGACGGACTTGAAATGATTACAGAACTTATTTCCGGCTGGATACTTTCATCTGTATCATCAGCCATTTCGCTGTCACCTCCAAGCGCCAGCATTTGTGTAGGATAAAGTCTTACATTCACCTGAACATTATCCGTCTGCGCATAGATGCTCATGGAAACAAAAAAGAAAATTACTGAAAAAATATATCTTTTCAACATATATTAATTTTTCACTGATCTGTTATTTATCCAAAAATACAATATTATTTTTACATTATTTCATTTCTGAGGGATTTTTTCCTGTATGTTTTTTAATAAAATTACTGAAATTTCCTTCATCACTGAATCCCAGATCATAAGCAATTTCAGAAATGTTGTAGCCTGAAAAACTAAGGGATTTTTTACACTCATTAATAAGTTTTTCAATAATAATGTGTTTGGCAGTTTTTCCCAGAACATACTCGGTCATTTCAGTTAGTTTTCTGGGAGTGATATTGAGTTCATTAGCATAGTGGGAAACCTTTTTAGCTTTTTTATAGTCTCTCTGCAAAAGCACTTTAAATCTATTGACATAGTGGAGATAATCAAATTTGATGTCTTTTTTCAGTGTTTCTGCCGGGATATGTAAAAATGCATCCAGAATTAATCTTTCAATAGCGTTATGGGCTGCAGAAACATATAGACTTTCATCTTTATGCTGAAAGTTGTGCATCCTTCCCATAAAAACAATGTTCATTTCCTTAATATTTTCAAAAGGTGCTATAAAAACATCAGAATCATAATTGAAAAAAAGCCTTGAATTGATAAACATGCTGTCTTTTGCAGATCTTTCATAAAAACTTGAGGAAAATGCAATCACATAAATCTCACCTCGTTTAGTTTCACCAAATACAATTTGTTTTTGAGGACCTACAAATGCTATATGACCGCCTTTTACGGAATGTGGAATGTTTTCTATCTCTAATGTGATATCTTCGATAATGATATAAATACAGAAATACTCGAGTGTATTAAAACTTCTTTTATTATTATTTCTCTGTATTATATTATTCAATGTGTTGATGCTAAATCCTAAATTCTTTAATTGGTCTGTAATAACGTACATAGTTAAGCTTCAATAAAATGATTAATTTGTTATGTAAAGGCACATTATAAAGCTAAAATGAGTTTAAATATCAAACGATGTGGCATAGTTAGGATATTTGGGTACTTATTTTGAAGCTTGAGTTGAACTTATATAAATGTATAAAAATATCATTAAATTCGGGCTGTTATCAGGATTTCTTTCAGATTCCTTACCCTAAAGTTCGCTTATAAATTATAATTACATTTAAGTATATTGAATACCTTATCTTAACATTATTAAAACTGATTTATTGTATTGATTATGAAATTTCTGACTTTAATATTAACAGATAAATCCTGCGAAATCATTGATTTGCAGGATTTTTTTTTATTTAGTTATTCTATTATAGTTTTCTGAAATGCACCAAAAGATTGCCGCAAAATTGGTTGAACTTTTATTTTTAAATGGGCTGGGGAATCTCAATTTGACTACAATCTATTGTTTTTGGGATGCATTTTTTTACTTTTTCACACCATTGATGAGTGTATATGCATACTGACGGAAATGGGCCGCCAATTGCTCCAGCTCCTGTTACTGTTTTTAATTCATTTCTTGAAAGTTTTTTTAGATTTTTCATAATACAAAATGTTTTTATTTTCCTACTCTTTTATATAAAGCTTTTCGGATACCGCTTATTTTATAGTTCAAAAATGAGATATAAGATATTCAATGCAAAGGAGAGGTTAATAAGTGGTGGTGTTTTTTATGTAAGTGAAGCCGTTTAAGGGTTTACTGTATGGATGGTCGTAGGATGAAAATCTGATAATCTTTATTGTAATGCAGCCTATTTTTTTCATATTGATAGAAAATACCTAAACTTTTAGATTGTAATACTCAATATCTACTTCCTTATTAGAAACCTCTGAAAAAGCTACTCAATGCTACTTGAAAAATGATTTTTATTGATTTCATTTTATGATTATAAATGGATTATCCGGCATAGTATAAAGAAATCCGGAAGCTGAAATATTACACAAAAGTGCTATAGACAGGCAGTTGATTTACATGTAATTTTACTATGAAATCAATCAATATCGTTAATACAGGTTTATCCTCAATCTTAAAATATAAAATCATGAAAACAACTTTACTTGTAATTGTATTAACCGCTGTTTTTTCAGGCAGCCTTTTTGGGCAAAGAAATTTTGAAATAGTGATTGAAAGAAAACTGTCATCGGCGGCCTGTACCTTAGGATATCTCATTGCAGATAAAAAAGTTATCTGCCATACGTTGGAACTGCCATGGGAAAATAATACAAAGAATATCAGTTGTATTCCTCCCGGATCCTATAACGGCATTTTGAGATATGATAAAAATGACGGATGGAGAATACAGCTTGAAAACGTACCAGACAGAGATGGGGTACAAATTCATATGGGAAACTATACAAAGCAGATCAAAGGATGTGTTTTGGTGGGAATGGAAACAGATATTAAAAGCTGTATTGTAGGAAATAGTAAACTCGCATACAGTAAATTGAAAGATGCTTTTTACGGAACCTCAAATCCTAACAGTACTCCTGATAAAAACATTATAGTAACCTTTAAATAAACTAATCATGAAAAATTTTTATGTAATCATGGTATTGCTTTTTGCCAATACCGGAGTTATTTGGTCGCAAGTGACACCAAATTCAAACAAATTTTCAGTCGAGAATTATGCAGCTATAGATAGTAAAGGGAAATATGCGCTTTACAACACCCACGGCTTTTATGAAAATGTTGCCAAGGGTACTGTTGCTAAGGTTTTTATATTGCCTATTCTTAAGTTTGATATCAATAATATTAAATATATAGACAATAAAGGAAATGAAACATCCAAGAGTTCTGATCAAATCCGGACGTTGATTATTCCGGTAACTCAGGAGCTGGCATTACCCAATGAAAGCCAGAAAGCATCGATTTGTGCTGCAATAAGAAGCACGACAATAGCAGCCTTTTATGCTCCAATTCTAAAAAATACAAACGGGCAGCCCGTGTTAACACCTTACCTGATTACTAATCCTGGATTGACCAATCATTTCTTTTCCTTAGCCAAGCAGTATGAAACTACCATGCTGGCTCCTCAGGAACAGTTGATTAATGATTATAATACAAATTTTCAAAGCCAGATCATTTCACCTACTGAGGTAGAATTCATTGTGGAAGCAGGAGGGGAGGTTGTTTACAGCAAGCGCATTTCAGGAACTCTGGTTGGAAATAAAAGCTTTAAAAATATAAGTATTGAAAATCCTACGGAATATGTTAAGAATCTGCTGGCCAACGGAAATGGTGATATATCGGTTAGCTATAAATTTAAGAATTCTAAAAACAGTTATATTAATGCGCATATAGATGGGAGTACAGTTGTTAACCAATTTTTAAGTGATGCTCAAAAGAGCAGTGTCAGCCAGAGATCAAGCGGATGGGCCTTTCTCGGTTTAGGAAGCAGCAGGAAATCGATGAAGTCTTCATTTAATCAGCAGGTTGACAGTCAGTATGATGCTGAAAAAATTAATAATACAAGAATCGAAATGTATGATGCGGATGATGATATGATTTATCAGTTTGAAGAAAAATTCTTTCCTGATATCTCTCGGGAAGAAGCCATTAAAAATCACTTTCAGGCAGCCGAAAAAGCAAAAGCGGAAGGAAACGAGAAATTGCAGAATTTACATTTGCAGTTTGCAGAATCATTGCAAAAAAATGATCCTAACCTAACTCCTAATATCGAAGCAGCTGTAGCCGCTCTTGGCAGAAAAGATTATATAGGATTTATAGCCAATGGAGTAAGATGGGGGAATAATGAAGCCCGTGGTAACACCACCTTTAAAAGGGTGCTGAACAGTACTGAAATGACAAAGATGGTGGAGGATTATAGTCATACGAAAACCATATCGGTCCAGCATGCGGTTACTCAACCTGTTATTGCCAAAGAGGATATGAAGTTTAGAGCTTCTGTAGGAGTTATAGATGTTATTCCATGGGATGTACAGCTGTATATTTTTAACGGATATAATACCGTTTTGCAGAATGTAAAAGGGGTACTGATAGGTCCAACAACTTTAGGCGGAGCTTTACATCTTAATAATATCCTGCCCGGTACTTTGGTTAAAAAAGTAGGTTCTTATTCCGTATATGATGCGCAAACATTTTCAGATGCTTTAAAAAATTATGAGCCTGGTGAGAGGACTAATTTGACTTTAGTAGTGCCCAATGCCATGAATCCGAATATTTATCAGGAAAAAACCGTACAATTTACTTTGGGGTCTTTTCCGGTAATTGATTAGGGTGGACGATTAGTATATATCAAAAATCATTAAATGACTCCTGTAGATTTTTCAGCAGGAGTTCTTTTTTGTGGAATACTCCCATTGGAATATTTTAAGATCTGGTATCTTTTTCCATTATTACTTTTTTTTTCAACAATCTTATAAAATCAATCATAATATAATTATATTAATTATTTGATTACAGGTAAAATATTAAATATTTATCTCTTTTTGAAGTGTTAATTTGTTGATAATCTGATGTGTAAATTTGAGTTATCATCATTGAAGATCTGTAAGTTGTTGTTATTCAGTATTATAAATATATTTAATAATATAGTGAAATTCCGTATTATTTAATAAAATTAATTTGTACATTTATTTCATTCATGAATGTATCTTATTGGTAATTAGTGTAATATGTTTTTAAAAGCATAGCTGCTGTTTTATAAAGAGCTATATATTTAAATAAAACGATTATACAATAAAAGATAAAAACCATTAAAACATATAATCATGAGTAATGAAAATTTTAACCCTCTTGAACTTCTTCGTACAAAGTTCAGGTATCCGTTCCCAACCTTAAAAAATCCCCATGCGGATCAATTGCAGGAAATCACCGAAAATCAATGGATTGATGGTGAATACATGTGGCTGTATCAAAATAATCCTGATCTGCGTAAGAAGTACAAAAAAACCAAAACGGCCCACATCGCTGCCCAATGGTTTCCTACCGCTTCTGCTGAACGTTTCCGGCCTATCTGCAGACTGATGCTCTGGACACTTTACAATGATGATCTGTATGAAGAAAGTAAGCCTGATGACATTGATGATGTACATGCTCAATCCATTGCTATATTGAATGGTGAAATGTCTGTTTCTCAGTCTACAATACCTTTAGCTTCTATGCTTGCTTCGTTAAGACAGGAATTACTTCAGTTTATTCCAAAAGAATCCATGTATCGTTTCACACAGATGATCAGTAGGTATTTTAGCGGGCTTAAGAAGGAACAGGAATACAAAAAGAATAAGATGTTTCCTACAACGGCAGAATGCATTGTCTTAAGGGAAGATTCCATCTGCCTGTATCCTTTCCTGCAGCTTACTGAAGTTGAAACAGGAATCACCCTGCCGCCGGAAATTCATGATCATCCGGTGATCCGCCGTCTTCAGGCACTTGCCTGTCATCTGGTAACTTTTTTCAATGAAGTTCAATCTGTAGTAAAAGATGAAGCGACAGACAGTATCTATTATAATATTGTGAAGGTAATCCAGAATGAACACAGCATCTCGTTAGAGGAAGCCTGCCTGGAAGACCTGCGCCTCCATAATGAAGATCTTAAGGAGTTTATAGCCCTGCAGGCTTCACTTCCAGACTTTGGTATATGGCACGAGGCTGTGGTCAATTGGGTACACTATATGAGTATGGTATTGAGCGGCTGGAAAAATATATCCACTAAGCTTGACCGTTATAATGCTATGGAGTTTCCTCAGACAAATGAATTGAAAGAAAGGCTGAGCCAATTTTAATACCAAAATCGACAAAATTTCCAATTACATATTGCAATTTGAAAAAAACGAGATTATTGAAAATGTAATTTTTATTCTATTAAAATTAAAACAACATATTATGAACAAACAATTTAATGTACCAAAGCCGGTGTATCCTTGGGAAACTCTTCGAAGTCCTTTTGCAGGAACTTTAGACCAAGAAGAAACTATCTGGTATGACCAGGATTATCAGTTTCTTTCAAAAGAATCCATGGCAAGATATAGGAAAATGCGTTTGATAGATGTAGGTCCTTTTATGGTACCCGGTGCTGCTGAAAAAGAAAGAATTCTTCATGCTACACGTTTTGCAATATATATGACAGTAACTGATGATTATGCTGAACTTTTACCCATAAAAGAAATTGCAGGTTTTAGAGACCGGATTTTTGAAGTTATGATGGGGGATGACCCCAAACCTGGCGAAATAGGAATATTCCGCCAGATGCAAGCCAATAGAAAAGAGTGGATAGCACTTGGAATGCCAGATTTCTGGCTTGAACGAATGGCTAAAAAATATAAGTATAATTTTGTTACTGATGGAATTATGGAAGAATCTCCTTATAAAATCAGTAAGGAAATTCCTCCCATTCCTTTATTTCATTTAATTCGTGCCAATTCAATAGGTATGATTCCATTTGTTGATTTGATTTGCCCAACAACGGGATTTGCTTTGCCTGATTTTATTTATAATCATACTGTTATCCAGCGCATAATTATGCTGCAGTCAATTATTGTTGCTTTACAGAACGATTTTGCAACTATCGGAAAAGAACTTGCGATAGAATCAGAAATGTTCAATATTATCAAATTACTGATGTATCATAATAAAATGTCTTTTGATGAAGCCTGTAGGGAAGGAATGAGAATCCATGACGAGCTTGTAGATGAATTTGTAACGCTATCCAACCATTTACCGGATTTCAGCCCATATCAAAAAGAAACAGAAGAATTTATTTATTACATAAAGCAAATGATTAGTGGATTAAATAACTGGTACTATCAAAGTGGGACAAAAAGGTATGAACCGGGAGGATTTGCTGTACCACCCAACGGAAAAGGTGAAACACTGGAAAGGGTGGAAATTAAGCATTTTTAATGTGCAACTCAATAATTAATCTTCTAATTTTAAATGATATGAAACAGCAAGATGTTCCTGTTTTACAATATCCCTGGACCTATGAAATAGGCCCGTTTTTCCAATCATTCTATGAAGAACAGAATCGTTGGATTGATACGGATTATCAGTTTATGTCCGAAGCCACAAGGACTAAATATAAGAAACACGGCCTCGTAGAGGCCGCGTCTTACCTGTTTCCGGCGGCTAGTACCAAAGACAGATTACTTATAGCAAGAGCTGACTCTATTTGATGATTATTATGAGTATGGTATTGAGCGGCTGGAAAAATATATCCACTAAGCTTGACCGCTATAACAAAACAGAATTTCCAAGTGCTTCCGAATTAAAAGAAACATTAGGACATAACCAATTTCAATAAAAACTGAACAATTACCGTCGTATTAAGAACCTGCCGAAAGTTTAGAAAAGAGTGGCGGGTACACTAATATGCTTTGCAATAATTTTAAAATATAAATAAAGATGACACCAGAACAATTTAATAGTACAGATTACTTGCCACGGGGATGCTATCCATGGCCTGACCTTATAAATCCACATGCTGAACAAATGGGGAAAGATATGGATGGCTGGATTGATAATGACTATACTTTTTTGACAGAAAAACAACGGACAATTTATAAAAAGATGGAGCTTCATATGTGTACAGCACGTATGTGGCCGCACTTAACCTATGAGCAGGCTATTCCATGCAATAGGTTTATGCTCCAATATGTTGCTCTCGATGATCAGGTGGAACATTCTTCCCTTGAAGAGATCCAGGAGCTGCGGATCCGCTGTACAGATATTCTCAGGGGTGCTCAAGCCATGCCGGAGGAAAATGCGCTCTATCATCACATGGCAATGATCCGGGATGAATTTCGTGCTTTCATGCCAGACCTATGGTTTGAGCGTTTTGTATACTATTTTTATCAGTCTTTCAGATATGGAATCGAATTGGAATATCCATACAAAATAGCCCACCGCCCGCCATCACTGAATCTTTACAAAACCATTAGAGAATATTCTGTTCTAATGCGTCCTTATCTGATCTTTGGTGAGATTGAATCTGGTCTTGTCCTGCCGGAACATATCTTTGAGCATATCGTAGTGCAAAAGATGATTTCCCATATGACCCTGGTTGTTGCCTGGCAAAATGATCTTCACTCCCTGCCAAAAGAAATGGCGAAAGGAACAGAGGTTTTTAATCTGGTTTTTGTTTTGCAGCAGGAGTATAATCTTTCTTTGGAAGATGCTTGTGCAGAAGCTTTACGTATTCATAATGAAGAGCTGGCCAGTTTGAATGGCTTACATAATGAGTATCGGGAGTTTGGTGAATATCAGGAACACGTAGACAAATTCGTTTATTATGCAGGTGTTGGACTGCAGGGAGTTAATACTTTTTACCTGGAAACCAATAGGTATAAGCACGGAGGAGTTGGTTTTGCCTGGCCTGAGGATAACCTGACCCCCAAGACTGTAAAATAAGCTTAATTCAATATAACAATTTTAAATTTTAAAGATGAAACAGCAAGATGTTCCTGTTTTACAATATCCCTGGACCTATGAAATAGGCCCGTTTTCACAATCATTCTATGAAGAACAGAATAATTGGATTGATACGGATTATCAGTTTATGTCAGAAGCCACAAGAACTAAATATAAGAAACACGGCCTCGTAGAAGCCGCATCTTATATGTTTCCGGCGGCTAGCACCAAAGAGCAGATCAGACCTATAGCAAGATTTATGGTATGGCTGACTCTGTTTGATGATTATTATGAGTTGTGTCCGGTTGATCAATTTGCAGATATCAGAGACCATATAATGGATGTCATGCTGGGAGAACAGCCTAAAGCGGATGATATCGGACTTATAAAACAAGTGGCTCTAAGCAGGCAGGAATTTATTCCTTACGTTAATAATGACTGGTTGATACGTTGGACTAAAAACTTTTATAATTATACTACCTATGGAATTATGGAAGAAACATCCTATAAATTGAAAAGAGAATTTCCAACTCTTAGTAATCTTCTGCTTATCCGTGAGTATTCGGTTTTTATGTACCCCTATGGAGATCCGGTAGAACCTTCCATTAATTATATTGTTCCGGGGTATATATCTGAACATCCGATTATAAAACGGTTAAAAATGCTGATGTGCAGAATAATGGCGATTCAGAATGATTTTGCTTCAATAGAGAAGGAACTAGGAATTGATACAGAAATTCTGAACATTATATTGGTGATAAAGAATCAGTATCATGTTTCATTGGAAGAAGCTATTACTGAAGCAATGCATATCCACGATTCATATGTTCAGGAATTTGTTGCACTTCAGAATAATTTGCCTGATTTTGGTCTTGAACAAAAGAATGTTGTACGGTTTGTACATAATATGGCATTGATGATCTCAGGATTAGGAGCATGGTATCATAAAGGCAATTCCACCAGGTACAAAACTCCTGGTGAGTTTCCTAAACCAGAATATGGGATAATTACACAATAATCTTAATGAAAACACAGAGAGCAGGATCAATTCTGTTCACCCATATTCAATAACAGGCTTGAATTTTACTTCTGTAATCACTTTTAGAAGCTGTATCCTATATTTGCATCGTCAAATATAGGATACAGCCTTTTATTTGTGTTCATATAAACCTTTGTATCCTCTATTTAGTATGAAGTCTGAAGGTTTTGTAGAGCGGAAAACAAAAATTTAAACAAAACAATTATATAAAAATTTAATTGCGGGTTTCTTGATCTATTTCTTTGGAGTTAAAGAAAAATTATCCATATAAACAGCCTGATGTACCCCATTCAGTAAAACTTTCAGTCCCAGATGGGAGTCTTTTTTCAAAGAAATGGTATATGTTTTTTTCTCTCCTGTTATCTTTGAAGGCTTAGTGATTGAAACATAAGATTTTGCATCAGAAGGGCTGTTTACAGAGAAAAGTTCTAATGTTGTTTCACCTCCGTTATCCGAAAGGTCAAGAGAAAGCGTATAAGTTCCGGCTTTCATTTCCGGAGTTACCAGATACATATTTTCTCCTGGGTTGCTCATTGAATAAAAAATAATTCTTTTATCACTGGCATACAGCATAGCTTTCCCTGGTTGAGCAGTCCAGCATTTATTGATATCTTTCCAGGTATCAAAATTTTCTGCAAGAGTAGATACAGGTTTACACTGTGCATTTGCTGCTAGAAACCCTCCTATAACTGCGATTCCCGAGAGTACGATTTTTCTCATGTCTTATTTTTATTTATAATGAGTAAAAATAACAAAAAAAAATGTATTGAAATACTCTTGCTTTTATGATTTAAGTTAGCTTTTCAGTTGACATGCTGGATACAAATAAAACATCTGGGCTTTAGCCTTCTCTTAGAGAGGGCTTTTCGTTATATTTGTGTTCTGGCACCTATTAGTGATTATTTTAAAGGTATATTTCTTTTGTACGCTGTAGAAGGAACCTTTTTATAATCTAAACTATTACGATGATGTAAGAATGGAGTATACAAATAAAAATAATATCTATTTATTGTTGAAAACTATAGTTTATACAATTGGTTTTCTAAGTTTAATAGGAATATCACGATTTTGGACAGGATCAAAAGAAAATTGGGATCAGATAAGAGAAAATGAATTTATTCCAGCTCTTATCACGAGAACTGTTGTTTTTACAACAGTAGGATTAGTGTTTCTAGGATTATCATTCTGGATCAATTATATTTTTAAAAAAGAGAGCCGTTTTTCGAAAGAACTGATTATTTTACTGTTGTTTTCTTTTACTCTGAATTTGATAGTATTGTCAGGTTTCATCTAATAAAGACTGAAAATAATGTATATTCTAAAATCTCAATTATCATAACAATTTGTTTTTAGGATGTTACAAGAAGAAGCGGTCATTCTTTGACCGTTATATTATTTAAAAAATAAAAATATAAAACATGAAAACTTTAAGTGGAAAATTTTCTAATTCTTGTCCATTTTAAAGCCTGTTGGCGTATAAATTGATACTACAAACTGTATTGAATTTTGATGACTAATGACTAGAACGATTGCAATTTTAATTTTCTTTTTAGGTGGTTTTTTCTTTTTAAATGCACAGGAGAAGAAAGATTCGCTGTATTACAAAATAGAAGAATTTTCAGATAAGAGAAAAGTTACCAAATTTATTCACCGCTTTATATTTCGTAGAGAGCCGGATTCAACTTCCGTTAAGTCCAGGACTGAAAAACTGTCGCAGGAGGCTTATAACAAAAAATACATCAGAAAAATCAGGATAGAGACTATTGATCCATTTGGATATGGTTCCAGGGACACTAAAGAAAGATCCAGATGGTATGATTGGGTGGCAGATCATCTTCATGCCAATACAAAAAACTCCACCGTAAATAATTATCTGCTTTTTGAAGAAGGTGAAGAATACAACGCCCAGAAACTCTATGAATCTGAGCGTTTGCTCAGAGCAATGCCATTTGTGAACAGAGTGAATATCAGTGTTTCCGACAGTACATCCAGTAAAGATTCTATTGATGTAGTGGTAAAAGTCCTGGATTCCTGGAGTCTGAAACCCAGGATCAGCTATTCAGGAAGTAAACTCGGTCTGGGAGCTACTGAAGAAAATGTATTGGGATTAGGACACACCCTTGATTTCCTTTACAGAAATGATTCCAAAGAAAAGCAGGATTATCTTTTGGGAAGCTATACAGCCTATAACCTTTTAGGCACTTATATCAATGCCCAGCTTCTTGGCGAACGGGATTTTTTGAGAAACGAAAGAATCAATTTCAATGTAAGAAGAGACTTTTTCTCGCCTTTGACGAAATGGGCGGGTGGTTTTACATTTGAATATTTTAAGAGGAATGTTTTGCTTCCTACAGAAACCGATACGGCTTTTCCGGAAGTTCAGATCAAAGTGTACAGCCAGGATTTATGGGGTGGTTATCAGATTCCCGTTTCATCAGATCCAAACGAAAAAGTATCCAGCAATATTGCAATAATAGGACGATTTCAGAATTACCAGTATAAAGACAGTCCGGGAATAGACCAGTATAAATACTTTAGCTCATACAACAGTTTTCTGATGTCTGTTGGGTTTATCCACAGAAACTTTTCGGTTCAGAGAAATATTTTTCAATATGATTTGCCGGAAGATGTTGCGTACGGTAATTCGGTGAACATTATTGCGGGAGGCTTATCAAGAAATAAAGAAGTGAACCCTTATGTGGGAATTTCTGCTTCTTACGGTAGTTTTATAAAGGTAGGATATTTCACTGTCAAAGCTCAGTTTGGACGTTTTTTTAATGAAGACAGTCAGAATAGGGAGTCTTTCCGTGTAGACGGAACTTATTTTACGAATCTTATGGATTGGAAATTTGCCAAAGCAAGACATTTCTTTTCTCCAACGTTAGCCCTTGGAAATCCACAGCATAATTACTCATACAAGGACAGGATAAACCTTTCTTCTGCAGATGAATTTCCTGTTTACAATTCAGATTATATCGGAACTAAAAAACTGGTTTTAAGATATCAGCTCCAGTTGTTTATTAACAAAACCTGGAAGAATTTCCATTTCAGTCCTTATTTAACTACCGCGGTTGGCTGGCTGGGAATGCCTGATGATAAACTATTGAAAACCAAAGCTAATGCAAAAATCGGAATAGGTGTTTTAATTAATAATCCGTATCTGGTGTTCAACAGGATTCAGATTTCTTTCATGTATTATCCGCGGGTTCCGTTTGATAACAATTCTGTTTTTGATTTTAACAGCAATAGAAATAATCTTTTACCAATGAATAATTTTGCAACAGATGTTCCTCATTTTGTGAACTTTGGGAATTGATAAAGGAGTGTTTTAAATTTCACCCATGACAAACATATTCTCCATGGTAGGCACTTTACTTCCGCCTTCTTTTTCGAGCGTAATGGCAAAAGCCTGAGCATTGGAAATATTGGCCAGTGCAATGTTGCTGTCTTTATCTTCGGTGTACATTCCTGCACTCACAGGTTGTCCGTCTTCGATGGCCCAAAGCTGATATTGCATTCCAGTAGGAGCTTTAGGCAGTTTTTCCGCATTCAGATAGACTTCTTTTGTTTTTTTATCCCAGAAAACCATTGCTTTGGAATCCGTATGTTTTTCTACCCCTTTCAGCATGACCATCTGCATATCAGGATTGGAGAACATATCAATCTTACGGTTCATTTTTTTCATTGCCAGATCCTGAGCTTGTTTTTCTGCAGACAGCAAAGCGATTTCCTTTTTATGGGAGGATTGGCTGTTCATCCAGAATAAATTGCCGGCAACACTTATCAGGAACAATGCAGAAGCTGCTATTGCATAGGTTTTCCAGCGGGTATTTCCCTGAATATTTACTCTTTCCGGAATTTCTTTATGATCTTTTGTCTCAGGAATATCTGTTGAAAGAACAGGTGTTACTTCTTCAACAGTTTGTTCCTGCTGAATTTTATTCCAGATTTTAGATTTCAAATCACTTGGAGGTGTTACAGCCTGAGCGGTAGCAAGATGTTCCAAAGTTTTTTGGGCTTCTTCAAAAGCAGCCTTTACTTCAGCATTATTTTTCATCACACACTCCAAAATCCCTGCTTCCTCAGGAGAAGTATGGCCAAGAATATAAGATTCTATAATTCCGGATGATATGTATTCTTTTGTGTTCAATTTATTGATAATCTTTTAGCAAATCTTTTAATTTCATCAGTGCATTACGCATTTTCGTTTTCACTGTTCCCAGCGGTATCTTCAGCTTTTCGGATATTTCATGTTGAGTGTATCCCTGATAATAAGCAAGATTTATGAGTTCCTGCTTGTCTGTTTCCAGCCCTTCCAGCACATTGTTAAACCCGATATAATCAGATGAATTGTTGACCGTTGAAAGCTCTGTAGTATTATATACGAAATCCGGAAGTGGTTGGTTTTTAAGCTCATTCTGGAATCCTTTAGACTTTAAATAATCAATAGCCGTATTTCTTGCAATATTGATCATCCAGGTATAAAACCTCCCTTTGGAGGCGTCATACTGATGGATAGAGTTCCATATTTTAACAAAAACATCCTGAATTACTTCCTCAGTATATTCTTTAGATTGAACGATCCGGAGAATGATTCCGTACAGCGCACCAGAATAGTGGTCATACAGATAATGAAAACCAGTTTCGTTTTTTTCTTTTAATAAAACGATAAGTTCTTCTTCCGAATAGGTTGTTTTAATAGCTTTTATTTTTCTATTCAAATGTAATAAAATAAAACATATAGTCAATAAAATCCAATTCGTCTTTTATTTCGTACATGATTTTTTGAAAATTATTGAAAAATATTTAATGTGAGAGATTACATTTTCAAGATTGTTTCTTTTTTTTTAATAAAAAATAAATTATTGTAAATCAATGTGTTGTAATAAATTTCATTTTTTTTCAATCTGAAATGAAACCGACCTCGTAAATGACATTAAAAGCACAATTAAATATAATTAATTAAAAATCAACGCAATGAACACACAGTCAAAAATCACAGTTTTAGCAATGGTTGTTTTATCATTTGCTTTTGGCGGGAAGGTAACAGCACAAACGATGAAAGAAAAAACAGTAATGGTAGGAGGAGCCCCTATGTATCCCTCCAAAAATATTATTGAAAACGCAGTCAATTCCAAAGATCACAAAACCCTTGTTGCTGCAGTGAAAGCTGCCGGTTTGGTAGAAACATTACAGAGCGCAGGGCCTTTTACCGTACTGGCTCCCACAGATGCTGCGTTTGCAAAACTTCCGAAAGGAACGGTAGAAAGTCTTGTAAAGCCTGAAAATAAAGCAATGCTTGCAAGTATCTTAACCTATCATGTTCTTTCTGGAAAATACAGCGCAAAAGAAATCTGGGCTGCTGTGAAAGCAGGAAATGGAAAAAGTATGATGAAAACTGTACAGGGAGAAGATCTTACATTCTGGACTAAAGGAAAAGACCTTTACATAAAGGATGCAAAAGGAAACAGTGCCAAAGTGACTATCGCAGATGTGAACCAGTCTAACGGGGTGATCCATGTAATTGATACGGTTCTAATGCCTTAATAATGTAAGATACAAAACAGCATACCGGAATATGCTGTTTTTCTTTTTTATATATCCGAACACTAAAAAAATAATAGCATGAAAAAAACAATTCAGGTTTCTAATCAGGGAGTTACCCTTGATACAAGCAGAAGAAACTTTTTAAAATTAAGTGGAGTAGGATTAGCCATCGCAGGTCTTACCTTCATAGGATGTGATGACAATGATGATTTTCAGATCATAGATGAACCTAAATATGATCTGGGGACAGGAGATGTGGGCATATTAAACTATGCCTATGCACTCGAGCAGCTGGAAGCAGATTTTTATACGAAAGTGGTGAATAATTTTTATACGGGAATTTCAAGTATTGAGAAAGAAGTTTTCACAGACCTTTATCATCATGAAGTGATTCACCGGGATTTCTTTAAAGCAGCCATCAGCGGTGCTACAGACCATGTGCTACCCAAACTGGAATTCCAGTATCCGAATGTGAATTTTAATGATCGTAATTCCGTATTAGCCACAGCAAAAGCTTTGGAAGATACAGGAGTAGCAGCCTACAACGGGGCAGGGAAATATATTTCCAATCCTGCTTATCTGGTGATTGCCGGCAAAATAGTTTCGGTAGAGGCCAGGCATGCTTCCGTCATCAGAAATTTAATTAATCCGGGAACTGCTGATTTTTCGGGAGATGATGTGATAGATGCGAACGGACTTGATCTTGCAAAAGAGCCCAAAGATATCGTAATGGCTGCCGGAGCGTTTATCAAAACACCTTTTACCTGGAAAGAAAGAGGCATTAACTAATCATTCACCTTTAAAAATTACATTATGAATATTCTTAAATTACTGGATAAGCTTTCTTATGATCAATTTTTCACAAAGGAAGCTTCAAGACTGGAAACGATTACGAATATGTCTTTATTCGGAAAAAAAGCAGCTACAGCTGCAGTACCGCTTGGATTAGGAACGCTGATGGCTGCCTCCGCCAAAGCGGAAACTACAAAAACAAATTTAACAGGCTATGCTTTAAAAAGTACCCTGACGGATGCCTTACAACTGGCATTGGCTCTGGAATATCTTGAAAATGAATATTACAGTATAGGATTATCCACACCAGGATTGATTCCCACTGGAGACAGAACTGTTTTTATGCAGATTTCAAAACATGAATCAGCCCATGTCAGCTTTCTGAAAAGTACACTCACTTCTCTTGGAACGACACCGGGAAATAAACCAACCTTTGACTTTACAGCCAGCGGAAATTTTTCGCCTTTTACAGATTATAATCAGTTTCTTATTCTCGCCCAGGCTTTTGAAGATACCGGAGTAAGAGCTTATAAAGGACAGGCGGGAAACGTAATGTCCAATAAAGTTGTGCTTCAGGCTGCATTACAGATTCACTCTGTTGAAGCCAGACATGCTTCACAGGTAAGAAGAATGAGAGCTAATAAAGGATGGATTGAGCTTGCTGACGGGGGAAATATGCCGTCCGCAACCAATCCTGTGTATGCCGGAGAAGACAATGTAAACCAGGCGGGCTATAATACAGGAACTTTATTTGGAGCGGCAGCAGGTTCTGCAGCTTACGATGAAATATTAAGTGGCAGCGATGCACAGACTATTGCTTCCTTGTTCATAGTTTAGTTGTGATTTGGATGATGATAAAGTGGTGTCCATTTCCGGAATTTTCCGGAAATGGATTTTTTATATTCTGTCAAATTGTATGGGTCCATGGAATTTACTTCCCTCCTTTCTTTAATAAACTTTTGAAGTGCTGATGGAGCAGAATTGGGCAGGTATTGGTTGAAATAAAAAATCCCCAGTAATCCTGGGGATAAAAACTAATAACCATGAAACTCAAATTAATGAGATAATCAAGCCACAAATGTATTGAAAAAAGATTCAAAGTCCCATTATTTTGAATTATTTTTTCTGTTTTTTTTTAAATGTACAGAAGGTCTCAACGTTTGCTGCCCGAAATCATCTCAAAAAAATAAAATATTTTTAATTGTAGATGGATCTTAAAAAAGATAAGCTGTACGCCTATCTTATATAACCGCTGCTCAACATCCGTAACCCTCAGTTTTTCAGCGGATCAGTTAATTTGAATGTTATTCTTATGATTAAATGATAGATTCTATTGTAGTGTTTTCAAGTGAGTAGTAAACTCATTGTAATCTATACTGCCTACATTTTTATCAATTACTTTTCCATCTTTTATGATAAAAGTTAATGGGATGGAACTATATCCCAACAGACCATTTCCTCCTAAAAAGGTTTTGATGGCTTCAATGTATTCAATATTCTGAAGCGTAATATCGTTGATTGTATTATTAGCAAGAAAAGTTTTTAATTTTTCAGCATCTTCATCAATAGATAGAAAAACAAACTTTATGTTTGGGTTCTCTTTACTTATTTTTTTGAAAGTAGGAATTTCCTGAATGCAAGGTTTACACCACGGAGCCCAAACATTTACCACAACGAGTCCATCTTTATTCAGATATTCTTTTTGAAAAGGACTATCTTCAATATTTCCGGAGAATTTTGTTTTAAGCTGATTGATTATAGGAGGATCAACAGTACTTATTTTGATGAATTTTAATCCCAGAAAAATGGCTGCTGCTGGAATAATTATAATTAATATTATTTTTTTTAGCATTTGTTTTTTTGCAAAATTAAGTAATTCTTCAATCTGATAAATGTTCAAAACTGTAGATATTAAACTACAGGAATAGCAAATTAAATTGTCAGAAGCCAGATCTTATTATCATTTTATAATTCTTATTTTTTTAATAATAAAGTAGATTATATCTATTGATATGTTGTTTTGTGATAGATTTTAAAAATTATCTAAATTGAATTTATTGAGAAGGATTCAGAAGATCAACGGTCTATATTTGCTCCACAATAAATAAGAAATTATGAAAAAAAATGTGTTTTTAGCTGGGATTCTTATCACTTCTACACTGTATTCTCAACAACTGACAACTAATACAGGAAGCCCTGTAGGAGATAATCAAAATTCTAAAACGGTAGGAAATAACGGACCTGTTTTACTGGAAGATATTCATTTAATTGAGAAGTTAGCGGCTTTTGACAGAGAAAGAATTCCTGAAAGGGTAGTGCATGCGAGAGGGGCCGGAGCTATTGGCGAATTTGTTGCAGATGCCGATTTTTCAGAGGTTACCATGGCTGACTTTTTATCAAAAGCAGGAAAGAAAACGCCTGTATTGGTAAGATTTTCTACTGTAGTACATCAGCAGGGATCTCCGGAAACTTTCAGAGATCCAAGAGGATTTGCAGTTAAATTTTATACTGATCAGGGAAATTATGATTTAGTGGGAAACAACTTACCGGTGTTTTTCATCAGGGATGCCATGAAATTTCCTGATATGGTTCACGCTTTTAAACCATCTCCGGTTACCAATAACGCTTCTGATAATAACAGGGTTTTTGATTTTATGGCTAATATTCCGGAAGCTACGCATACGCTGACTTGGTTGTTTTCAGATTATGGTATTCCTGCCAGTTACAGGGAAATGCAGGGGAATGGGGTACATGCCTTCAAATGGGTCAATGCAAAAGGAGAAGTAACGTATGTAAAGTATAAATGGGTTCCTCAGCAAGGCGAAAAGAATCTTACTCAGGAAGAGGCCGATAAAATTCAATCTACACAAATAGAACATGCTACGAGAGATTTGTACAATGCTATTAGCAATAAAAACTTTCCGAAGTGGGATTTGTATATACAGATGCTGAAAAAAGATGACTTTGAAAAGCTTGATTTTAATCCGGTAGATGTGACCAAAATATGGCCGGAATCTATTGCAAAATCGGTTAAAGCAGGAACAATGACTCTTAATCAGAATCCGACGAACTATTTTCAGCAGGTAGAACAGGCCGCTTTTTCTCCGGGAACTCTTGTACCGGGAATTGAACCATCAGAAGATAAACTGTTACAAGGAAGACTATTTTCTTATTTTGACACTCAGAGACATAGGATCGGAGGAAATTTCCAGCAATTACCAATTAATGCATCAAAGAATGAAGCGATGACATACAATCAAAACGGTTACATGTCTATGAGACCTCAAAGCGGAGAAGTCAATTACCAGCCGTCAGCGGGAAAACCGGAAGTGACCGATAACAAAAAATTCAAATACTCTCAGACTATTTTTCCAATGGGTACATCATCAGTACAGGCGAAAATAGATAAGGAAAATAATTTTAAACAGGCCGGAGAACTCTACAGGTCTTTCTCTAAAAAAGATCAGGATAACCTGATTAAAAACCTTGGAAATGCTTTGAACAGTGTTACCAATAAAAAAGTAGTGGCTAAAATGATCTCTTACTTCTATCAGGCAGATTCAGAATATGGAAAACGTCTGGCGCAATATGTTAAAATGGACCGCCAGCAGCTGGAATCTTTATTGTCTTCAAAATAAGAATAATGAGATACTTTATTTCCGTCGTTATTTTGTTTCTTGCGATGAGCAGAATGAGCGCGCAAGACATCTTTTCGTATGCAAAGACAGGTAATATAGAAGCCATGTCTAAGTTAAAAAAAGATATTGATTCTAAAAACACAGGAGGCTATACTCCCTTAATCTTAACCGTATACCATAACCATTACAAAGCGGCCCGATGGATGCTTGAAAACGGAGCTCATCCCGATCTGCAGGATCAAAGTGGTAATACAGCATTAATGGGTGCCGCTTTTAAAGGATACAAAGAAATGGTTTCATTACTTATTTCCTTTAAAGCGGATATGAATGCCAAAAATTACAATGATGCAACAGCTCTGATTTATGCAGCCGTTTTTGGCAGAACAGAAATCCTGAAAATACTCTTAGAAAAAGGAGCTGATAAAAATATAAAGGATAACAGAGGAAACACAGCTTTGCAGCATGCTCTGATGCAAAATAATGAAGAAGCTGTAAAATTGCTTCAAGGAGAATCAGTAATTAAATAATATAATTGCTGGTTAAAAATAAAAAATCCCCTTTATCCATCTGATATTGGGGATTTTGTTTTGGTATTACATCTTAGTGTTTGTTAGAATGCTCGTTATTATTTGTATTTGTGTGCCTGGTTTTTATCTCCTAACCGTACAAGATCTACCGTGTTTTTAATGTTTAGTTTTTTGTAGACTCTTGCTTTGTAGGTGCTTACTGTAGAAAGATGCAGGTTCAGTTCATTCGAGATCTCAATATTGCCGTATCCTTTTATCAATAAATCAAATATTTCCTTTTCTCTTTCGGATAAGGCTTCTATCGGGTTGATAGGAGTGTCTTTTTTAGCGGAAGAAACCAGTTTTTTTACAATATCCGGGGAATAATAAGTTCCTGTTTCAAAGATGTTTTCTACGGCTTCCAGGATATTATTTTCATCACATAATTTATTAATGTATCCGTCAGCCCCTTCAATGATATACTGTACTGCAATATCATTGTCATACACCGAAAACACTAAAATCTTAAGATCCGGCTGTATTTTTTTTACTTCACCAATCATGCTCAGATACTTACTCTCCGGCATATTGATATCCAGGATCAATAAGTCGAATTTCTCAATGAGTAGTTGATCTGTTAGATCTGTATAAGATTCTGCGTAAGAAATCTTCACATCTTTGTAGTGTGATTCCAGAATAAGGGTGGTTCCCAACCTTACTACAAAATGATCATCAGCAATAATAATTTTTCTATCCATATTTTTGTTTTTTTATTTTAATCGATACTATTGTTCCATATGGGTTATTGTTTTTAAAGTCTATTTTACCGTTGATCATCATGAGTAACTGAAGAATAAGATGCAGTCCCAAGCTATATTTTTGTAAAATGAGTTTTTCATTTTCAATATTTTTCTGAAGCTTTTCATAGTACGTCATCTGTTCCTGGCTCATTCCTTTTCCTGTATCTCTTACTTCCAGAAAAAAGATGCTGTCATCTTCAATAGTAGACAGTTCTATGGTTCCATTTGTTGTATTTTTTATCGCATTATCTATTAAATTATGAATAATAACCGCTACTACATTCTGGTTGATTTGGGAGTAAGTAGGATTTTTAACATGATTAATGATCTGCGTGTTTTGTTCTTTGGCAGCTCCTTCAAAAAGAGTTTTTTTGGATTCAATAACTTCGTAAATATTATAGGTTTCCTTTTTTTCGGAAACATTATAAATTTCGGCGTATTCCTTCAGGGTTTTTACAAAGTTGTAGAACTCTATAGAAGATTTATAAAAGCTTTCAAAGTGCTTTTTTTGTATATAATGATCGTGTTCATCAGTTTCATACAATTTCTTTGCAGCAATAGACAGATATTTGATAGGAGTGATAATGTCGTGACTTATTGTCTCCAGCAATTTTTTCTGCTGAACACTTTCTTTTCGAAGCTGTTCCTTTGTATATTCCAGTTTTGAAACTGTTTTTAATAATTTCTGAGTTCTTGTTTCAATGATTTTTTCCAGTTCTCTTTTTTTTAGTTCCTGTCTTCTTATTCGTAGTTTGATTAGCTTTAATAAGATGAGTGATAGAATTAAAATGACAAAAAACTTAAAAAGTAATGTTTGGTAGAATAGATATTTTACATCAATATTCAGTGTTTTGTAAATGTATTTTCCTGTTGGAGAGGCTAGTACTCTGATGATAAGCTGATATTTTCCGGGTTCCAGATTGGTGATGTAGTATTTCCCATCACTATTTACTTTCTCCCATTTCTCATTTTTAGAGCCTTTTAGTTTGGCTTCAATTACAAGGTTTACCCGGTTGGCATAATAAGGTACATCTACCAAAATCAAGGCTTTGTAGAAATTATTTTCCAAATTGATGGTATTTTCTTGTATGTTGCTTTTCGAATCATAAAATACAACACGTTCCATGAAGAAATTTTGCGGATAATAACTTTTTATTTTTTTAGGATCAAAAAATACCAGTCCTTTTATGGAAGGGAAAACAAAACTTCCATTTTGTAGAATTGCAGAACTGGGAGAACATCCTCCGTTGAATTCATTGGTATTGAACCCATCTTCTTTGCTGTATCTGTAATAATATACAGAAGACTTCCTATCTCTGGAATAGTTCAGAAGATTGTTTTTCAGTACCTGAAATAATCCGTTATTGGTGCTGATCCAGAAAAATCCTTTTTTATCTTCCAGAATTGTATGTGAAAACAAAAGGTAGCCGTCCTTATCTTCAGGCATTTTTATTAATTCTTTGTTTTTGTAAAGAAAAAAGCCGTTTCCCTGAGTCATGATCCAGAAGCTTCCATCATTCGTTTTTACAATTTCCCTTACATTCAAAGACTTTTCAGATACTTTTTTTAATGTGAAATCGGGAGTTTCTACAGAATATAAAGCATCTCTGGTCCCCACCAACCATTTGTTCTGACCATATTCCTGCACAGAGGTTACAATATTTGGGATTGAAAGTTGTAAGAATGGATTTTTAAAACTGACATCTTTGTAAAAAGCAAGCTGGGTACTTAATGAAGCTGTATGAAATGCTATGACATAATAATTGTTCATGTTCCAGAGGCAAGATGCTGTTTTTCCAAAATAAAGTTTTTCCTTTCCTGAATAATTGACATTGTTAAGAAAACGCAGTAGAGAAAAATCATTTTGAATAATTATATTTTTTTGATCATCATATAATAAAAAATACCTGCTTGTTGTACTGAAGTGATATTGTTTTTCCAGTCCGTTTTCACTGTAAACATCTCCCGAAGATGTAATTACCTTATCCGTTCCAAAAGGCAGCAGGGAATAAAAAATATTATCATAAGATTTATCTGATTTGTTGACCACATGAAAATTATTGAATTTGATTACATTAAGCCCATCAGATAAGGTTCCCAAGTATAGCTTATTATTTGCTTCATCATGATAAATAGAGGATAAAGAATTTTTCTTAAGGTCATAAGCTGCAAGTTTTTTTAAACTGACAGCATTGTTTTCATAGACTATTTTATACAGAATGCGATCCTGAATAATAAAAGACTGATTATTAATCTGACTCCAGTATACCTTGACATCATTTTGGAAAAAAATATCAGGAGCATCTGTGTATGTAATTTTTTCGGAGGTGATTTTAACGATTTTTTTCAGTGCCTTGGATATAATAAATATATTTTCTCCCAAACAAAACGTGTCCAATATAAAATCCTTCGGCAGTCCTTTTATTGTCGCAATATTTTTATGCTTATACTGTATTGTTCCATCATTAGATAGATGATAATAACTATTCTTATTAAAATAAATAAAGAATTTCTTAAGATCAATCTCTTCTAAAACTCCATTTTTCATAAATACTGAATATGACCTGCTTTCACTCAGTACTTTTTTTATGCAGTGGTTCTTTTTCTGTAAAATACTTACATTTCTTTTGGATATTAAAGTGGTGTTTTCACTGTAAGCGGTTAAATTATAAATAGAGTCTTTTTCAGCATTTCCAAAAAAAAAGGAGAATCTGTTATTCTTAAGATTAAGATGATTAAAGGTTACGAAATTATATCCGTCATACCGCACAAGTCCGTTCTCTGTACTCATCCAGATAAATCCATATTTGTCTTTGGTAATATCCTTTACACTATTCTGCGGAAGCCCGTTGTCTGTATCATACCAAACAGAGGCTGTCTGCTGGCTACAACAGATTTGTATACAGAATAATAAAATGAAAATATAGATTTTAAGAGGCATCAGTTGTGGATTGATAATTATGTGTGTTTTTTAATAGATATAGTGAATTATTATTATAAAGTTAGGAAAAATTAACGGCCAGCAAAAGTATACAATGTCATTTTTAAACTACACACTATTAAATTTAAAATTACAATCACGACTATCTATTTTTACAATAATTATTTTACCATCCGTATGGGTTATCTGATCTTTGTCCCAACAATTTATTACCTGATTTAACAATGAATGTTAAATATGTTCCCACGTATTTTAAGTGAAATTTCAGGGTGGTTTATACAGGGGAGACGTACATCTCCTCTGTTAAAATTCAGGTGATCAATAAGCAGATGAATGTCAAAAAAAAATAAACCAAAGGTTATGAAAAATAGAAAAATTACATCCTTAGCATTGGTAATGCTTGGACTATCCATTACCGTGTCCGGACAAACCGGAAATGTAGGAATCAATACAACTTCTCCTACAAGTACATTAGATATCAACGGAAATTTACGGGTCAGAGATTTGCCGATCATTCCAGCCGGAACTCCAATGGTGTCCGATGCAAATGGAAATATAGGAATATTCAAACCCGTGGATCCGGATGATTTTATTGTCTATAATCTGGATAGTAATATCAGACAAAATGATTCAAGGAATGTAGCTTTAACTTCGATAAGAAATCCTACGCAAAACGGAGGTTCTCCTCAGATAGATGCCAATAATTGCTGGGTAGTTCCCAATTCTACGATTGGATTGAAATTTCCGGCAAGTTCTGTGCGAAGAGGTACTGTATCCTGGGGATTATGGTTTGAGATGAATTACGGTGATTTAGGTCCGTTTTCCCAAACTTCCATTGAAAGTGGAACAGGAAAGATTAAAGTTCCTGTATTGTTCAATAGCAGAGCATACGCAAGACTTTACAAAAAAACAGGACCTGGAGTAAATGATTGGACGGAACAAAATACAGTAACGGTGGTTATGCAGACCTCGCAGATTTCACCCTACTTCTTTGATGCGGCAAATTTAGACAGCTCAGGTAATCCATATGCTGTAGGAGGCGCTACCAATGCCAATTTCAGATACTTTCTGTATGCCAATTACAGTGTAGGTGACGGAACAGGGATTAGTATTGATCCGGATTCTGAATATAAAGTAGAATTATTATATGGAATAGAAAATTTATCTTCCCGTGCTGCCATTACAAATGCTGCTTTTTTACAGAACTGGGGAGTACAGTCTACAGGATATAGTTTTTACAAGAATTAGATTTTTAATTACATTTTAAAATGAGCGGAGTAGAAATATTCCGCCATTTGAATTCAAAGTACTTTTTATAAAAAGCAATTTATTAACATAACAATCTTCACAATTTGAGAGTTCAATGAAAATAAACAATAAGAAAAAAGTAATTCATCATATGATTTTTCAGCTGCTACTGATTGTATTCCTATTGGTAACAATTATTACACTTAGATTCCTTGATTATCATTTACTTCCAATGTTGTTTATTTTTATTACTCTTTTGGCATTGCTATACGGGAAACTAAAAAACAGGTTTATCTTCGAATATGAAAACTCCGGAGAGATCCTTTCCATAAAAAGTTATCAATGGCTTTCGGCAGGTAAAAAACCTCGTTTTGAAATGCCGCACAGAAAAATCGTAAATATTGAAATCAAGGAAGGCATTTTAAAAAAATACCTGGTTATTCTATTCTTGAATTCTTCGGGCAAAGTTTTAAGAATGGATATTGATATTACCTTTTGTAATGAAAATCAGGTGAATTTACTTTTTAAAGATATCACAAAAAATATGACCATGAAAGACCATGAGTTTATTTCCGAAGGAGATGATGGTGTTTTGAATAGTAAATAAATTAATATAGATGGAAAATTTAAAAGATATTCATATCGGAGATCTGCTGTATAAAAGAGTAAAGGAAGAAGAAGTAGAGATAACCAGAATCTGTAAGTTTTTGCAGAAAACAGAAAAGGAAATTACAGAAATGTATTCTCAGAAGTCTGTAGGTGCAGATGTACTTTTAAAATGGTGTAAACTGCTTGAATATGACTTTTTCCGACTGTACTCCAATCATTTGATTTTATATGCTCCGGCATCCAGCCCCAATAAAAAAGAGAAACAATCCCAGCTGCCTCAATTCAGGAAAAGCTTATATACTAAAGAGATCATAGACTTTATGCTGGAGCTCCTGGAGAATAAGCAGATGACAACTTTAGAAATCATGAATCAATACAGAATTCCAAAATCAACGCTCAATAAATGGATAAGCAAATACAGATCATAAATATCGGCCCCAATTATAAACAGATTTACCATGATTTTATCGAAGCCAAATGCCCTGATAAAAGAGAATTTGTCAAAGGGTTTTTAGCCAAGGACTGTCTGTCAGTATCTGATGTGCTGAAGATTAATACGATCATTTTTTTTGATGGATTGTCTGAAAGTCAAAAATTCAAATCCTATGATAAACAGGTTATTTTTGAAATCCTCGATTATCAGAAAAAGCACAGGTTAAATAATACCCAGCTGGCTAGCCATTTTAAGCTGAGCAGAAATACAGTGACCAAATGGAAACGTACATTTTTAATATAAAGAGAAGAACACATTTTCCACTAAAGCAATGTTGTTTATCGTTTTGTTTTTTTTCTAAGTTTTTAGAGTATATCTGATGATAGATATGCTCTTTTTTTGTTTCGATGATAGTGTTGAGTCGTATTTTATCTACAATACCTGAGATTTTTTTTTACAGAATAAGCTTAGAATGTTTACAAGATCTGTTTTGCCTTTTACCATAATTATTAGGACCTTTGGAGGACATTAATGATTAAAATTTCCTGATCGCATTTAATTAATATCGATTCTAAAGACTAAGGATGAAATATCTAGAAAGATCATTTTCTTTCTAGGTATTCATTTACGTTTTGAATATTTTCTCTTTCATTAAAAAACAAAAACCTCCCTTACCCAAAAGGCAAGGAAGATTTCAATCAAAACGCTATAAGAACATTCTGATAACTACACCACAACATCTATCTTTACATTGATATTTCCACGGGTTGCTTTTGAATAAGGACATGTCGCATGTGCCGTTTCCACAACTTTTCTGGCTTCATCTATAGGAAGACCCGGTAAAATGATCTGTAAATGAGCCTGTAGAAAAAATCCGTCATTATTGGATGTCAGATCTATTGAGGTATTGACAGACAGGTCCGTAGGAAGATTAACTCCCATCTTAACAGCACCCAAATGCATAGCTCCGATAAAACACGCGGACCATCCTGCAGCTAATAACTGTTCCGGATTCGTTCCGTTTCCTTTTGCTCCGGGTGAGGTCAGTTCAATGTCCAGTTTTCCGTCACTGCTTTTAGCTTCCCCGTTGCGTCCTCCGGTTACTACAACGTTACCTGAATACAACACTTTACTGATGTTAACTACTGTTGTATTTTCTACTTCCTGAATGGTATTTAATTCCATATTTTTATTATTTAGATTGAAAAATATTGTTGATTGATCTCTTATTAAAGTTTTTTTCTTAAATCTTTGAAAGCGGCTCTAAGTTCTTCTGTGAAGACTTGTGGCTGTTCCCAGGCGGCAAAATGTCCTCCTTTTAGAGCTTTATGATAATAATATAAAGTAGGATAGGCACGTTTTGACCAACTTTCCGGAGCCTGGTAAATCTCGTGAGGAAATACCGAAATGGCTACAGGAACTTTAATGTCTTTTGTTTTCTGTGCATCAGCGCTGAAGTTATTTTTATTGTTCTCCCAATAGAAACGCGAAGAAGATGCTCCTGTATTGGTAAGCCAGTAAAGCGTAATATCATCAAGAATCGCATCACGGCCGATTACATTTTCAGGGTGGAGGTCGCTTTCGCTCCATTCAGCGATCTTCTCGTAAAGGAATGCAGCTAAAGCACTTGGAGAATCAGAAAGTAGATACCCTGTTGTCTGTGGACGTGTTACCATCATTCCTCCATAGGCTGCATTTCTTCCAAAGAAAGTACTCATTGCATTGTAAGCCTGTGCTTCTGAAGCGGAAAGTCCGGCAGGTACAGGATCGCCTGCATTGATGGGTTTTACAAGCTCAGCAGGAATAGTGGCCGGCATGGTAAGGTGAATCCCCAAAAGACCTGAAGGAGCCTGTTTTGCCAAAGCATCAGATACTACAGAACCGTGGTCACCACCCTCAGAAACATAGTTTTTGTAACCAAGTCTTTTCATGAGAACATCCCAGGCGCGGGCAACACGATCTGGATTCCAGCCCAGTTCTGTAGGTATTTCTGAAAAACCATACCCTGGGATAGCTGGGATGATCACATCAAATGCATCACTTGCTTTTCCTCCATATTTCACGGGATCAGTCAGAGGTCCTATGGCATCAATAAATTCCAGTGGAGAACCCGGCCAGCCATGAGTAAGGATCACGGGCATTGCATTAGATTCTTTTGAACGTACATGAATGAACTGAATATCAAGTCCGTCAATCTTTGTTACAAATTGTGGAAGCGCATTCAGCTTATTTTCTACTTTTCTCCAGTCATAACCATTACCCCAATAGGTGATCAGTTCTTTTAACTGAGCGAGCTGAATTCCCTGAGAAGCATCTTTTACTGTCTCTTTATCAGGAAAACGGGTCTCCGAGATTCTTCTTTTGAGTTCATCCAGTTGAGATTGTGGAATATTGATATGAAAAGGACGGATACTGATGTCAGATTTTGACGAAGCCGTATGGGTGTTATTAGCTTGCGCTTTGAATATTGCAGGAGTACTTAAAATAAAAGTTGCTGCTAACAGGATGTTTGAAATTGTTGTTTTCATTGTTTTGTTGTATTTAGATTTAGATTTGTTTTTCTTTTTTGATGAGACAAAATTATGCTCTGAGAATCGCTAGGGAAACGGGTAATGTACTCAAGTAGTCATATTTCGTATCGAAATAGACACTACAGGTGGTAAATAGGAAATAGTATAAGGATTGATCTGGTGAAAAGACGTGTTGGAGAAGGCGCCTGGTTCTTCATTTTTTTTGTAGTTTCGCTTTTCTGAAAACACGGTTTTCGGCCTATCACATTATATAAACTTCTATGAAACGAAATTTTATCAATCAGGAAGAACTTTCTGATAAATTTTGGAATATTGACTATTCAGGAACTATACAAAAAATTGCATTCGGGAAAACCGGAACCAAAGGACGTGAAACTATTAAAGAATTTGCTGACGAACAAGAGTGCATCCGGGAATCTGAGAAACTCATCAGCCAAAAGATAAAAAAAGGATATACTGAAATTCAGGAGAACGAAGAAATACCCCAGAAAAAAGAGCTTTCAGAAAATGAAAAAGCAGATATTTATTTCTGGGAAGCTATCGAAAAATCTAATACATATAAAAAAGCCCATTGGAGTGAATATGATATTGATGAACACCTGGAAAATCTAACGGCTTATCTTGCCAAATTTGGGAAAGAAAGACTTATTCTTTTTGAAAAAACCCTTCAGGAAAAATTGAGTGAACTGTATACTGCCGAAATTGCTGAACTTTCCTTTATCCTTGAAGGTGATTTCAGATCAGAAAAAGGGACATATGTTTTTGATGGCTTCCTTTCTGATGACGGATTTATTTATTTCCGATGCTGGCTGATCCTTAAAGGAAAAGATTTTTTTGAAGATATTACGCAGGATATCCAGTCATTTGTAAGTGGAAAATATAGCTTTAATATTGGTGATTGCTGGGGAGAAGGACTTCTGTATGTATCAGATGAAGCCTATTCCGAAAATCATGACAATGAGGATGAGTCAGAAATAAGAGATGTGGTGGATGAGCAGTATCCGGATAATCATTATGACGGTATGAACCGCCAGATGAAGCGTGAGCCAAAAGGAGGCACTGATCTTCAGAAGATGTACCCTAAATTAGTAAAAGAGATCTGTGAGTTAAGAAAATAACAGATTCCTTTTTTAAAAGATAAAAAATAAGCTCCGTTTTATACAAAAACGGAGCTTATTTTATGATTGTATTTTCTGAAAAATTATCCGTGAGCTTCTACGGATACTTCATTCCATTCTTCCCAGACTTTTAATCGCTGTTCATAATTTTGTTTTACAAAAGTAAGAGCGACTTTCCCAAGCAATAAACGCAATGGAGGATTTTCAGTTTCGGCTAATTTTATCAATGCCGGTGCTGTGGCTTCTACATTTCCGAAAGAGTTCTCAGCTTCCGAAAAGGCTTTTTTAAGACCATCATAAACGGGGTTGCTTTGGGTATTAATTCCTGTATGCCAGATATTGGAAGCATAGCCGTTAGGTTCTACCAAAGTAACATGAATACCGAATTCTTTTACCTCTGTAGCTAGAGTTTCACTTAACCCTTCCAATGCAAATTTAGAAGCATTATAAAGTCCCATTGTTGGTAAAGTTGCCAATCCCAGAATAGAAGATACCTGAATGATATGGCCGCTTTTCTGATCTCTCATAATAGGAAGTACAGCCTGCGTAAGCCACAGAGTTCCAAAGAAATTGGTTTCAAACTGTGCTCTGGCTTCCTGTTCATTCGTTTCTTCAATAGCACCCGTTAATGCATACCCCGCATTATTGATCAAGATATCAATGCTGCCAAAGTGCTGTTGTACCTTTTGAGCCACAGCCAAAGATTCTTCCCGTTTGTCTACATCTAAGGTTAAAGGCAATACAGAATCTCCATATTTTTCTTTTAAATCATTAAGTGTTTCTACATTTCTGGCTGTTGCCGCTACATTGTATCCTTTTGCTAAAAAAGCTTCTGCCCATGCTTTTCCGAAACCTTTTGACGCCCCTGTAATTAAAACTGTTTTTGACATTGTTTTGTTTTTTAATTAATTGTTATGATTATACTTTTTAAAGTTTTCTTTTTAATTTAAATGACCGATCGGTCATATTTTTGATAAAAAAAATTACACTCTATTTTCTTCTATCATTTTTTTCAGGCTATTGCCAATAACCTCCATTCTGTCATTATTACCAGACATTCTTGACATCAAATGACCTCCTTCAAGCATGGCAAAAAGAACTGTTGCAAAATCAGCCGGATTCCAGTCTGCTCTGAACTCTTTATTAGCAATTCCCTTTTCAATAATACCGGAAAGTAATTCCTGTCCCTGTTTAATGGCACGGTTTACCTTTTCTTTGACTACAGGATTAGTGTCATCAGCCTCCATTCCAAAATTTAATAAAGGACAGCCTCCAACAACCGGTGGGTGATTGGGATCACTAAAAAAATCAATATATGCTAATAATTGCTCTTCGGAAGTTGTATGCCCGCTCAAAACTTTTTGGAGTTTATCACTTAATAGTTTCATGTTATGCTCAACGGCAGCACAGGCAAGAACATCCTTATTTTCAAAGTGAACATACATACTGCCTTTAGACAATTTGGTTGCCTCCATAATATCGCTCATAGAAGTAGCTGCAATCCCTTTTGTGTTAAAAATAGGAGCTGCTTTTTCTATAATGAACTGTCTGGTTTCTTCACCTTTTGCCATGATACCTTTAAATAATGATACAAATATATGACCGATTGGTCATAAAAACAAAGCTTTTCTTAATTTTTTTAATGCATGTGTTTTAAAGTACTGATAACCAGAATTTTGTTTATGGTTGTTCAGCAAGGAAGCATTGAAGGAATTTCTAATCCATTATGAATCCTTCCACAAAAGTTTTCTTTTGTGATTTGTTTCCCAGTCGTTAAGAGAAAGTATTTCTTCTTTTTATTTTAAGAAATTTTTCACAGTAAACAATATTTCATGTAGAAAGGCTCGATTAAATTTTTAAATTTACCTAAAATTAATGCAATGGCAAACGATAAACTGAATGTCCGGACACTCCGTGAGCTTTATCAGCAGCTGGATCTTCCTGTTGATTATCTGGAAGTGGAATCTGGCTTTACCATTCATCATTTAGAAGAAACATTCAAAGATTTACCCTTCCGTTCTGAGCCTTTTCGACCAAACTACTTCAGTTTTTTATTTATAAAGAGTGCATTCGGACATTATACGATAGATGACCAGCGGTTTGAAGTGACCTCAGATACCGTATACTTTACCAACCCCGGAAATTACAGGATTTTTGAATGGGAAAAACTGAAGCATACATGTCTTATCACTTTTGGAGAAGGCTTTTTGAAAGAATATGTACATGATGATGTCTATCGGGATTTTTCTTTTCTTTTGTCAGAAGTTATTGCTCCCCGGGTTTTGTCACAGCAGCAATTCGGCCAGATAGAAGAGTTATATAGATTGATACACAAAGAGTATAAAGGACATTCTTTATATAAAAATAAGATTATCGGAGCTCTAGTGATTGCATTACTGTTAAAGATCAAAGAATATTTTTTTCAGGATTATGACCCTATTTATGAAGGGAATCGCAGTTCACAGATTGTTAAAACTTTCAAACTGAATGTAGAACGGCATTTCAGAGATCTGATCAGCGGAAAAACAAATGCTCAGTTAAGAGTTCAGGACTATGCCTACCTGCAGGCCCTGCATGTCAATTATCTTTCCAGTGTTATCAGTAGTAAAACGGGAAAAACAATCAGCTCATGGATTGCCGATAAAACGACAACTGAGGCCAAAGTCATGCTTCAGAATGAAAAACTCAGTATTAAAGAGATTGCAGCAAGATTAGGCTTTCTTGAAACTCCTCATTTCAGCAATTATTTCAAAAAACACACTTCAATAAGCCCCGCAGAATACAGAAAACAGTATTTTGGAAGCCAATCTTAGATATTTGCAACATCTGCTATAATTCTTGTACGTCCTTGATGAGCGTAATGTATCAACTTTGTCCTATCAAATTAACATTGATAAAAACAAAGTAATATGAGTACATTAAACAACAAAGTGATCCTTGTGACCGGAGCGTCAAGAGGAATCGGAGCTGAAATAGCTCAACAGCTTGCGTCAGCAGGAGCAAAAGTTATCGTCAATTATGCAGGTGGAAAAGAGGCTGCAGAAGATGTTGTAGCCTTAATAGAATCCAATGGAGGTGAGGCCATTGCCATACAGGCGGATGTAAGCAGTCCTGAGGCTGTAAAACAATTGTTTGATCAGGCTGTCGGCCATTATGGAAAACTGGATGTTCTTGTAAACAATGCCGGTGTTATGATTACCAAACTGATCAAAGACACTACTGATGAGGACTTTACACGTCAGTTCGATATTAATGTAAAAGGGACATTCAATACCTTAAGAGAGGCAGCTGCCAGGCTGACCGACAATGGAAGTATCATTAATTTTTCATCTTCTACTACAAGACTGATGATGCCTTCTTATGGCACTTATGTAGCAACAAAAGCTGCTGTAGAACAATTGACCCGTGTATTTGCAAAAGAAGTTGGCAACAGAGGAATCAATGTAAATGCAATTCTTCCGGGACCTACCAATACGGAACTTTTTACTACCGGTAAATCACAGGAAGTGATAGACAGGCTAGCTTCTTTAAATGCATTTAACCGCTTGGGAGAACCTGGGGATATTGCGAAAATTGTGGTTTTTCTTGCCGGAGATGATGCGAAATGGATCAGCGGACAAACCATTGGGGTAAACGGTGCTATGGCATAATCATATAGTATGAAAACTTTACCAATTGCAGCCGCATTCGGCCTTTTCGGGGCCATTGCCGTCACTGTTTCTTTTTCACAGCAATGGCCTACGTGGGTGATGTTCATAGCCTGGGTGAGTTTCTATATTTTCGGTAAAAAGTGGCACAGTTCTCTATGGGCATTTTTACAGATTATTCTGGGAATGGGAATGGCGGTACTGATTCAGTTGACATCCGGGTTTTTGGGACAATTTATCGGGGCATTTGGGTTTCCGGTGTCTGTATTTTTTTACATAGGATCATTAGCGTATTTCGCAGGAACCCAAAAGCTGAATAACATACCCGCATGGTTTTTAGGATTGATTATTTTGTTTGGAGTTCACCCGCCATTGGAACCGCTCCCGATATTAAAATTACTGATACCCATCATTGCCGGATTTTTCTTTGCCTGGCTGAATAACAAGGTCGTTGAAACTATCCATGAAAAACAGGTGCCGGAATCATCCACTCAATAAAATTTATTTTTAAACACAATTATTATTCAAATTAAAAAATCAAAAATAATGAATTCATTACAAAATAAAGTAGCCATTATTACAGGCTCAGGAAGAGGTTTAGGAAAAGCTATCGCAGAACGTTATGCTGCTTTGGGCGCTGATATCGTATTAAACTATTCACGGGATAAAGCTTCTGCAGATGAGGTGGAAAGCACCATCAAAGCAATGGGAAGCAATGTGATTTCTGTACAGGCAGATGTAAGTAAAGTGACTGAAATTACGTATCTTTTTGAGGAAGCCAGAAAAGCATTCGGGAAAATAGACATCGTGGTTGCCAATGCCGGTATTGAAATGGTAGAAACTCCTGTAACAGCGTTTACTGAAGAGCAGTTTGACAGACTGTTTTCAATCAATACCAAAGGAGCTTATTTCACCATGCAGCAAGCCGCTCTGAATGTAGAGAACAACGGACGGATTATCTATGTGGCATCGTCTACTACAGCTTTTCCTGTGCAGGGTATGGCAGTATATGGTGGAAGTAAAACAACCCCCAGATATCTTGTGGATGTACTTTCAAAAGAAATAGGACACCGTGGGGTAACGGTGAATACCATTATTCCTTTCGCTGTAGACCATTCAGGAATTTTTGCAGAAGAAAGAAGCTATCCTGAACTGAGAAAATCATTGATTGAAAGTTGCCCGATGGGGAGATTGGCAGAAGTGGAAGATGTAGCCAATATTGCGGAATTTTTTGCAAGTGATCTTTCTTCATTTGTGAACGGACAGCATTTACTGGTGAATGGAGGAGCTAATCAATAAGATGGAATGATGAAAACTATGAAATTATCCAGTATTGTACTGGTAATGATCTGCACTCTGAATGCCTGTGGACTTCCTATTGGCTGATAAGCTGGATTAATATGAAAAGCTTGGATAAGCTCGTAAGTTTATGATCATAAAAAACCTCTGTTTCAGAGGTTTTTGTATTTAAAATAAAATTCCCCAACCAAAAATAAAATTCCCCTGAGAATTAATGAATAAATTCTTAAAAAAAGGTTGGGGATAAAAAATAGAAATGTAATACTAAACTATATTCATAGAATTCAATCATTATTACTTTGTTTTGGAGACAAACCAATCCTTATTTTTTTGACCGTTATTTTGATACATCTTCGTATCATGCTGCAGGACCGAAATCCCGCAGTGATACACTTTTCATTTGTGTTATAGAATCGTAAGTTTATAAAAAATTAAAAGGAAAGCATACATTCAATAGAGGGATATTGGAATGTATGCAGCAACTAAAAATCTTGATTTATAGGAGTTCAAAGCTCAATCAGTATTTTTTTATCCATTTGTATAAAGTGGTTTTGGGGATTCTGTAATCTTCTATTATCTGTTGTTTGGTTTTCTCATTTGTTTTTAAAAGATTTAGAATAAAATCAATTATTTCAACGGTATAAATATTTTTCCTGAACTCTGGAAGCTGTGTTTTTTTTTGTTTTAATTTTTGATAATAATCTGATGACAAAGGAGGTGAATACAGCAAAAGATGTTGAGAATAGATCCTGAAAAAATCATAAGTTAAAAGCTTGCTCCATTTAAGAAGAATCTCTGCATCCAGAGATTTGCTTTTGTACATCTCTGCAAGTTCCTTATGGCTGCATTGCATAAAGTTCAGGAGTCTGTCTGAAGAAAAGCCGGTTTCTTTCACCCGTTTTTGTATCAATTCACCGATATGGATATCTTTAAAAAGCATAATGAAGAAAAATTGAATAAAACCACTTTTGTGATAGACCAAAAGTGGTTTTTATAATTTGAAAATAGATATTTTATTATTCAGTATAGATATTAAGTACCATAATATACAATACTCAATGAAGCTGTAGTTAATCTGTGAGGTCTTGTGTAGTTACCTCTACAACTTATTATTTCACCGACATTAAAATATGTAGTTACTCCTATAGTATTTGCTTCGAAAGTAAGATTGTCAGTCAAACTACTTTGATTTACAGAAAGTTCAGTTGTAGTACTAGAAGCAGTTTTCTTTATAAAGGTTTGTACTGTTCCTCCAGTTGTAGGAAAGTTCATACCAACATTTTTTTTTGTGTAAAGCAAAATACCATAATATCCTGCTTTCAATACTGTAAAATTCCCTGAGCTGTATGATAAGTTTACAGCATTGATTTTGTCAGTAGTAAAAGTGTACTTAGCCTCTGTATTGGCAGGAAGATCACTGGTTGAGGTAATTCCTGTGGCAATTCCTACGATAGAAGGTATGCTTAGTGTTGTTCCATCTTTCAGGTTGCCATTAGCATCAGTTCCCAATAAATTGAAATTCTTGTAATTTTCCAGCCGTACAGAGCCATCATCAGATACACTAAGCAACTCCTTATTGGTGCTGTCATTAATCTCTAAGGCTTTTGTAGTGCTTGTGGTCCCTTTACTAATTACATCAAGCGTAGCGCTGGGTGTTGAAGTATTCATCCCAACCTGTGAATACACATTCAATGAAGTAAGGAGAACAGCGGGTAATAATAATTTTTTCATAGATGTAAAGATTTTTTATTTTGTTTTTTTTCACTTAGACTCACAGATATGTAAGTTGCATGTGCTGTAAATCAAGAGGGTACATTTTGTTGTTGCAATATTACATTCGTGACTTAATGTGGTGCAAAATTTTATCTATGACATAGCTATGACATGATGTTAAATTTCTGATAATCAGATGATATTTTTGATCATGTATTATTTTATGTTTTATGATCCGCTCTCTCATCGTATGTAAAATGTGTGTTTAATTTTGGTTTTAAGTAAAAGGCTCTTGAATGATTATTGAAATATGGATGGTGGGGTAAATGCTTACTTTGTACAATAATTTATTGTCTTCGTAATTATGTTTGAAATTTTAATAATGTTATGATGGTTTTTGTGACGATAAAATTATATTCCTGAAAAATAAGCTAGAAACAGTAATAATTCTTATGTCATATCTGTGTCATACCTATGTCATGTCCATATTGATTCCTTTTTTCTTTAAATATTTTATAATTGCTCCTGAAATAGCAGTAGTTCTCGTATAATGATTAATTGGATATTGTATTTTCTTATTATTATTGATTTTTTAATAATTAAATCATTTGTTTGGTTTTAATTTGATTTGATTTTACTGTTATATTTGTTATGTATATAAATTGTTACACGTGCTTACTATATGATGAAATTTATCTTTTTGTTTTTTCCATTTTTGCTTTTTGCACAGTCTAAAATTACCACAAGAACTATTGAAAAGAGACTGGAGAAATCTAATGCACTTCTTATTGAAGGGCAGACAGATGAAATGGTTACATTGAATCTTTCGATACTGGATGACGCTAAGCATATTAATTATGCAGAAGGTAAATTGTCTGCCTATTATAATTTAGCGCTTGCTTTTTCTATGCAGCACAAGTATAATAAAAGCAATTACTTCTTAAAGATGATGGAACCTGAATTTAAAAATTCGGATGCTGAAGATCAGGAAATTTCCATGAATATATTATACAGTATTAATTACAGAGGAATTAAAATGTATGATGAAGCACTAAAAAAATTAAGAAAGAATTTGTTGATGGCAAATGATTTAAAAAATGATTCTACCAGACATGCCATAAAAGGAATGATTCTGGTTCAGGTTGGGAAAAATTATCTTGAGAAAAAAAAGTATGACTCTGTTACGTACTATGGAAAGAAGATTGTTGATGAATTGAAGAAATCAAAAAAAATGGACGTCGGAATGAATACAAGCTTAAAAGCAGCATTGCTGCTTTTATCTGAAGCAAAGCTGAATGAAAATAAAATTGATTCTGCAGAGTTTTATATGAATTTAGCTCGGTCTGTGCCTGTTGATTGGGGGAATAATGATTTTGCAACATTGAAGCTTTTTGGACAAATTCATGACGTGAGAAAGCAATATGATTCCGCAATTGTAGATTATGAAAAAGCAATAAAGCTTGCCACAAAAGCAAAGAATTTAAAAAAATTATCAGAGTTATACCATTTAATAGCCAAGTCATACGAAAAAACCGGTCAGATAGATAATGGAAAGAGATATGAGCTCAAATATAATAGTCTTAATGATAGCTTAAAGAGGATAGATGAAGAGAATCTGGAAGATACAGTAGGTCTTCTTGTAGAAGAAAAAAAGAAGCCTTTGGAGCACCGAACCCACATTTTATTATACGTTATACTTATAGGATTTGTGGGTGCAATTATTATCATCTTTTTTGTACATAACAGGATGAAAAAGAAAAATAGAGTGCTAAATATAAAAGAAAAGGAAACTCAGGAACTTAATCAAAAATTGAATTTTGCATTTGAGGAAGTCTCCCAGTTGGCTAAAAATAATGACCCGGAATTTCTTGCCCGATTTCAGGAAGTATATCCTGAGTTTATATCAAAGTTATTGAAAATAGAACCAGAACTGCAAAGTACAGAATTAAAATTTTGTGCTCTGTTATTTCTTAATTTTTCTACCAAGGATATCGCTGCCTATACTTTTGTTCAGCCCCAATCTGTACAGACCAGAAAAAACCGTTTGCGTAAAAGATTAGGGATTCCATCGGATGAGGATATTTATCTGTGGATGAAAAAAAATAAATAGAAGCTTATTATATCACATCGCTATTTTACTATTTATAATTTAGTATTTCAATGTATTGTAACACCTATGTGATAGGTGTTTTTTTGGAAAAACAATGAGGATTAATCAAATTTGTATTCAAAGAAAAGATAAATTGTTGTAAGTGAACTTTTCAAAGATAAATTATTCTTTGTGGCTAAGAGTTTAGTTATTATTGGCCGGAGATCAGCCACGCTTCGGCCCCCTTTTGGGGTATTATTTGATTAAAACATATAAAGAATTTATGCAAAAAAGTGAATCACCTGATTATAAAAGAATATACGAAGATATCTTACGATTGCAGCATCCCACCAAAAAAGAACAATGTGAATCCATATTATCCAAAAGTAGATTTTCGGTAAAAGATGTTATTACCATCAATGATATTATTTTTCCTAAAGCTGATAAGAAGACCCAGTTTGATAATCAAAGACATCGTTCTTATGATCAATCGGCGATTCTTGAAATCCTTGATTATCAGAAAAACAATAAATTGAGTAACTCTGAATTGGCAAGATATTTTAAATTGAGCCGGAATACTGTTGCGAAATGGAAGAAACATTTTTTGGTGTAATGTGTTGTGTATTAAAAATAATACACCAGTTTATTTAAAAAGATATCATAATCGCTTAAAGTTTATCCTTTAGAAATATCAGAAATAAGATTCTATACTTACATATACCTGAATTTTTCTATCACAAGAAATCCAGATTTTTAAAATAAAATTAAAAGCTTCAATGAAAAAACAGAGACTATCTCATTCATGAAATAGCCTCTGTTTTTTTAATCAATATCCTGTTAATGCAGGTCATTAATTTTTTATGGTGGAAATATGGATACATTTTTGACCGTTAAAATCTGCCAGTTCAATGTTGCCAATCATTTCATTATAGACCCGGGTAGTGGTATCATTAAACTGATATCCTTCAATAAACACAGGTCTGTCCTTTGGAAGATTGCTCTGCTCATTGAGCATTTCCAGTGATAAACTATCAGGATAACCTTCATTTTTTTTAAACTTAATCTCTATTAAGCCGTTGCCAGCGAGATAATCAAATTTCTTTAAATGAGAAGGCAGAGCGGCCTTGGTTTTATAAACGTTTACTTTCTCAATACTGTTTTTGTAAAGATCAAACATGCTGGCAGTTCCAATGGCATCATTGTAAACAGCAAATTGTACGTTGCTGTTTTTCTGAGCCCAAAGTAGACCTGAAGAAATAATGAGGAATATATATAATAACTTTTTCATAATAAATAGATGTTTAAATGCCAATGATTTACTGTGGAAGGTTGGGATTAATTTCTGTTTTTTACTGTAATCCATCCGGTGTATTTTATTGGAGTCTGTTTTTTGTTGGTCTCATTCCAGCCCATATCAAACCAATAGGTTCCGGTAGATACTTTTTTGCCGTCAACGGCTCCGTCCCATTTGAATCCGTTCAGTTTACTTCCTTCATGAATCTTACTTCCGTATCTGTCATAGATACTGAATATAAAATTAGGTTTATTTGCTAAAGCAGAATAATCAAGGATATCATTTATTCCGTCACCATTCGGAGTGATGATGTTGATCAGATTAGGAACTGTGATTTCTACCTGCAGAGGAATACAATTGTATGAATCCTTTACGTAGAAAGTTTTGCTTCCGCGGGGTATATTGGTAAATATATTTTCATTCTGCCAGTTGATATTATCCATGGAATATTGATAAGGCGCTGTTCCTGCAATCACATTTAATGTAACCGAATTATTGTTAATCGTAATCTCCGAAATGACAGGGTTTTCAGAAGCATACACCTTCACCGTTTGTCTGGTGGTACATTCTCTGTTTTTCAGATCTACCCAATAGGTTCCAACTCCTACATTTTTGATGGACGGTGTTGTCGCTCCCGTACTCCATTCATAAGAAGTAAAACCTGGCCCTGCATCTAATGTGGTTGTATTTTCCATACAGATAATTTTATCCTTTAATACATCTGAGTACATAGGAGCGATAACTGTAAGGGTGACTTCTGCAATTCTATAACATCCGTTGGCATTACTTACTTTAACATAAACTACACCAGTAGGAGCAATGTAATTGGCTGGATTCAGAATTTGGTTTGTCCCATTGTGTGCATCTGTTGGAGACGGATAATAATGTTTAATAGTTCCTGGTTGTATATTAACCCCTGCTGAAGTTAAATCAAATACCCCAAGTGCGTGATTGGAAGGCTCAAAGCATGATCGTAAGGCAGCATCTTTAACGATTGGAGTTTCAGAAACCGTTAAAGTTAAAGTTACCTGCTCACAATCTGTAAAATCCGGATTGTTTCCACAAAACTTATAAACAATAGTATCCGTACCCAGATAACCGAAATTGGGAACATAATTAAGTACTCCTGATGCATCAATAGTAACTGTACCATTTGTCGGAGGTGTAATAATAGTTACTGTACTTGGGACATAAGTTTGGGTAGAATTGGTAAACTCCGGTACTATAGTCTGGTGTCCTTCACAAACCGTTACCGCTTTGGTAGATTCTTCAAGACAGGTATAGACCTTATAAACCGGAGTAGTTGCCGGATTACAATTGCCTACTGCAATTTTTACCGTATAATTTCCTGCAATCAGTGGAGTATAAGTATTGGCATTGGCTCCGGTAATAGGGTTTCCGTTCAGGAACCATTGGTAGGTGTCATAGCTGTCACTTACTTCCAGTACAATACCCGGGATGCATTCTCCTGTCTTTTTGGAAATCAATGGAATAGAAGAGAAACCTGCGAAGTATCCACCATATCCGGATGTACTGTATCCACCGTTAATACCTGCGGTTACGGCCTTATCAGAAACAACTGTTACATTTCCGGTGATAGATGGGATAGCATAGGTCACCCAGCCGCTATTCCCCGTCAATGCAAAAGGTCCTTCTGCAGCTGTAGGAGTATTTCCATTTACCATTACATTGGCTCCAACTTCTGTTAAAATATTCAGTTTTACAATAGCTCCGGTTGGGACAGTACTTGTTACTCCCGGTCCTGTTGGCATTTCATTGATCTTCCCGATTTCTTCAATTTTTCGGGGTAGAAAACAGTTTAATGGTGGTATGTAATTGAAACCACAGGTTGCACTGCTGTTGTTTACAGAAACCATCTGATATAAATAGACATTTTTTGAAGTCGTAATAAACATATTAAAATGCCCGGAATTTCCCTGCTGAACATAGTTGCTTCCTGAAATTCTGTAAAATTCCCCACTGTTGATGGTCGCAATAGGAGTGCTGGAACCATTGATGAATATTTGGGTATTGTTTTCTGTTCCTACAACGATACCTCCTTCCAGGTCAGCATTGGTAGATCTGGTTCTTACCATGGCAAAAGTACTTCCAAGTCTATCCGTAGGTACAGACTGATCAAGAATTGCATCCGAGCCCGTACTGGTGTTGCTTCCAAAATTTCCATTTACATTTCCATTGGTAAGGGTAATGGGTTTATCAGAAACAATTTTAGCTCCAATAAAAGCAGATAGGTTTTGACCATTTGCTCCCGGACCTCCGGCAAAAATAAAAGATTGTCCTTTATTAAGAGTAATTGTCTGCGAATGATTTGTTGGTGTTCCTCCAAAAAATGTTACATTTCCGTTCCATGTAGCGGTTACAACCGTATTGTTTTCTGTTGCCAATATACCTGCCGTGAAGTTATACAACGTAAGTGATGCGGTAGTAGGAGTTCCGGCTACATAAAATTCTTTGCCAATCCCGGCTTTTCCTTTACTTGTTATGATTTCAGCGTGTGTAGTACTGCTTACCATCCTTAATGAACAGTAGAATGGCTTGGTCCCTTGTACATATAAACCTTTATTGATGGTTGTGAAAGCATCTGTCGTAACATTGGCGGCTATATTACCAATGGGTACCACAAACGTCTGAGGAGCGCCTTTACTAATAGTTACATTACCAATCGGAACGTTGTTGCTGTTAATCGTAACAACAAAAGGAGTTGCAGAATCGGTAGAAAGATATAATGCCTGCGTATAATTTACAGAGGCGTAATAAGGTGCAAACCAGTGATCTGTATCTCTCTGAGCACAAATAGGAATGCCTAATATCAGGAACAATAAACTAAATATAAAGCTTTTCATGCATTGCTGAATTTTGATCTTAAAAATTACGAATTCTTTTTTAAAAATCAATTATGATTCTTTTATTAATTTTTTATGAACGTTTGTATTTCCATCTTCTATTTCTATCATATATATTCCGTTGATAAGATTGCTGAGATCAATAGTATTGTTCAGAATTATTCCGGTAGATATGAGTCTTCCAACGGCACTGTAGATTTTATATTTAGCTTTTGTACTTATGTTTTTTACATACAATACCGAACTTACCGGATTAGGATAAATGTGAATATCCGCCTGGTTAAGAGAATTAGAAACCGCCAGTTTTGAGATTCTGACAGTGTAGTCTTCCACTTCACCATCCTTGAAATTCATGCAGTTTACAGGAATTCCGTCTTTCTGTAATGCGACTCTCATGACTACATACTTATGATCAGTCAGGCTTATGAAAGCATCATGAGGAACAGAAAAGGTAGTACTTGCTGTTGGATTTCCATTAGGTCCGTCTGCGAGAATTCTTTCATTGATATCAAATTCTCCGTTCCTGTTGAAATAAATCCAGATCGCAACACCTGCATTGATACCAGAACTTAAAGTCTTATCAAGTATAATATGGTTTTCTGTGGAACCTTGAATCAAGTCAATAAACTTTAAAGGATTTCCTGTGAAATCGGAATAGGTAGATGCCATAGATTCATGATCATTTCCTTATTACATTAGGCTTTACCGTAACTTTTGAAATGAATTCCGCTGTAGAATTAGCTGCTGATATCGGACAGTAGATTACTGTAGGAGTGGTGAAATAATACAGTTTTGTGAAATTTCCCGGTATTCCGTTACAGATATTGGAAACCTGCATTTCATATTTTGTAAGCTCCAGTAAACCCGTGATTGTGTAAGTATTGGTGGATACTGTAACATCAGTCCAGCTTGGAATTTCTACTTTTCTGTATTTCAATAGATAAGTGTCACCGGTGTAATGTAGCTGATATAGTTTGTTTGAACCGAAGTATTATCCACTACCGGAAAGTTGACAGGAGTAACTTTCACATTAGAGATATAATCGTTTGTTCCTGTTCCGGTCATGTTACAATAAGTTAACGGCGGAGTGGTAAAACTTGTATTTTGGTGAGAAAGCTCCCTGGTTTCCATTACATATTGTTGCGATTTGTACCTGATGCAGTCTGTTCAGTAAGTCAGGTAATCGTGTAAAAACTTTGTCCTGCCGTAAGAGTCTGACCTGCTGCATTGGGAAGCCATGTTCCTGTAGTTCCCTGTCTCCATCGGATAACATAATGTCTTTCACCGGAAGAGAAAAAAGTACACACCATTACCTATGATTTCCATCTTAAATATACCAATAGTGTATATGTGCTTGTTAATCACAGGATTACACTTATAGAGCTTTATGGTGATGGAGAAATCTCTAAAATAGTCTGTGTCGTGTCCTATTCCCTTAATCGGACTGCAGGAAATATCCGGATTATATCCAATACCTCAGAAAGTTATTGGAAATATAATTTCTTTACGGGAAAATGGACGGAAGAATGTAAAGTTACCCTAAAAATAAAGGAAATTGAAATTATAAGACTCTATTTTCAGGGATTAAAAATAAAAGAAATTGCAGAGCAATTATTTGTGTCACCCAGTACCATAAAGTTTCACAGAAGCAAATTGTTTGAAAGAATTGGTGTAAAAAATATTATCGAAGCAATATCCTACGTAATAACAAATAATTTGATTTAAACTTTATTTTTTCTAAATGTTTTTAAGATTGAAAATGCTGAAAAACAAATATCTTTTCGGGTAGTTTACAGTTTTTAAATACTAAGAACTGTCTGTTTCTTATACATATGTTTTGAGAATTGTCCCTCTATATTTTTGTAGGGGGACAATTCCCGGAACAGCTTAATTAAGCTGATAATTTGTGATCACTAAACTCAGGATGAAATGAACATAATTCTCTTCTACCTCTTTTCTGTTGATCAACTTGTTTTTATACTCATAAGAATTCAGGTCTCTGGATAATTTTTGATATGTTTCAAAATCATCACCTTTAATCTTTACTCTTATATTACCATCTCTTCTGTTGATGAGTACATCATCCAAAGTTCTTACTTTAAATAAAACTTCACATAATGCAGGACGAGCCTTCATTGACCCGATATATCTTTCAACTATATTAATCTTGAACGAATCAAATTTGATGGTATTAAAAACAATTTTAGAATTAGGTTCCTGAGTGTTGAGTTCAAGTTTATAGTTCATTACTTTATAAATTTTGGCAAATATAAGTTTAATTATGCCAAAAAACAGACTGTTTTAATAGATCATTACCATAATAATGATTGAATTTTTTTCTATAAAAAGAAAAACCTGTGAAAATGTGAATATTAGTAGCTTATAAATGAGGGCAAAACGAAAGTCTGGCGAATTTTTTTCTTCCTTTATTTTTTTCCTTATAGGCATTTACGTAATTTTATTCTCTGTAATTAAATTCATATTAATACCAATATAATGGAAAGATATAGTTATGGAATAGTTGGCCTTGGAGTAATGGGGCGGAATCTTCTTTATAATATCGCTGACAACGGGTTTTCAATCGCAGGATTTGACCTTGATCAGGAGAAAGTAAAAGAATTAGAGAATGGTGCTGCTTCAGAAATGAAAGTAAAAGGTACAGGCTCTTTAGAAGATTTTGTATCTGCATTAGAAGTCCCAAGGAAAATTATTCTTATGGTTCCTGCAGGAAAACCTGTAGACGCAGTCCTGGAAAACATTACCCCGCTTTTGAATGAAGGTGATATCGTAATTGATGCAGGGAATTCTTATTTTGAAGATACCAACAGACGTGTTGCTGATCTGGCATCTAAAAAACTGCATTTTATGGGAATGGGAGTGTCAGGTGGAGAAAAAGGAGCCAGAAGAGGTCCTAGTATAATGCCTGGAGGTGATCTGGAGGCGTTCAAACTTCTTAAACCAATGCTTGAAGCTATTGCTGCAAAAGTAGACAACGAAGCATGTACAGCATATATGGGGAAAGGATCTGCCGGGAACTACGTGAAAATGGTGCACAACGGTATTGAATATGCCATAATGCAGCTTATCAGTGAAGCTTATGATCTGCTTAAAAGAGGTGCCGGGCTGAATAACGAACAGCTTTACGAGGTTTTCAGAGATTGGAATAACGGAGAAATGAATTCATTCCTTATTGAGATTACCAGAGATATTTTTATTCAGAAAGATTCATTCACAGAAAATTATCTTGTTGATCAGATTTTAGATAAAGCAGGAGCAAAAGGAACCGGAAAATGGACTTCTGAGCAGGCCATGGAAATTGGTGTTTCTATTCCTACCATTGATATTGCGGTAACTTCAAGAATTTTATCTGCCTATAAAGATGAGAGAGTTAAGGCTTCCAAAATATATGCTGAAAAAGAAATCACAAAGCCGGAAAATACAGAATTGTTTATCAGGGAAGTAGGGGATGCTCTTTTTCTTTCAACATTAATCAGTTATGCACAAGGCTTGTCTTTGCTGGTAAAAGCATCTGCGGAATACGGTTTTGAAATTCCATTGAAAGATGTTGTGAAAATCTGGAGAGGAGGATGTATCATTCGTTCCGTATTGCTGGAAAAATTCTATTCTGCCTATACTCAAAACCCTGATCTTTCTAATATTCTGCTTGATCATGATATTTCTGAATTGGTAAAATTGAAAATCAAAGCTCTAAGAAAAACTGCCGGATATGCTGCTGCAAACGGTATTTCAAGTTTGGGAATTCAGACAGCTTTGGGATATTTTGATGCCTATACTACAGAATCTCTGCCCGTAAATCTGATCCAGGCTCAACGTGATTATTTCGGAGCTCATACTTATCAGCGTATTGACAGAGATGGTGTTTTCCATACTTCTTGGCAAAGTGCAAACAATTAAATTCGGAAAAAAAATGAATCAAAATAAAATCTTGCAGCCAACATCTATCGTTATTTTTGGTGCAACGGGAGATCTGGCAAAAAGAAAACTTTTTCCGGCATTTTATAACTTATATATCGACGGCAGAATGCCCAAAGGCTTCAATATTGTAGCATTGGGGAGAGCCGAAAATACTGATGAGAATTTCAGAAATTATATCAAGGAAAACCTTGAAAGCTTCTCTAGAAAAAAAGTAACTTCTGAAGATTGGGCAGGCTTTCAGGCTCATATTACTTATTTTCAACATCAGCTGGATGAGGAAACTTCTTACCAGAATCTACAGCAGAAATTATTGGATTTTGATGCTGTTTACGGGATGAGAGCCAACAGGTTGTTTTACCTGTCAATAGGGCCTAATTTCATTACCACTATTTCCAATCATATCAAAACAACATCATTAGCTTCCGATCCGAAGAAAGACCGAATTATTATTGAAAAACCTTTTGGACATAATAAACAGTCGGCGATTGAGCTGAACAGTCTTCTGGCAAAAACATTTGAAGAAGAACAGATTTATCGTATTGATCATTACTTAGGGAAAGAAACAGTACAGAATATATTGGCATTCAGATTTGGGAATTCTATTTTTGAACCTTTATGGAAGCATAAATATATAGAATCCGTGCAAATTACCGTAGCGGAAGAAGTAGGAGTGGAGACAAGAGGTGCTTTCTATGAACAGACGGGAGCATTAAGGGATATGATTCAGAATCACCTGTTGCAAATCTTGTGTATGGTGGCTATGGAACCGCCGGCTTCATTGCAGTCTGGCGAGATCAGAGACCGTAAAGTAGATGTTTTAAAATGTATCCGCAGAATTTCTCCTGATCAGGTAGATCATTATGCTGTACGAGGTCAATATGGAAAAGGTACCATAAACGGGGTAGAAGTGAAAGGTTATCGTCAGGAAAACGGAATTGCTTCAGACTCCAATACAGAAACTTTTGCTGCAATAAAATTTTATCTGGATAACGAAAGATGGAAGGATGTTCCTTTTTATGTTCGTACAGGAAAGAAAATGAAAGAAAAGCATTCTTATATTACCATTCAGTTTAAGCCGCTTCCTCATTCCACATTTTCAGACAGCCCACATCTTTTATCAGCTAACAGATTGATTATTAATATTCAGCCGATGATGGATATCAGATTACAGTTTATGACGAAAAAACCGGGACTGACTTTGGATTTGAAACCAGCAGAAATGATTTTTGATAATTTTGCCTGTCAGGATGATACTCCGGAAGCTTATGAAACTTTGCTGCAGGACGCTCTTTTAGGAGATCTTACCTTATTTATGCGTTCGGATCAGGTAGAAGAGGCTTGGGATGTTGTGACAACAATACAGGAAGCATGGGAAAATAATAAAGATTTATCCTTCCCGAATTATAAAGCAGGAAGCTGGGGACCGGAAGATTGCAATGCTTTGGTGGAGAGACAGGGACATAGCTGGGTATAAAACAATATAAATTTAAACAGACAAAAAATGAATATTACAGTATTTGACGATCTGGAAAAACTGTACACAGAGGCAGCAGATGCATTTGTTGACCTTTCAAAAAAATCTATTCAAAAAAGCGGGCGTTTTGTGGTGGCACTCAGTGGCGGTTCTTCCCCAAAAGCCATTTTCAAACTATTGGCAACTCCGGAATATAAAGAACAGATTGAATGGAATAAGGTATACTTTTTCTGGGTTGATGAACGTTGGGTTCCTTTACAAGATGATAAAAGCAATTTCAGAATGACGGATGAGGCTCTTCTCAGCCAGGTTCCCGTTGATAAAAACCATATTTTTCCTATGTATGCTGAAGGAGTAACTCCTGAAGACTATGCAAAGACTTATGAAGAACAGATTAGAAGTGTGCTTGGGAACGAGGGTATTTTTGATTTTATCCTTTTAGGAATGGGAGATGACGGTCATACTGCCTCTTTATTTCCTGGCGAGGAGGTTTTAAATGAAAAAGAAAAGTGGGCTTCTGCTTATTATCTGAAGCCTCAGGAAATGTTCAGAATTACTTTGACTGCACCTGTGATCAATAATGCTGAAAATATCCTGGTTATTGCATTTGGTGAATCGAAAAAGCATGCATTGAATGAAGTGCTGAACGGTGAGTATAATCCATCGTTATATCCATTACAGCTTATTGAAAAAAAGGAAGGATATCATTTTTTTACAGACGAAAAAGCAAAAGGATAATAAACTAAACTTTGACCTTTAAAAATAAGAGACTGTCCTGGGACAGTCTCTCTTCATATCAACTACTCTATACCGAAACCGGTATATACAATTTTCTGTATTTCAAAATCAAAATCTAAATTTTAAAAACAGTATCATTAAAGAGCTAATGATACTGTTGCATTTAGTGTTTTTACCTTAGTTGCTTGTTTTCGAAACTTTTTAATTTTTCTCAACTCAATAGTGCTTCTATGTAAAATGGTTATTAGTTTGAAGCAAATATACAAAATAAGACACTTCTAAGTGTCTAAAATTTCAAAAAAATAAAATTATTTTAATTAAATTGATAAAAGCCTGTGATATAGGGTGTTTTAAGGTGAAAATAAAATTAAAAAAATCAACAGAATGAGTATTTATAACTTTTAAATGAAAGAAAATACGTCTGTTAAATAAAAACAGCACCATAAAAATGGTGCTGCGAGTAATGTTTTACCTCAGCCATGAAATGTTAAAAACATTTAAACTGAGAGAACTAACGGTACAATCTGATCTCACTCAACCTCACAACTTTGATCGTTCGTTTATATAAAATGGTTATTAGTTTATGCAAATATACACATTTAGACACTAAAAAGTGTCTAAAGTAAAAAAAAATTCATAAACTTGTATGATTGAAAAGTTTACCATGGAAAGAAAGTCAGCAGCAGGTAGTATCCGGAACAAGGAACGCAGTAAAAAAAAGTTTTTGGACGCAGTAGGAAAGATACTGAGAACAAAAGGACATACTGCTTTGAAAGTGACTGATATTGCTGCTACCGCCGGGGTAGACAAAAAGATGATCTATACTTATTTTGGCGGGGTAGATGGGCTTATAGATGAATATATCCGGTCTCAGGACTACTGGAGTAAAGTAACCATTGATGAAATAGAAAAGATAAAACCAAAATTGGATGACGGGGGAAAATCTTTCATGGAAGAAATGCTTCTGTCACAATTTGATTATGTTTACAAAAGCAAAGAAGCGCAGAAATTACTTCTATGGCGCATCTCGGAATCCAGAAAATCACTAAGAAAACTGACCGACACCCAAGAAGAAAATGGTGAATATATTTTTAAACTGCTGATGGATCCTTATTTTAAAGAAAATAGTGAAGAATTACGTTCGATAATGGCTATCCTGGTTTCCGGACTTTATTATCTGAATATGTACTCTGCCATAAATGGCAGTATCTTCTGTGGAATAGACGTGGATACTTCCAGCGGACGGGAAAAAATCAAAAAAGCAATCTCCTTTTTATTGAATCAGACTTATGAGAATCTGTAATATTCGGTGTGTTATAATCTCAGGAATTAAATTCCGGTAAAAAACAAAACCATTAGAAATTTCTAATGGTCAATTGTGTTGTTGTGTTTCTACCTTAGTGTTTCGTGTTCGAAATTGTCTTAAAGTAAGGGAACCTAAATAAAACAGTCTGAATTGTCTTATTTTTCAACCTAAAAGTGTTTTAAAATATATAGATGGTTTTAGTTTGTACAAATATATAAAATAAGACACTATAAAGTGTTTAAAATAGTGAAAATTTTCTTTATTTTATTTAATGTGCTGAATTGCAGTATTTTAATTTTATAATAATAAGAAGTTATTCTTTTGAATGATGCTGATATTCCAATTTGATCATATAAGAAAAGACAGAAAATCTTTTTAAAATAAGATTTACATTTCAGTAATTGAAGAGAATAAGTTAAAATTTCTATTGAAAAGTATTTTATTTAATATCATATCAGCTTTCTGAGAATAAAACAGCACCATTAAATAAAATGATGCTGTTGGGTTGTGTTTTACCCCAGTCGTTTATGTTCGAAACATTTTAAACTGAGGGAACTAACGATACAATCTGAATAGTTTTATTTTTCAATCTCGATAGTGTTTTTATATAATGGATGGTTTTAGTTTTTGCAAATATATATAAATAGTTGAAATTAGACACTCGAAGGTGTCTAAAATAATAAAAAATTTTCTTAAACTTGTATATTGAATGTTTAGTCATGGAAAGAAAGTCAGCATCAGGGAGTATTAGAAACAAAGAACGCAGTAAGAAAAAATTTTTAGATGCAGTTGGAAAAATTCTGAAAACGAAAGGACATGCAGGATTGAAGATCAACGATATCGCTGCAACTGCCGGGGTAGATAAGAAAATGATCTATACTTATTTTGGCGGTATGGATGGTCTGATGGACGAATATGTCCGTACACAGGACTTTTGGGTGAAAGTAACGAGTGAGGAAGTAGAAAAGATGAAACCGAACCTGGAAGATGGAGGAAGAGAATTTATCGAGCACATGCTGCTTTCACAATTTGATCACGTATACACCAACAAGGAGGCGCAAAAACTATTGTTGTGGACTATTTCTGAACCCAGAAAATCATTAAAAAAACTAATTGATACCCAGGAGGAAAACGGAGAATATATCTTCAAATTATTGATGGAATCCCGTTTCAAAGATAAAATGGATACCTATCGCTCTATCATGGCGATTATGGTTTCAGGGCTTTATTACCTCAATATGTTTGCCTCTCTGAATGGCAGTATTTTCTGTGGGATAGACACCAATACACCTGAAGGACGTGAAAAGATCAAAAAAGCAGTATCCTTCATGGTGGACCAAACCTACGAGAATCTTTAATATATCTTAGAAAACATAAAAAAAGAGGCAATAATCTGCCTCTTTTTTGTATAATATTGATGATATTCTATCCTTTATGATATGGACATCCTGAAGTTGCACTGGAATTTTCACCAGTATTGAAGAACTGTTCTTCAATCACTTTTCTCTGATCTTCAGGGATGTCTGCTAACTTACGAAGTGTATTGACCTGGATATGAGGCCAGCTTGTGGTACCTCCATCATTCCCGAAATCAAATTCGAAGAATACAATTTGCTCATATTGCAGCTGAAGAACCTCTTTCCCATCTTCAATAATGGTTTCAATCCACATATCCATATCCACTTCAACAGTAGGAACAAAACGGTTTACAAAAGGAACATTTAAAATACCTCCCTGTGCGCCGGTTTTCATTTTGGAAGACATTCTCACATGTACATAATTGCTGACCTTCTGGCCTCTTAATGTATCCCTGAGCCTTAGATCAGGTCGTACAGAATAAGGATATAAATCATCTGCGAGTATTCTCTGGGTGTAGATTTTATTTGACCCCGGATCATTATCATCATTAAGGGTTTCATGAACCCAATCCGGTGCAGGTTTGTCAAGATCAATGATGTCTTCAGGTGTTACTCCTGCATTCCCCATCGTACGTGAAATGGAAAGGTGATTCGTTTCCCAGGCTTCTTTACCATAAGGAAATTGAGGAGAACCTTCCACTAAATAGAAGGTTGTATTATCTTTATTTTGAGGAATAATATCTCCCAATAATGTAATGGTACTTCCATGAGGAATAACGCCACTTCGGGAAATAGAGTAGTCCGGGATGAAATAAGGACCATCAAGTCCTGCTCCCGGCTTGAGTTCCTGTGCCGGAATAATCTCGTAATAAGGCTGTCCCGGCTGCAGCTGGCTTTGAAGAATATATTTGGGGTTGGCTTCTCCGTCTGGTGTTATCCTTAGCAAAGGCTCATCTCTGTATTCGCCGGTATATCCATATTTTGCATCTTCTGTTGAAACAGCATGAATACCACGATCTCTTTCAATAGACTCTTTGGTTGCTGCATGATTATAAACATCACTCAGCCATAGATACATTCCGTTTTCTTCGTGGATAGGGGTGTATTTCAAAGCATCTTGTCCCTGTACAGTGTTAACGCTCTTTATGCTTTGCTCATATTTAACAGCTCCACAGAAAAGTTCACTCGCACCACCACGGTTACGAACTCCACCGGGAACGATTGAAAATGTTAGTTTCTCAATATATTCTTCACTATCAAAAGCGAATTTTCCGGGAATTGTTCCTGAATTGGTTCCTGGAGAAGGCATAATGGTAGTATGCACACCGCTTGCTAATGAGGGTTTTGTAATATCTTTATTGTAATTAACATTATAGCTTACCCACGTACCATCCAAAGCTGCAAGGATTCCATAATCTACACTATTTTCGATGGCTTGAAGGTTATCTTCTCTGAATGGTCTCACCGGATCATCAATAAGAAGTTTTGAATATCCATCCATTAGCTCAGCCAGATTAATTTCATTTTGGCCTGGCATTTTACGGAGCAACAGTTCTTCTCCCGCTTTGGGACTTTCTTTTTTTCTTTTAAGCATGATATATCGTTTTTATGGTTATAAATCAGTGTATTCGAAAGTCGGACCTGCATTATTTTGTGAATCCAATGGTTGTTTCATCAGATTGACAGCCTGTTCTTTCAAGGCATACATGTACATAATGGATTTTTCCAATTCTCTTTGGTTTCCTTCCACAGCACTTTGTATAGCATCTAATAAACGTCTGTAAGTTTTATTAAACTCAACGCCCTGTGCATGTAATTCTTTATTCTTAATATAATCTTCCACTTTTGGATTAGGCTTCATAGGATAGGCTTCATCCCATTCTACAGGTAGGGCTTTTCCGGTTGGTGGTGTAGTAACAGGCATCATTCCGTTTTCATCCATAAAAGGCTCATAGTTTCCACCGAGATAGAAATGCTCATGGAATACTTCTTTAAATCTGAAATAATGAGCCAGCTCCATCCCTTCTTCAAATTGTGACGGATCAACATCGAAAATAGAATCGTCAGCGCCTTCTCCCTGTCCTTTAATTTCCTGAAAAACAGCAATTACTCCATCTAGAGCTTCTACGAAATGTAATTTTCCGCCACTTCCATAGTATTGCTCAGGACGGATTTGTTTGGATGGCTTTCCTGTAAAAATTCCTCCCGTATTTAATTCTTCGAAATTCTTCGGAAGAGTTCCGTGTTCTTTGTAATAAGCAATGATTTGGAAAATAACAATATAGAAGAATAAAACATCATAATATTCACCAATAGTATGAACATTTTCCATGATGAAACCTTTCATGTTTTCAAGAGTCCACAAGTTGGTATTCTGTACGGAAGCTCTTTGAGAATATAATGCCGAAGAATCTGTTACATGGTCATATTTCGGAGCTTTTACCAAAGGTTTGGTTGGGCTTTCAATGGCAATAAAAGTGGCAATACTGTTACTCGAGAATGTTTCCAGACCTATATAGAAATCAACATTCATGGGTAATTTCATCGGATAAGTAGGGTAGTTCTCCTGTTTGTTTACAGAGGGTTGAATGTCAATTGCATTCAGGACATTGCAAACCATGATCAGGTGAAGCATTTCTTCTACGGCAACACTTCGGATGATTTGTGAAGCTAAAGCATTAGTTCCATCCTTGATAGAATACAAAGCTGTAAGATAAGGCGGAATGGTAGAATGCTCAATGAGAATGGCTGTCTGTAAAAGGTCCTGTAAAATGGGTTTATAATCAATTTCGTTTACTCCTTTTTTTAATTCAGACACTTCTGAACCGAACTGAGAACCTAAATAAGCATTAAAATCATCAATCTGATCATTCAGTAAAAGATGAGTTAATATTTTGCTGTGGTGTTTTAATCCTTCAGTCCAGTCTTCTTTGCTAAGTGTTGAATCAAATAATAGAGAAGGCAATGAAACGGCTTCTGTAGCGACCGCGTTTCTTGCGGCCATTCTTCCTGCTGTTAATGTTTCCTGTGGCTGTGCTGTTTTATTGATAAGTCTTTGTCTCATGTTGTTATTTTTTAAGTTGAGTTTCAAGATCAGCAAGGATAGATTCTACTGAACGGATTGTGAATGCTGATAATGTTAAAGTAGGATTTGAAGTTCCCAAAGTGGTCATGTTTCCTGCTCCTACAATATATAAATTCGGGTGGTCCCAAGCCTTACAGTAGCTGTTGGTGACAGAATCCTCTGCTGTAGAACCCATTCTGTGAGTTCCTACTATATGACCTGCTCCGTTATAGGAATATCTTACTCCATTGTAGATGACAGAGTTTTTGTCTTCGGCGGTGTATGATGTGAAATCTTTAATATGTAATCTTTTGAACATCTGATCAGAAGCGTTTTTTGCCTGTTCCATAGCTTTCATTTCATATTCTGTTAATTCATAATGAATTACAGGACGCGGAATTCCAAGTACATCCAGATACTGATCATCAATGGTTACTCTGTTATTTGGATTCGGCAGCTGTTCAATCTCGAAGTGGAATAAAACCTGTTTTGAAAGTCTGTTCGTAAGTGCTTCTCTTAATTTTGCTCCGAAAAGCTTCTCCTTGGTGATAAAATAGGCAACATCTGATCCCGGAGAAAATGCCGGCCAGCCCCAGCCCCAGTTGTCAAGAGGAGAGATCCATGCAGAAAATTCACCTCTGAAGTTTCCGTCACGGAAAGACGAGATATTGGTGGTGGAACCAGGACCTCTGTATGGATAAACCGGTTCGGGGAAAAGTCCCCAGGTAAGCATTACCATATGATCCATCAGGTTTCTTCCCACCTGGTCACTGCTGTTGGCAGCCGTTTTTACAACATTATTAACGGTATATTTGGAATTCAGCAGGATTTTTGGATTCTCAAAAGCATTGGCAGCCAGAATCACAATAGCGTCTGAGGTGTCAATAGATTCTTCAACAAAATCTGTTTTTTCCTTTGAAGTATACCTTCTCAGATGAACTTTGGAAATTTTCTCTTTATCATTCTGGTCAACACTTAATCTGTACACAACACTCTGAGCCTGAATCTGCATGTATGGATTACGCTTAAGGTTTTCATTATCATTAAGCTTATACAATGCCTTTTTCAAGGTCTTTAAAGCATTATATTTAGCCTGAACCGGACAGATGGGAACGCAGGACGCATTTCCTTCACAGCGCTCGCCCATATAAGGATTCCAGACAGAACCGAGAGCCTTATATTCTTCTTTTTCAGAGCTGTCCAAAACCAGTTTGTAACCCGATTCTTTTGGTTCGGCTTTGATGATCTTTGTTTTCCCGTATTTTGGATTCGGAATAGAATTTCTTCCCTGAGGAGATGGTACCATCATCAAAGGAATCTCTCCGGAGCTTAGCTTTACACTCGTACCTTTAAGCCCATCAATGATCTTATGATCCATATAACTTTGCGGAATTTCTTCCATCGGGAATACATAATCTCCATAATATTGTTCCCTATTCTCCAAAATTGGATATTCCTGTTTTGAAACATCTCCGGAAACCCCGATTTCAAATTCTGCCATTTCGTAATAAGGCCTTAATTCTTCATAATCTATCGGCCAATTAACCGGACTTGGCTTATCGGAATTCGGCTGGGGAATGGTAATACCATATTTCTCGGTAAGTTTGAAATCATTCGGAAGCATTCTTGGAGTCGTTCCCAGCCAGTGAAGGGTCGTTCCGCCTCCCACTCTGATGGCATCACTTGCGAACGGCATTGGTCCGAATTGTACCAGATATCCTTTTTTATCTGGAAAGGGCTGAACAATGTGCTCCATATCCAGAACATTTGGAGAAGGTGCCTGCTTCAAATTCGGATAAGGAGAGTTGGGAACTTTGGCTTCTTCTCTGTAAAAAGTACGGATATACTCATTGTAAGTGGTCATTGAGGATACGGAATCCAGTTCAATACCAGCTTCCAGACCCGCTTCATACATAAGGATTGATATTTCCCTGATATTATCCGATTTTCCTGCATCTGCACGGTGGATCATTTTACCTTTTGTTACGTCAAATACATGATCAGTCAGCAGTTTTGCGATTAATGATCCTGCGATCCCGGTTCCTACGATGATCACATCTTTTTTGTTATTTGTTGGATTCATGAGTTGCTGTTTACAGGTTTTATATTCCACGATTTGTAGCCAGGCTGTTTTGCTCCGGGCGGATGAGAATGCATCAGGTTCCAGACAAGACCTTCTTTGTAAGAAAGATCATTGATATAAGCGCCTTCCCAGGTTCCCAGATACCACATGGTGATCACTTTTCCGGAAATATCATTCATTCCGGGATTGGAGATAATTTCGGATTGAATAGCCTTATTCAATTCATCTTTACCGGAATGTTTTTCAAGAATGTTTTTAGATACAGTAAGGAATTCTACGAAAGTAGCGGCATCTAAGCTTTTGAGAATGTAGGTGTAATAGGTTTCTGCCAAACCTGTAGACTGTAACTCGTTTACAGTAAACCCGGCAAGCGCTTCCGAGATAGACATAAACACGTCGAAATAATAATCGTCGACGTTGAGGATTTTGTTAATAATATTCATTTCGTTAAAAATTTGGGTTAGATATCTTCAACTCCTTTCAACAGGAAGTTATCATACCGATTGATCTATAGCTGCCGGATTTTCAGATACCATTTCTCTTCCAGAAATGAATGCATACTTTTCAAGCTATCCATAGTTATCAGTTTTTGTTTATCCGAAATTAATCAGATCCTCTCAGATTAGATTCAGTATTTCTACGTAATTTACAATGGTGTAATTTTAATTTTTTGTAACAAATCCTTTATTCATGGTGTTTTTAAAGCGCTGTGTTTTCACCTAGTTTAGAATTATTTTAAATAATAGGGTAGGATTTATTACCCTTAAAAAGAGTATTAGAAGTCTCATTTGTGAAAATAAAATATTGAAATTGTGTGAGATGTAATTATTTTTTTTAATTAAAAATGAAATAATCTTACCTTTAGACATCAGGGAATATATTGCTGTAAAGTGTAATAATAAAAGTTATTCTGTACTTATCTGTTGAAATAAACCCTGATAAACGTATAAATTATAACCATGAAAAAACTTACTTTTAGTGTACTGTGTTTCATTTCTCTGACATTGTCTGCACAAGGATCAAACAAAAAGGAGGAGGCAGTTGCTCAATCTACCAACAATATCCATCAATCTGTTCAGATTGAAACAGACAGGATATTTGATAAATTGGTTAATATCAGAAGAGAATTTCATGAAAATCCAGAATTGGCAGGTTATGAAAAGCAAACTCAGGAAAGAATTAAACAATATTTACTTGATCTGGGGTTGGAAGTTAAGACCGGTGGATATGGTTACAGCGTTGTAGGGATTCTGAAAGGAGATCAAAAAGGCAAAAAAATAGTCTGGAGATCAGATATGGATGCACTACCCAATGATTATCCTGATCCTGAAGTTTTCAAATCGAAAATAAAAGGTATTCAGCATGGCTGCGGTCATGATATACATATGGCGGTTGGATTAGGAATTGCTGAAGTTCTTTCAAAAAATAAAAAATCCTTAAAAGGAACCGTCTATTTTATATTTCAACCTGAAGAAGAAACTTTCAAGGGAGCTAAAGAAATGTTGGATAAAGGCTTGCTTTCTATAATAAATCCTGACGAAATATATGGATTGCATGTAACGGCCATACCTGTAGGACAGATAATGGTGAAACCAAATGAAATGTTTGCCTATCAGAAGAAAATAAGGATTCAGTTAAAAAATGGATTATCCGAAGATGAAACAAAAGGGTTAACGAAAAAGATCAGTAATTTTCTCTACCGTATTCAGCCTGAAGCTAAGCCCTGGGAACTACAATCTATTATTGATTCTAAAATTGGCTTGGCAAATCCTGATACTATTTTTAAAGACTATCTGTTCATGGATGGAAAATTTACGGCCTATTCTAAGAATAATGAGTCCTTTTTTGAAACCTATCTGTATGAGACGAATTCTTCTAATTTAGATAAAATAATTCCTGGAGTTCAGAAAATTATAGAAGATAACGGATATAAAGACAAGCTTCTTTCTGTTTCATTTGTACAGGGAAATCCAACGGTTATCAATGATGAAAAGCTTACAAAATCAGCCACGGAAATTCTTCAGAATCTCTATGGAAAAAATACAATTGCTATAGATTATGGACAGGTTCCATTTTTTAATGATGATTTCTCTTATTTTCAACAGAAAATAGCAGGCGTTTACTTTTTTCTAGGAGGTTCCAATTTTGAAAAAGGAGTGATTGCCATGAATCATTCTCCTAACTTTCAGGTAGATGAAGAAAGTATCAGAACCGGAGTAAGAAGCTTTTCATCGTTACTTATTGAACGTCTTAACAGGAATTAATTTTTCACCGCAATGGCGTCTATCTCGAACAACATCCCAGGTAAAGCCAGTTGGTTCACAGGAATAAGTGTGCTTGTAGGCAAGAATGATTCTTTCCATACTTTCTTAGCTTCTTCCGCCCATATCTTAAGTTTTTCCTGGTTGTGATCAACGATAAGAAGAGTGATTTTTACAACATTATCAAACGTCATAGAATGGCTCTGTAAAACGATTTTTAAATTTTTCAAAGCATTCTGAACCTGTATTTTAAAATCATCAGCCAACAGATGATTTTCTCCTGTACCGCCGCTCTGTCCGGATATAAAACACATCTGGAAAGGAGATTTCACAGAAATACTGTGTGAAAAACCATAAGGCCCAGGATTAAACAGTTCTGCAGGATTGATCAGCTGAGGTTGTTTATTATTTTCCATAATTTTTATTTTAATCCAGTAAAAATGAGAGATAAAAACAAGGAAAGTCTTTACATATGTTGAGGAAAATATTCTTTTAATTGTATAGATTACTTTTTCAATGATAATGAAGGCTTAGTAAAAAAATGCTGTCTCAAAAACCAAATAATTTAGTTTTTGTCATTCTGACGAAAGAAGAATCTTTTTGACACTCGCTCAGATGAGATTCTTCATTATATTTTATATCATTCAGAATGACAGTTTGAGACAGCATTTTTAATTTTTTACTCTACAACAATACTTTCAATCCCTTTTTGCAGCGCCGTATCCTGAATAACCGGAACAGAAAGACCTTCTGCACGAACAACAGAAATATCAGTCATTCCCATAAATCCAAGAGTTTGCTTTAAGTAAGGAACTACAAAATCGTAGGCCTGTCTTTCTCCTTCTGAATATACTCCGCCACTTGAAAAAGCAAGGTATACTTTCTTATTCTTTACCAGACCTTCGGGACCATTTTCACTGTAGCTGAACGTCTTTCCTGCTCTCGCAATGTGATCAAGCCATGATTTAAGAGTGGATGTGATACTGAAATTGTATAGTGGAGCTTCAATGATGATGATGTCTGCTTCATGAAGTTCATCAATTACTGTATCAGAAAGCTTTACCGTTTCCAACTGCTCAGAAGTACGGTTTTCGGCCGGAGTGAAAAATGCATTGATATGGCTTTCTTCTAAATGAGGAAAAAGCGGGTTGGCCAGATCACGTTTTTTAAAAACACTGTCAGGATATTTTGCCGTGATTTTTTCTACAACAGCATTTCCCAGTTTTTTACTGATGGAAGACTCGCTTCTTGGGCTAGAGATAATATGAAGTACTCGTTTCATTTTTATTTTTTTTTAAAATTGATGTTTCAAAATTATCTATATTTACTAATAAAAATATAGTAGTTACCAAAAGGTTAGTAATAACATTTAGGTTAGTAACCAGATAAAACAGAGACAATGGAAGAAGAAAAAATAGTGTATTCAAGGCCGCAATGCAGTACGCATCTGGCTGCTACTGAGGATGCTTTATATGTTTTGGGGGGCAGGTGGACCATTAGAGTAATGATTGCTATTTTAGGCGGACATACCCGCTTCAATGAATTACAGCGAACCATCAATGGAATCTCGGCAAGAGTCTTGTCCAGCGAATTGAAAAAGCTGGAAGTGAATCATTTAGTTGAAAGAACTGTTCTTACCGATCAGAAACCGGTGTTGGTAGAATATGTTCCTACAGAATACAGTGAGTCCCTGAAAGATGTGATTGCTGCTCTGGCAGACTGGGGTACAAAACATAAAAAGAAAATTACAGCATAATAAAAAAGAGTAGTGTTGATGTCAAAAATCATTTTTTCTTTGGTATTTGATCAGTTGCAACATTGCTTATACTTTAAGTATTTTTACTCAAATTAATAATGGCAAGATGATTATATATGAAGACTTATTATTTTCCCGGGGAGCCATTCTGGAAAAATATGATGCGGCAGATATTATTTTTAAAGAAGGAACTGTAGCTAAATATTATTTCCAGATCAGGTATGGTACTGTGAAACTGAATACTTTTTTAGAAGACGGAAAAGAATTTGTTCATGGATTCCCTTTTGATGGACACTGCATTGGTGAAAGCTATTTATTTACAGATCATTATTATGCAATCAATGCTATTGCCATTACTGAGTGTGAGATTATTAAGATTTCCAAAGCAAAATTTCTGCAGATACTGTTGGAAAAACCGGATTTAATGCTGGAGATTAATAAATATATGGCTGCCAGAATGCATTTCAGATTTATGATTTCCAGCTTTCTTGCTATTTCAGATCCTATTGTGAAGCTTACAAAGCTTTTTGATCATATTAAAAATTATTTCGGATTCGAAGAAACCTATTCCTTTCTGATTCCTTATACCAGACAGCAAATAGCTACCTTAACCGGTCTTCGGGTAGAAACGGTGATCAGGTATGTCAAGAAAATGCAGGAACAGGAACTTGTTAAAATTGAAAGTACTAAAATTTATTATTAGCTTTTACGCATTCATTTTTAAAAACCTTATTATTTTAAAATAAGTACGGGCTGATGGGTGTTCTGGTAGATTCCCTCAGAAATACTTCTGCTTGCCAGATAATACAGAAAGCTATGCTGACCTGGCAAAGCTATAATAAGATCCGCTTCATTAGAGGCTGCAAAGGACAGAATTCCCTTAATAACATTTTCATCATGAGAATAATGAATACTGCTTGGAATCTCCGTTAAACGTTCACGAATATACTCTTCCAGCTCTCTTTTTTTGTCCTCATCCTCTTTCTCATTGGTATTGATATTCAAAAACATCAGACGTACATCCTGTTTGTGGATAACAGATTTGTGATGAAACAATCTTTCTAATCTTTTAATTCCCTTTATATCACAAGGAATAAATATATTTTTGATAGGAGTGTAGTGATAGCTGTTGGGAACAATTAAGGTCTTCACAGGACTCGTTCTTGCAATGCTGATAATATTCTCGGAAACAAAGCTCTCAGTAGAAGAAGTCTGGTCGTCACTTCCCAGGATAATCAGCTCTACAGAAGGCTGGTTTTTTAAAAGTTCATTGATGCTTCTGGTAAGAGCCCAGTCGCTTAATATCCTGGAAACTTTAATTTCAGGTGACTTTTCTGTAATAATACTGCTTAACTGATCAAATAGTGATTCTGTCCTTTGCAGTAAATTATTGACATTTTCTTCATTCACAAATGAATGTCCTTCTGCAATATGCAGATAATCAAACTCAGATTCTCCTGCTGTTTTGAGTAAGATAATGTTTTGATATTCGTAGGTTTTTGCCCAATCTGCGGCAACTCTTACTGCATTTTCCGTAGTTGATGTAAAATCAACGGGTACAAGGATTGTTCTCATATTGTATTATGTTTTGGTCCTGATTCTTCCAGGTTTGCTGTCATTTTTTTTACAAGAAGCAGCGCTTTGTAAATCTCTTCCGTATCAATATCTCCAGCCGCTTTTTTGTAAAGATCCAATGCCCACGGATAAACGGTTTCTATAATCTGTTGACCTTTCGGAGTCAAAAAGACCTGTTTATTTCTTCTGTCATTTTTATCAGCAATCCGCTCAACAAGATCACGTTTTACAAGGCTGTTGATGAGATAAGTAATGCTTGATTTGTCTTTGCTTACTTTATTTCCTATTTCCTGCTGGTTGATACCATTATTACGTGAAAGCAGGCCCAGAATTTCAATAAGTTCAAAAGAAAGATCCGGATCATATTCATTAATCGTGGTCTGAATCTTCTGTCGAAGCCGGCTTTTCATTTCACTCATTGCCAGGCCAAGCTCCAGAGCCAGTTCTGATATATTGTTTTGTTTTTCAGGCATGTTGTATAATAATGATATGGCAAGGTAAGAGGTGGTCTGAAAGAATTTCATCACTGCTTACCCTAACAAATATACGAAAAATTAGTTTTAATTAAAACTAATTGAAAATAAAGTATTCTACAGCAAGAGATAAGAAATAGGAAAACAGGCGCGCAGGAACAAATTTTGTAGTCTGATAACTTAGAAGTTTTTAAAAACAAGAATAATGTCTGTAATTGCGTTAAAAAGAGTATATGAAATTCCATCTCCAAACGATGACTATCGTGTATTGGTAGACCGTTTGTGGCCAAGAGGACTTTCTAAAGAAAATGCCGATCTCAATGAGTGGGAGAAAGATCTGGCACCATCAACAGAGTTAAGACTATGGTTTCATCATTCAGTTGAATTATGGACAAAATTTTCGGAAAAATATAGGAAAGAACTCCATGAAGCTGATCTTGGCAAAGACTTTCTGAAACGCCATAAAGATCAGGAAAAAATTACACTTCTGTATGCCGCAAAAGATGAAGAACATTGCCATGCAATTATATTAAAAGAATATCTGGAAAGTATAAAATAGAAGTAAAAAAGCAGAGATTAAATCCCTGCTTTTTCTTTTTTTACGGCTTTATTCATGATAATGATGATTCCGAAAAGGAAACATGCGATGATCAGATAACGCCAGGAAAGGTCTTTTTGTTCATTAACAGTTCCACTTACCGAAATGATAAAACTCGTTATTGAAGTGATTACATATACCAATCCACCCATCAATCCGCCAGCTGTTCCTGCATTTTTAGGAAAGTAAAGCATACTTGTCGTAAAAAAGGAGGTAAATAAAATTCCGGAACAGATGTGAATAAAAAAGGCAAAAGGAATCATAATGAAAAGGCTTTCTGCAAAATAGCTCGTGATAATCAGCCCTGCAATCAGGATAAGCTGAAGCAGGATAGGCTGTAGTATTCTTGGTTTGAAATCAAGGGTCAGTCTACGCTTCCCGATAAAACCTCCAATCATCCATGAGAACCCCAGGATTAATGTACAGTATCCGATAACTACGGGTGTAAAATGGAAGGTATTTTCAATAATAAACGGTCCGGTAATATTAAATAACATAACAATAGAGTAGCTCAATCCCAAAATGAAAATTCCCAGCATGAAAATCCTGTTTTTAAGCATCATTTTGTAAAGACTGATATTCTCCGAAAGATCCAGTTTCTTTTTCTGAGGAAGGCTTTCTTCACTAAAGAACCACTCAAACAAGAACAAAAATCCGGCATAGGCAGCCAGAAAATAAAAGTTAGCATGCCAGTTAAAAATTTTCTCAAGATAACCTCCGAGGAACGGAGCCAGAATAGGACCGCATGACCAGACAATCGTAAAGTAACTCAAATAATGTTTTACCCTCTCTGCATCATAAATATCTACAAAAATAGCACGCGTTGCCACAACAAGAACCGAAACTGCCGCACCCTGAAGAATACGAAGCAGACAGATCAGTAAAATACTGTTGGTCATCGTAATTAAAATACTCGTCAGGATCAATAAGAACAATGCAATCAATTTCGGACGGTAACGGCCGATACTGTCCAGAATTCCTCCTACAAACAATTGAGAAATTCCGTAGCTCAGCAGATATGAGGTCAGAGTGATCTGGATATCTTTTTCTGAAACCATCATTTCTTTGGCCATAGAAGGGAACGATGGTAAATATATATCCGTGACAAACCCCGAAAGCGGTATAGACACGAAAGCCATAATGGTAATTAATCTGATTCTTTTTTCAGATGCTTCTCTCAACATGTTCATTCATTTTTTACTATGCAAAAATAAGTCAAGAAATATGAAAGTGAATTTTAAAAGACAAAGTAAAAATTACAAAAATCAAATATTAGGATAAATTCTTAAATTTTAATGGTGAAGTCCGGGCATGTTTTTTAAAAAAGTTATTAAAATGAGCAGGCTGATCAAAACCTAATGTATAGCCAATTTGAGCGATATCCCAATTGGTATACTTCAGCAGGTTTTTAGACTCTTCAAACATCTTTTCTTTAATAATCTGTGTTGTAGTAAGATGAGTTACAGATTTCACCGAGGAATTCAGATGATTGACATGCACATTAAGATGATCAGCGAAGTCCGAAGGAGTTTTTAACGCAAGCGGATAAGCAGGGGAGTCCAAAGGAAACTGCTTGTTGAGGAGTTCATCAAATAATCTGTATAAACGCACGTTTGCAGGAAGTTCATTAGGATTGATGTCTTCCATGCGGTTTTCCAATGCCAAATGCATAACAGAAGCCAGGTTGCTTTTGATACTGCTGCAACGGAAAGGATAGGCCGAATTATTCATTTTGTAAATCTGATCAAAATAGAGGGTGGCCAGCTGGGTCTGCTCTTCGGTCAGAAAAACTACCGGCTTGCTCCATTCTTTGAACATTGAAGTCTTTTTGAACAGATTAAATTCTGAATTTCCATTAAAAAATTCTTGATTGAACAGACAGAAATACCCTTCTTGGAGATCGCTGTCACACTCCCAGGAGTAGGGAATGCTTGGAGAAGGAAAGAATAGTGCCGGACGGTCAATATACAGCTGATGGGTGCCATAATGAATGGTTCCTTTTCCAATGATAAAGCTGATTTTATAATAATCACGGCGGTTGTAAGGACTCTTAAAACTGCAGTACTTCCGCATCGAAATGTTGAAGTGGGATTTACCCATTTCAAAATCCTCAGAATCAAACATCTTGATCTGGTTCTTACGGATACGTTTGTAATAATCCTCTATGGTTTCCAGCTGATCACTCATAAGTAAAAAATTATAAAAATCAAAGATAGGCAAACTATTACTCATTTAAAATTATTTTAAGTGAGATAATAAAAATAAGAATAATAGCCTTCCTCAATATCATCAATATAAAAAAGATCTATTGATGATGAGATATACGTAAGCGCTATAAAATATACGCAAAATCTGTAAAATCAGTGGTTAAAAAAGATTGTACTAGCCTTTATTAATCTCCAGTTCCAAAATATGTGATGGAAGCTGAAATGGACCAGCTTTCGAACTGATAGTAGGTACAAACCCAGACTCTTTTAAAAATTCCGAAAGCGGATTATGATCAAGCATATTAATCCAAAGGATATCTGTGAAGCTCACAGCTGATCTGCATTTTTTCCAAAGTGACTGCCTTGTTTCAGGAAAATCAAACGCTGAAAGAATCACAAAACTGATTTCTGTTGCTCTTTTGCCATCCGGTATGCCAGGATGCAGAGAACCACTTTTTATAATGCTGTATCCGACAGGTTTTTGATCTGCATACGTCATGATCAGCTGATTGGAAAGATCATTCAGGTCGTTGATCATCTTTCTCGGATCTATTTCATTGTGAATATATTTTTTAATGTTTTCCTCACTTACAAAGTCTTTATGCAGTGTATAAACGGAAGAATCAATAATGGTTATAAGATCAGAAATTCCCTCTTCAGAACCTACTGTAAATTTTGAAATGATATCCATGGGATCTTTTTTATTCAAAATTATAAGATTAATCTGTTCAAAAAGGATACAGTTCGCTAAAATATCATCGGTACAGAAATGTATTTTTGTAAATTTGTTCAGTACAGTTGATGTGTTATGGCGAAATCTTATAAGTACGAAATTTTTACAGCAGTCATTGAGAAGCAAATCCACAGTGGGATTTTGCAGGAAAAAGACAGGCTTCCTTCTGTTCGGGAAATTAAAGAAAAATATAAGCTTAGTACAAGCTCTGTACAAAGTGGTTTTGAATACCTTATGATTAAAGGTTTAATCAGGAGCTATCCAAGGTCAGGATATTTTGTTGCAGAAATTCAGGAAGAGAATATTCCGGAAATCAGAACAAAACTGCCTGTTGTAGTAAGAGATGCAGAATTTATGAAAAGTATGATGCTGACTTCCAAAAGGACCTCGGAATCCAGTTCTTTCAACACAGCTGTTCCCGGAGATTTGCTGATTCCGCAGAAACTCATCCTCAGAACGATGCAGGAAGTGATTCGTGAAAAAGGAGCATCGTTGCTCAGGTATTACCCGTCAAATGGCCTGGAAACATTAAGGAAACAGATTGCAAAACAAATGGGAACTTACGGCAGTACTTTAAATCCTGATGAAATAATCATTACAGACGGTGCACTACAGGCACTCACAATCGCTTTGAAATCGGTCACCAAAGCTGGAGATGTGGTCGCTGTTGACAGTCCGTGTCTGTTTTCCGTACTGGAAGTAATTGCTCATCTGGAACTGAAAGTGATAGAGATTCCCATACACTACAGAAGCGGTTTTGATACGGAATATTTTAGAACAGTCTGTCAGGAAAATAACATCCGCGCTCTTGTTATAACTCCGAATTTTCATAATCCAACAGGAATGATGATGGATGACGAAACAAAAAAAGAAATTCTTGGTATTGCAAAAACTCATCAGTTGTGTATCATTGAAAATGATATGTATTCCGATCTTTATTTCGATGAACAAAGACCCCACTCTATAAAAAGCTTGGATAAAAACGGAAGCGTGATGACCTATTCATCATTTTCAAAAACATTGGCACCGGGAATACGTTTAGGCTGGCTTTATGCTGGAAATTTTTATGCAAAATCCGAAAGAGTCAGGTTTACATTAGGGCGGACGGTTTCACCCATTTATCAGGAACTGGTTTTAAAACTGCTGCAAGGAAGCAGTTATGAAAGACATTTGCGTTCATTCCGGAAAAAGCTCAACCAGCAGGCTATTCAGGTGTTGGATGCTTTAAGAAATTCCTTCCCCGAAGGTTCTTATTTTCACAGACCTCAGGGCGGATACACTATTTGGGGGCGGCTTCCGGAGAACACAGATATGGAAAAGTTCTATGAATACTGTGAAAAGCACCAGATTTTATTTACTCCCGGGAACACTTTTTCTTTTACAGATAAATATCAATTTCATTTCCGGATTGTTTTTGCAGAGCGGATTACTTCTGAAAGTATTATTTTATTACAGAAAGCAGGTGAAAAGGCTCGGGAATTGTTTCTTGCAACATAAGAACTTTATTCAAAGTAAAAGATCTAAAAATGAAGATTTAGAAACCCAAATAATGAAAAAATAAGCGAAATAAAATTCCTTTCAGAAGTCCTCAGATAAGGGTTGTAATCGTGTTCTATGATCGTTTTCAGGTGTTAAACCATCCAAAAATGCACTTTTATAGAGGTGGAAGTGAATATTTTAGCCATTTAGCTTAAACTTTTTTCACTCCAGCTAGGCTGGAATCGCCATAAAACCTATATTTGCAGCCTAAATTTTTAAATAAATGAAAGAACTAATTGAAAAAATCAACGCAGAATTTGAAGCGTTCACAACTGAGGCAAACCAACAAGCAGAAAAAGGTAACAAAGCAGCTGGTACAAGAGCTCGTAAAGCAGCTTTAGAACTAAGCAAACTGTTCAAAGACTTCAGAAAAGTTTCTGTAGAAGAAGCTAAAAAATAATTTACTTTTAGCCGGCTTTTGAAGCCGGCTTTTTTTATCCCCTCAATACAATACGTTTTGAATTTGAAATAGGGTTAAAACTCCCAGTTTATGAGGTTTTGCTGTTATTCAATATTCACCATTAAATATTTTAAGCATAACTCTTGCTTTCCTTACACTTCTGAATATATATATTTACGCGACTAACTAATTTTAATCCAAACATCATTAAAGCTGTCATATTGATAGTTTTTTATAAATTATAATTTTCAGTGGATTTTTGTTATTATTTTCATGTGAAAATATAGATAATATCATTAGAAAACCTCTTTTTTAGGCTTATTTTTTCATCATCTCCCTAATTTCCTTTATCTTTAAACCAATCAATATATATTATGAGGATAAATAGATTTTTTGCAGTGCCTGCAGTAGTGCTGGCTGCCCAGTTTTCCTGGGCTCAGGTAAAGGTGGACCCAAAAGAAAGGCTAAACCCTATCGTAAAAAGTTTTGTAGATGAAGTAAATAATAATTCCCAGCTGGAAAACCTGGCATCTGAACTGCTTGACGGGATCGGACCGCGTCTTGTAGGAACTCCCGAAATGCTGGCAGCAAATGAGTGGAGTGCCAATAAGCTTCGTTCATGGGGAGTAGATGCCAATCTTCAGCAGTTTGGAACATGGAAAGGATGGCAGAGAGGTACTACTCATGTTGATATGACATATCCGCGTGTAAAATCTCTGGCTGCTACACAGCTTGCATGGAGCCCGGCTACTAAAAAAGCAATTGAGGCAGAAGTTATTATTCTTCCAAAAGTATCTTCCAAAGCAGAATTTGAGCAATGGCTTCCTTCTGCAAAAGGAAAAATAGTACTGATGGCACAATACCAGAAAATCGGACGTTCTGATGAGCAGATCAAAGAATTTGCTACACCGGAATTGTATGAAAAACTTAAAGCAGAGAAAGAACAGGTGGCTAAAGATTTTACTGCTTATGTGAAGAATATCGGATATGACAATAACAGCCTTCCAGAAGCGTTGGAGAAAGCAGGGGCGGCAGGAATTGCTATTTCAAACTGGACAGGAATCATGGGGGCTAACAGAATTTTTGGTGCCAAAACATCCAAAATTCCAATGATTGATATTGATGTGGAAGATTACGGAATGCTTTACAGGATGGCAGAAAAGGGCACTCAGCCTAAAATAAAAATTGATGCCCAGTCTAAAATACTTCCTGAAGCCAAAAGCTTTAATACAATCGGAATGATCAAAGGAAAAGAAAAACCTGATGAATACATTATTCTTTCTGCTCACCTTGATTCGTGGGATGGAGCTCAGGGCGCTACAGATAATGGAACAGGAACAATCACCATGCTGGAAACCATGAGAATTCTGAAAAAATATTATCCTAATAACAAGAGAACTATCGTCATCGGACTTTGGGGAAGCGAAGAGCAGGGATTAAACGGTTCAAGAGGTTTTGTGGCGGATAATCCTCAGATTATTAAAGGAGTGCAGGCTGCGTTTAATCAGGATAACGGGACCGGACGTGTTGTCAATATCAGCGGTCAGGGGTTTGTAAAAGCTTATGACTATGTAGGAAGATGGCTGGATGGGGTTCCAAAAGCGGTAAGAAATCATATTAAAACGGATTTTCCTGGAATGCCTGGTGGAGGAGGTTCTGATCATGCTTCATTTGTAGCAGCAGGAGTTCCCGGTATTTCCTTGGGCTCTCTGAACTGGGGTTACTTCGGGTACACCTGGCATACAACGAAAGATACGTATGACAAAATTGTTTTCGATGAGGTGAAAAATAATGTGATTTTAACTGCAGCATTAGCTTATATGGCTTCCGAAGATCCTGAATTCAGCAACAGGGAAAAGAGGGTAATGCCTCAGGATGATAAAGGGGAAACGGTAAAATGGCCGGAAGTAAAAGAGCCTAGAAGAAGTTCTAAGGATTATAAATAAAAATTTTCTACTATATAAAAAGTAAAGGCTGCCTCAATGGGCAGCCTTTTTAATTGTATGAAATTTCATTATTTTGTACTATCGGAAATATGGGGTATTAAGTCCGAAAACGTAAGAATTGATGGTTCATAAAGTGAATCAGTCAGCTTTCCGAATCCGTATTTGCAGAAAATAAACGGTAATCCATTTGTCAGTGCGGAATCATAATCAGTTTGGGTATCACCAATATATATGGAATCTTCAAGGGTTAAATGATTTCTTTCCATGAGGAGCTGTATATTTTCAGATTTTGGTTTTTGCGTCCGTCCATGAGATTCAAAATCAACGAATAGATTATTGAACTGATAATAGTCTAAAAATGATTCAATATAGCCGTTCTGGCAGTTGCTTACGATAAACAGAGAGTGGGTGTTAGCCAGGTTTCTCAAAGTATTTTCTACGCCCTCATATAAAATTCCTCCTTGTATGTGCAGTATTTCATTTTCTTTGGCAACAATTTCAGAGAGAAGCTCCTGAGCTTGCAGATCTGAAATGCCCGGAATAATATCTTTTACAATATCATGAGCCAATAATCCCATATATTGATCCATATCTTCAGGTTTAAGTTCTCTTTGGATCAATTGATGCCTGCCTAAAACTTCATTCCATATTTTAATGATTGTCGCTCTGGAATCCCATAATGTTCCGTCAAGATCGAAAATTAAATTCTTTGTGTTCAAAATAAATATTTTGTGGTTTATACTTTAATTTACAGCCGAAAATTACAAAATCATGCTCAGCTGCACTCTTTTTCTCGCCTCATCTACTTCTGTTACCTTTACACGTACATGCTGGTGAAGTTTTACTACTTCATTGACATCCGATACAAAGCCGTCTTTCAACTGGGAAATATGAACCAATCCGCTTTCTTTTATTCCAAGATCCACAAAACATCCAAAAGCCGTAATATTATTGACAATTCCGGGGAGAATCATGCCTGTTTTTAAGTCTTTAATGCTTTTAACTGTAGGATCAAACTCAAATACTTTGGCAGCTTTTCTTGGATCCAGACCCGGCTTTTCAAGCTCTTTTAAAATATCCTTGATTCCTAAGATCCCGATTTCTCCTGTGATATAGCTTTCCGGTTTTACCAGAGCTATTTTTTCTTTATTGGCAATCAGCTCATCAGTTTTAATGCCTAAGTCTTTGGCTATTTTTTCTACAATCCCATAAGCTTCAGGATGTACAGCGGAATTATCCAGTGGGTTTTTGGCATTCGCAATTCTTACAAATGCGGCTGCTTGCTGGAAGGCTTTTTCTCCAAGTCTAGGAACTTTTTTAAGCTGTTTTCTGTCTTCAAATGCTCCGTTTTCAGCACGATAATTGACAATGTTTTCAGCCATTTTTTCTCCAATTCCGGAAACATAGCTTAAAAGCGATTTACTTGCTGTATTTAAATTAATTCCCACAGAATTTACACATTTCATCACTGTAGAATCCAGTTCATTTTTCAGTTGAGTCTGATCTACATCGTGTTGGTATTGTCCAACCCCAATAGATTTGGCATCAATCTTTACCAATTCAGCCAGCGGATCAGAAAGTCTTCTTCCGATGGAAACGGCTCCACGCACTGTTACATCATATGTTGGAAACTCTTCCCTTGCAATTTTACTGGCAGAATACACTGATGCTCCGGCTTCTGAAACTACAAAAACCTGCAACGGCTTATCGAAAGCAATCTTTTTAATGAAAAATTCTGTTTCCCGGCTTGCCGTTCCGTTACCAATGGAGATCGCTTCAATATTATAAGCATTCACCATAGAACGGATCTTTTTCATAGCCATCCCGCTTTCATTCTGTGGAGCGTGAGGGTAAAGAGTTTCATTGTGCAGTAAGTCTCCTTTTTCATCCAGGCACACTACTTTGCATCCGCTTCGGTATCCCGGATCTATTGCCAGAATTCTTTTCTCCCCCAAAGGAGGAGCCAGTAGAAGTTGGCTTAAGTTTTCAGAGAAAATCTCAATCGCTTTTTTATCTGCTTTTTCTTTGGCTTCCTGTAGAGCTTCATTGGAGATAGCAGGTTCCAGAAGTCTTTTATAGCTGTCTTTTATCGCTATAGCAATTTGTTCTGAACTTTCATTATTGGATTTGATAATAGCTTTCTCAATAAAATCGATGGCTTCTTCCTTATCTATCCCTACATTCGTTTTTACAAAACCTTCAGCTTCTGCTCTTAACATCGCCAGAAGTCTGTGAGAAGGTGTTCTGCTGAGACTTTCTTCCCATTCGAAATATTGGGAGAATTTTTGGGCGTCTTCCTCCTCTTTTTTAGCTTTTACAACTTTGGAGGTAACAACCGCCTTACGCTGAAAGAGTCTGCGGAGATTCTTGCGGACATACATATTTTCGTTGATCCATTCTGCCATGATGTCTCTTGCCCCCTGAAGCGCTTCTTCTTCAGAGGAAACTTCATCATTCAGATATTTTGAAGCCAGAAACTGAATGTCATTATTTTTCTGACTCATAATGATCCTTGCCAAAGGTTCCAATCCTTTTTCCTTGGCGGTATCAGCTTTTGTTTTTTTACGTTTTTTGAAAGGCAGATAAAGGTCTTCCAGCTCCTGAATATCAAAGCTGTCTTCAATTCTCTGTTGAAGCTCAGGGGCTAAAGCATTCTGCTCTTCTATAGATTTTAAGATAGACTCTTTTCTCTTGACAATGTCTTCAAACTGCTTACTGATCTTTGAGATCTGTTCGATCTGTATTTCATCAAGATTTCCGGTTTTGTCTTTTCGGTAACGCGAAATAAAAGGAATAGTGCAGTCTTCTGCTAATAATTGTAAAGTATTGTTGATGCTCTTCTCAGAAATATTGAGCTGTTTTTGTATAAATTCTACGGTCGTCATTGTTCTGTTTTCGGATAGCTAAAATAGCGTTTTGGAATGAGAAAAAAATAAAATACAGCTATAAAAAAGCCTGATTACAACAAAATGCAATCAGGCTGTAATAAAAAACTTAAAATTAATTAAGGCAGTACTTCATTATAATAAAGCGGAGTATCATTGTTTTTATCATATCCTATTATAATAACTTTATACTTCTTTGCATCATCATTGTTGTAAAACTGTACTTATAAACAATGAAGATTATATAAAGATTTAAGTTTAGACAAATCGTTGGTGTAAGTTTATGGTTTCCTGTATTAAATAAATTAAAAATCTATCTTCGGCCTTTATGAATGTAATCTTAAGTGATTGAAAATTAATTTTTAAATTTCTATTTACTGTGGTTTTGTATTTAAATATTTTACTTAGTTTATGTTTTTATAATATCAAAACTAATAACATGAAAAAAATATTTACATTATTCATTTGCTGTTCTTTTTTAGCGTCTTGTTATCAAAGAGAGCCTGAAGAGCCTAAAATATGCAAGTGTAAGGTACAGGAGTATGAACGGATTGTTGTATTAAAAAATGAACATGATGGCAGTTATACAGATTATTCCGATACAGGATGGATTGCTAAAGGTGATCTTCAGGAAGACAATGCTGAAGATTGCTTTAGAAATGAAACGGTAAAGAATCAGGAATTCTTTAGCAGCTATGACTCACAATACAGAAGAGAGGTGTCTCGTAAATGGGTTTACAATTGCAAATAATATATAATTTTGTATTTCTTGATGTATGATAAGGTGCCTCCGAATAGGTTTTTCTATTTTTGTACCCGAAAACAACAAAATTTCAATAAACTTTTTTAAAACAGTTCAATATGAAAAAAATTAGCGTAATTGCATTAGTAGGAGTAGGATTGCTTTTGGCATCATGTAATAAAGGAAAAACTGCAGATACTGCTGCTACAGCTCAGGAACAAACCGTAGCAGAGAGCAAAGGTGAAACACTTGCAGTAGATACAGTAGGTTCAGTAGTAAACTGGAAAGCTTTCCATAAAGGAGGTATGGCACCTCGTTGGGGAACACTTACTGTAAAATCTGGAGATATCAGTGTTGACGGAGGTCAGGTTTCTGCAGGAAACTTCGTAATCGATATGAACTCTATTAAGGTAGATCCGGCTTCAGTAACAGAAAAAGATAAAAAACCTGCAGACCTTGAAACTCACTTGAAAACTCCTGATTTCTTTGATACAGCGAAAAACCCTACCTCAGATTTCAAAATTACAAGTGTTGTAGATTTGAAAGAAGCACCGAAAGATGCAGTAGCAGGAGCTAATAAGACAGTAAGCGGAAACCTTACATTATCAGGAAAGACATTGAATGTTACTTTCCCTGCTAAAGTAGATGTAGCAGAAAATTCAGCGGCTATTCAGGCTAAATTTACTGTAAACAGAGCTGATTGGGGACTTAAGTTTGGTACTTCAGAAGCAGATCCGGCAGAATGGATGATCAGCAAAGATATCGAAATTGCTATCGATGTAAAAGCTAAAAAATAAGTTATTTAAACTTTAATAACTAATGAGCTGTCTTGATTAAGGCAGCTCTTTTTATTTTTAAAACCATTCTTTACCCTTTTTAAAAAGAAATCAGTTCAAAATTTTTGAATTCTGAATTCTCACACAATATTCACTCCCTAGATACAGAGGATTACCATGTTTTTCAGACCAGAAACCATCCAGTATATCCTTACTTAGACAGCGGTATACAGCAACTCCTTTATAGATGCTATGATCGTCTCCTTCATAATTGAAGTTGATGACTAAAATATGGTCTTTGTAAAATCCTGTACCATTTTGCAGATGATCACCAATAACCCATTGAGCAATAATACGGTTGTTTTCATCTATGGATAAGGTTAATATACCATGATAAGAAGCCTGCGAAGCCTCTTCCTGGTTACTTCCTTCAATAGCATAGCTTCCCGCCAGATCGTGTACTGTCATTAATTTGTTTTTTTAACGGAGGGCAAATTTAAATAATCTTATTCTGTATCTTGATTTAAATTCCGGGATTTTCCTATATATAAATTAAACTTTATTTTTGTTTTAAATTAATTTTAAAATGATTCCTTTTCTATTCATAGCTAATCTTATTACATTTGGTGTCTTCGGTTTTGATAAATGGCAAGCCAAAAAACAGCAATGGAGAATTTCAGAAAATATGCTTTTAGGAATATCTCTTATAGGTGTTGTAGGAGCAGCCTCTGGAATGATTATTTTCAATCATAAAGTTTCCAAAAAATCATTTCTTGTGAAATTTTTTATTGTGGTTTTAATTGACCTGGTACTTTTTTACAGATTGATAAGATATTGATATAAAGTAAGCTATGCTGTTTTTTTTAATGTTAAATATTGTAATAAATAATTGTTGTTACGTTTTTTTTAATAATTTTATCAGGCTAATAACAAATAAATAAAACAACATGAGAAATCTTAGAAAAATTTCCTGAACTGATTTCATTTCAGTTCAGGGAGGAATCATTAAAGGAATGGTGAGATGTAAAGATGCAGATACATGTGCTGTAAGATGGGGTTGGGGAACCGGATTTTCCAGCAATTGTGGTGAATTTGACATTATTTGTGGAGAACCGCCTGCAGTAGATCCATGTGAAGTACAAATCTGTATATAGATAGACTAAAGGGTGTTTTTGGAACACTCTTTTTTTATTGTCTTGTAAATAAGTATTTTAAACATAATATTAAATATTTGTATAAGTAAATATTTTTTCATTAAAAATCACTACTTTTGCACCCGTAAAAATCTTTTATGCAAAACATTAGAAATATTGCGATTATCGCACACGTTGACCACGGGAAGACGACTTTGGTTGACAAGATCATTCACGCTACCAACATTTTCAGAGAAAATCAGGAGAGTGGGGAGTTAATTATGGATAACAACGATCTTGAAAGAGAAAGAGGGATCACAATCTTATCCAAGAATATTTCTGTTACTTATAAAGACACAAAAATTAACGTAATTGATACTCCTGGTCACGCCGATTTTGGTGGAGAAGTAGAAAGAGTATTGAAAATGGCTGATGGAGTTATTTTGTTGGTAGATGCGTTCGAAGGACCAATGCCACAAACAAGATTCGTACTACAGAAAGCATTGGAACTAGGATTGAGACCATTAGTGGTAATCAATAAAGTAGATAAACCAAACTGCCGTCCTGACGAAGTTCACGATAAGGTATTTGACTTATTCTTCAATCTTGAAGCTACAGAAGAGCAATTGGATTTCCCTACATTCTATGGATCTTCAAAACAAGGTTGGTTCAACACTTCTTTAGAGCAAACTGAAGATATTATGCCATTATTAGATGGTATTTTACAATATGTTCCTGAACCGAAAGTAACGGAAGGAAGCCTTCAGATGCAGATTACTTCATTAGATTTCTCTTCTTTCTTAGGAAGAATTGCAATTGGAAAAGTAACAAGAGGTGAACTTAAAGAATCTCAATGGATCGGTCTTGCTCAGGCAGATGGAAAAATTGTAAAAGGAAAAGTAAAAGAACTATACGTTTTCGAAGGATTAGGGAAGAAAAAAGTAACTGAAGTACAAGCAGGAGATATCTGTGCTGTAGTAGGTTTTGATGCTTTCCAGATTGGAGACTCTTTCGTAGATCTTGAAAATCCTGAACCATTGGAAAGAACTGCAATTGATGAGCCTACGTTGAACATGACGTTCTCTATCAACAATTCACCTTTCTTCGGTAAAGACGGTAAATATGTTACTTCAAATCACCTTAAAGAAAGATTATACAAAGAATTAGAGAAAAACTTAGCATTAAGAGTTCAGCAGACGGATGATGCAAACACTTTCTTGGTTTTTGGTAGAGGTATTCTTCACTTGTCAGTTTTAATTGAAACAATGAGAAGAGAAGGTTACGAAATGACAATTGGTCAGCCACAGGTTATCTTGAGAGAAATCGACGGAGAAAAATGTGAGCCTTATGAATCTTTGGTTGTTGACGTTCCTGAAGAATATGCTTCAAGAGTTATCGACTTGGCGACCCAGAGAAAAGGAGACCTTCACATTATGGAAACTAAAGGTGAAATGCAGCACATGGAATTCGAAATTCCTTCAAGAGGTTTGATTGGATTGCGTTCTCAAATGTTGACAGCTACTGCAGGTGAAGCTATTATGGCACACCGTTTCACAGAATATAAGCCTTTCAAAGGAGCTATTCCTGGAAGAAGTAATGGTGTATTGATCAGCAAAACTCAAGGTCCAGCTACAGAATATTCTATCGCTAAATTACAGGATAGAGGTAAGTTCTATGTTGATCCAGGTGAGGAGATCTATGCAGGTATGGTTATCGGTGAGCAAAATAAGCCAGGTGACTTGGTAGTAAACATCGTTGAAGCAAAACAGTTGAATAACATGAGAGCTTCTGGAAAAGATAAAGATACAGGTGTTGCACCAAAAATATTATTCTCTCTTGAAGAATGTATGGAATACATCCAGGCTGATGAAGCAATTGAGGTAACTCCAAACTTTATCAGAATGAGAAAGAAATTACTTTCTGAAGAAGAAAGAAAAAGAGTAGAAAGATCTGCAAAAGCATAATAAAAATCTTATACATAAAATCAAAGCCTCGATTTTCGAGGCTTTTTCTATATAAACCCATTAAAATGCTTATTTTGGCATAATAATCTCTGACAAATAAAAAATAAATTTTAAAGTAGTGTTGTGACTATGAGAATGAATAAATTAAAACTTATCGTTTTATTGGGCGTTTTTGCATCTTACACCTCATGTTCCGTACAGAACAATGTTGTAAAAACACCTTCCACGAAGAATCCAACAAAACCCACTAACAATACAACTCCACCAAAAGCGCCTGTTGTAATAACAAAACCAACTACAGGGACAACAACTCCAACTGAAGAAAATTTCAGAACCAATCTTCCGGAAATCAAAAGAGAATTCCGTGGAGCATGGATCGCGAGTGTAGCCAATATCAACTGGCCGTCAAGAAATGATCTTACGGTGGAACAGCAAAAAGCAGAAGCAATCAGTATGCTTGATATCTTGAAAGATAACAATTTCAATGCTGCTATTTTTCAGATCAGACCTTCTGCAGATGCCCTCTATACAAGTAATATTGAACCTTGGTCTTACTTTCTGACCGGCGAAACAGGAAAGGCACCTTCTCCGAACTATGACCCACTTCAGTTTTGGATAGAAGAAGCTCATAAAAGAGGCTTGGAACTGCATGTCTGGTTAAATCCTTATCGTGCACACCATGCCAATGGTGGTGCCGTGAATAGTCTGTCAATGGCCAATAAACTGTCCGATATTGTTTTAAGATTAAAAAACGGGATGTACTGGTTTGATCCTGCTAATCCAAAAACACAAGGGCACGTATCCAATGTGGTGAAAGATATTGTAAAAAGATACGATATTGATGCCGTTCACTTTGATGATTATTTCTATCCTTATGCCACCTATAACAGAGGTGCTGATTTTCCCGATAATGCTACCTGGAACGCTTATGTAAGCAGTGGCGGTACCTTATCCAGAGCAGATTGGAGAAGAGATAATGTGAATAAATTTGTAGAACGTATTTACAAAGAAATTCATGCAGAAAAAAATAATGTAAGATTCGGGATCAGCCCGTTCGGAATATGGAAACCTGGATATCCTGCTGGAGTTGTAGGATCTTCACAGTATGACGAGCTGTATGCAGATGCTAAATTATGGTTAAATAAAGGCTGGGTAGATTATTTTTCACCACAACTTTACTGGCCCATCGATTCCAAAGGACAGAGTTTTGAAGCCCTGTTAAGCTGGTGGCAGTCTGAAAATACTATGAACCGTCACTTATGGCCGGGATTAAATACTGTTGAGATCAAAGTATCAGACCGTCCTACGGAAATCAAAAATCAGATTGCAATTTCCCGAAATATTCTGAAAAATGATGCCGGAGAAATTCACTGGAGTATTGCTGGGCTTACGAAAAATCCAAATATGCTGCCTGCTTTGAAAAGCGGACCGTACAGTGAAAAAGCATTAGTACCAAAATCGCCATGGATAAAAGCGGTTCCATTGCAAACTCCTACATTGTTTATTGCAGACAACGGAAGCTTCGCACAGACAAGCTGGAGTACGAAAAATGCTGCTGATGTTTTCCAGTGGGTTCTTTTTACACAATACAATGGAGTATGGCAAACGGAAATTTTGACGTTAGATACCCTTTCAAAAGACATTCCTAAATTTAAAGACGGTAAAAAGCTGAGTGCAGTTGCTATAAAAGCCATTGACAGATTAGGAAATGAAAGTGACTATATCGCCAGAAAAATTAAATAGTATTTTTTGATAAAAGGCAAAAAAGTTAATTTGAAAACTTCTATCTACTATTAGTCATTACGAACCGTAAGAGGAAGCAATCTCAGTTATAAATTTAAAAACCAGTTCTACTTGAAAACTGGTTTTTATTTTAGAATAACTATAAATTATTAATTTAAAATAATGATTTTCAATTAAATAAAAATTTAAATAAATAATTATGTTTAAAATATAAATTGCATCGGAATCATTTTTGCATGATTCATCCCATAATCACCAAAATATAACATTATGAATACTAAAAGACTTTCCACCAATATGGAAAAAGCACTTAGTGACCAGATGAATAAGGAGATTCATGCATCACACATTTTTTTATCCTATGGAATTTGGGCCGATGATAAAGGTTATCAGGGGATTGCCAACTTTCTTTACCGTCATGCCCAGGAAGAACGAAATCACTCAATCAAATTCATGGAATACATTTTAAACAGAGGTGGAAAACCAAAAGTAAACGCTATTCCTGCTCCTCCTGCAGATCCGAAATCTCTTACAGCTTGTTTTGATGGCGTTTTTAAACATGAAGTTGACAATACAACCGCTATTTACAGAATTGTAGATCTTTCCATGGAAGAAAAAGACTGGGCAACCTGGAATTTTATGCAGTGGTTTGTACAGGAACAGATTGAAGAAGAAACATTAGCTCAAAACTTAATTGATAAATTAAAAATCGCTGGTGGTGACAGAGCTACCGATGAATCTTTATTTACTTTAGATAAAACTTTACAGGAAGCACCGAATGATGTCCCGCTGGCTCAGAATGCTACGGGAAATAATCCATAAAACAGCCGGTGAATCCGAACCTTTAGGAAATCTGTCAGAATATTGACAGATTTTTTTATTATGAAACTCCCTCAAAAATCACTATCTTTGCACACTCGTAATTCAAGGTTCAGAGTTCAATGTTTAAAGTTGGAGAAACCTTGGGTTGCCCTAAACCTTAAACTTTGAATTTTACAATATGAAATGTGGAATCGTAGGCCTGCCGAATGTAGGTAAATCAACTCTTTTTAACTGTTTGAGTAATGCAAAAGCTCAATCAGCAAACTATCCTTTCTGTACTATTGAGCCGAACCTTGGGACGGTTTCTGTACCGGATCAGAGACTTTTTGAACTGGAGAAAATCGTAAAACCTGAAAGAGTTTTACCAGCGGTAGTTGAGATTGTTGATATTGCAGGTCTTGTAAAAGGAGCCAGCAAAGGAGAAGGATTGGGGAACCAGTTCTTGGCTAATATCCGCGAGTGTGAAGCAATCATTCACGTTTTAAGATGTTTTGATAACGGAAATATCATCCACGTTGAAGGTTCAGTAGATCCTTTAAGAGATAAAGAAATTATTGATATAGAGCTTCAGCTGAAAGACCTTGAAACAGTAGGAAAAGCAGTTGAAAAAGCTAAGAAATTCATCAAGTCAGGAAAGAAAGAGGATATTCTTACTTACGAAATCCTTCAGAACTTACAGAAATTCCTTGAGGATGGTAAAAATGCAAGAGAATTTGCGACTGATGATTTTGCAAAATCAATTATCGGAGAAGTTCAGTTGCTAACCAATAAGCCTGTACTTTACGTTTGTAACGTAGATGAAAATTCTATCAAAAACGGAAATGACTGGATTGCTAAGATTGAAGAAATGGCTAAAGGTGAAGGTGCTGAAGTAGTAGTATTGGCAGCACAGATCGAGGCTGATATCAACGAGCTTGAAACTTTTGAAGAAAGAGAAATCTTCCTTGATGAGTTGGGTCTTACTGAGCCGGGAGTTAACCGTTTGATTAGAAAAGCTTATGATCTTTTGAAACTTCAGACTTATTTTACAGCCGGAGTGAAAGAAGTAAGAGCCTGGACTATTGGACAGGGATGGACCGCTCCACAGGCTGCAGGAGTAATCCATACAGATTTTGAAAAAGGATTTATCCGTGCAGAAGTAATCAAGTATAATGATTATATCCATTACGGTTCTGAAGTAAAGATTAAAGAAGCCGGAAAACTTTCTGTAGAAGGTAAAGAATATATAGTACAGGATGGAGACATCATGCACTTTAGATTCAATGTATAAGAAAATATTAAAGTTCGTTTATAATAAAAAACGCTTCCATGTATTTGGGAGCGTTTTTTGCATTCATGATCTAAACTTTTACTATGAGAATCTTTTATTTAGCTATTCCTATCTTATTTTTCTCCTGCTCCCAATCCATAGAAAAAAAGTGCTTTGTCAATCACAGAGATCAGGTATTTGAAGATTATAAAGAGCAGAAGCCTTATACCATTCAACAGATATTGAACGAGAAACCTGATTATCTTGAAATTATAAATCTTAAAGAATACAGGAGTTTTAAGGAAGACAGTATAGTAAGTCATGCCAATATCAGTTCTGATGAGTCTGAAAATATATTTAATAGACAGGACAAAGAATTTAAAATAGTAAGGGATAAATTTTCAGATCAGTTTTTATATTATTCTCAGCAGCAGGCAGGAAATATTCTGTACGCTTTAGGACGAAATAGCATGGGATTCTGGCTGCTGAAAATTGAAAATAATATACCTAAGGCTTATTTTATAGGATTGAGCTTTAGCCATTATTATATAAATGAAATGCTGGAAATGCCCATCATCAAAGACGGGTTTCTTCAATTTGAAGGAAGTCTTGTGAAAATCATAAAGATAGCGGGACTTCCGGGTTATGATGATTATTCAGCGATGGAAGATGGAAAATTATTTAAAATAAATTTAAAAGACCTGATGAAAGACTCAGATAACGATGGTTACAATGATATTTTTGAAAAAAGTTTTGGTTTAAACCCTGATAGTAAGGATACAGATGGTGACGGAATCAACGATTTTGATGATATGAATCCTATGTTTACATCTGAAAAGAATAAATTTACCCAGCTCTATGAATTGTTGCTGCCAAATTATGGAATGACAAATATGAAAAAATTACATTATACATTCCATATTTATAAGAATGATTGCGATTACTTCCACCAGATCAATCCTGAAATCAGAGTATTATTTATACCTGAAGAAAAAAACAATCAAACCTATTATACCAGAATAACCGATGTCATTGAGGAAGATATTTCCAAAATTCAAACCAATGATCGGGATCCAAATGTATTTTATATCTATGAATCAGGCAGCAGTTTTACAAATGATTATGCAGCAGAATATGTAGAAGGTAAATGGGTTCTAAAGAATATTGGAGGTATTGTTATCTAATAAATGCGGAAATAAAATTAAAAAAGTCACTCCCTTGCTGGGAAGCGACTTTTTATAATGATAAAAGCTTTTCAGCTTTTTCGTGTTGTTGGTTTATTAAATTTCAATACCAGGCTGGCATTGTAATTCTGCACAGGCAAAAGAAAATTTCTTACAAGTCAGATCTGGAAGAAGACACATTTCTTTTCCTCCGGTAATTACTCTTAATTGTTTTTTGTTCAATTTTTTTCCGTTAGTTAAATTTTGATTTTTCATTAGTTTTGATTTTTAGTGAGTTAGTGCTAGCGAATGTAAGAAAAATAAATGAAGTATATCACTGTGTTTAGAAAAAAAGAATAATTTTTTAATGAAATATTTTAATATTGGTTATTGATTTTACATTAAATCAATAAGTCTGCAGAGTTTTTCAATATATGAATAAGATGTTTTATTTTGAAAATGTAATCAATTTGAAACAGGCTGTTTCATAAGTTCGTATATTTGAATTTTACAAATCATCTGCCATGGAAAAAGTAGCAAATACCTCACTGGAAGATTTTTATAAAGAGATGGCCGCCAAATTAGGTAAAGATCTCGAAAGTATTTTTCCAAAAGGACTTCATAAAGATATCGGACACTTTAATGTTTTTGATATTGCCCAGACACTCGAAAGAGCAAAGACTACTTCCGAAATGCCTTATAACAGAAGGAAATACTATAAAATAAGTTTTATACGAGGGCGAAACAGGGCAGAATATGCTGACAAAGTAATATCAATAAAACAGAACGCTTTATTATTCGCCACTCCAAAAGTTCCGTACCATTGGATACCTGAAGATGCTGATCAGTCGGGGAGTTTCTGTGTATTTACAGAAGACTTTTTCATTAAAGATAAATCCTATTATAATCTCGAAGATCTCCCTATTTTTCAACCTGGAGGAGTACCTGTATTTGAAATTGACAATGAGCTTGCAGAAGAGATAGAGAGCCTCTTTAAAAAAATAAAAAAAGAGATAGATTCAGATTATGTTTTTAAATATGATCTGATCAGAAACTATGTTCTGGAACTCATTCATTATGGGCAGAAACTACAGCCAGCTACCAAAATATCCGCATCAAATGATGCATCTATGAGAGTGGTTTCTCTGTTTATAGAGCTGTTAGAAAGACAATTTCCTATTGAATCCTGGGATCAGAGACTGCAGCTGAAGACCGCCAAAGATTATGCAGACCGACTGGCGGTTCATGTCAATTATTTAAACAAAAGATTAAAAGAAAGCACCGGAAAAACGACTACAGAATTTATCTCTGACCGAATCACTCAGGAAGCAAAAATACTCTTAAAACAGACCAAATGGAACGTCTCAGAGATATCCTATGCTCTGGGGTTCGAAGAAATTGCCCACTTTTCTAATTTTTTTAAAAGGAAAACTTCCTTTACCCCGTTAGAATTTCGTTCCTGATTTGAATTTTGCAAATTTCAGATTGATTCAAGCAAACACTTCAGTCTGAAAATGTCCCAACTTTGTACCATCAAAATAATCAAAATACAATGAACACAAAAGCAAATATCGCACTGGTAACCGGAGGAAGCCGTGGATTGGGCAAGAACTCAGCTCTAAAGATCGCTCAAAAAGGATTAGACGTTATTATTACCTACAGAAGTAATAAGGAAGAGGCTGAAGCTGTTGTGAATGAAATAAAATCAATGGGCCGAAATGCTGTTGCTTTCCAACTGGATACAAAAGACATTAAAAGTTTTGATGCCTTTGTAAAAGAAGTTACGGATCATCTGCAGGAAAATACAGGAAGTACTCATATTGATTACCTGATCAATAATGCAGGAACAGCTTTATATTCACCCATTACGGAAGTAACGGAAGAACAGCTGGATGATGTTGTAGACATTCATTTCAAAGGAGTGTTTTTCCTGACTCAAAAATTTTTGCCATTCATGAATGATGGGGGAGGAATTATCAATATATCTTCAGGATTGGCAAGATTTGCAACTCCGGGATCTTCTATTTATGGATCTATAAAAGCTGGGGTAGAAATGCTCACAAAATATATGGCCAAAGAATTAGGATCAAGAAAAATCAAAGCTAATGTTGTGGCTCCTGGAGCTATTGAAACAGATTTCGGAGGAGGAAGAGTAAGAGATAATGAAGAGATCAACGCTGTAGTGGCGGGTGCTACGGCCTTAGGAAGAGTAGGACTTCCTGATGATATCGGCGGTGTAGTGGCATTTCTGTGTACGGAAGATGCAAGATGGATCAATGGACAAAGAATTGAAGTTTCAGGAGGAATGTTTTTATAACATTTGAAGAATCATCTTTATAATAATTCGGCCGGCTCAAATGAGCCGGCCGAATTATTATTTGTCATTTTTTTGGAGTATTATTACTCAACAGCTTCAAGGGGTTCAGGTAGCTGGCATTTAAGCTCTCTGCATCCAGGCCCGATGTATACACAGTACCCAGAAGAATTGGTACATCTTACGTTACCTAAACCTCCATTGATTGTACTTAATTCTTTTTTGTTTAATTTTTTTCCTTGTGAGATGATTCCCTTTTTCATGATTTTGATATTTAATGGATTAGTTATTTTATAAATATATGAAAATCATGAACAATAAGTCACTTATTAAAGAAAAAAATAAACTCGTCATCTGAAATGACCTTGAAATATCTACCTCATTTTTAGAACAGTACAATTTTATCGGAGATAAAATCATTGCGCCTTAAAACGTTTACTTTTAAAGTTCCTTTGCGTCTTAGCGTTTTCAATACTAAATCCATAAATTTCAATGAGATTGCTTTGCTCGCAATGGTAATTGGAGTAAAGATCTTTGTCTCTAAGCTCCCACAAAAGCACGCAAAAACTATGATGATACTCTTGATAAATTCTCAATTGCCCTTTCCAAAGTTTCCTGCTTCTTGGCAAAACATAATCTTATCACATTTTCATTCAGTTTATTCTTATAAAATGAAGAGAAAGGAACACTGGCAACCTTATGATTAATGGTAAGCTCAGATGCAAAATCAAAATCGTTTTTATCCGAAATCTTATCATACTTTACTGCCTGAAAATAAGTTCCTTCACAATCCAGCAGTTCAAAAGATGTTCCTGCAAGACCTTTTCTCAGAAAATCTCTTTTCTCCTGGAAAAACTGATTCAGTTGGGTATAATGTTCATCATGTTTCATGTACTCACCCAGTGCAAGCTGGATAGGAGTATTCACACAGAAAACGTTGAACTGGTGTACTTTTCTGAATTCATCCGTTAAGATTTTGGGAGCAGCGCAGTAGCCTACTTTCCATCCGGTAACGTGAAAAAGTTTCCCGAAAGAAGCAACAAGAAGACTCCTTTCTTTCAATTCCGGATATTTACAAATGCTTAAATGCTGTTTTCCGTCAAAAACAATATTTTCATACACTTCATCACTTAAAATAAGAATGGAAGTCCCTTTTACCAGCTTAATAAGCTCTTGTATATCATTTTCTGTCAGGATTTTTCCGGATGGGTTGTTGGGATTATTGAGAATAATCATTCTGGTTTTGTCACTGACAAGATTTTTTACGGCAGCCCAGTCGATTTTATAATCCGGAGCTTTCATTTCAAAACGTTTTACAATACCTCCGAAAAGTTCTACAGTAGGTTCATAACAATCATAGGCCGGTTCAAAAATAATCACTTCATCATCCTTTTTGATAAAAGAAGCAATGGCTGTGAAAATAGCCTGTGTTCCGCCTGCTGTAATTGTTATTTCGGAGTCAGGATGATAAATTGCATGATGGCTGTTCTCAATTTTTCTGGCAATTTCTTCCTTCAGTCCAATCATTCCTCCCAGCGGAGCATACTGGTTAAAGCCTTTTTTAATAAAGTGATCTACATGATTCAACAATTCAGGATCAGGCATGAAATCCGGAAATCCCTGAGAAAGATTGATCGCTTCATTTTCGTTGGCAAGCTGAGTCATCTGACTGAAAATAGTAGTTCCTACATTGGAAAGTTTTGATAAAGGAAGTTGTATCATAAAAACAGTTTTGTTGATCGAATTTAATGAAATATTTAAAACAGACTCTATTTATAAAAATAAAAATTAAATAGAGAGAGGTTTAAGGCTGATGTTGAACTGTTTAATGGTTTAAATGATAAAGTTTATGAATAAATATGATTTTAAACATATGTTTGGTTTTTCTCTTTTTAATTTACAGAAAGATGCCTACATTTGTTAGACACACAGCTATTAAAAACAATGACAATGAAGATTAAGAAGACAGAGTTTCCTGAAAAATCAGTTTTATCCCAAGGGGAAAAAGATTTTGATTATAGTGATAGTTTTGAAGGAGAATTGACCCATGGGAGCCGGAATATTGATATTTCAGAAATCGGAAAAATATTCTTTACAAGCGGACCTAAATGGGGAAAGAAAATGTTTGGTTTCAGAAATAAAGCAGTAAGATTATTGGGGCTGAAGACCGGATATGAAACAGAAAGTCAGCAGAAAAGGGATTTTAAATGTGAAGTGGGAGAGCGCATGGGTATTTTTAAAGTGTTTGATAAAACAAATAATGAAATTGTTATTGGGGAAGATGATAAACATCTGGATTTCAGAGTTTCACTTTTATTTGATGAAAATAAAGAACATCTTGACGAAAAATCACTTACCATATCAACTACAGTAAAGTTTCATAACTGGCTGGGTGTATTATATTTTCTTCCTGTTCACCCTTTTCATAAGCTGATTGTACCTGCTATGCTGAAAAATATGATAGAACAATTAGAAAAAAGATAAATATTTACCCCTTACAAATGATTGAGGGATGGAAAGAGACAGTCTCAAAAGTTAAATTGTTTGACTTTTGAGACCGTATTTTGGTTATTGTTTTCTTGGCTATTTATTTGGAGATTATTAGTTTTTGTGAACCGGTTTTTCCTTCAGATGTGAGTTCAACAATATAAGTTCCCTGGATCAGCTTTTCAGTATTCAATCTGATGTTTTGGTTTCCACTATTGAGATTTTCAGACTTTTCTAATACTGTTTTTCCTGAGCTGTCAATAATTCTTACGGCTGCTTTTTCCTTCTTTGAAAGAGATGTCTGTACATCCACATAATTTTTGGCAGGATTCGGAACCAAAGAAATATCTCTTTTTCTGGCCGCCTGAAGCTCCTCTTTCGAAATGGCTTCCAGATCAGGATGTTCACTGCGGAGACCTGTGTTGTCAGTTTCTTTTAAAATTACTTTTCTTGAATAACAAAATGTAATGCAGGTGCTGCATTTTTTTAAACCTTTGCTATCAGATTGAATGACACATACCGTGTATGAACCGGGGGTATTATAAGTGTGTGAAGTCATATGATCAGTAAGCGGTGTTCCATCTCCCCAGTTTACAGAATAATTGTTAGGAGGATTATAGCTGTCTAAAAATACCTTGGCTGTTGCAGTATTGCTTGTAGAACTGAATGAGGTTTCAAGTTTGAAATTCGGGTCACAGTCAGCACATGGTTTTACACAGATGTTGTCATACCATACTATTTCAGAGGGATTTGATGTATAATCGGGAGTAATCATTACAGCAGTTGAATTATTGATGATGTTGTTGAAGTCTATACAGGTTGTACCGCTGCTGGGATCCATTGTCCAGGTTCCTTCAGAATTGGAAGGCAGAACAGAGCCGCTGCAATTGGCAATGGGAGCCCGTACCCGTACCCATCCGCTTCCTTCAGTTACGGTGATATTGGCGACAAACGTGATTATTTTGCTGCCGGACATAATGTGAATGGCTGGATGTATGGGCGGAGACCCATTAAAAGTTCCATCATTTTCAAGATAGAAATCAAAAAATAAACATTGCCCCGGAAACCGTTGCCCCAGATTTTTAAAATCTACGGTATTGACAAGTCTTGAACCTCCGGAGTCATCAATTAGTTTTAGAAACTGAGAACCATCCAGAGCATTGGGAGTGCCGCTTGAAACGGTTACATTGCCATTAGGATAAGGAGCATGAACCCAGTTTCCGGCAGGCAAGGTAGATGAATTAAAATCTGAGCAGGGTGCCTGTGCTTTGAAAAGCAGACCGCCCAGAAAAATGCAGATGGTAAAAATGTAAGCTTTTATCATAATACAGCATTGATTTTATAGATCAAAAATCAACAAAAAACTTTAGAATTAAATTTTGTGTATTGACTTCTGGTAAAGGTATTATGATATTAAGGCGTTCGGTAATACCGGTTGATAAGTGTATTTGTTATCCTAGTAAGTGTCAGTAAGTTGTATTTAATTGTAGTTGAATAGTAATTTTAGTTTTCGATGGGCCTTGAGTTATTTTTTAATCAAGATATCCTATCCGGTGAAGGAAATCATTTTTTTTGCGGACAGAAACATCCAATACAGAATGATCTGCCATCACTACCTGGCCGCCTTTTCCTTTGATGTATTCTTTAAGATGAGACAGATTGATCAGATGTTTATGATGGATCCTGAAAAAACTATATTTTGAAAGCTGTTCTTCAAACTCGTGGAGTGTTTTGGAAACAATGATCTTGCTCTTATCTGTGAAATAAAATGTGGTATAGCTGGAATCTGCCTCACAGCGAATAATTTCACTGATATCTGTGAGTTTAAATCCCTGCAGTGTTGGAAGGCTGATCTTATTATTTTGAAGACTTACTGTATTTTTACTTTTTCTGATGCTTTCCAGTACTTTATTCACGGCAATGATGAACTCCATTTTTTTGATGGGTTTCAAAAGGTAATCGGCAGCTCCGTTTTTAATGGCCTGAATCGCAAAATTTTCAAAAGCTGTAATGAAAATAATCTTTGAATCAACTTCTCTGAACTTTGAAAGAAGATCAAATGCAGTTCCGTCTTTCAGCTGAACATCCAGAAAAAGAATGTCTGGTGAGTTTTTGGAAAGATAAATATAGGCTTCCTCTACACTGGCTGCCTGGTGGGTGTTCTCTATTTCTGGAAATTCATTCTCCAGCAGCAGGGAGATATAATCTCTTCCATCCTGCTCGTCATCAATGATGTATGCCTGTATTTTGGTTTTCATAAGGTGTAATATAAAGTGTGATTTGAGTTCCCGGTCTTTTCTCTTTCTCCTGAAGATCGGTTATTTCTAATATGATATTAGTATCAAAAAGCTGTCTGAATGTTTCAATTCTCTTTTCAGATAATTTTACTCCAAAAGAATTTGCATTAGAATGAAGCTTCTTTCCAATGCCCACACCGTTGTCTTCAACAATCACACAGAGAGCTGTTCCTGTATATTGAAACAACACTTCAATGTTTCCTTTTCTGTCCTGAAGATTCGCTATACCGTGTTTTATGGCATTTTCTACAAAAGGCTGAATGAGGAGTGAAGGAACAGTCCAGCTTTCATTTACATTTTCAGAAACGGTAATTTTATAATCAAAAAGATCTTTCAGGCGCAGTTTTTCCATATTCAGGTATAAAGACAGGTATTCTGCTTCTTCTTTTATGGGCATGAAGGTTTTTTCGGAATAATGAAGCGTTTTCCGGATCATTACAGAAAAGGTATTAAGGTAGTTCTCCGCTTCATAATAATCTTTTTTATACAGTAAAAAATGAATGGAATTGAGACAGTTATAAATAAAATGCGGGTTAATCTGTGCTTTAATGGCCTGAAGTTCCAGCTCTGCAATTTTCTTTTCATAATATAAAGTCTCCAGTTTTTTATTTCTCTTTTTCTGAAAATAAAATGTGATCAGCATAGATAATGCAGCAGCTCCAATGAAGACAAGAAGCAGTTTAAACCACCACGTTTGCCAGAATGCAGGTTTGATTTCAAAATGAAGATCGGTAGAGACATACGACTTTCTCCCGTTGTAACCCAATCCGAAAACTTTAAAAGTATAATCCCCTGGTGGAATAGAGTTGAAAGTAATATTCGGGGAACTGCCGGTTTGCCAGTCTTCACTTAGTCCTTCAACTTTATACTGGTAGCTGATTTGCCCTTGTGAAGCAAAATCCGGAAAACTTACATTAAAAGTCAGGCTGTTATCCGGAGTCTTGCCTTCCAGTGGCTGGCCAGGATCATAAAAGAGATTATTCCCGATCTTTACAGAATTAATGATTACTTTTTTATGAACAGATTTCTGCTGGCTCAAAAGGTTTTTAATAGAGAGAATACCCATACCTTTTGATGTACCTGCATAAACGGTATCTCCGGAAATAATACATCCTGCAACAACATTTGAGGGAAGACCATCTGTATGGGTGAAATTATTGATTTTTAATTTTTTATCTTTAAATTCAATTCTGCTGAGACCGTAATTGGTACTTGCCCAGAAAACCTTTTCATTCTCTATTTCTATTTTTTTGATCTGTCTTGTCGGAAGACCGTCGCTTTCCATAATTTTTTTGATCACTCTGGAATTATTAAACAAAATAATTCCGTTAAGATTGGTTGCACCTGCATACAGATTATCACTGAGCTTTTTAATGTCTGTAAAATAATATCCCTCCAGAAACAGCCTTTTCTTTTTTGTAGCGGTATTCAGCTTATAGAGGTCTTTAAATGTTCCGGCAAAGATGCTGTCCTGGGTATAAGGTAGTGCAGTATAAATCCGGTTGCCCATCATCAGCTTTTCGTAGGATCCTTTATGGTGATTATAGGCAATAAGACCTTCCAGAGTACAGAAAAGTGCAGATCCCGAAGTATAGGGAACCATGTTTTTAATGACATTTTCCTTCAGGACCTGTTTTTCTCCTGTTACTGTATTATACCGTACCGGATTTCTGGAAAGTCCGAAGATGATTGTATTTCCATCAGACAAAATGGCTTTGTTCTCCATTTGAGAGTTTTCTCCCAAATGAAGGTCCGTGATGACTCCGTTATGATAAATACCGCCTTTGGCTTCATTATAACCGAGATAGATCCTGTTTCCGTTTTTTGCAATAGCCGTGATATGAGATGAATTGTTCTTCACAGGAAAATGAATATAATTTCTGAAAAACAGGTCCGAAATAAAGAAAAGGCCATTGTTTCTGGTAGAAAACCAAAGATTGTTATCTTTATCTGTCAGTACATCATGGATAATGTAGCCATCCATCAATCGGATAGGATTTGATAAGCCTTCTGTTTCCATGAAAGGATTTTTGAAATATAAAACACCACCATTTTCAAGACAGGCCCAGATCCGGGAGTTTTTATCAATGGCCAGACGGTGTATGTTTTCGGGAGCTGTATAGGAAGCAATTTTTTTGAAATGGAACTGATGATAAACTCTGTATATATCAATCTTTCTTCCGTTTTTTAAAATAAAAAAATCTCCCTTCCTTGTTACCATTGTATTTTTTTCGATAGAAATATTGCAGACTGTTTTTTTTCGGGTGAAAACATTATAGACTTCGAGATTCTTTTTTTTATATCTATCAGAAATATAAAGGTTTCCGTTTGCCATATTCAATCCGAAAGTAAAATAATTATCCGAAGCATTCTGATGGATAAAAATAGGTATTGTCGTGATTTTTTCGTTCTTGTAAACTAATATGTTTTTGGGATTGTCTCCCTCATACAGATAGACCGTATTTCCGTTGATATGGCTGAGTGTAGTATAAGTAAACTTTATTTTTTTCAACTCCGGATTGCGGTCTGAGTTGATGATTTTGCCTTTCTTCAGATATGCAAAATCATTCAGGAAAGAAATAATAAACATTTCGTTGTCCGGAATTGGAAAACAGTCCAGGATCTCAATGTTCTTGAGCCCGTTTTTACTTCCGAACTGCTTAAATTCTGCTCCGTCAAACCTGAAAAAGCCAGTGTCGCTTCCCAGGTAGATGAATCCATTTTCATCCTGATTCAATCCATAGGTATATGAGCTGTTGAGACCGTCTCCTTCATTATAATGTACCATCCCGGGAATTTGAGCATTACATAATGAAACAGCCAGTAAAATGAAGAAAAATAAACAAGAGATTATAATTTTTTTCACATTTAGTAGAATAATTGTGAAAATTATATAATTTGATTGATAATACTGCAATTTTTTTGGGGAAATCTTTAAAAAACAAACTGAAAAATTCGGATAATTTTATACAATTTTGTACTTTTGTATGTTTGCTGAAATCATATATGTCACAAGAAATAAATCCAACCTATTCAGAAGATAATATTAGAACCCTCGATTGGCAGGAACATATCCGTCTGCGTCCCGGCATGTACATTGGGAAGCTTGGTGACGGATCTTCCGCGGATGACGGTATTTATATTCTGCTTAAAGAAATCCTGGATAACTCCATTGATGAGTTCAGGATGAGATCAGGTAAAAGAATCGAAATAAAAGTGGATGACGGAAAAGTTACAATTCGTGACTTTGGACGTGGAATCCCATTGGGAAAAGTAGTAGATGCTGTTTCCAAAATGAATACCGGAGGTAAATACGACAGTAAAGCATTTAAAAAATCTGTAGGATTAAATGGGGTAGGTACTAAAGCGGTAAATGCGCTCTCTGAGTATTTCAGAGTACGTTCTTTCCGTGACGGGAAAATGAAAGCCGCAGAATTCTCCCAGGGACTTATCAAAGAGAACTTTGAAGAAAAAGAGACTTCAGACAGAAACGGTACTGAAATTTCTTTCATTCCGGATGGTGATATATTCCTGCATTTCAAATACAGAAAAGAGTATATCGAAAGAATGCTCCGAAATTATGCATACCTGAATCCAGGGCTTAAAATTCTTTTCAACGGAGAGACCTATTTCTCTGAAAATGGTCTTAAAGATCTCCTTGAAGAAGAACTGGAAAGTGAAACCCTTTATCCTATTGTTCATTTAAAAGATGATGATATTGAAGTGGCAATCACCCATACTGACAAATCTCAGATGGAAACCTATTTCTCATTCGTAAACGGACAGAATACCACGCAGGGCGGTACCCACCTTAATGCATTCCGTGAAGCTTATGTGAAGACAATCCGTGAGTTTTTTAATAAAAGTTTTGAAGCTTCTGATATCAGAAAGTCTATCATTGCCGCTATCTCCATCAATGTAGAAGAACCTGTTTTTGAATCCCAGACCAAAACAAAATTAGGATCTAATGATATGGGGCCGAACGGACCTACCGTAAGAACATTTATCATTGATTTTCTAAAAAGTAAACTGGATAATTTCTTACATAAGAACCCGGAAATTGCGGAAGCCATCCAAAGAAAAATATTGATTTCTGAGAGAGAAAGAAAAGAACTTTCCGGAATTCAGAAACTGGCTAGAGAAAGAGCTAAGAAAGTTTCTCTTCACAACAAAAAACTTCGTGACTGCAGACAGCATTATAACGATCAGAAAGCCGAAAGAAAAGGTGATACTCAGATCTTCATTACCGAGGGAGATTCTGCATCAGGATCTATCACAAAATCCAGAGATGTGGAAACACAGGCTGTATTCTCACTGAAAGGTAAACCATTGAACTGCTATGGCCTTACCAAGAAGGTGGTATACGAAAATGAAGAATTTAACCTTCTTCAGGCTGCTTTAAATATTGAAGAAAGTCTGGAAGACCTGAGATACAATCAGGTGATTATTGCAACCGATGCCGATGTTGATGGGATGCACATTCGTTTGCTGATGATTACTTTCTTCCTGCAGTTCTTCCCGGATCTGATTAAAAACGGACACCTTTATATTCTTCAGACTCCTTTATTCAGGGTAAGAAATAAGAAAGAAACAAGATATTGTTATTCAGAAGCTGAAAGAGTAAAAGCATTAAATGATCTTGGGAAAAATCCTGAAATCACACGATTTAAGGGATTAGGAGAAATTTCTCCGGATGAATTCAAGAATTTTATAGGTCAGGATATCAGATTGGAACCTGTGGTATTGGGGAAAGACCAAACCATTGAACAGCTTCTGGAGTTTTATATGGGAAAAAACACTCCGGACAGACAAGCTTTCATTCTTGAAAACCTTGTTGTGGAAGATGATACTGATATCGCTAAAAAAGAAATTCTGGATGAAGTAGAAAATCAGAAAAATTAAATATTAAAACTCTCCTTGAGAACAATGCAGAAGGGCAAAAAAAACACATTTTGAAGTAAGAGATTAGGAAACTTACAACAAAAAAAATCAAATGAGACTAAGTAACCGTAATAAAGCATCAGTTTATAACTTTTTAAGCACCCTTCTTCTTATGATAATGGTACTTGGAGTAATTGTATTTATAGCTAATAAATATAGGTTTAATGCGCTGGATGATGAAAGTTATTTACTGATTATTGTTCCTATTATGATGCTGATTATCTTTTATATTTGTGGACGGCAGATTTTTGAATATGACAGCGATGGAGAAGCTCTGAACTTTAAAAACAGGAATATTATTCCTTTTTTAAACAAGCCTCTTCATGATGAATTTCCAAAATATAAGCTGATAAAATATGATGTAGTCAGTATTTTATTTATCAAAAGATTATACATCACCGTTTCAAGTAAGAATAATGGATCTACTATACTGAAATATCAGATCTCTTATTTGAACAGAAAAGAAGTAAACGATTTAAAACTCTCTTTAAACAAAGTAGTAAAAGCTAATAAAGAGAATAAAGACAAAAAAACAGATGACGACAGAAGAATATTCGCATGAGGGTGAAAGTTTAAAGAAGGTTTCCGGTCTGTATAAAGACTGGTTTCTGGATTATGCTTCCTATGTAATTTTGGACAGAGCTATCCCTTCGGTGTATGACGGTTTAAAACCCGTTCAGCGAAGAATTATGCATTCTATGCGGGAACTGGAAGACGGCCGTTACAATAAAGTGGCGAACATCGTGGGAAATACCATGAAATACCACCCACACGGAGATGCTTCCATTACAGATGCCATGGTGCAGGTAGGGCAGAAAGAACTGCTGATAGATACTCAGGGAAACTGGGGGAATATTTATACAGGAGACTCTGCGGCTGCGGCAAGATATATTGAAGCAAGGCTGACTCCTTTTGCGCTGGAAGTAGTCTTTAATCCTAAAACTACAGAATGGACCAAATCTTACGACGGAAGAAATAATGAACCTGTAGACCTGCCGGTAAAATTTCCCTTGCTTCTTGCACAGGGAGTAGAAGGTATTGGAGTAGGGCTTTCCACAAAAATACTTCCGCATAACTTCAATGAGCTTATCAACGCATCAGTAGCTTATCTGAAAGGAAAGAGATTTGAGCTGTATCCGGACTTTTTAACAGCCGGTTATCTGGATGTTTCAGAATATAATGACGGGCACAGAGGAGGAAAAGTAAGAGCCAGAGCCAAAATTACCCAAACGGATAAACATACATTGGTGATTTCCGAACTTCCTTACTCGAAAACGACAACTGACCTTATTGATTCTATCTTAAAGGCCAATGAGAAAGGGAAAATCAAAATTAAAAAGATTGAGGATAATACTTCAGATAAAGTAGAAATCCTGATTCATATCCATAATGATGTTTCACCGGATAAAACAATTGATGCCCTGTATGCATTCACGGACTGTCAGGTGACAATCTCTCCGAACGCCTGTGTGATTGTAGGTGACAAACCTATGTTCATGAATGTTTCCGATATCCTGAAAATGAATACGGACCATACGGTGTCATTATTGAAGAAGGAACTTGAAATTGAACTTCACGAACTTCAGGAAAGCTGGCATTTCTCTTCACTGGAAAGAATTTTTATTGAAAATAGAATCTATCACGATATTGAAGAGGTGAAAACCTGGGAAGATGTGTTAAAGACGATTGATGCCGGATTAAAACCACATACCAAACATCTTTTAAGAGCGGTTACTGAAGAGGATATCTTAAAACTGACTGAAATCAGAATCAAGAGAATTTCAAGATTCGATTTAGATAAATTTAAAGAAAATATTGCATCACTGGAAGGTAAAATAGAACAGGTGAAATATCACCTGGCCAACCTGATCGCTTATGCCATCGATTATTATTTAAATATTCAGAAAAAGTACGGTAAAGAGAAACAGAGAAAGACAGAGCTTAGAATTTTTGATACCATTGATGCTACAAAAGTAGCGGTGGCTAATGAAAAGTTCTATGCCAATTTTGAAGAAGGCTTTATCGGAACATCCCTGAGGAAAGACCAGTATCTGTTCGATTGCTCTGACATTGATGATATCATTATTTTCAGAAAAGACGGAAGCATGAAAGTGGTAAAAGTAGAGGCGAAAACGTTTGTTGGAAAAGATATCCTGCACGTTGCCATCTGGAAGAAAAATGATAAAAGAACAGTGTATAATATGATCTACCGGGAGGGAAGAGAAGGACCATATTATATGAAACGTTTCTCGGTAACCGGAGTGACAAGAAATACAGATTATCCGTTAGCTTCAGATAAAAAAGGTTCCGAAACACTGTATTTTTCGGCAAATCCTAATGGTGAAGCAGAAACAGTAACAGTGCTTTTAAAGCCAAATCCAAGAATCAGAAAGAACAAAATGGAGATCAATTTCTCCGAACTTGCCATCAAAGGACGTGATTCCAAAGGAAACCTGGTGACAAAATATGCGGTAAAGAAAGTAGATATGAAGGAAGAAGGAGTTTCTACTCTGGCACCTAGAAAAATCTGGTTTGATGATACGGTAAGAAGACTGAACGCTGATGTAAGAGGAACATTACTTGGAAGTTTCAAAGGGGATGACAAAATTCTGACTATCAATACAAACGGTGAAGTAAAGCTTGTTTCTTTTGATTTGGGTAACCGTTTTGATGATGAATATCTGGTTTTGGAAAAATGGAGACCTGCACAACCTATTACCTGTATTTATTATGATGGAGAAAAAGATATTTACTTCATCAAGAGATTCTTACTGGAAAATACGGTAAACGTACAGACCTTCATGCCATCTGAACACCCGAAATCATTTATTGAAAATGTAATCGTTGCCAATGATGTAACTGCAGAAATTATTTTCGCGAAAGATAAAGGCAAAGAACGTGAAGCTGAAACAATAAACATTGATGAATTTATTGCCGTAAAAGGAATAAAAGCAATCGGAAATCAATTTACAAAGTTTAAAGTAAAAGCAATTAATATCACCATTCCTGAACCTGTGGAAGAAGAATCGGAGATTTATGAAGAGCCGGAACCTACAGGAGACACAGATGAAGACGGAGGAATTATAGGAGATCTGTTTCAGGGTGACGGGAATAGCGAAAATGAATAGACCATACAATGTCTGTTTAATTATAACATAAGAAACATACGATGAATATAGTTGTTTTAATTATCATGGCGGCCACATGTATTTTTAGTTACATGGGATTTAACAATACAGTATTATTTGAAAAATATAAATTCAATGTTGGAGCCATTGCAAACCGTAAAGAATATATAAGGCTGATCAGCTCTGCATTTTTGCATGCAGACTTTATGCACTTATTTTTTAATATGCTTTCCCTGTATTTTTTCCAGGGAGTGGTCATTAGTTTCTTTGGTGAAGTAGGATTTTTGATTCTTTATTTTGGATCAATGATTTTAGGAAATTTATTCAGTTTACAGATCTATAAAAATCAGCCTTGGTATTCTGCTATCGGAGCATCAGGAGCAGTTTCGGGAATTATTTTTGCTTCCATAGCCATGGCGCCGAATGAGATTAGTGTCAATTTCTTACCAGGATGGCTATTTGGAACACTGTATTTCGGATATTCTGTATACATGATGCTGAATCCTAAGCAATGGGATAATCTGGGGCATGCAGCCCACCTTGGAGGAGCTTTTTTCGGGCTTGTTTACTCTATTGTAATGCATCCGCAGCTGGCCATGAGCAATATCCTTTTCTTAGGAATCATGTCGCTTCCGTTAATTTATCTGGGATATGAAATTTTTGTAAGGAAACGAATAGGATAAAAGGCTATTTTTAATTAAAATATCAAAACCAATGAACACATCAGAGTTAAACAGTTTCATCGTGATACTTATCTATGGTTCATTGGTTTTGCTTTCTCTGCTAAAGCTCGCCAATCCTTTACAAGTAAACCATAAGGCCAATTTCTGGTTTGGAATATTTCTTTTTCTGTGGTCTACCTTCTGGCTGGATGAGGTTTTGTTTCTCATCACGGGTACGACAGTTGAGTTTCATTCCCTGTTTTTCGTCAGATGTATTCAGTTTTTCACACCCATTGTTTTTTACTTTAGTGTGCTGTTCTTTACCAATCCCTCTTTTACCTTCAAAATCAAGAATTTTAAATTCCTGTTATTTCCTGCAGCCTTTCTGTTATGTCTTATCTTAGTAAATCTCGGTTATGAATCACCGTTTGAATATCTGAGTGTTATTTTGATCCTGATTCAGGCACTATTCTATACCGGACTTTCTTATATTACCATCAGAAAACACCAGCGAAAGATCCAACAGTTTTCTTCCAATACTGAAGGAATCAATTTGAATTGGCTTGAGTATATCATTCTGGTACTTCTTATTGTGAATATCATCTATGTGATATATAATCTCTTCTATGACCCCAAATCACTGAATTTTTTTATCAATACTGTCTTTTTACTGGTGATCTACTGGGTGGGATATTATTCTCTGAAACAAAGGGAAATCTATCCTTTAGAAGAAAAGCAAAGAGAAGAACTGATCTCTATCAATGAAGATTCCGATTCAGAAGAGATAAAGAGAAAGCTCATCTCCGATGAAGAATTACTAAAAATTAAAACCTCACTTGAAAGACTGATGGAAATACAGAAACCTTATCTTGACAGTGAACTTAACCTGATCAGGCTGGCTGAAATGCTCTCTGTTTCTACTCATCACCTGTCTTATGTCATCAATACAGGTTTTGGAAAGAATTTCTTCCAATATGTAAATGAATTCAGAGTAGAATATGCCCAAAAACTTCTGAAGGAATCAAATAGTAAATTATCAATTCTGGGGATTGCTTATGAATCAGGATTCAATTCCAAGACTTCTTTTAATACCACGTTTAAAAAAGTGACGGGACAGACCCCTTCTGAATTCAAAAAATAAGTTCAGGTTTATAAAGTTTTACTTTTGTGTTGATTTAAAACATTGATTTTAAGTAATTTATATATTTCATCTTTCTTGATTGAAAATCAGTTCGTTCAGATAATCCGGAACATTCAAACCCTCTTTACACGATAGCTTTGTACCATAAAATGTAAACGTATGGATACCAAAGAGTCATATGCTGTAGTCACAGGAGCAAGTCAGGGACTGGGCAAATCATTTGCTGAAAATCTGGCCAGAAAAAAGATCAATGTCATTCTTGTAAGCCTTCCGGATCAGAATCTCAAGGAATTTTCCCATGAGCTGGAAGAGCTGTATGAGGTAAAAGTTCATTACTATGAAACAGATCTTTCTGTTAATAACAATGTCATGAAGCTCACAGAATGGCTTAACCGTTCTTTTGATATTCATATCCTGATCAACAATGCAGGACTTGGGGGTACTAAAAAATTCACAGAAGCCTCTCCGGATTATATCAATACCATTCTGCAGGTTAATGTAACGGCAACCTCTCTGATTACCCATCAGTTGCTCCCCAACCTTTTAAAACAGCCAAAAGCCTATATTTTGAATGTCTCCAGTATGGCGGCCTTTTCTCCTATTGGTTTTAAAACCGTATATCCTGCTTCCAAAAGTTTTATCCATTCATTTTCCAGAGGGCTGTATGAAGAGTTGAAAGACACCAATGTCTTTGTAAGCGTTGTGAATCCGGGTGCCATGAAAACCAATACGGATGTCTGTAAAAGAATAGAAAAACAAGGTTTCATAGGAAGACTGACGCTTTTGAATCCTGATAAAGTGGCATCATACTGTATTCGTCAGCTGTTTAAAAAAGATTCCGTAATTATGGTAAATCCAATCAGCTGGCTGATGATGAAAATTTTACCCATATGGATCAAACTTCCGTTGATGACCCAGGCTATAAAAAGAGAGATCGAAGCATGAAAAAAGTGTGTGTAACCGGAGCAACAGGGCTTCTGGGAACTAATGTTATTATTAAATTATTACAAAATGGTTATTCTGTTATTGCTCTGGTGCGCAAGAAAAGCGGCTGGCTGGGCGAAGAAAACGAGAATCTGAAGTTGGTGGAAGCAGATCTTTCATCTGATCTTTCATTGTTACTCAAAGAAGTTGACTGTATCATTCATATTGCAGCGGAAACACGTCAGAATCTCATCAGCTATGGTGAATATAGAAAAGTGAATTATGAAATGACCGTAAATCTGTTTACCCATGCGGAATTAGCAGGTGTAAAAAAGTTTTTATTTGTAAGCACGGCAAACACCTTAGGGTATGGAAATACAGCTTTCCGGGGAAATGAACAAGCGCCGCAGCTTTACCCTTTCACCCATTCACTGTATGCACAAAGCAAGCTGGAAGCTGAAGATTATCTTTTAAAGAACTATAAAAATACAGACGTTATTATCGTTAATCCAACTTTTATGATCGGAGCCTATGACAGCAAACCGAGTTCCGGGAAAATCATCTTTTGGACCTGGAAAAAGAAACTGGTTTTTTATCCGAAAGGAGGGAAGAACTTTGTACATGTGGAAGATGCCGCTAACGGAATTTTATATGCTATTCAATATGGGAAGACTGATGAAAAATATCTCTTAGCCAATGAAAATTTGAGCTATAAGGAATTTTTTAAGAAAGTAAACCGGATTACTGATCAGAATCCAGTCATGATAGCTATTCCAAACAGAATTTTGAGTTTCCTTGGATTGATAGGTGACGGCTTGAGAAAATTAAAAATAAAAACAAATCTCAGTATCTCCAATATGAAAGCTCTGCAGATCCGTAATTATTATTCTAATCAGAAATCAGTAGAAGAGTTAGGTATTCAATATCAATCCGTTGATAAAGCAATTGAAGATGCTGTTCAGTATTTTATTGAAAATAAAAAAACCAGCTCTTAAAAGCTGGTTTTTAATCAAATTATCTTGTTATTTTCTGGGTTACATTCTTGTTGGAAATAACGCAGGCTTTGCTGCAGTTATTTGTATTTGAAATATTAACCTGTACCAATGCCGGCAATGATCTGTATTCTTCCTTATTATAAGGAGCTTCAGTACCATTGCTTCCACCACCTTTAATATCATATTGTACCTGGGCCACTCCTGTGAACCCAACCGCAGGTTTGAAAGAAAGCGCTCCGGTAGTGGGGAAGTAGGTCCATGTTCCCTGGCTGTTAGTATAAACACCACCAGTTATATTCGGAATCAGAGCTCCATTATTATCCAAAAAACGAAACGAATTGAAATCAAGGTTATTATATGAAAGTGTTGGCGGGTTTTGACCACCTGCTGAAGAATAAGCCGCATCATTCAGCAAAGGATAATAAATTGACTTTATCCCCGGGCATCCCGCGAACAGATCATCTGTTACTTCTGCAGCATAAGGTCTGGTAACCCCTAAGTTTCTCAATAAATGTATATTTTTAGCAGCTCCTGTAGAAGCAGCAAATCCAATTCTGAAAGTTGAAGGTGCTGAGGTATCCAGAGTTCTTACCGTACTGTTGGATATTGTAGTTTCCGTATATTTCAGAGAAGTTGGATAATAATAATTATCAATCACTGTTTCTTTCACGGTTCCGTGTTGTATTTCCAGGGTTATATTGTAACCGCCAGCAGGATTGGGAACTAATGTGACATACGCTTTACGGAATCTTGCATCATTTTCATTGAGAGGAAAGGTTGTTCCACCACTTTCAATGCTGAATTGCTGAAGAGTTGTATTTTTAATCCCTATATATTTTCCGGTTGCAGTATCAAGATAAGCAGATCTGTTACTGCTGGAAGGAGCAGCATTGGTTGCTGTACTGTAAAGCAATGGATACCCATTGTATCCTGCAGGTTCAGCTGATGACAGATACTGATTTCCACGTTTACCTCTTAAAGAAACATTGCTTCGTCCATCCGCTAATGATACGCCGAAAATTCCATTTCTGACTCTTTCACCCTGGTTAAAGCTTGTTTTAAAATTTCCGAATTCATCCAGTCCTATTCCAAGATAGGCTCCTTTAAGGCCTTCTGTAGACTCGCCTCCACGTACAAAACTATATCCTAATCCTCCACCAAAGTATCCAAGATTAAGCTGCTCTTTAGGAATAGATCCGTCTACTAAGAATATAGAAATACCGTCTCCTCCGTTAATGTTTCCGCCATAAATAGCAAATTCAAACTCGAATTTGATTCCCTGGTCACTTTTGAATATTTTATCAGCAAGTATTACACCTCCCGAAATATTGTTCACACTTCGGGTAAGCCGCAATCCATCTGTGGTAAAGGTGGCATCATTCTGGACTCCACTGGTTGCTACTTTATAAGCTTCCTGAGGCTGTAATCCCTGTGTGAAGTTTACAAAATAAGGATAGCCGGTTCCCTGTTCATTCTGTGCTTTACTATTCTGGGAGAAAATGAATAATGAAAAAATAAATAAAAGCCTTTTGTATTGTAAAACTGAGGTATTTTTTATCATAGCTCAGTTATTTAACAACAAAAACAATATTAATAAAAGAACAGTCTGTGGCTGTGGCTTTTACATCATAAGTCATTACCCCATCATCAGAAATAGAAATATTACTGAATACATTAGGATCAGCATCTGTTACATAATAATAAATGTCTTTGCTTGACGGGAAAAAAGGAATAGATGCAGGAGCGCTGGTGCTCTTTGCTTTTGGAGACCCGAACTGTGTTTTATACAAGGTATATAAATCTTTTGTTCTGCCGGTAGCATTGGTAGAAGTGTCAAAAGAAACACTAGGCATGTAAAACATTTTTACAGTATTACTACTGATACATAGCCAATCAGGCTTGGTAGGTGTTCCAATATTCTGGCTTAAACATTTCTTATCAGTATCATAAATAAGAAGCGAATTAGCCGGATTGGAAATAGCATCTCTTTTTGCAGTAGTAAGTCTTGGTATCAGCATTCCTTTGTTTTGACTGTAAACATCCAGAATAGAGCTTTCGTCAGGTGTTGGTGTATTAATCCCTATCTGGGCAAAAGAAAAAGAACTTACTAAAACGATTGGTAGAAATAATTTTTTAATCATGATGTCTCTAATAATTTTTTATCTGTGTATTGTATGTTTTTTGTGTTGTGTTTTTTATGAAAATACTTTCCTACCAGCTCGATTCATATTGGAAATAAATACTCCTGCAACTCATCCAAACAATGAATTATACTCATAGATAGTATGAGGAGCCCTTAGGTTCCAAAATAACAGATATAACAAGCATGTGTCATAGAGACAATCTATGTTTTATCTGAAAGAGTCGAAAAGAGAATTGAGTTAAGTAGCCCTATTATATAAAATATAAGCTTGTAGAATAGTAAAATTCATAACCTTTGTGTTTTTGCAAATATACGAATAAACTACTTATTATGTGTGTTTTATGAGATTAATTTTAATTTAACTTTGTTTATTGGTTAAATCATCACTTGTTGAATTAATTTTTTTGAGAATATGGTAATATAAATAGATTATTTTTAACATTCAATCACCGTATTTTTTTTAAACATACCGTTTTGTAAAAAAATACTTCTATTAAAAAATCCATTAAATAGTATGTTTTTGTACGTAATTAGCTGAAAAAGAATTTATTTTGATAAATTATCTAATGCGTTTTCCAGTGATTTTAGAAAATTTATGTGTCTTGTTTTGTTACTTTCAAAAATGAAATCCTTCAGACTCTTACTATCATATTTGTCGAAGTCACCTACAATAGCCAGTCCGATACGATAGTTCGAGAATTTTTGAAGAATTTCACCGGCTATTTTTGTTTTTAAATCGAAGAATTCAGGAGTGATGTTTTTTTCATAAAGAATGACCTTGTCAAAACCTTGATAATAAACATCTCCCATGAGATCCAGCCCGTCCTGTGCAGATTGGATGATAATTTGATCAGAAATAACTTCTGCAATTTTTATCGTATTAATTTCGTGAGATTCAATAGTCATCTTCTTTATTGAATTGTTTTTTTGATGTCATGTAAAAAGTTACCCAAAGGAAATGCTTCTCCCTGATTGGTAAGCGCTATAATACAGCTGTTATGCTGCAGATCTCTCCAGAATAAAGCTTTGAAACCATTCAGGCCACCTGTATGCATTGCGGTTTTTCCTTCCTTTTCATCTTCTATAAACCAGGCAAACCCGTAGTTTGAAATCTGGCCGCCAGCTAGTTTTGCAGGAGTATACATGAGAGCTGTATTTTCTTTACTGATCAAGATATAAGTCCGCAAAGCCTGATCAAATTTATACAGATCTTCAGGAGTAGAATAAATTCCGCCGTCACCAGTTGTTAAGATTGAATAATCATCAGGCTTCTTCTGCTGATTATATCCTGATGCTTTATTCTGGATAATTGTGGAAGATTTATACACATACGTATTGTTCATCTTCAAAGGAGTGATAATCTGTTCATGGATCAAAGTACCATAAGATTTCCCGGAAACTTTTTCGATAATCTGAGAAAGAATGATATATCCGCTGTTGCTGTATTTAAACTTACTGTCAGGAATGAAATCAAGATTTTTAAGACTAAACAGCCAGGCAATCACTTCCGTATTGGTCAATCCTTTTTTCGAAAATAAACTCTCATAGTCACTGATTCCTGATGTATGATGCAAAAGCTGCCTGATAGTGATATCTTTAGCATATTCAGGAAGTTCAATGAACTGAGAAGCCTTATCATCCAGCTTCAACAAACCTTTTTGCTCTGAAATCATAATCGCTGCCGCAGTAAAAGCCTTGCTGAGAGAGGCAATATAAAAAGAAGTATTTTTATCAGACCGGAGCCCTTTTTCAATATTGCGGAAACCCAGGACAGTATCACATACCATCCTGCCGTCTTTCACAATCAGAACAGAGCCGTTGAATTCACCTTTCTTATAATATTCATTCACAACATCCTGAGGATGCTGTTTGCAGGATGTTAACGACAGAATCAGGAAAATACCAACCAAGGCATGCCATATCAAAGTTTTCATAGGTTAGGTGTTTGGAAGCAAAATTACTTATTTCCTTCCATAAATGAACCGGTCATTTTCAGATAAATCCTTCAATAATTGAGCGTTAGAAAAATATTGATAGAGTTCCAGAGTTTCCGGACCTAATTTCTGATTGATTTCTAAGAACAAAAGCCCGTCCTCATTCAAGTGCTTTTTAGCATCTTCTGCTATTTTTTTGTAAAAGATCAAAGCATCGGAAGTGGGGGAGAAAAGAGCCATTTTAGGCTCAAATTCTTTCACAGAGTCTGCAATTTCAATCTCTTCTTCAATGCCTATATACGGTGGATTTGAAATAATGATATCAAAGCTTTCAACCGGTTTAAAATGGAGATAATCAGCATGAATGAATTGTATTTCCAGGTGATGATAATCTGCATTTCTCTGAGCGGTCTTCAATGCTTTTTCAGAAAAATCTATCGATGAAACTATAGCTTCAGGAAAATGTTTCTTTAAAACCAAAGGAATTACTCCACTTCCGGTTCCTATATCCAAAATCTTTAATCCCTGAATGTTAAACTTTGAACGTTGAATCTCTCTGATAGCAATCTCCAGCAGTTCTTCCGTTTCAGGACGGGGAATCAGTACATTTTCATCCACAAAGAACTTCATGCCATAAAACTCAGTTTCTCCGAGAATCTGTTGGTAAGGTCTTCCTGTTTTAAGTTCTGAAACCAGATGACAAAGTTTTTTTTCATCATCTGTCAGAAGTTCCTGTTCAGAAAATCTTCTTTGCTGAAAATGATCGAAACCTATGATCTGATGGATGAATAGGGAAGATAAAAAAACACTTTCCGATTCAGTATAAAGACCGGAAAGTTCTGCTTTGAAATATTTTTTAAATGTTGAAATTGTCATTTACCTTGTAAAAACCAGTTTAGTATCTGTAGACTTCTCTTCATCAATTCTGTACCCTTCATAGTTGAACGCTTTTACATCTTCCAATGTTTTGGCGTTAGTTTCAGCACAAAATCTTACTACAAGACCTCTTGCATGCTTGGTATATACAACGATGGTTTTGAGTTTTCCATCTTTTAATTCATAAAAATCAAAATCGATTACTTTATGGTTCAGTTTTTTTCTGTCGATTACTTTCCCATATTCATTACTGGCAAGATGAAGAAGTATTTCACCTTTCTTCATTTCAGAATTCAGCTGTTCTGTAATCTTTTCTCTCCAGAATCCATACAGGTTTTTGTATTGATCAAACTCAAAAGGACGGCCCATTTCCAGCCTGTAAAGCATTACTTTATCAGAGGGCTTCAGCAGACCATAAAGCCCGGAAAGCATTCTGTAGTTTTTCTGCAGGTAGTCTACCGCATTTTTATCCAGGGTCTTGGCATCCAGCCCCCTATAAACTTCTCCTGTAAAAGCAAACATGGCAGGAGCAGATTCTTTTGCAGTAGGTTTGGATTTCCATTTTTGATTTCTTTCCCAGTTTTCATCAGCCAGTTTGGGTGATATTTCCATCAGTTCGGAAAGATATTTCGGAGATTTTTCTTTTAAATAAGACTGTATAAATGCTGCATCTTCAATGAATCTGGGAGTAGAAGATTTCAACAGATCCGTTGAGTTTTCTACGTTCATTAATTTTGCAGGAGATGTTATAATTTTCATAATGTTAAAATACAGATAAATGTTTAATATTAATAAAATTCAGGGTCATCAGAGAGATAAAGTCAATCATAAAATGACAGATGATCAGAATTTTAATATTTGAATAGCGTTTATAAAACAGGGCAAAAACAATTCCAATAAAGAAAGGTCCGAGAACCTGACCTATGGTACCGTAAGTGCTGTGCAGGATTCCAAATAAAACAGCTGAAATAAAAACTCCAGCAGTTGGATTATTATAGATTTTTTCAATTCTGGGCTGTATATAACCCCGCATCAGGAATTCTTCTACAATAGCAGCCGTAAGGCACATGAAAATAATTAAAAAATAATTGTTCTTAAAAACGGGTACAAGGTTAAGAAGCTTATCACTTATTTTTTCGGGGATAAAAAACAGGATTATTGCATTCAGAAATGCTCCGCCAATGATGCAGATGAAGTACAGGCTCAGAACTGCTTTAATATAAAATAGGATAGAATAAGGAGTTTCTTTTTTTAATAAAAATGAACCTTTTTCAATAACTATATTGTACAGAAATACAATGATCAAAACGATCCAGATCACAATCCTGCTGAGAAAAAAGCTGTCTGAAGTAATTCCTTTTATTCCTGTCATCAGAGTGATAACCGGGAAAGAATAAAGCATTGCCGTAACCAAAAGCACAAAAGTGAGTAAAATTCCTATAGAATATTTCCCATTAAACCCCATAATCCAGTAACCCTAAACCTTGAACTTTATATTTTGAATTAAATAATTCCTTTTCCCTGACGGATAATCTCCGGTTCTCCGGAAGTAAGGTCTACAATAGTGGATGCCACATTATCTCCATATCCTGAATCAATAACGATATCTACCAAATGATCATATTTCTCAGCAATCAGCTCAGGATCGGTAGAATATTCAATGATTTCATCATCATCTTTAATGGAAGTGGAAGCAATAGGGTGTCCCAGTTTTTCAACAATCAGTTGCGGAATCGGGTGATCCGGAACACGGATACCAATTGTTTTATGACCTTTATACGCCAAAGGTAAACTTTTGTTTGCTTCAAGGATAAAAGTAAACGGCCCGGGAAGATGACTTTTCAGAAATCTGAAAACCGAGGTGTCAATAGGTCTTGTAAAATCAGAAAGATGGCTTAGATCATTACAGATAATCGAGAATTTCGACTTCTCAAGCTTCAATTTTTTAAGCTGAGCCAGTTTTTCCATGGCTTTTATATCAAAAATATTACAGCCTAAAGCATATATCGTATCAGAAGGATAGATAATCAGCCCGCCATTTTTTAAAGTTTTAATAACCTCATTCACAAGATTTTCCTGTGGGTTGTCTGGGTAAATTTTTAATATTTTTGCCATAAAACAAAGATACAAATAATAAAATAGTTTTCATAAAAGTCCTTTATTTAAAAGAAAAATTAGGATTTGTAAAAAATATTCGTACCTTTGCAATCCAATATCGCGGGATGGAGCAGTAGGTAGCTCGTCGGGCTCATAACCCGAAGGTCATCGGTTCGAGTCCGGTTCCCGCTACTAAGATAAGTGCTTTCGGTAAGCACTCTAAAAATACACCGCGGGATGGAGCAGTAGGTAGCTCGTCGGGCTCATAACCCGAAGGTCATCGGTTCGAGTCCGGTTCCCGCTACTAAATAAGTGTTTTCGGTAAACACTCTAAAAATACACCGCGGGATGGAGCAGTAGGTAGCTCGTCGGGCTCATAACCCGAAGGTCATCGGTTCGAGTCCGGTTCCCGCTACTAAGTAAGTGTTTTCGGTAAACACTCTAAAAATATACCGCGGGATGGAGCAGTAGGTAGCTCGTCGGGCTCATAACCCGAAGGTCATCGGTTCGAGTCCGGTTCCCGCTACTAAGATAAGTGCTTTCGGTAAGCACTCTAAAAATACACCGCGGGATGGAGCAGTAGGTAGCTCGTCGGGCTCATAACCCGAAGGTCATCGGTTCGAGTCCGGTTCCCGCTACTAAACTAAAAATCGGTATAACGACAGTTATACCGATTTTTTTATGTTAGCCTGTCATTGCCAACAAAGTGAAGCAATCTCAGGTTGCAGTAACGCAGAGACGCAAGTTTATAATTGTATTATAGAATCGTTTTAAGAGCCAAGAGTAAATATTTTCTGTTTCCACTGTTGATACGCTTCTCTCATACAATGTCCACAAGGACGATAATTATTTTGTAGAGCTTCTTTTTCATCTGTAAAGAAGACCCTGTTTTCTATTTTCATTCTTTTTCCTGACCGGCAGCTGAGCAGTCCATAGATTTTCAGTTTTTTATTTCCTCCAAAACAAACTTCTCTGCTATGAATTTTACTTCTCAGACTTTTGGCTGATATTTGAGAATGTGAGAGCATTATAATTGAAATTTTAAAGTTGAAATTTAACACAGTTAGCACAACTCAAATTAGCTGATTGCATCATGGAAAATAATTCCCAAAGCATAGCGGTTTCCTTCCTGAACCTCACTTATTCCATGTTTCATATTGACCCTGTAATAGCCTTTGGCACCTTTTTGTGGCTTAAATTGAGTCGTAAAAATGAGTACATCTCCTTTCTTAGGTTTTAAAACAATAGCTTTTGACTGTGCTCTCGGGATCTGCTGGGTAAGTACAAATTCTCCACCTGTAAAATCTTTATCAGGTTCGCTGAGCATTAACACAATTTGGATAGGAAAGTACACATCGCCATATAAATCCTGGTGTAAAGTATTAAAACCACCTTCTTTATATTTTAAAATTAAAACAGTAGATTTTTGTTGGCCATTGGTATGACATTGTTGTAAAAATTCCTGATGATCTAAAGGAAATTGAGTGTCAATATGTAAGGCTTTAAACCAGGAATTGGCAATCGGAGCCAGATACGGATAAATAGTCGTTCGTAGGGTCTGAATCATTTCAGGAAGCGGGTAATCAAAATATTTATATTCACCAAGGCCGAAACGGTGTCTTGCCATGATCACTGTTTTTCGGTAAAAACCGGGATTGTCATAATTTGTCTTTACTATTTCGCATTCTTCATCTGATAACAGATTAGAAATTACAGCATATCCGTTTTCATGCATTGTTTCCGTAAGGTGCTGCCAATCTGTATTTTTTATTTTATGAATGATATCTTTCATTGGTTTTATTTTATACTGCAAAAATCCGAAGTTGTTCAGGATAATAAAATCCGAAACATGTGGTATTTATCTTCAGACTGAAGCTTCTGGACTATGAGTATAATATGAATCTGGATTATAAGTCTGGTCCTGGTTAAGACTACTTTTGTCCTGTTAATAAAATAAACATAACTATGAATTACATTATTAAAAAGGCAAGTCTTGAAGATCTTAATGAAACAGCAGAATTATTCAATCTTTACCGTGTTTTTTACAGACAGGAATCAGACATTGAAAAAGGAAAAGCTTTTCTCAAAGAACGGTTTTTAAACAGTGAATCGGATATCTTTCTTGTGATTGCTGAAGGAAGGGCTGTAGGATTTGTACAACTTTACAAGCTCTTTCATTATACCAAACTACAGAAACAGTGGCTGCTAAGTGATTTATTTGTTCACCCGGATTACAGAGGAAAAGGCTTTTCCGTAGCATTAATTGACCGTAGTAAACAATGGTGTGAAGAAACAGGGGCATGCGGATTGATGCTGGAAACAGAAAAAACAAATGATATTGGAAATACGCTGTACCCGCGTTGTGGATTTGAGTATGATGGACTTCATAATTACTACCAATGGTGGAAATAGGCACAAAAGGGAACGATGATTTTTAGGCTGGAGGCTGGGGCAGGAAACTCCCAGCATTTTTCTTAAAAGTAGTATTAGTTCTACAATTGTGCACGTTTAATTCTACAGGAATTTTCAGCTAATGGAAAGGTATAGTTCTATTTTTGTAAAGCTCTTACAGATCATGGGTAGGACAGTTGATCTGTAGAGTGTATGCAAAAAAATCTCTGCCTAATTTTCTACTTTTTCCCCAAGAGTTTTATGATTAGTACCACAAAACTGCTTTTTCCGGCGGAGATTTTTTGCTTTTAAATAAAAAGAGAACCGCAATTGCAGTTCTCTTTTTTATGTTTTTAATATGATTTTAGATATTATTGAGCCAATTGAGCGTAAGGAGTAAGCTTGTTGTCATCAGACATTGTCTGTCCTAAAAAGTCTCTTTTCTGATCCGCTTTCATTCTCCCTGCAGCATCGTTGGCATTGAAATAAGCTTCATTCAATTTTGTAGCAATATCAGCAGGCTTGAAATCAAATTTAGTATCACCTTCTACACCCAGATATCCGTTCTTTCTTGTAAGGTTGGTAATATAATTATTGTAGTTGATCATTGTACCTCTAAACATATTGTTATGGTATTCCATACATTTCTTAGCTTTTTTAGAAGAATTGTTCAGGATACAGTTTTTCATATTGTTCCTGTATAAAAACCATTCAGATTCTAAAATACCATATTCTCTGCCCACAGCAATCTTCCCATTATTCACAATATTATTATCCCCTTCTTTTGTGGAGATGGTCTGAAGATGCTGAATAACCAATGGAACGGTAGCTTCGATTTTTGATTTTGTATCCTTTAATATGCTCAGATCGGCAGCAGGAGAACCCTTCTTTTGTGCTGTAGTAACGTTAAAAATAAGCAGTAATAGTACAATCAATAAATTATATCTTTTCATGAGAAATTTTTAAAGCACTAAAATAAATATAATTTCCCGGTTAAAACAAATTCATTTTAATTTTATTTAATAAAATTTAACAAGTTTTAAGAATTTATACCTGAAATGACTCTTTTTGTGTGGATTAAGCAGGTGGATATTTCACTCCTTTAAAAGATTAATATATTTTAACTAATTTTATATAATTGATTTTCAAACAGTTGTATTATTATCTATGTTTATCACTAAAAAAATAGTTGTTTGATTCATTTTTATTTCTACATTTGTATAACTAATTTCTTAGTGATATAGAATTGGATGACTTTATATCACGATAATTGATAAATGAACAGGATATGAAAATTCAGACTTTAACAAAAGCAGAAGAGCAGGTAATGCAGTATTTATGGAAAATAGAAAAAGGATTTCTAAAGGATGTTCTTGATCTTTTTCCGGATCCAAAACCACATACCAATACGGTCTCTACCATTTTAAAAGTATTGAAAGACAAAGAATTTGTAGACTATCGTGTACATGGAAGACAGCATGAGTATTTTCCGCTGGTTTCAAAAGAACAGTATTCTGGGAAAACCATGAAAAGTCTTGTGAAAAACTATTTTAAAGGCTCTTACAAAAGTGCCGTTTCATTTCTGGTAGAAAAAAACGAAATGACAGTAGAAGATCTTGAGATGTTATTGGACGAACTCAAAAATAAAGACTAGTATCTATGGAAGCAATACTTTTATACTTTGGGAAAACAATTTTATGTTCAGGTGTAACATTTTTGTATTATCAGTTGTCTTTAAAAGACAAGACATTCCATCATTATAACAGATTTTATCTGTTGGCCGCAATCGTGATGTCACTGTTGCTGCCACTCATCAGAATAGATGATTTTACGATAGAGGTAAATAGTGATATGTATATGCTTCTTGATAAGATTCAGAATTTTAATTCAGAAAAAAATATAAACAATGGTAACCTTTATTTTAACATTATTTTTTCAGCTCTGGGACTGGTTTCTCTCTATTTTTTAGGGAAGCTTATCTATGGGATTTTCAAAATCCAGCAGTTTAAAAAACAGTTTCAGAAAGAAAGTTTTGACGGGATCAACTTTTACCGTACAGACCTTAGTGAAGCTCCGTTTTCATACTTTAAGAATCTTTTCTGGAAGAATGCTATCACCCTGCATTCTGATATCGGAAAACAGATTTTAAAGCATGAGATGGTACATATTGAGCAGAAACATTCCTTTGATAAGATTTTTATCGAGATTATTACTTCTGTTTTCTGGTTCAATCCGTTTTTTCATATCATCAAAAAAGAAATTAATCTCATCCACGAGTACCTGGCTGATAAAAAAGCCGTACAACAATCGGACACCAAAGCATTTGCGCAGATGCTTTTAGCAAGCCACTTTTCCGGAACACAGTTGCCTGCTGCCAGTCCGTTTCTAAGTTCAAACTTTAAAAAAAGACTTAAAATGTTACAAAAACCAAAAACCAAGTTCGGATATGCGCGAAGAATTCTTGCATTGCCGGTGTTATTTACCGTAGCTTTTGCTTATCTGGTAAATGCAAAAAACAGAGAAATTGAAGAAACCAATCTTTCCATTAAAAAAGTAGTTTCAGAAATCAAAAAAGATACCGTAAGACCATCGGGTCAGGAAAAAATTACAGATATGAAACCTGTCTCACCGGAAGATCATACAAAAGTGGCTGAGCTTGAGAAAAAGATAAAAGAAAAAGAGACAGAGCTGAAAGGATTGGATCCGGAAAGTGATGCCTTCAGTGATAAAATTGAAGAAATAAGTAACCTCGCATCAGAGATAGGAGAGATAGCTTCCAAAGTTGAAGTGGATGAATATTTCAATTCTGCTGAATGGAAAAATCAGATGAAGGAACTTGAAAATATGGATCCTCTTGATAAAAAAGAGCTTCGTAAAATAGAAAGAGAGGCTAAAAAAGCGGGAAGAGAAGCTGCAAGGATGGTAAAAAAACTGCCTATTCCTCCTGCTCCCCCGGAAGAGCCAAAAGAACCCAAAGCTCCGAAAGTAATTTATTTTAAAAATAATAATACAGTCTATTATAAGGATCTTAGTTCTAAAGAAAAAGATGAAGTACGTAAGGCAATGAAAGAAGCCAGAAATGCGATGAAGGAAGCCAGAATTGAAGGAGAAAAAGCTAGAATTGAGGGCGAAAAAGCCAGAAAAGAAGGAGAGAAGGCAAGAGCAGAAGGTGCTATAGCTCGCATACAGGGAGACAATGCGAGAGCAGAAGGAGAGCGAATCAGAAAAAAAAATGTGATCATAAGGATTGATGGAGAGAGAATAAGAAAGGAAAGCGAAAAAATACGTGCAGAAGCAGAAAAAACAGCACAGAGTTTCAGAGCTGGTAACTTTACCATGACAACTTCTGCTCCTAATGTTATGGTAATGAATGCTGATTTCATCAAAAAAGACGGCAACGGAAACATCGCCATGAATGGGGTGAAAAAGTTTAGCATAAATGGCAGTGATGACCTGAAATACAAGTATTTTATTGACGGAAGAGAAGTATCTAAAGATGACGTTAATGCTTTGAATTCTGCCAATATTTCAAAAGTAATGGTCAACAGCCAGAAGAATGGGGAAGTGAAGAGAGGAGAAGTAAGAATTGAGACAAAGAAATAAAAGTTCCAAAAAGCTTTGTCAGTATTCAATTGGCAGAGCTTTTTTACTAATATCCGGATAATACATAAATTATGAAAAAAAGTTATTTCATTTTATTAGCACTGTTAAGTGTGTTTGTGAATGCACAAGTGAACAGATTCTTTTATGACTACAAGTATGTTTCTGATTCTACCAATAAAGCAGACGTGAAGAGCGATGTTATGCTTTTGGATATTGATAAAAATGGATCAAAATATTACAGCCGCGATAAGTTTGTTGCTGATTCAACAATGAAAGCTGATATCGCCAAGCAAATGAAAGGAGGATTCGGAGGCAGTATTAATATTAAAAGGAATATAAAACCTGGAACAATTAATACAACTGTTACAAAAAAATATCCTGATTACAGTGTTTCATTCTCAGAAAATATAGGGAATACTACTTATAAGATGCCTGAAGACCAAAACCCTGAATGGAAAATCTTACCAGAAAAACAAAAAATTGGAGAATATAATACCCAAAAAGCAACCACAAATTTTGGAGGCAGAAGCTGGACAGCATGGTTTTCTACAGATATCCCGTTTCAGGATGGTCCTTATAAATTCTATGGACTGCCGGGACTGATCATTAAGATTGAAGATAAAACAGGATCACATATCATGACTTTAATAGGTAACAAAAAAACAGAAGCTGCCTCAGAAGAAGATATTCAAATACCAGGTCTTACTACAATCGGTTTAGGAGGTAAAGAAATAGAAATAACTAAAAAACAGTTTAAAAAAGCCTGGAAGGATTACCTTGTTGATCCTACAAAAGACATGAAACAAACCATGAGTGCTCTTCCTGCAGGAGCTGTTGTACAGATGAAAAATCAGGATGGAAAAAGTATTGATACGAATGAAATGTATAGGGCTATTGAAAAAAGAGCAAAAGAAGAACGGCTAAAAAATAACAATAAAATAGAACCGGAGCTTTATCAATAAGCAGTTTCTATTTGATTAAAATACAGTAAGGTTATCATAATCTTACTGTATTTTTTTTGTATTGTGTATCTTTATCCGGGACTTTAAATTCCATAGTATGACAGAAAAAGAAAAATGTGCAGCAGGACTTTTATACAATGCCAATTACGACAAAGAACTGATTCAGGAGCGTATTGCCTGCAAAGATCTGTGTCAGGAGTACAATGGACTGAAAAACTCTGAGGCAGAAAACAAATACAGAATACTTAAGAGCATTATTAGCGATATAAAAGAAAATATCTGCATAGAACCCAATTTCTGGTGTGATTACGGATACAATATAAAAGTAGGAGAGAACTTCTATGCCAATCATAACCTTATTATTTTAGATTGTGCTAAAGTAGAGTTTGGTGATAATGTTTTTATCGGTCCAAACTGTAGTTTCTATACAGCAGGCCATCCGGTTGATGCAAAACAGAGAAACGAAGGTCTTGAATATGCACATCCGATTAAAGTAGGAAATAATGTCTGGCTGGGAGGAAATGTGGTTGTGCTTCCCGGAGTTTCCATTGGAAATAACTCGGTGATTGGTGCGGGAAGTGTTGTCACGAAAGATATTCCGGATCATGTTGTCGCTGTGGGAAATCCGTGTAAAGTTGTTAAAAAAATTACAGAACAGAATTAAAAAACTATATCAAACTAACCATGAGAAAGTTGATCATTTTATTGAGTCTTATATTGGCTGTAATTACTAATGCCCAGAATCAAAGATTTATTTATGAATACAAATATGTTCTGGATTCCATAGCTAAAGATAAGCCGGAAGTAGAAATTATGCTTTTAGATGTTGCTGCAAAAGGATCAAAATTTTACAGTAAGGATTCTTTTGAATCTGATTCTCTTATGACATCTGCTATGGAAAAACAGCTTCAGATGGGAGTTAAGGAATTAGATTTTTCAGGAATCAAATTCAAAGGCAAAATAAGTTATAGTGTTGAAAAGGTGTATCCGGATTATTCAGTTAACTTTTTTACCAATCTTGCGGCTGACGAATATATGGTACAGGATGCCAGAAAACAAGAATGGAAAATCTATTCAGATAAAGCAGAGATAGGTGGATTTAAAGTACAAAAAGCAATTGGTGACTTTGCCGGAAGAAAATGGACAGCCTGGTTTACCACTGATCTTCCTATTCAGGATGGTCCGTATAAATTTCATGGGCTTCCGGGATTAATTGTAAAACTTGAAGATGCTTCCCATACCCATTCTTTCGAATTAAAAGGAAATAAAAAACTCCCTGAAGGCTATGAATGGAAGAGTACCAAAGAAAAAGAACGATTTAATGCTCTTGTTACAGTGAATGAAACCAGGTATAGAAAAGCTTTTAAAGACTATCTTGCTGACCCTATGAAAAGTGAAAAACAGATGTTGGCCCAGGGAATTGAAATTCAGGAAATGGATGATTCAGGAAAATTGATTCCTGCTGATAAAGCACAAAAAGATAAAGAAATAAAAAGGAAGAATGATCTGAAAAAGCAAAATAATATCCTTGAGCTGGATCTGCTGAAATAAAAATACTCATTATAAAAATAAAAACCCGGAACATTGTTCCGGGTTTTTTATATCTGAATAAGAATCAGTTATTATGCTAATTTCTGAGAATCTGCAATAAACTGAGCCAATCCGCTGTCTGTTAATGGGTGCTTCAATAAGCTCAAGATCGGAGGCAGTGGAGATGTAATTACATCAGCTCCGATTTTAGCACAGTCAATGATGTGCATTGAGTGACGGATAGAAGCCGCTAAAATTTCAGTTTCATACATATAGTTATCAAAAATCAATCTGATTTCCTGAATAAGGTTCAGGCCGTCTGTAGAAATATCATCTAATCTTCCTAAGAATGGAGAAACATAATTTGCTCCAGCTTTTGCGGCCAAAAGAGCCTGTCCTGCAGAGAATATCAGTGTACAGTTAGTTTTGATCCCTTTATCAGAAAAATATTTTAAAGCTTTGATACCGTCTTTGATCATCGGAATCTTTACAACGATATTAGGGTGAATAGCAGCCAATTCGTCTCCTTCCTTAATCATTTCTTCATACGTTGTAGAAAGAACTTCCGCAGAAATATCTCCGTCTACAAGTTCGCAGATCGTTTTATAATGGTTTTTAATTGCTTCAGATCCCTGGATACCTTCCTTTGCCATTAATGAAGGGTTGGTCGTTACACCATCTAAAATTCCAAGATCTCTAGCTTCCTTGATTTGCTCTAAATTAGCTGTGTCAATAAAAAATTTCATTTTGTTAAATAGATTTATTGATACAAAGATAGGGAATTAATTGGGTTCTGGGATATGAATTTTGAGTTACGGGGTTCGGGATTTCGAGTTACGAGGTTCGGGATTTTGGGTATACGCGTTGTAGAATTGGAGGGGTTGAGAGTTTCAGGTTTGGGAATGGGATGAATTATATACAGTAAAAAAAATAATTTATATTGATCTTGAACAAATAGTTAATTTTGCACCTAACACCTAAATATCATCCATGAAAAGCAACAGTTTCACAGCCACATTGGAAATCATTGGAATTAATCCTTTTGTATTTATTCCGAAAGAGATTTTGGACAGGATTTTTGATGAATCAGGGAGAAATAAAAGTCCGGTTCCGGTAAAAGGAACAGTGAACGGACTGGAATTTAAACAAAACCTGATGAAATATCTGGGAGAATGGAGACTGTATGTGAACCTGACAATGTTAAAAAATTCCCCGAAGAGAATTGGAGAAATCATTGAAGTTGTATTGGAATATGATGATTCTGACAGAAGTATTTCTATGCATCCTCATTTGGAAAAAGCGATTAAAGAAAGTCCTCTGGCAACAGAAAATTTTGAAAATCTGATTCCTTCAAGAAGACATGAACTGGTTCGTTATATCAACAATTTAAAAACTGAAGCCAGCATCCAGCGGAATATCGAGAAAATCATCCGCCACTTACATGGTGAAACAGATTTTTTCGGAAAGGTGATTGAATAGGTGAACAGAAACTAAAAAGAATTTTAAAAACGCAAAGACCAAATTAAATTTTCTTATTGTAAAGTAAGTTAAGAAAGCGAAAAAGTTGCTGATGAAGCTTGTGATATACATACGCTTAGAAAGAATCAACGAAGTTGATTTAAACTTTGCTCCCTTAAAATAAAAAGTAAGTAAAAATAGACCTTTGCGTTAAATTTAAACTAGATTGGATAAATAAAAAATGCCGGAAAAACTTTCCGGCATTTTCTTTTACTAAGAATTTAGTGTTTTGCTAAGCTTTACAGCGTCCTGATTGGTAGGGTCATATTGTATCGATTTAGCAATATGCTCTTTTGCCTTATTAGGATCTGTCTGCTGTTCTGCAAAGGCAATATAGAAATAGGCATAGGCCAGATTTTTCTTATTTTGCTCTACTTCTTCCGGTTTTACGGTTGCAATATACTTTTCATAAGCCAGTTTTGCATTGGCATCATCTTTTGCAGACTGATAAGCATAAGCCTGGCTGTAGTAAGATGGAGCCCAGTCCGGTAATAAAGCAGAAATTTTTTTCCAGGTATCAATGGCATTTGGCCAGTCTGAAGCTTCCTGATAAGCTGCTGCTAATTTTGCTAAGGATTCTGTATCCTTTGGATTGGCCTCAATCTGTTTTTTAAGACCATCAATCGTTGGATTGGTTGTTTGACTCGTCGCTGCCGAAGTTTCCGGTTGAGTCGTTTGAGCGTTTACAAAACTTACACTTCCCGCCAGTATCAAACCTAAAAATAGATTTCTACTATTAATTGTACTCATTTTCATAATCTTATATTTTAAATTCGAAATCTAAAATTCAATAATAATTCCATAAAAAGTTAAATTTTAGAAGCTTTAAGTTTTTTTAGAAAATATTAACGGGAAACATGTTTTTTTTAGTTTAATTTTTGATTCGTTAATGTTTGAAGCTATCTTTGTCATTCATTTTTTTATTAATAAATATAATTTCGTGGTATGAATATCATATTAGCTTCAACATCCACCCTTTTTGGTGGAGAATATCTGGAATACTTAAGAGAAGAATTAATCCAACTTTATAAAGGAATTGACGAAATTGTGTTTATCCCTTTCGCAAGACCAGGTGGAATTTCCCATGACGATTATACAGCAAAAGCACGCTCTTTCTTTGAAACCATCCATATAAAAGTAAAAGGGCTTCATGAATTTGAAGATAAAACAGCAGCCCTTAATCAGGCAAAAGGATACTTTACAGGAGGCGGAAATACATTTTTATTGGTCAAAACATTACATGAAGAAGGATTGATGTCTGCCCTAAAAGAAAATGTATCAGGAGGAAAAGCATATCTTGGATGCAGTGCAGGAAGCAATATCGGAGGCCAGAATATGAAAACGACGAATGATATGCCAATTGTATATCCTCCAAGTTTTGACTGTATGGGACTGGTTCCTTTCAATATCAATCCACATTATCTTGATCCTAACCCGGATTTGAAGCATAATGGAGAAACCAGAGAAACCCGTATTCAGGAGTTTCTTACCCAAAATGACATTAAAGTAGTAGGTCTTAGAGAAGGAAACTGGATCAGAAGAACAGCAGATTCTATTACTGTGGAAGGAAATGAGCTGACAAGAATTTTTGAAAAAGGTAAAGAACCTTACGAAATAGAAGCAGGAAGCAGACTTTAATGAACAAAGAAGAGATCAATCTTTTTGTAGAACATAATCTGAGCAATTTTTCAGTGAACAGTACCGGATGGGAACAGTTGATCCGGAACCTGCTCTTTGAATTTGCTATCGCAGGCTGGAATATGGAGCACCGTGTTTTTGGAAAGGAAAAATTCGGTGGGTTGAGGTGTTACACATACTCCGAGGACGAAGCACTTAATAATAAGCTTAAAGCCATCAAAGATAAATATTCAGAATTGTCTGTAAAGACTTGTGAAATCTGTGGCAGTGAAGGTAAAATGAGGGTAATAGGTTCGTGGCAAACCACGCTGTGCCTGAATCATTTTCTGGAACAGCAGCCTTTTATTGAAATTGATCATCAACAGAATATCAGGAGAAGTAATAAAACCATTCTGAATATCAAAAATATCGTAAAAGCCGACCTGGAATATGACTTTCAAAGCGTATGGATTCATACAAAAGAACAAGGAGAAATGTTTTATTTCTCATGGCAGGAACCTAATTATTATCTGCTTTTAAAAACAATTCCTCTTTCTCTTTTTCCGGAAGACAGACGGAGTGAAATTTCAACGTTATTCCAAAGTTTGCAGAATTGTGAGATATGCGGATATAAAGCTGTGCATCAAAAAAATTGTCTGCGCTGTCATCATGAGCAATGGAATGAATCCGGATATTTTATAGAAGATTATAGAGAAAAATCAAATTATATAAAAGAATGCCAGATGGATATTTTTATAGATGAAGAGGATTACGAGAAATATTTCACCTATGATCAGTCATTTGAAAAAACGTCTGATCATCAGATACTTTTCAGCTCCGATGATCTCAGGGCGTATGAAAAGCTTTTATTTTAACTATATTTGATTAGAATTTAAATCAATGAAAAAGTTTCAGATACTGGTCATGAACTGTATGGGAACTTTTTGCATTCAGAACCAAATAACAATTTAATGAAAAAAACATTTGCTGTTCTCACACTCTCTGTACAAATGGTTGCTGCGCAGAATATTGCTCAGAAACTGGATAAAGTAACTAAGGATCTCATGGATTCTTCAGGAACGGTTTCTTCCAGTTTATCATTTTATGTTTCAGATGAAAATGGCAACTTTATATACGAATATCAGGGAAGTAAGGGACTTTCTACTGCTTCTACACAGAAAATTTTTACCGCTGGTGCAGCACTGGAAACCCTGGGCAAAAATTATACTTTTACAACCACTTCAAGCTATTCCGGAAACATTGCCGGAGGAACACTGAACGGAAATCTTTTCATCAGTTCCAATGGTGATCCTACATTAGGAAGCTGGAGATATGATGCCTATAAACCTGAGAATTTTAAAAAGAAGCTGATTGAGGCAATTAAAAACTCAGGAATTACAAAAATATCAGGAGATCTTGTGATTGATGATTCTTATTTTGATCATCAGACGATTCCCGGTGGCTGGCCTTGGGATGATCTTGGAAATTATTACGGAGCTGGTGTGTGGGGAATCAACTGGAAAGAAAACCAGTTTGATATTAATATTAACGGAACAGATTTTAAAAACTTTTCTTATCCTTTGGAAGGAGTGAAATGGCTGAATGATCTGAAAGCCGGAGGAAGTTCTGATCAGAGTCTTATCTTTACCGCACCTCATTCCGAGGTAGCGTTGATTAACGGAATGCTTCCGGCAGGAAAAACGGTTACGGTTTCCGGCTCTACGCCTAATCCGCCCTTACAGCTCGCAGCAGAAGTGAAACAATGGCTGAAAGAATCGGGAATTGAGATTTCAGGAAAAGCAATAACGAATTCACAGCTTGAAATAGAAGGGAAACAGGCATTGGAAACTCCTAAAAATAATATTCTTTTGACTTACCAATCTCCGACGCTGGATAAAATTGTGTATTGGTTTCTAAGGAAAAGTATCAATCTGTATGGAGAAACATTGATTAAAACCTTAGGAAAAGAGAAAAAAGGAAATTCAAGTTTTAAAAGCGGGGTTTCTTATCTGAAAGAATTCTGGAAATCAAAAGGAATTAATCCTAATATGATCAATTTTGCTGACGGAAGCGGACTTTCACCACAGAATTATGTAGCGGCAAAAGCAGAAGTGCAGGCTCTTTTATATGCTAAAAAGCAATCATGGTTTGAAGCGTACTATGATGGTTTCCCAATTCAGGAGAATGGAATGAAGATGAAAAGCGGTACGATGAGAGATACCAAATCTTTTGCAGGATATCACACCGCGAAAGATGGCAAAAAATATGTGTTTTCGATTATTATCAACAACTACCAGGGAAGTGGAAATGCAGAACTGCAGAAAATTCTGAATGTTTTAAAATAAAATAACTTTGAGAAAATCCATACTTACCAGACTGAATAACTGGATCATTTTTGTTGTCATGACTACTTTGGTAATCGCTATTGTAGTGGCTTCGACATCGCTCATTAATTTTCTCAGAAAAGAGGAGATCAAAAGGATCAGCCTTCTTTCCAAAGCGATAAGAATACAGCAGGAAGTAAAGACTCCGGATACGGATGTTCTGGATCTGCTGCCGGATATCCTTAATATCAACAATACCATTCCGTTCATTGTAACAGATAAATATAAAAACCCTATTCTTGATCTCGGATATTACAGAAATATCCCTGAAGCTACTATAAAGAACCCTGAAAAACTTCAGGACCTGATCCGGAATATGGAGAAAAATTATGATCCTATTGAGATTAAGGTGCCGGATGGGAACAATCAGTTTGTCTACTATGACAACTCGCGTATGCTTAATAACCTTCGGTATTCGCCTTATATTTTAGGATTGTTTATTCTGCTGTATTTCGGTTTTTCATTCTGGTTTTTCAGGACGATCAAAAAAACGGATGAAGGTTATCTCTGGGCAGGTTTGGCTAAAGAAACGGCGCATCAGATCGGAACACCTTTATCTTCCATGATTGGGTGGATGGAAATTATGAAGCTTGATAATCCTGAATCGGAAGGAGTACACGAGATAGAAAAAGATATTGAAAGACTTAGAACGATCTCAGAACGATTCTCAAAAATAGGTTCTATTCCTGAGCTGAATGACAGGAATTTCAATGAAACAATTCAGGAGAATTATGATTATTTGAAAACCAGAATTTCCAAAAAAATCAATTTTACATTGAATCTTCCGACCTATACCGTGTTGGTTCCGCACAATAAAATTCTGATGAGCTGGGTGATTGAAAATCTGGTAAAAAATGCTGTGGATGCCATGAAAGGGGAAGGTGCTATTACGATGTCAATTTTTGAAAGAAATAAAAATATTCTGGTCGAAGTAAAAGACAATGGAAGCGGAATGACAAAACAGCAGGCAAGAAATGCTTTCAATCCCGGATATTCTACTAAAAAAAGAGGTTGGGGATTAGGATTGTCATTGGCAAGAAGAGTCATTCATGAATATCACAACGGAGATATTAAGATTTCTCAAACTGAAGTAGGAAAGGGAAGTACTTTTAGGATTACAATTAAGAAAGAATAAAGGTTGTTACAGAAAATAATCTTAAAAATATAAACCAATAAGGGTTGAATAAAAAAATACAAGATCTTATTTATTCAGATTTAAAAATAAAAAGCGGGGAAAATTTCCCCGCTTTTCTTATTATTTTTTACCAGTGAGCCACTGTGTTTGTAATTTCAGTTCTTCCGGAGTTGGATTCGCCTTGAAGGTAGGAGTTTCCATTGTCATCTTATCCAGAATAGCCTTTCCTTTCAACGTCATTTTCTCTTTCTTACCGGCATTATCTCTTAGAATCGTTACTGTAACGTCCTGCCCGTCTTTGATGGTTCTGGTATAGCCAATAAAGTCCTGTACTTTTTTGATGTCTACCGTTTTTCCATCTAAAGCAAGTACCTGGTCTGTAATTTTAAATCCGATACTTTTTGCAAAAGGAGACAAAGCAGAGTTTTCATCAAAAGCAAAAGCATTGTTCTTTTCATCAAAACCTGTCTGGTTCGGGTCTTTGATAAACCAGAAAAGAGGATGGCTTTCCTGCTTTTGAATGTCTATACCTACCATTTTCAGATATTCTGCATAAGGAGTGGGCTGGTTTCCTGCAATATATTTATTGTAGAAATCTTTTACCTGAGGATATCCGGTTACCGTTACCAGCTCGTCAATCAGTTTATCATCTTTGAAAGGTTTGTTTTCTCCAAATCTTTGAGACAGTTTTCTGATCATATCACGATATCCCATCTGTCCGTTGGAAAGTTTTCTAAGCTCAATATCTAGACACATTGCAAGAAGAGCTCCTTTTTCATAAACATTTCTGTACTGATCCTTGTAAGGTTCAACCAATACATTTTTACTCATTACCGTAAACGGCATCGTATCATCGTAACTCTTGGAGTTGGCAATCTTCTCACCAATTCTTTGAAGGAACTGATCTTTATTGATAAGACCCTCCTGAATCTGAAACAGGTTGGCAAAATATTCTGTTCCACCTTCGTACATCCATAAGTGCTGAGACATCTTCGGATCTGCATAATCGAAATAGTGAATCTCTTCAGAATGCGTCTTCAGAGGATTTACTGTATGGAAAAACTCGTGAGAAACCACATCTGTAATGGTATTGTCGATAGCATCTTTCGGCATTCCTTCAGGAAGAACCACACTTGTAGATTCATGGTGTTCCAGTGCTCCGAAACCTTTTACTTTAGGTCCGTCACCTCCGGAAAGATAAAGCATGATTGCATACTTTTTATTGGTATTCATATCACCCAGGAATTTTTTCTGAGCAACCACCATTTTTTCCAGATTCTCTTTGAAATCAGCAGCTTTGTATTTTCCTGTTGGAGAATATACTCCCAGCACCAGATCCATTCCTCCTGCATTGAAGGTAATATAATCCGGTTTTGTATACATAAGTGGAGAATCTGTTACCTTAGCATAGTTCGCAAGGGTATAGGTATCTGTAGCATCAGATTTGTCCTGGTCTACCAATGCTGTTGTTCCGTAGAAATCTGTTGGTTTCTGAACGATCAGCTGATAAGGAACATCCTGCATATTATCAATATATCCTATAAATCCGTGGGTATTGATCATATATACTTTACCTGCCTCAATATCTGTTCCTGACGGAGAAAATACCGCTTTATGCTTTGATGCATCTAATTCATCATCAAAACTGTCATTCACAAGATAAGAAATTTTGGAAAGACCCTGCGCATTTTTCAATGAATAGGTATTATCATTTACTTTAGTGAAAGTAAGTTCTTTTCCTTTATTATCGTAAAATTTGATCCCTTCGATGAATCTTCCGTAATCGTCTACAGAATAAGTACCCGGAACCGTTTTAGGGAAATGAAATTTAACATCTCCTGATTTCATTTTCGGAAACTCCATGGTAACGGCTACTTTATCATCTTTTACATTGACTAGATCAATGGTTGTTTTTATAGACTGAGCATTTGCTAAAAAAGAAGCAAAAATACCGAGACTAAGTACTGTTTTTCTCATTAGGTTTACATTAATAGTTAAATAGTTGTTCTTTTTATCATTTTGTTACGGAAGAAGTATTAAACTTTTCTTAAAATTTCAATGTAAAAGCGAAAAGGCAAATCTGCTGGTCTGCAAATCTGCCTTTTTCTTTTATTTATTATTGTAATAATTGATATAATAGTTGGGGTTTAATTCAACCGGATCATTCTTTTTAAGCTTTACGGTCTGCCATTCTTCCGTAGGATTTATAGTCTGATCACCGTTGATGATTATAGGTAATTTCAGGTTTTTTACCACATCTGTATAACGGAACTTTAGAGTATCACCATTTTGAGTGTACTCAAAAGTTGGTATTTTTATCGTTCTCAGGTACTGATCAAAAACAGTTGAGAAATCAATGCCGGATTTTGATGAAATATAATTTTCAATCTGCTGGGTGGTAACAGTCTGATGATAAAAATCTTTATTCAGTCCTCTCAGAATCTGTCTGAACTTTTCATCATTGTTAATTACCTGTCTTATCGTATGAATCATGTTGGCTCCTTTTGGATACATATCTCCGCTGCCTTCATTTCTTACGCCGTACTGACCAATAATAGGAACATCATTATCTATCAATTTCCTTATCCCCTGAACATAGATTTCAGAAGATTTTTTGTCCATATATTTTTCCGTGAAAAGAGTCTCGGAATAATTGGTGAAACTTTCATGGATCCACATATCAGCCTGGTCTTTTGCTGTAATATTATTGGCGAACCATTCATGGCCGCTTTCATGAATAATAATGAAATCCCATTTTAATCCAACTCCTGTCCCTGAAAGATCTCTTCCAAGATAGCCGTTCTGATATTTGTTTCCATAGGCTACATTACTCTGATGTTCCATACCAAGATGAGGAGATTCTACAAGTTTGTATGAATCTTCATAAAACGGATACGGACCAAACCAGTATTCAAACGCTGAGAGCATAGGTTTTACCTGTTGAAATTGTTTTTTTGCCTTGTCTAGATTATAGTCAAGGACCCAATAATCCAGGTCCAGTTTTCCTTTTTCACCCTCAAATACATCTTTAAAATTTACATATTTTCCTATACTCGGGATAATGGAGTAGGCGTTGATAGGGTTTTTAACTTCCCAGGTATAAGTAGTTTTACTGCCGGTTGTTTTTTTATCAGTTAGTCTGCCGTTACCTACACCTACCAGATCATTAGGAGTTACAATTTTCATAATGACTCCGTTATCAGGTTCATCGCTCCAGATATCTTTGGTAGGAAGCCATATGGAAGCTCCTATTCCCTCATCAGCAGCAGTCATCCATGGATTTCCTTTTTCATCCTTAGTAAAAACCCAGCCTCCGTCCCATGGCGCGTTTTTAGCAATGGTAGGTTTTCCGGAATAGATAACATTGATAGTATATTTTTCGCCTTTTTTGAATTTTTTATTCGCTGTAACCAAAATGAAATCCCCGTCCTGCTTGTAATTTTCAATAGGGAAATTTCCTTCCACTTTATCAGCTTTCATAGGCTGTTGAAGATCAATCTGGAAAACAGGGTTGGTAATATCTTTTATAATCTCAAAGCTGATTATATTATTTCCTTTAATACTTCTCTGCTCAAAATCCGGTTCTACGGAAAGATCATATTTTTTGACATCCCAAAAATTTCTGAACTCAGTATTGGAGCCTTTTAAAGTATCCTGTTTGGTGAAAACCTTACCCTTTTCAAAGAACTGCCCGAAAACCAGTCCTGATGCAAATAAGAGTGTATATGACAACTTTTTCATTTAAACTTTTATTAATAATCTTTTCAAAAGTATAAAATTAAATTAATAGCACATACCGGAAATACAATAAAATGTAGATTTTGAAAAAGCATAAAAAAAGCCCGGTCAATGCCGGGCAGTAAAAAATTGTTAGGTTTTATTTTTTGATGAATTTCAGGTTTGTAGTGGTACCCTTATCTTCAATTGAAATAATATAAGCTCCAGTACTTAATTTTGAAACCTGGATTTTATTATCATTAATATGGCCGCTCATTACTTTTTGACCTGCCATATTAGTAATGATAAACTGAGCTTTAGATGAAATCTGAGTTACATTTAATACATCACTTGCCGGGTTAGGGTAGATCTGAATTGAACTCTTATCTTTTACTGTCTCATTGGTAGAAAGCTGCTGCTGGATAAGTACCGGATAATCCTCTACTTCACCATATTGCTGGTTGCTGCATCCGCTGTTTGGCTGGCTTTCATATCCCAATACAACTCTCATGATCACATTTCCTCCGGTATAAGCATCTGCAGGTACTGAGAATGTTCCTGAAACAGGAGTTGCTATACTAGGTGCGCTGGTGTAGATTATTTCAGATGAAGAGAATACTCCGTCTTTGTTGAAGTCTATCCACGCTGTTACCCCGTCATTATATTGTGAACCTGTCCATGCTTTGGTAATACTTACATTGTTACCTGAAGATCCGGACATCAGGGTGATTAGTTTTGTAGGATCCGTAGTGTAGTCTGTATACGGTGTATTATTACTGCTATTTGAAACAGGAGGCATTCCCGAAGGAGTTACCGTCACATTGGAAATATATTCATCAGCTGCATTTGTTCCGGTTATGGAACATTTAGCAAATGAAGTCGTTGTGAAATTCGTTGATGCAGAATAAGAGCCAACAGAAGATCCGCAAACATTGGCTATCTGTACTTCATATTGAGTTGCTTCTGTAAGACCTGAAATGTTATAAGAGTTTGTTGAAACAGGAACAGTAGTCCATGTTGCCGTTCCTACTTTTCTGTACATTACAGAATAAGTTGCTCCTACTAAGGCTGTCCAGTTTACGGATGCTGAGGTTCTTGTAATGCCTGTTACCGTAATCCCCACCGGAGCAGATGTTGCACAGGCACTTGCAGATGCAGAAACTGTGGCATTCCCAACCGCGTAGAATACATTATCAATGGCGCTTACTCTTATCTTTACGCTGGCACCTGTTGCCAAAGAAGAGAACGAAAACGGCTCAGCTCCATCATTAGGTGTGGAAGGAGTAATAACCGTCCATGTAGTTCCATTGTCTGTAGTATAGTCTAATTTAACATTCTGTACATTATACGGTGCATTATTAGTGTTCACTACATCCCAGGCAACAGCTCCAGGTGTATTATTGTAAACCGTAGTTGAAGTTACTTTAAATGGACCTTCATTGCCTATATCCACTTTCATCAGGCTGCTTTGGGTCTGTTGTTGTGCAGCATCCGGATTATTATCTCTCACCGTTACCTTGAAATTCATAGTTCTTGGTATGTTGGATACTGTTTCCCAATCTACAGCACTGGTAAGAGTGCCATTAAGAACATTTGCCAATTTAGGGAAATAACGGGTAGGGGAGTTTGTAGGCATTAGAGATCTGAAGTTCGCACCATTATTTCTGGTTGCACTTACTGGTCCAAAAGTAGAAGTAGCCAGATCATATTGTTCCCATGTGTAAGTCATTGGATCATTTTGTGTATCTGCAGCAGAAGCTGTCAGTACAAAAGCAGTTCCTTTAGGGATCATTTTATTAGCCAATGGCTGTATAGAAGGAGGTGTATTGGCTACTGCTGTAATAATACCACAATCCTGAGCATTCACATATGCTCCTACTTCTTCAATATTTTTGGTATGAAAATAAGCATCAGAATGCATCTGAACATTATAGTTGGTAATACCGGCGTATCCCATAATAGTAGATCCCGATCCCGGCTCCATGTGGGCACCGTGCAAAGCAATAGACATTGTGTGTGCTGCACCGAACTGGTGACCGATTTCATGAGCTACAAAATCTATATCATAATTATCTCCGAAAGGCTGATCCGGAGTAGATGGTGACGTGATTCCTGCACCTTTAGAAGTAGCATCATTGTTGCTGGCAGGATTTCTGCAGACATTTCCTACATCTCCGGCACTTCCACCACCACCTCTGTGGCCAAAAAAATGTCCTATATCATAGGCATTATTACCTACACCAGCAGTATTGGAAAGAGTTTGCTGAAGTTGTAGATTCCATGCGCCGGGAGCACTGTAGCTGCCATTTGGATTTACTATTACATTAGAGTAAGGATCCGTCGCAGGATCTGCGAATATAAGCTGTGGAAGATCCTGTACAATCATATGGATTCCAAAATCTTTTTCAAAAACACCATTTACACGGTTCATTGTAGCATTAATACGGGCTGCGGCTGCAGGCACACCTCCGGCAAGCTGAGTGTATTCACCATTTACGGAGATTGCGATTCTATAGGTTCTGTATTTTTGTTCATTACTTTTATTAACATTACCGAGCCCGTTTAAGACATTTTTTGTTTTAAGAAGCTTATTCATTTCTTTCTTTGCCTTCTCAGGCTCAGAAGTTTTACACTCAAAAGGATCTTCCTGGGATTTATTAGATTTAAAAAAGACTCCAAATACATCCCTTTCTTTGTTGATGGGCTCTATAAATTCGTATTTCCCAGTATTAGAGTCGAATGTCATAGATTGGAAATCGTTTGGTGCAGTACTGAACCGGATTTGTTTATGTGGATTATCCAGTCCGATACCGGAATATGCTCCCAATTCGTATCTGTCTGCCATAGACTTTTCTACTACAGGCGAGCTGTACACTGAAAATTTTTCAATTCTTCCGTCTGCTGTTGGAATAGAAACAATAACCGGGCTTCCTCCTTTTCCTGCTTCAGGAGTATTCTTCAGTTGCTCTCTCAATGCAGAAAGATCAAACTTATAGGCATATTCTACCTTAACTTCTTTTCTTACCGGTGTGATTTTTTCCGAGACCGGTTCCCAGCGTTGTGCCTTTAAACCGCTTAGACTTAAAGCTAGTGCACACACAAAAATAATTTTCCTTTTCATATTTTTTATTGGTTGTAATTGATTTTTTTAAAGATAGTGTATTTTATTAAAAAATATATTAGCAATACGGTGTTAATTGTTCCCAACTTTATATTATTAATTAAATTTTATCATTGTTTTAAATTAAATTAAGAATAAATACAATTAAGGTTAATTTTTTTATATAAAATAAGCGCTACCATTCGGGTGAATAGTAGCGCTTAGAATTTTATTAGTAAAAAAATACTGGTTATTTCTGTACTGCCGGAAGATTTCCGTTGCTTTTCTGTACCTTCTTATACGTGAATGTACACATCATAATACTGAATTCATACAAAATAAGCAGTGGGAATGCAGCCATCAGCATACTTAAAACGTCTGCCGGAGTAATGATTGCAGCAACTACCATAATCAAAACAATAGCGTGACGACGATATGTTTTCATAAATGTTGGAGTCAGAATTCCGATGCTGGTAAGGAAATAGATCAGAATCGGGAAAAGAAAAATAACACCCATCCCTAAAACTACCTGTAAAAATAAGGTGGTATAATCACTTAAATCATAAAGCGGAACGATAATGTCTGAAATTTTAAAAATAACCCCAAAATTAACCGCAAACGGAAGGATTAGAAAATAACCACATAATACTCCGGTCATGAAAAGAATCCATACCGCATTAATAATATAAATAGAATTTTTTCTCTCTCTCGGATGTAAAGCAGGACCAATAAAACGCCATAATTCCCATACAATATAAGGAAATGCTGCTACCATTCCTCCAAAAATAGAAACAGCCATCATTACATTGAACTGCTGATACAATCTCTGTACACGAACGGGAAACTCTTTTGGAAGATGAATACTGTCTTCTCCTAAAATCATTCTTGAAAAATGATTAACAACTCTGAAGGTTGGGAAATCATTTCTGGTGGGCCCAAAAAAGATATGGTCCATAATCCAGTTGATATTAAAGCCAACCACAAAAGCCGCAATTATGATAGCAATAATCGAACGGATCAGATGCCCTCTTAATTCTCCTATATGCCCAAGAAAGGACATGTCTTTACCATCACTCACAGAATTCAATTTTTAAAGCGCAAATTTATAAAAAAAATGACAGAAGTAAGCGTCTGCAGATTATTAGTTAAATTTTACTCTTGATCTGCAAATCATCTTTCATGTATTAATCTCTAAACTTTGGATTATATTTTCTAATTAATCCCCTCGTCCAGCAGTTTATGCAGATCTATAATCCCGAAATACTTTCCGTTTTCCGTTACAATAAGCTGGCCGATATTATTTTCTTTCAGCGTTTTCATAGCTTCTTTGGCCAACGCATCTTTCTCAATAGTTCTTGGATGAGAAGACATAATATCTTTAGCCGATACCTTACTGATATCTTCTTCTTTCATCAGCATCCTTCTCAAATCTCCGTCTGTGATCACACCAATGATTTGATCCGATTGAGTTACCACTGTAATTCCGTGGCTTGATGCACTGATTGAGATAATGACATCTCTTATTGATGAATCTTCAGTAACCTGAGGTTTTTGAGAAGAAAGAAACTGTTCTACTTTAGAAGTCAGGTTTTTTCCTAAGCTTCCTCCAGGATGGAATTTGGCGAAATCATTAGCTTTGAAATCATTCAGCTCCATTAAAGCAACAGCCAAAGCATCTCCCAAAGCCATCTGAATTGTAGTAGAGCTGGTAGGTGCCAGTTTATTCGGACAGGCTTCAACGTCAACGTGAGTATCTAAAATAACTTCAGAAAACTCAGCCAGTTTACTCTTTTTATTTCCCGTCATCCCGATCAAAGCGGAAGAATAGTCTTTTAAATAAGGAACCAGGTTGGCGATTTCAGGAGAATTTCCGGAATTTGAGATGCACAAAACAACATCTTGTTTCTGAATTACTCCCAGATCTCCATGGATAGCTTCTGAAGCATGCAAGAACTGTGAAGGTGTTCCCGTTGAGTTTAAGGTCGCTACAATTTTATTTCCTACATGGGCCGATTTTCCAATTCCTACCACAATAAGCTTTCCTTTTGCCAGGTTGATGATCTCTACTGCCTGCGCAAATTGGTCATCTATTCTGTTTTTTAATTTTTCGAGTTCAGAAATCTCTATTTCTAAAGTGGTTTTTGCAATTGATATAATGTTGGTTCTATCCATTTTATGATGATAAGGTATACAAAAAAGTTCTTTAAAAACGTTATATTTTAAAAAGAATATTTAATATAAGTTTTATTTTTTATAAATTCGTTCGCTTTTATTTTAAGCGAAATTTTTATAACTTTGGGTGTGATGCAAATTTAGCAATAGAAAATTAGATGAGCGCAAAAAAAGCCAATTTATCAGGCGAATTGAAAAAGTATTTTGGGTTTTCTACATTTAAGGGACAGCAGGAACAAATTATAGACAACCTATTGAATGGGAAAGATATATTTGTTTTAATGCCTACGGGTGGTGGAAAATCATTATGTTATCAGCTTCCGGCACTTATTTCGGAAGGTACGGCAATCGTCGTTTCGCCCTTGATAGCGTTAATGAAGAATCAGGTAGATGCAGTGAACGGCCTTTCATCTGAGGATGGGGTAGCGCATGTATTAAATTCCTCATTAAACAAAACGCAGACCAAGCAGGTTTTTGACGATATAAAAAGCGGCAAAACCAAACTTCTGTATGTAGCTCCTGAATCATTAATAAAAGATGATTACCTGGATTTTTTGAAAGATGTGAAAATTTCTTTCTTTGCTATCGACGAAGCCCACTGTATTTCAGAGTGGGGACATGATTTCAGACCAGAATACCGGAATCTGAAACAGATTATAGACAGAATCGCCAATGTACCGGTGATTGCTTTAACGGCTACTGCTACTCCTAAGGTTCAGGATGATATCCAGAAGACTTTAGGAATGACTAATGCATTGGTGTTCAAAGAAAGTTTCAACCGTCCTAATCTATATTATGAGGTATGTCCTAAAATCAATATAGACAAGGAAATCGTTAGGTTTATCAATCAGCATAAAGGGAAATCAGGAATTGTATACTGCCTGAGCCGAAGAAAAGTTGAAGAATTTGCCCAGCTTCTGCAGGTAAACGGAATCAATGCACTTCCTTACCACGCAGGTCTTGACCAGAAAGTGAGAGTTGCCAATCAGGATAAATTCCTGATGGAAGAAGTAGATGTAATTGTTGCTACCATTGCCTTTGGGATGGGAATTGATAAGCCGGATGTACGTTTTGTGATCCACTACGACTTTCCAAAATCATTGGAAAGCTACTACCAGGAAACAGGAAGAGCAGGAAGAGACGGAGGTGAAGGCCACTGTCTGGCATTCTATGATCCTAAAGATATTGAGAAATTAGAAAAATTTCTGGCACAAAAACCCGTTTCAGAAAGAGAAATCGGATTACAACTTTTAAATGAAGTGGTAGGTTATGCTGAGACTTCAATGAGCAGAAGACAATATATCCTGTATTATTTTGGAGAAAATTTCGATCCTGTAAAAGGAGACGGAGCCAATATGTGTGACAACTCATCCAATCCTCCAAAAGTAAAGGATGCCACTGCAGACTTGAAAAAAACGTTGGAACTCATTAATGATACAGGAGAAAAATTCAAGTCTAAAGATTTGATTTCCGTTATCGTGGGGAAAGAAAATGCAGTGACAAAATCTTACAAACTTGAGCAAAGTTCTTATTTTGGCTTTGGAAAAGAAGAAAAAGATAATTACTGGAAAACAATCCTGAGACAGGCAACCGTTCAGAATTGTTTGCAAAAGGATATTGAAACCTACGGTGTTTTAAAAATTACAGAAAAAGGAAAAACGGTCCTGAATGGTACTTCTAAAGACGTATTTTTAATCGCTGAAGACAGAGAATTTGACCTTACCCAGGCAAAAGCTGAGAGCGATCAGGTACAGCAGCAGGCTAGCGGAGGTATGGATCAGAACCTTTTTAATCTGTTGAAAGAACTTAGAAAGAAAGTTGCCAAAAAACATGGAATTCCACCATATACTGTATTTATGGATCCAAGTTTGGAGGATATGACCGTTCAGTATCCGATTACAGTAGATGAAATTACCAAAATCTATGGAGTAGGCGAAGGAAAAGCTAAAAAGTATGGTAAAGAATTCGCTGATTACATCAAAACATATGTAGAAGACAACAATATAGAACGTACTCAGGATATGGTTTTGAAACAGGTGGCCAATAAATCGAGCCATAAAGTTTTCATTATCCAGAGTACTGATAAAAAGATTGACCTTGAAGATATTGCAAGAGCCAAAAACCTTTCTATGGATGAACTCCTGAAAGAAATGGAAAGAATTGTATATCAGGGAACAAAGCTGAATATCGACTATTATATTGAAGATAATTTTGATGAAGATATCGTAGACGGCTTCATGGAGTTCATGAACGAATCTGAAAGTGACAGCATGAAGGTATTACTGGATGAATTTGGGGATGAACTGTCCGATGAAGAAGTGAGAATGCTGAGGATTAAATTTATCAGCGATGTAGCTAACTAAAAGAACAAATCAGAACACAATAAAAGCCCTGTTTATAAGGGCTTTTATTGTATTTAAAAGTTTATAAATAGAGATAAATGGATTTTTTTAAAAAATATTATCTTGTAATTTTATTTTTTCTAATAATAGCAATCATTTGTTTTGATTTTTCACTAAGACAGAACTTAAAAAAAAATTATAAGAATCAAGGAGAATATGCAATTGGCAAAATAAATAGCATTAAAGGATATGGAAGAGGTACTGGTTTCTATTTTTTATACTCGTTTAAAGTAGGGAATAAGAATTATAAAGGACGATCTACGACAGATTTGTCATTTTCTGAAGCTGAGAAAAATATAGGTAAAAGGTTTTTAGTATTGTATTTAAAACATAATATTTATAATAATATACTATATGTTTCTATTCCTGTTAATGATAGTATAAAAAGTAATTTGGAGCTGCATAGATGGGTTTCTCGTTATCCTGTTATTCAATCTAAATTAGACTCAATCCCAGGGTCAGGGTTTTTCTTTGAAAACTATTTCTAAGGTAACAATAATTTTATACTTTGCTTACTTTTGTTCTTTAGTGTAAGAAAGGAATATTTGAAAGATAACCAAACTTTTTACTAACTTTACACTGATGAAAAAGATATCTGTCATATTTATTCTGCCGGACTTAGAAACCGGGGGAGCAGAAAGAATTGTTACTACTATTGCGAATCATCTTTCCAGAGATCGGTTTGAACCCAAGATTTTGCTGTTACGTAAACAAGGCGGATATTTGAATTTTCTGAAAAAAGACGTCGAAATTATCGATATCAATACCGAAAGAATAAGACATTCTTTAAAGCCTATTTTAGGTGAAATCTACCGAAGAAAACCAGATATTGTTTTTTCAGGTTTCGGAGAGGTAAATGCTTACTTATCCTTATTCATCAAACTCTTTCCAAGAACCAAATTCATTGCCCGGGAAACCAATGTCGTTACCCAGCATGTAACCCGTAAAGAGATTAAGTTTTTCTATAATTTTTACAATAACTATCAGAGAATCATTGCGCAGAGTGATGATATGATGAAGGATCTTGTTGATAATTTTAATATTAAAAAGAAAAAAATTGTCAAGATCAATAATCCTGTAGACTTTGATTTTATTGAAGATAAAATGGCACTCTCTTTAAAACCAGAATGCTTCAAATACAACTATAAAAACGTAGTGGCCATTGGCAACTTATCATCCAGAAAAGGATTTGATAACCTGTTGAAGGTTTTTTCCAGACTGAAGAATGAAAATATTATGCTTCATATTCTGGGTGATGGAAAAGATAAGGAGATCTTATATCAGACCAAAGAACTCTTAGGATTAAAAAAAGTAATTTTTCACGGCAGACAGGATAATCCCTACCAATATCTGAAATATGCAGATTTATTTGTACTTTCTTCGAGGTATGAAGGTTTTCCCAATGTACTTCTGGAAGCGGGAGCCTGCGGAACTTATTCTCTAGCCAACAACTGCCCCGGAGGAATCAATGAAATTATTCAGCATAATGTAAACGGTGAAGTTGCCAATATTGAAAACTATGATGGTTTTGCACAACAGATTGTAAAAGTATTGCAGAACAATTATAATAAAGATGCAATAAGAAACTCTATTAAATCAAGGTTTTCAAAGAATATTATTTTGGATAAATACGAAAGGGTATTGCTGGATTTAATGAAGTAGTATTGCCGGACTATTTGTCTTATGGGGTTTTATTTTCTTAGATTTGGGGTGATAAAATAGATCGTAATGAATAAAATCCCGAAAATAGGATGCGCTTGTGAAAAACCTGACTTCAATTATACAGAATTTAGAAGTTCCGAATTAGGTATAGACCATACGAACGGAAGATATGGAGAAGTTTCCATTCAACAATGCAAACTGTGTCAGAGAATATGGATTCATTATTTTGTTGAAAATGAAAGTTTTTCCAAGTCGGGAAGATGGTACAAAGGAATTGTTTCTAAAAAAGATCGTTCACAGATAACCCCGGAAAATGCAGTAGAGTATCTGGAAAGCCTTGAATGGTATGTATATGGAGGTTCATTTTTTGAAAGTACAGGTGCATTTGGACAAGGAAAGTTGGATGTGTGATATTTTAGCTGATTTAATAAAAACAAGCAGTAGAATTAAATACCAAATCAATGAAACCATTTATAATTGCTGTTTTGATGCTGAATTCTGTTGTAATCATGGCTCAGCAGAAGACTATCTCCAGAAAAGAATTATTAAAAACTTCTCTTGATCAGAGTGTTAAATCAGCAGAAATTCAGGAAATAACAATGGCTGCAGGGCTGGCTGCTCCCAAACATGTGCATCAATGTCCGGTAGTAGGAATCATAAAGTCCGGAGAAGCTATTTTTCAGATAGAAGGACAGAAAAGCGTTCTTCTTCGGGAAGGTGATGCTTTCTATGAACCTAAAAATACTACGATTCTCCATTTTGATAATGCATCAGCAGAGAAACCACTCATCTTTACAGCAATTTATTTGAAAGAGGGGAATGAGGAAAATATAAAATTCATAAAATAACATTTTTCATAAAACAAAAACATATAATTATCATTTTTAAAATTGATAAAACTCACTTTGGTGCTTAGTAATTTATATGTAAATTTGTGAGAATTAAGATAGATAATAATAAACAAATTCATAAAATAACATGAGTCAATTCGATGTTACCGTAATAGGTTCTGGTCCCGGTGGTTATGTTGCTGCTATCCGTGCAGCACAGTTAGGTTTCAAAACAGCAATTATTGAAAAATATTCAACTTTAGGCGGAACTTGTCTTAATGTTGGATGTATTCCGTCAAAAGCGCTTCTTGACAGCTCTGAGCATTTCGAAAATGCAAAACACAATTTTGCAGGTCACGGAATCATCATCAATGAGCCGCAAGCGGATATTACAAGAATGATCGAACGTAAAAATGAAGTGATCAAGCAGAATACAGATGGAATCAGCTACCTGATGAACAAAAACAAAATTACTGTTTTTGAAGGTGTGGGAAGCTTCGAATCTGCTACTCAGATTAAAGTTACAAAAAACGACGGTTCTTCTGAAACTATCGAATCTAAATATACAATCATTGCAACAGGTTCTAAACCATCTGCATTGCCTTTCATCTCTTTAGATAAAGAAAGAGTGATTACTTCTACGGAAGCTTTAAACCTTAAAGAAATTCCTAAGCATTTAGTAGTAATCGGAGGTGGTGTTATCGGCCTGGAACTAGGTTCTGTATACCTAAGATTAGGAGCTCAGGTAACTGTTGTAGAATTTATGGATAAAATCATCCCTGGAATGGATGGAGCTTTAAGCAAAGAATTGACTAAAGTTCTTAAAAAACAAGGAATGAAGTTTATGCTTTCTACTGCGGTTTCTGCGGTTGAAAGAAACGGAGATACTGTAAAAATCACAGCTAAAGATAAAAAAGGAGAAGAAGTAGTAGTAGAAGGAGATTACTGCTTGGTTTCTGTAGGAAGAAAACCTTACACAGATGGGCTTGGCCTTGAGAAAGCAGGGGTAGAACTTGACGAAAGAGGAAGAGTAAAAGTAAACGACCACCTACAAACGAATGTTGCGAATATCTATGCTATTGGTGACGTTATCAAAGGGGCTATGTTGGCTCACAAAGCTGAAGAAGAAGGAGTTTTTGTTGCTGAAACATTAGCAGGACAAAAACCTCACATCAACTATAACCTGATTCCTGGTGTTGTTTATACATGGCCGGAAGTTGCAGGAGTTGGTAAAACTGAAGAGCAGCTGAAAGAAGAAGGAGTAGCTTACAAAGTAGGTTCTTTCCCAATGAGAGCATTAGGTAGAAGCCGTGCAAGTGGTGATGTTGATGGTCTTGTTAAGATTATTGCAGACGAAAAAACAGATGAGGTTTTAGGAATGCACATCATCGGAGCCAGAGCTGCTGACCTTATTGCTGAAGGAGTAATTGCTATGGAATTCCGTGCAAGTGCTGAAGATATTGCAAGAAGTTCTCATGCTCACCCAACTTATGCAGAAGCTATTAAGGAAGCTGCATTGGATGCTACAGGGAAAAGACCAATTCATATGTAATAATTGATTAAAAAATTTAATCATTTAAATATTTAAAAATTAAAGGCTGTTTCTTTTTGAGACAGCCTTTTTTATGTGGCTTTTGGCATGAAAATGGAGATTGATTTTTGAAATTTCAAGTATGAAAAAGATTTTTATCAGTGGGATGCTTTTAGCGGGGATCAGCTCTTTTGCCCAGGAAGCAGGTCAGGTTGGAGAGTTATTAAAGAATGAAGCTTCTACCTCAGAAATGAGATCTCCCAAAAGTTTAAATGAAAGAAATAAAACTCCTGATGGGATGAGACCTGGAAATAATACGATTCCTCAGAGAAATAGAAATACCCATCCAAATTATCAGTGGAACAGGAACTATGGCTATGCGGAAGTTTTTCTGAGAATTCCTGAGCAAGGCTTTTTCACTGTTGAAATTGGAGATCAGATGATAGCCAATGGTTCCGGGAAATACAGGTTCTTTGATTTGTCGTCAGGAAGAATGCCTGTTTCTATCTACGAAAATGGTTTTCTGATTTACAGAACCACGCTTATGCTTCGCAATAATAACAGAATGGTGCTGGATTTTTTTACCAATGAAGGGTTATATCTTCTGGATTCTTATCCTGTTCAGGGCCAATATGGCTTCAATGACTGGAATGATGTATGGAACAATCCTTACGGAAACCAGTCCGGAGATGGATATAATCAGGGTAATGTAATGGATAATAATTCTTTCCGCCAGTTTTTTGATATGATGATAAGGAATGAGAAGTTTGATGATGGTAAAATAGCTATGATCAATCAGCAGATGCGCACTTCAATGTTTACTTCCGCACAAATAAGAGATCTGGTAAAAGCTATCAGTTTTGATAATAAAAAATTAGCACTCGCTAAATCTATGTATCGCAACTGCGTTGATAAAAACAGATACTTTATGGTGTATGATGCTTTTGATTTTGAAAGCAGTAAGCGGGAGCTGATGGATTATATTTCAAATTTGTAATAAGACTTTTTTTATCTTTCTCTCTCTCTCTAGAATAATTTATATCCTGCTTTTGAATACAATAAACGGTGATTTGAACACTTCCTGATCTTTCCGAAATCCGAACTTTGCATCATTAATAAGATATATATTATGAATAAGCAAAAAGTGTGGTTTATAACCGGAGCATCAAGAGGAATGGGACTTGAAGCGGTAAAAGAAGTTTTACATAAAGGAGATAAAGTAATAGCCATTTCCCGGAACATACAACATGTAAATAATGGAGATACAGAAAATTTACTCTCTTTACAGGTTGATATTACGAATGATGAGGATGTAAAAAATGCTATTAAAAAAGGTATTCAGCATTTTGGTGGCATTGATGTGGTTCTTAATAATGCAGGCTATTATTTAGCAGGCAGTGTAGAAGAAATAAAGGATGAAGAATTCCGCAAAACAATGGATGTAAACCTGTTTGGGATGGTTAATGTTATTAGACACACTATGCCATTTCTAAGAAAACAGAGATCAGGACATATTATCAATATTTCTTCCAATATGGGATATGTTGGTTATGCCAATACAGGCAGTTATAATGCTTCAAAATTTGCTGTCATAGGACTTTCAGAAGCTCTTGCACAAGAAGTCAAAGTTTTCGGGGTGAATGTGACAGTAGTGGCTCCCGGAATGTTCCGTACAGGTTTTATGAGTGAGGCAACTTTGACGGCTGCAGAAAATAGGATTGAGGATTATCACTTGGACAAGCATATTGACATGCTTCAAAGCTTCCATGGTTATCAGCCTGGTGATCCCGTGAAACTTGCTCAAATACTTTATAATATTAGTACTTTAAGCAATCCGCCCTTACATCTGATTTTAGGGAAGGATAGTTATGAATCAATTCTTGAACATAGAAAAAATGAAACTGAAGAACTAGAGCAATGGAAACATCTTTCCTTTTCTACGGATTTTAAATAATGTGTAAATTTGAATAAATGAAAAAACCTTATTCAGGACCTTATGTGATAAGATCTATTTCAGAACTGCATCGTTTGTTTGCTCTTCCTCAGCCGGATCATCCTTTGATAAGTGTAATTGATTTTGAATCATTAAGCTATCAGCATAGCGATATATGGAATCATTTTACTAACGACTTTTATTGCATTGTTCTTAAAAAAGGCAGTAACGGGAATTTTAAATATGGTCTTAAAGATTATGATTTTGATGAAGGGATGATGACTTTTACAAAACCAGGACAGATATTTTCAGTAACATCCATAAAAAATAATCCTGTTAAAGGATATATGTTAGTATTCAAGGCGGAGCTAATCCGTCCATATTCTTTAGGGAAAAATATAGATCAATATGGTTTTTTCTCTTATTCCATAGCAGAGGCCCTGCATCTTTCAGAAAAAGAAAATATTGTAATTTCATCTTTACTGAAACAGTTACAACAGGAACTGAAGAATAATATAGACCATTACAGTCAGGATGTTGTAGTATCTCACCTGGATCTTTTATTGAGTTATTCCAATCGTTTTTATAACCGACAGTTTCTTACCAGAAAATCAGTGAATAATGATATTGTCACTAGACTTGAGCAAATTTTGAAGGATTATTTTAACAACGAACAAGCTCTTACCCAAGGGCTGCCGACAGTGCATTTTCTTGCTGGTGAACTTCACCTTTCGCCCGATTATATGACAGATCTGCTGCGCAATACAATAGGACAGAATACTCAACAATATATCCATGAACATTTAATTGAAAAAGCTAAGAAATTATTAACTGCTTCCAACTTAACCGTTACAGAAATTGCTTATCAGCTCGGATTTGAATATCCTCAGTCATTTAGTAAATTATTCAAAAAAACTACAAAACAAACTCCACTGGAGTTCCGAAAATCTTTTAATTAAAAAAAATAAGTCAGATAATTTCTTTTTTTATATTTTTGTATCAATCATTACAAAAATAAATGAAAGGAAGACCCAATATCCATCAGGATAAAGAATTGATTCTAAAAGCTCAGAAATTATTCTGGGAAAAAGGTTTTACTGCAACTTCGCTCAGTGATTTGACTGTCGCAACTGGAGCAGGAGCTGGAAGTTTATATAACTCTTTCAAAGGAGGCAAAAAAGAACTGTTTAAAAAAAGCTTGGGGCAGCGAAGAGAAGACTTTGAAAACTTCAAGCAAAGATTGAATAAAAGCGAAGATCCGATTGGACTTATTAAAAGTTTCTTTTTAAATATCGCTAATGCTGATTATAATGAGCATATGAAAGGCTGTATTGTTGCCAATACACTTGTTGAAATGACATTCGTAGAGGAAAGTTTGAAAGAAGAGGCTGTCGAGATACTAAAGGAAACAGAAAAACTCTATACTTCGGTTATTCAGCAACAACAAAATAAAGGAACTCTGAAATCAACACTTCCGGCAGAGGTTTTGGGTAAGTACCTGATCACGTTTTGGTGTGGTATTAATTCTCTTCGTAGAATGTACCCGGACAGGAGGATTTTGAAAACCCAGATTGAATTGCAATTGCAGGTATTGCATTAAATTTTTTTAACGATCATTACAAAAATAAAACAATGAATTTACAACTAAAAGGAAAGAAAGCATTTATTAGCGGATCCACACAGGGAATAGGATTTTCAATAGCAAAACAATTGTTGGAAGAAGGTGCGTCCGTAATTATCAATGGCAGAAGTGAAGAGAAAACGGAATGGGCGAAGAAAAAACTCAAGGAGGAATTTCCAGATGCAGATGTGTCTGGAATTTCCGCAGATTTTGTCAAAAAAGAAGATCTTAACAAGCTACTGGAGGAGTTGGAGGATATTGATATTCTTATTAATAATGTAGGCGTTTTCGGAATCAATGATTTTTATGAATTGCAGGATGAAGACTGGTATCATTATTTTGAAATCAATGTGATGAGTGGGATGCGGTTATCAAGAAAGCTGCTTCCAGGGATGATCCGAAAAAACTCGGGCAGAATTATTTTTATCAGCAGTGAATCAGGAGTCAATGTTCCTGAAAATATGATTCATTACGGAATGACAAAAGCTGCGATGTCGGCATTAAGTAATGGTTTATCCAAACTCACAAAAGGAAGTGCCGTTACAGTTAATACCATTTTAGGTGGACCTACTTATAGCGATGGGGTTGCTGCTACTGTGGAGCAAATAGCCGAAGCTCAACATCTGACTGTGGATCAAATGAAAGAAATCATTATCCAGACCGCCAACCCACATATTCTTTTACAAAGATTTATTAATCCGGAAGAAATTGCAAGCCTGGCAGTCTACCTTTCCAGCCCTCTTTCTGTTGCGGTAAATGGAGCAAGCTTAAGAGCAGATAGTGGAGTTTTAAAGATAATATAACCCATAAAAATATATCTTCAGTTGCTCTTTTACATTATTTTCAGATTATCGTAAAACTTAGAATGTTTCGGAGCAATATTGAATTGTATTCCAAAGGTTACTCCTTTAAAATATTTATCTCTGTGAATAGGAAAAGCATATCCGCTATTCAGAAATATAGCATTAAATAATGAGATCCCTATTCTTGGTTCTAACGAATAGGGATTGCCGGATATTCCAAACAGCAATCCGGCACGTAGAAAGTTGATATTCATCTCCGGAATAAATTTATCTGTGTTATTAACATGGGTATAAAGCAGAGACGGTCCCAGAATAATAGAACCATCATAGCTGTCTCCAAATCTATATTCTAATCCTGCCTGCAGAACATTTCTTCCGGTGTATCGGTAAGAAATATTTACCGCTGTTTTCTCCAGTAGCTGAGCTTTTGAAAAGACAACCGAAAAGAGCAAAGGCAGAATGAAATATTGTTTCATGTTTTGTTTTTTATTCAAATGTACATGTTTTACGGTCTTTATAAAAGGTTAATAAGAATCATCCAAAGATTATAATGGTATTGACTAGGTTGGCATCTTCAAATTTCCGTACCTTTGTAAGCTAATTTTATCATCAATGCAACTCGGAAAAACTCAGACTCTAACAATTTCAGAACAAATTAATTCAGGATGGATCCTCGTGGACGAATCCGGAGAAAAAGCTTTTCTGCCTAAAATCTTTATTCAGGATGAAAAAGAAACAGGTGATGAAGTTGAAGTTTTTGTATACCAGGATGACGATAAATTAAAGGCAACTACTGAAATTCCATTGGCTGAAGTTGGTGAATTTGCGGTAATGAGCTGTGTACAGAGTCTTCCTAGCGGAGCTTTTATGGATTGGGGAATCATTAAGGATTTATTTATCCCTTACAAACAGCAGAAAACCAAAATTATAGAAGGTAAAAGATATCTGGTTTATATCTATGTAGATGAAGATATGGAGCTGATTACAGGGACAACAAAGTTCAAGAGAAACCCACAGTATGATGATCTGCCATTTCAGAAAGGAGACAAAGTAGATCTGCTTATGATGAACGAAAGTGAACTGGGCTGGAACGTGGTTATCAACAAGCAGTACATAGGTTTGATATACGCTTCTGATGTTTTCAAAAAACTTTATCCACTGTCAGAAGAAAAAGGCTATATTAAAATGATTCGTGAAGATGGGAAAATAGATATTTCCTTACAGCCGGACGGTTTTGAAAATATTGACGAGTTCAAACAGAAGATTATTAACAGACTGGAAGAAAATTACGGACTTCTGTATGTATCTGATAAATCCTCACCTGAAGAGATCAAGAATGAATTTCAGATGAGTAAGAAAAACTTTAAAAAAGCGATCGGAGGACTTTATAAAGATAAAATCATCGATATCCTGGACGACAAAATCAAATTATTATAAAATAAAAAAACGAGCAGAAATTTCTGCTCGTTTTTTTGTTACTCTCTGTTCTTGATCAGAAGCCATCCGCTGTAGACTCTTCCGTCAGAAACTTTTATAGTGTACCAATAATTTCCGGTAGAAATAGGGTGTGATTCATATTTTCCATCCCATTGGAAAGGTTTCTTTTTAATAAGCTCCTTATAGATTATCGCTCCTTTTCTATCATATAAATAAATTTCTGTTCCCGGATAGTTTTCCAATCCTGCGATTCTCCATGTATCATTGATCCCATCTCCGTTTGGACTGATTGCATTCGGAATATTGAATATAGAGAAGTTCTTCTGCCCGATAATACATCCGGATTTTGTTCTCACATAAGCAGTATATTCTCCCATATTTAAATTGGTGAAAATATTAGAATTCTGCCATGTGAAATTATCTAAGGAAAATTCATAGTTTCCGCTCTGAGAAAGAATAACTGTCGCTGTATTATTGGTAATATTTACAGAAACAATATGGGCTAAAACAGAATAACTCACCTGAGTGGAGCTTGTACTTTCGCATCCGAAAATATTGGTTACTTTCACGGTGTACGTTCCTGGGGTAGATACTGTAATGGTTTGAGTAGTTGCTCCGGTATTCCATTCATAAGACTTAAATCCTGGTCCTGCATCCAAAACAACCGATTTGCCTTCACAAAAATCAAGTTTATCAGGAAGCTGAACAAAAGGCTTAGGATTTAAAGTAAGGCTTAATCTTATTGTTTTAAAACATCCGTCAGGAGTAGCTACTTTTACGTGAATAAGTGTTGTTCCTACATTTAAAGTATAAGCGGAAGGATTGGAAATAGGATTTCCCGCCGTATCTGTATACGTGAAAATATAACTGGCGGGGTTATTAATAATACTTGCTTCATAGGAGTGAAGATTAACCATCATAGAATTTGACGTTGTAGAATTACATTGTACTTGTGTAATATCTTTTGCAGGTACATTATCTGTGGACAGCGTTACAGTAATTGCCAGTTTTTCAGATTCACAGTTATTTAAAGTCTGGGTTACATAATAGATTTGTCCGCTTACCAGAGGAGTTGTCATCGGAATCACATTTCCTGCCGCATTATAGAATTTAAGAGCTGTTCCTGATACAACCAGCTTTTCCAGCGTAGGATTTGCCGAAGCACAGAAATCCTGATTAATATTTGCAATCGGTTTAGGAGTGGTATTTACCGTTACCTGAATAGCCATTTTATTACTTTCACAGCCATTAATGGTTTGAGAAGCATAATAGGTCTGTCCGTTGGTAAGAGCAGTTGTTGATGACAGAACATTTCCTGCAGCATCGTACCACTTGATGTTCTGGCCTGTGATCTGAATGTCAGAGATTTTAGAATTATTGATAGCGCAGAAAGTTTGCTGGACATTTGCAGCAGTTGGAAGAGAGGGAGATGTTACAATCACATTCTGATTTTGGGTAGCTGTATTTCCATTTCCATCGTTATAAATCCAATGGATAATATAGTTTCCAGGGATTGAATAAAATAAAGGATCTGTGGTTGTTGCAGTTATAGTTCCCGCACAGTTATCTGTAGCAGTAGGAATGGTGGTAACTATTGTATGGCAGTCTCCTGTAATGTCTGCTAGAGAAGCAATGTTCGGAACCGGAGCCATATTGTCACCCACAACGACGTTTACAGTAAAAGTTCCATCACAGCCTCCCGACCCCGAAACGTGGCAGGTATATGTACCGGAATGAGCTGTTGTTGCATTAGGTATTGTTGGATTCTGCTGGTTTGATGTAAAGCCATTAGGTCCAGTCCAGTGATAGGTTGTTCCTCCTGTAGCGTTAAGCTGAACAGTTGAATTGATACAAACAGGAGAGTTTGATGTGACAGATATTCCTGCAGCACAATCATAAAATTTAGCGAAATTATTATTAACCTGGGCTCCTCCTAAAGTATATATATTATTACTTTTTGCATAGATGGAATGAACGGATGAATAAAAATAAGTTCCCCAAACCTGATTACCTGCCGGATTAAATTTAGTAAAAAAACCTGAACGATAACCATTATTATTGTCAGGCATATACCCATTTGGAGTTGCTATCTGAACTGCGTTTGATGTCTGCCCTGAAAATATAAGACTATTATTGTCATCTACGGAAAGTCCGAAGGCCTGATCATCATTTACAGCATTGCTTGTTGTTGCTCCGAAATAAGTTCCCCAAATTTGATTTCCTGCAGGATTGAATTTTGTTAAAAAGATATCATCACCAAGATTAGATGTGCGTATTGGCTGATGTGTTCCTGAAGTTGATATTCTTTCATTAGCATCCGTATTTCCTAATAAAACTACATTGTTATCTTTGTCAACTTTTAAATCTCTTACTATTGTTCTCCCTTCATTATAATTGTGCTGAATACCATACGCGTTTCTACCGCCATAATAAGTTCCCCACAAAAATTGAAAATTATTGTCTAGCTTGGCTAGAAATGTATTGCCTTCTCCAATCAAAGTTTGCTGATGAGTACCTGCTGTTCCATTTCCGGTAATATTATACCCCTGGTAAACATCGCCGGCTAAATAGATATTATTATTACTGTCTCTGTCAATTTTTTTAATTCCCGACTCTTTTAAAAAAAAATAGGAGCCATACATTTGTTGACCATTCGGAGAAAACTTTGCAATAAAAGAAACCCCATTATAAATATTAGGATTATTTTGAATATTTCCATTAGCTGTTACAATCCCATTGTTTCCGGTGGAAAGTCCTCCGATAATTAAGTTCTGGTTTGAATCTAGTACAATAGAATTTGCTGTGTCAAATTGATCTCCTCCGAAATAGGTTCCCCATATTCTTATACCATTATCATTAAATTTCATGATGAAAGAATCAATGTCATATCCCATCCATTGCCCCTGGTAATTTGTATGTTCTTTATGGGCACCGAGAGTTGTTATATTGTTTGTACCTCCTTGAGAATCTCTTGCCTGGCCAATAGCATATATTTCATTGTTATTATTAATGGTAATATCCTTCAGAAGATTGGTTTCATCCCCTCCATAATTGAATTGATGATTTCCTAAAAACACACCCCATATTTTATTTCCTGCCGGATCAAATTTACAGATATAACCATAGTTCTGAGAGTTAGAGTCCATTATTGTATAAGTACTGGTAGCAATATTATATCTTGCAATAGTAGTAAATCCAGTATAAACTTCCTGATTGGAATTGGCCAATACTCTATAATATGTATTGGATTGCCATACCCAGTTTGGGTGATTTTTAATCCATAAGGGGGTAGGTACAGGATCAATAATTAAAGTTTTGGTGAATGAATCCTGTGTCCCGGCAAAACCATAAGTGTTTTCATCAATATGTTTATAATTGATAGTGGTTTCATGCTTAGATTTTCCATCTGTAATCCAGGAAAGAGGAATATTTTCATACATATCTCCAAAACGAAGTTTCATCACAATTTTTTTATTTTTTAATGATGTCTCTGCTCCGTTGAATTTCATTTTGATATCTGAAATTTTTCCGCCGGGTCTTACAATAAAGTTATATTCAACAGGTTTCAGAGTATCTTTTGGTTTAAAGAAAATAAGATCAATATTATTGTAGATATTCTTATAAGTAATCTTTTTAAAACGATACACATTTAAGATCCCGGCCGGCTTTCCAGGAATATTATAAAAGTTATCATAATCAGGAGACTTTTCTTCGGGAATTATTTCAGAATTGATATTAGAGTTAACCAAGTCTATATCTATTCTATGATATTTGTATTTAACCTTTTCCTCTTTTTGATTATAATATTTTGGGGGTTTAGGATTATCTGGTGTACTTATTTTTTCTACCTGATATACATCATAAGAAAATCCATTAGAACGCAGCTGTACATTCAGACCATTAGAATGGAAAAGATATTTTACATTTTTATTTTCTTTTCCGTCTTGATCAATAATCTGACCTTTGTTTTCATAAAAATAATAGGAGTTTTCTTCAGAAATATTTTTCTGTGAAAATAGAAGTACCGTGTTCAAAACCATGAACAGCGAAAGAATTTTCTTCATCAGGTTATTAATTTTTGCGGCAAAGATATAAAAATAGCTTTCTCATTATATATTAAGTAATAGCAAACTTCAGGTCAGAAACATGATGGATGTCATAACAATTATGTTTAATTTTTTTGTTTAACAATTTTGTCAAAAATAAAATTTAGTATAAATTTGCACAAATTTGTTTAACAAAAATGTCAAATCAAGCAAAAAAAGACCAAACACAGGAATTGATCAAGGAGACAGCGAAGAATTTGTTCTTTGTGAAAGGAAAATTTGATGCTACTACGCAGGAGATTGCAGATGAAGCAGGAGTGAACAGGACCCTTATTAATTACTATTTCCGTTCAAGAGATAAGCTGATTCAGATCATCTTTGATGAAGCGCAACGAGTAGAACAGGAAAAATCGAAGATCATTCAAAATTCTGATCTGCCTTTTAAAGAAAAGATCAGCCAATTCATAGAAAGCAGCCTTTCTACAAGTCTTCAGTATCCGTATCTGGAAACGTATATCGTATCACAGATCAATAAAGGGACCTGCCATCAAAGAGAAATTGAAGAAGATATCCTGAATGATATGTATAAGGATATCGAAAAAGAAATGGAATTGGGAAATATAGAAAAAATGGCACCTGTTCAGTTTATTCTTAATATGGTAGCTCTATTAGTATTCCCAAGTGCCATAAGACCATTATTTATGGAAAATTTATTAATTAATGATGAAGAATATGATAAGATTATTTCTGAACGAAAAGAGATTATTATCAATATGTTGTTCAAAAACTAAAAAAAACTAAAGTATTTCTGAAAATGATTCGTCATTTAGAAATAAATAATGACTGAAAATTAAATAAAAAATAAACGAAGTATAAAATTATGAATAGAAAACGTATAACTGCTACAAAGCTAAAAATTGGGATAGCTTCAGCATTTATGATTTTCGGCTCTACATTGATGTCTGCCCAGCAGCAGGTTTCCCTGCAGGAAGCTATAAAACAGGCACTTCAGAATAAGGCAGAAGCCAAAAAAGCTGCTTTACAGATAAAAAAAGCCGAATACAAGATTGATGAGGCCAGAGCCGGTGCTCTTCCACAGGTCAGTGCAACGGCGGGTTTAACTTATAACCCGATTATTCAGGAGTCTTTGCTGGAATTTGGAGGAGAGAAAATCAGAGCGCAGTTTGGGCAGCCTTGGGGTTCTACAGCTTCTGTACAACTTCAGCAGGCAATTTTTGATCAAAGAGTATTTACAGGACTTAAAGCTGCAAAATCAACAAGAGAGTTTTATGTACTGAATGCTCAATTGACCAATGAACAGATTATTGAAAATGTAGCAACAGCTTATTATCAGGTGTTTGTACAGGAGGAAAATCTTAAAACGGTAACCGCCAGCTATGCTAACACTGAAAAAGTAAGAAATGTTATTAAAAGCTTGGTTGATAATGGTTTGGCAAAATCAATCGATTTAGACAGGACAAATGTTCAGCTTACGAATATTGGTTCCAATAAGCAGACTTTAATCAACTCTGTTGAACTTTCAAAAAATGCTCTGAAGTTTTATATGGGAATCCCGATTTCTACAGACATTGAGCTTGAAGAAAAAGAGATCGAACCAAAGCCTGAGCTGATTGCAAGCAACGTAAATCTTAATGATCGTACAGAGATCAAAGTTTTAAATAAAAACAGGGAACTTTTGGTTTTCAATAAAAAAGCAACCGAAGCTTATCTTTATCCATCAGTAAATCTTACTGCGAACTATGGATGGGGAGCAAACGGAGCAAAATTCCCGTTGACAAATGGTCTTAGTAAAGGCGTTCTTTGGAGTGATTATTCGGCAATTGGATTGAATGTAAATATTCCTATTTTCACAGGAGGAGCTACAAAAGCGAAGATCAATCAGGCAGAAATAGATATTCAGGATCTTGATGTTGATATTGAAAACACTCAGTTGAGCTTAAGTTTAGATTATAAAAATGCAATCACCAATATGGAAAATGCATTGATTAATATCGAAAGCATGAAAGATAATGTAGGATTGGCAGAAAGAGTTCAGAAAAATACCCAGTCAAATTATCAATATGGGTTAGCAACCCTTACAGAGGTGCTGGATTCTGAAAATGCTTTAACACAGGCAAAACAGAACTATTCTAATGCATTGCTGGATTACAAACAGGCCGAGATCAAGCTGATAAAAGCTAAGGGTGAACTAAACACACTACAAAACTTATAATAAACTAAAATGAAAAAAACTTTAATATATATCATCGTAGCAGCAGTACTGATAGGTTTAGCCGCTTATAAGATTGCCGGGAACAAAGAAAAGCAGACGCAGGAAGTAAAAGAAGTTGCCAAGCAGGTAGATAAAATCAACGTTAATATTGTAACCGTTACAAGAGAAAATATTGATACAGATTACTCTGCCAACGGAACTTTCATTCCTAAGCAGGAAATGAACCAGTCTTCTGAAATTGCCGGACGTATTGTAAGCGTTTTGGTAAAAGAAGGATCAAGAGTAAGTGCAGGTCAGGTGTTAGCAACTATCAAGAGAGATGCTATCGAAGTGGATGTTACACAGGCTCAGAATAATTTGCAAAATGCTATTATCGATAATCAGCGTTACGAAAATGCTTTTAAAACAGGAGGGGTTACAAAACAACAGGTTGATAACTCAAGACTTCAACTGAAAAATGCACAGGCAGCTGTGAAAGCTCAGGGAGTAAGAGTGAATGACACCAGCATCCGTGCAGGTATCAGTGGTACTATCAACAAGAAAATGGTTGAGCCGGGAACAGTAGTTTCTATAGGGACTTCCATGTTTGAAATTGTTAATATCAACAGCCTTAAACTTTCTGTATTGGTTGACGAAAGCCAGGTTGGCAGAATTGCACTCGGTCAGGAAGTTCCAATTAATGTGAATGTTTTACCGGAAGATTCTTTCAGCGGTAGAATTACATTCATTGCTCCTAAAAGTGATGCTACTTTAAATTTCCCGGTTGAAATTGAGGTTCAGAATAAAGGAAACCTAAAAGCGGGGATGTATGCAACTGCTACATTTAAAACAAATCACGGTGCTGAAACTCAAAATATGTTGACTGTTCCTGCAGAAGCTTTTGTAAACGGAGTAAGTTCAGGACAGCTATTTATTGTAAATAATGGTACTGCTAAATTAATTAAAGTTCAGACCGGTAAAGTATACGGCGACAAAGTTCAGATCTTAAGCGGACTGAATGGAGGCGAGCAGGTAATTACCAGCGGACAGATTAATCTTGATAACGGTTCGAAAATCAATATCGTAAAGTAAGCAGAAGATGAAGTTAGCAGAAATATCCATTAAAAGACCATCGCTGGTTATCGTATTATTTACGATACTTACGCTGGGTGGTTTATTAAGTTACTCCATGATGGGGTATGAGTTGATTCCAAAGTTTGAAACCAATATGGTAACCATTTCTACGGTATATCCGGGAGCTTCGCCTGCTGAGGTGGAAACTTCGGTAACCCGAAAAATTGAAGATGCTGTTGGTTCTTTGGAAAACGTGAAAAAAGTAGAATCTTCATCTTACGAAAGTTTATCGGTTATTATGGTGCAGCTGAATACCGGTGCCGATGTAAACTATGCTTTGAATGATGCACAGAGAAAAGTAAATGCTATTTTGGCAGATCTTCCCGACGATGCAGATCCTCCTTCTTTGCAAAAGTTCTCATTGGATGATCTTCCGATCATGACTTTGAGTATTTCCAGTAATAACCTGAATAATAAAGATCTTTATGATCTTTTAGATAAAAAAATAGAGCCTATTTTTTCCCGTGTAAACGGTGTTGCTCAGGTAGACCTTGTAGGTGGGCAGGAAAGAGAAATTCAGGTAAGTTTAGATGAAAAGAAAATGCAGGGATATGGTCTTGCCATCGCAGATGTACAGCAGGCAATTCTTTCTTCAAATCTGGATTTCCCAACGGGAGCTTTGAAAACAAGAACTTCAAGATCTACGATCAGACTTTCCGGAAAGTATAAAAATGTTGCTGAAATGAATAATCTTGTAGTTTCCAATAAAGATGGAGCTCAGGTTCGTTTATCTGATATTGCAACCGTTTTTGATACACAGAAAGATGTGGAGAAAGTTGCAAGATATAACCAGAATTCAACGATTTTACTTCAGGTTAAAAAACAATCTGATGCCAATGCGGTTTCAGTTTCGGAACTAGTGAAGAAAACAATCGCTGATGTTCAGAACAATTATAAAGCCCAGGCGATTAAAATAAATATTGTAGATGATACAACAGACTTTACGCTTGAAGCTGCAGACCATGTAATTTTCGATTTATTCTTAGCAATTATCCTGGTAGCAGTGGTAATGTTACTGTTCCTTCATAACATCAGAAACGCGTTTATCGTTATGGTTTCTATTCCGATGTCATTGATTGCAACGGTGATTGGAATGTATCTTATGGGATATACCTTAAACCTGATGAGTTTACTTGGACTTTCATTAGTTGTTGGTATTCTTGTGGATGATGCAATTGTAGTTTTGGAGAACGTTTATCGTCACATGGAGATGGGGAAAAGCAGAATTCGTGCGGCATACGATGGTGCTTCGGAAATTGGATTTACCGTAACGGCGATTACATTGGTAATTGTAGTGGTATTCTTACCGATTGCAATGAGCTCAGGATTGGTTGCTGATATCCTGGCACAGTTCTGCGTTACCGTAGTTATTGCGACAATGTTTTCGTTACTGGCATCATTTACCATTATTCCTTGGTTATCTTCAAGATATGGTAAATTGGTACACCTTTCAGGTAAAAATCCTTTTGAGAAGTTTATTCTTTGGTTCGAAAAGCAATTGGAAAAATTCACACACTGGATCACAGGAATTCTGGAATGGTGTTTGAAAACGACATTAAGAAGAGTAATGACGGTTATTGTAACATTTATTATTTTGATCTCTTCATTTATGTTGGTTGCATTTGGATTTATCGGAGGTGAATTCTTCCCTAAAATGGATAGAGGACAGTTCCTTGTTCAGATGGAATTGCCAAAAGATGCTTCTGTAGAAAAAACCAACCAGATTACTCTTGCTGTTGAAAAATATCTTAGAGAAGACAAAGATGTTGTAGATATGATCACAACAGTTGGTCAGCAGTCATCAGGTTTTGGTGGAGCACAGGCAACATTGTACCAGTCAGAGATTCAGGTGATTTTGGTAGATAAATCTGAACGTAATGAGAGCACAGATATCAAATCCGCAAGAATCAAGAGAGCTTTAGAAGAAAAATTCACAGGAGTTGAATTTAAAACAGCACCAATTGGATTAATGGGAGCAGACAATGCACCAATTGAAATGGTAGTGACAGCTCAGGATAACGAAACAGCAAATAAAGAGGCAAACAGAATTCTTGAGTTGCTTAAAAAAGTTCCTGGTTCTGTAGATGCAGAATTATCAACTGACTCTGGAAGCCCTGAAGTACAGGTGAATATCGACAGAGATAAAATGGCTTCTTTAGGCTTAAATCTTTCTAGTGTAGGACAAACAATGCAAACTGCATTTAACGGAAATACAGACGGAAAATTCAGAGCCGGAGAATATGAATATGATATTAATATCCGTTTTGGTGACGCGAACAGAAAATCTATTGAAGATGTAAGAAATCTTATGTTTACCAATCCTAAAGGAGAACAGGTAAGACTGAGCCAGTTTGCAGAAGTAAAAATGGGTTCAGGACCAAGTTTATTGGAACGTAGAGATAAAGCACCTTCTGTAAAGGTAAAGTCTAAAGTGGTAGGCCGTCCTGTAGGGGATGTTGCCAATGAATGGGCTGCTCAATTTATGGATAACGAAAAGACTAAACCGGCAGGAGTAAGCTACATCTGGAGTGGTGATATGGAAAACCAGACTGAAGGTTTCGGTACTTTAGGGATTGCATTAATGGCTGCTATTGTATTGGTTTATCTGGTAATGGTTTCATTATATGACTCATTTGTATATCCTTTCGTGGTATTATTTTCTATTCCTCTGGCATTGATCGGGGTAATGGTTATTCTTGCCATCACAGGAAATTCATTAAACATATTTACGATGCTGGGGATGATCATGTTGATTGGTTTGGTAGCGAAGAACGCAATTATGATTGTCGACTTTGCAAATATGAGGAAAGAGGCTGGTGCAAGTACGCATGATGCTTTGATCCAGGCAAACCACGCACGTCTTCGTCCGATCTTGATGACTACTATCGCGATGATCTTCGGTATGATCCCAATTGCAATTGCAAAAGGTGCCGGAGCAGAAATGAACAATGGATTAGCCTGGGTAATTATCGGTGGTTTGACATCGTCATTATTCCTGACTCTAATTATTGTACCGGTAGTTTATTCAATATTTGACTCTATCTTAAGAAGAATGGGTAAACATGAAAAAGTGGATTATGAAGCTGAAATGAAAGCTGAATATGAGCATAGAGAGCTAAGTGAAGATGGATTTACTACAAAACATGTAGACTAAATATAACAATCTTTAATTAACCGAAAGCCGTGTCATTTTTGATACGGCTTTTTTTTGCCGTTGATATAGCAGGCTTCGATAAAACCGCTGGATGATGTTTGTTAAGGAAAACCGCTGTTTTAAAGTCAAATTATTGACTTTTGTCATTCTGACGAAGGAAGAATCTCATTTTTAATCAAACACGAGATTCTAACATAATATTAAAAACAAAAAAAGACTCCCAGAATAAACCGAAAGTCTTCAAATATTGTAATGTGAAAAAATTAATCTGCCATAGCCTCACCAGACTTTCTGTAGATAAAGTTTCCATAGATATGTCTTCTTGCAAAACGGCTTGGTGAATCAGCGTTGACCATTTTGATGTAGGTATTTCTTGGAACTCCCATATACTCATACATGTTTCCATTCAAATGTTGAACAGTCAAAATCGATTTCTCAAGATAGAAATCCTGAATGTTAGATTTTGTAGTCGTTTCTGTGTATTCTTCTTTATATTTATCCTGCGTTTCAGAATTAATACTTACCAAAAAGTGATACGCTTCAATCACAGACTTGCTTTTTTCTTCAGCTTCTGTTTTTCCGGCTTCATCATTAATGAATTTATCAGGATGTGTATCTTTCATCACATTTCTGTAAATAGTCTTTAATTCTTTTAAAGTAACATTTTTATCTACCCCAAGAAGTGTTCTGTGCTCACCAATTTTTTTCATATTCTAACCCTTATTTTCGGGGTGCAAAATTAAGCAATTAAATTTAAAAAACCATAACTTATTCATTATTAATTTATTTGGTGGGCTATAATGTGAAAAATTACCCTGTGTACAGACCTGTAGAATTTGTATAGTCAACCCTTACAGTTAATTAAACCCTGAATACAGATTTTTATTAAGTTTAAAATAAATAAATCCGTTCTTAAAATCAATGATGGTGTTGAATCTTTTTAAAAACTGATTACCAAAAAATCCTGCCATTTTTTCCGTAGCATCAATTCCTTCTGTGGAGCCGGAAAGGGTTATCGGGAGGTTATAAAGATATTTGTGAGCGAATTTCACAGCCGGACAGAGAACAACAGGCATTTCATACACAGAACCATCAGAACCTCTTGCTGTAGCTTTTCCTATGGTTTTCATAGTTTTGGACAAAGCATTGTTTTTCGCAAAAGGAGAGGCAATAGTAAGTGCATCATCAGCTCCGCTGTCGAGTCCAAAAAGTACTGAATATTCTTTATCATTTATGACAATACTGCTTTCTACAGCAGGGTAGTTGTCGACCATATGCAGTTTCATCTTTTCATATCCCGTCAAATCAATGGACAGATCATTTTCTTCATAAAACCGTATTTCATTTTTATGATAATCAATTTCAATGATTTTTCCTTTCATCAGGTCTGTTCCGAAAACCCCGTCAAAATTGGCAGAACCATAGGGAATAAGAGTAAACTGTACATCATTTTTCTGAATGCTTCCAAACTGCACCGTATTGTGACTGCTGTAATCGACGGTATTTACTCCGTTTGAGCCTTTGTTTTCAGACTGTCCATCAATAGTAAGTGATACTTTTTTCTTTGCAGTGATACTGATGACAGAACCATCGGCACCTGTATCAAACAGGAACTTTATACTGTCAGTCTTATTGACTTTACAATAGATATAAACGGAATTGTTTTCCAGAGAAAAAGGAAGGATAGTGGGTGGTTTTTGAGCTGATATTGCTATAGAAAATAACAAGGTCAGAAAAATAACAATGAGTTTCATGGAATTAGTTTTTTACGCAGACGAAAATAATTGTAATCGTCGCTTCCACAAAGAAATAACAAGCTGTTAACCCTCTTTTAACCGTTTCTTAACCGTTCTCAATAAAAAGATCAGCAAATAAAAAACAGTACCCAATCTGAGTACTGCCATTATATTTTTTAATAATTAAATCTTTCAATTTTTGAATCAATATTATGGTTCATCACAAGTTCTTTTCAGCTTTGTAAAGATCTTATCAAAATCCTTGTAAGAGGTTACCTCATCTTCACGTTTCTGTCTGAAACTGCTGTTGGCACAGTTGTGAAATCCAAGACCAATAAGGTCTATCAACGCATAATCTTCTTTCTGCGGATCATTCATTTTGGCATCAAATCTCGCCATTACCCCTTTCGGATCAGCATTATTCTTACTCTTAAGCTCTGTGTAGTTTTTCCATGCGACAAACATCTTTTCTCTATCCGGAGAGGATATTGCATCAATCTGTTCTCTGCAGGTATTGTAATATTTACTGTTTCTAAGGGTGGAAGGATCAGAATAAGCAAGGATTTCTTCTTTATTCAACTGATATTCATTTTCAAAAGAATCAATGGTCTCTTCCATCAATTTTTTCCATCTTGGAAGATCAATAACTTTAATGCTGTATAATTCCTTTTTCTTTTCCTCATACTGCTTTTCAAGGTCCTGTAAGTAAGCTTCTCTGTTTTGGCGGATTTCTTCAAGCTGGGAAAGTTTAAAAACAGGTCGGGTATCAAATACAACTCCATTGAATTGGTACAAAAGCTTATTGACTCCGTCTATTTCTTCTTTTTTATATTTAGCCGAATCAAAATACCCTTTATTATCACAATTAAAAGTCTGATAACTGTAGGGTGTCAGATTGTTTGCTTTTGCAGGAGTTTTTTGCCCCCAAATAGTAATGGATAAGGCCAAAGCAAGCCCGATCATCATTTTTTTCATGTACATAACCTGTTGAAAGAATCCGAATTTTCTGAATTTCACTGCAAAATTAAGGCTTTAAATCCAAAATATAAAGGAATAAATAGATTTTCTCAATTGATTTTGCGAATTTTATATGGATTTTGTACTGCTATTTTTTTATTTTAAAAATTGTAGTCCATCAAATCTTTAAAAATGAATAGTAAAAGGCTGATGTAGAGGAACATTTGTTAATGATAATTGCTCACTTCAATAAGATTTTGATCCGGATCACGGAAATAAACCGATTTTATTTTACCAGTAGCTCCGGTTCTGTCTACAATGCCTTCAATGATTTTTATATTTTTCAGCTTTAGTTCTTCCATCACCCCATGAATATCTGTCTGTGCAATAAAGCAAAGATCAGCAGAACCACAGGTTGGAGTCTGTGCTTTAGGTTCAAATTCATGTCCTTTCTGATGCAGATTTATCTTTTGATTTCCAAAGATGAGTGCCTTTCTGTTTTCTCCAAAAACGACTGCCTCAAATCCCATGACATATGTATAGAATGCAATCGTTTTATCAATGTCTGCCACAGTTAAAACAAGATGGTCAAGGTTTTTAATTTCCATAAATTATTTTTTAAGCATCAATTCTGATCAAAAATAAAGATATTTATAGATCTGTTCTTCCGTTATTGATTGTTTTTTTAGATTTAAAATAATAGATTTACATGAATTAACACAAAACCATGATATATTATTTTTTTCTTCTTTTTATTATCGCTCTTTTTGGAGGAATCGCTTATCTGATAATGCGTTTTTTCAGTAAATGGACTAAGAATAGTAAGTATGAATTGATTTTTAATACATTAATATTTATCGGATCATTTTTTCTGGTATCATTTCTCAGTCTTTGTATTTTTTTTTCTACCGTTGATTTTTCCAGGTAATCCTGTATTTTTTCTGATCATTACATAAGCAATACAAAGGTTGATCAAAAGGGCAGCCCATACATTCAGTCCGTAAAAAAGCTGGTAATCATGCTGGGTTTCATTATACAAAAAATTTTTAATGATTCTGAAAGTAATTGCTGTTGTGGTTACTGCATAGCTTAACATCATATAATTGCTATGCCTGATAATATTTCCTTTTTTAATAGAAAGTACAGCAGCAACAGTGAAATAGGCCCAAAGAACATCCTGAATCAGAAATCCTGTAATTCCGATAAGACCTCCATTTGAAAACAATCCCAGTACAAAGCATGCCGGAACATTGATGATCAAAATATTGTAAATATATATTTTCCCAATGATCTTATGAAGGTCTCTGTTTTCCGCTAAAAACCGATTAGAAAATTGCGTAAGGCCAGCCAGAAGACAAAGCGTTATAGAAAAAATATGAATGTAGAAAAAAGTCATCCAGTACGGATTGCCAACTACCTGCTGCTTAAAGGCCAGAAATCCGATATTTTTATCAAATGATGTATATTGGGAAATCGTTTTCAGCATTAGAATACTGAAGATCAAAACTGAAAATACAGCTATTACTTTAATGATTTTTATTCCCAACATCTTCATTATTCATGGATTATTGTAGAAAATCTCGTAGATTGGAATTTAATCTTCCAAAACTTCTCTGATCTGTTAAATATACATTTTACTCATCATTTATCATCAATCAACTATCAATGATGTTCTCATTCTACATGATCCCTTTCATCCGTAGGTGCTGCAAAAGCATAATCGTTTTGGCATCTTTAACTTCCCCGGTATCAATCATAGTAAGACTTTCCTCAAAAGGTAATTCCAGAACCTCTATATTTTCACCTTCCTCTTCCAGTCCGCCACCGTCCGTTATTTTCATTTCATTTGAATATTCTGCAATAAAAAAATGAAGGATTTCCGTAACAGATCCGGGAGACATATAAGCTTCAAATACCTTTTCAACTTTGGAAATTTTATACCCCGTTTCTTCTTCTGTTTCCCGTTTTATACAATCTTCCGGGTTGTCATTATCCAAAAGCCCTGCACAGGCTTCAATAAGCATTCCTGTTTCATTGCCATTGATATAAGTCGGCAGCCGAAATTGTCTGGTTAGAATAACCGTGTCTGAAAGTTTGTTGTAAAGAAGAATAACCGCTCCGTTTCCACGGTCGTAAGCCTCTCTGCTCTGAGTTTCTGTAGTTCTGTCCTTTTTTAAAACAGAATAGGTGACTTTGTTTAAAGTATACCAGTTGTCTGAAAGGACTTCTGTGTGAAGGATGGTTATATCAGGATTTTGCATAAGGAATATCTTCTATGTTATAATAAATGGTCAGACCTCTTTCTTTGGCTATTCTTACATCTTCATCAGCTCCTTTTGAAGCTCCTTCTATACGAAGCACTGCATCACATTTTTCAAGAAGGGCATGAGCTACCGGATACTGTATTTCATGCCAGGCTTCATCACCTATTTGGGTAGAACCGGCAAGATGGATCAATGGCAGCGCAACCCATTCTCCGATAATAGGAATGTGTCCCTTTCTGAAAATAGGAAGTGCCACAGCTTCAAGATTGTGAAGATTCTGCTGGATAAGCTGTGGATCATCGTTCGTTCCGCTGCGGTAAGGACCTGCAATAAGTATAAACATAATTTTTTGGGTAAAGTAACAGAACTTTCAGAATAAAAAAAATAATATAGCTTAAGAGAAATTGTTTTTTTGTTTGGATTTTATAAGGCTTAAAAATTCGGGAGTGATCCCTAAATAAGAAGCAATTTGCTTTTGTTTGATACGCTTTACCGCTTCAGGATATTTCTGAAGAAAATTATAATAGCGTTCTTCTGCCGGTAAAGAAAAATTTTCAATCGTCCGGAGCTGTTCTCTGATGTAGGCGTTTTGCATCATGATCCGGAAAAAGCGTTCAAATTTCGGTATCTGGTGATAAAGTTCATCCAGATGATCTTTTTGAAGCTGCAAAATACAGCTTTCTTCTAATGCTTCAATATTCAGCATCGCAGGTTTCTTATTGATAAAACAATACATATCCGTGATCCACCAGTCTGGAACAGCAAACATGATTGTAGATTCTTTTCCTGTAGTATCTATATGAAAAGCTCTCAAAATTCCTGTCTGAACAAAATTGATCTCTTTACAGACTTGCTGCTGTTGCAAAATCAATTCTTTCTTGGTTACCTTTTTTTCTTTTAACAGAGACAGAAAATAAGACTGCTCCTGATTGGTGAGCGAAATATGCCTGGAAATGTTTTTTAGAATTAAAATTTCTTTCCCCATTCTGTTATTGCTTCTTTAATAGATTTTCTAAAGCCTCATTCAGGTCCGGAAACTTAAAATGAAATTCGGCATTCTGGATTTTCTGTGAAGAAGCTCTGGAACCTTCCAGTATAGCCGTAGCTAGTTCTCCGAAGATTAGTTTTAATACAAATCCTGGAACATTGGGCATGAATAAAGGTTTTTTAAGTATTTTGGCAATCTTTTTTGTAATATCTTTATTAGTGGCATGTTGGGGAGAAACAGCATTATAAGCTCCATTCATTGCTGAGCTTTTTAAAGCTAGCTCATAAATAGAACAAATATCTTCAACATGAATCCATGGCATATATTGCTGGCCACTTCCTAAAGGCGATCCTATATAATATTGAATAGGAGGTATCATTTTCTTTAAGGCCCCGTCTTTTTCGGAAAGTACAACAGCCGTTCGTATTTTAACCACTCTTTCTGCCAGATCCTGTTCTTTGAAATCATCTGCAGCCCTTTCCCATAAAACCACAACTTCACTTAAAAAATCATTGCCGGGAGGATCACTTTCAGTGTAAATCTTTTCCGAAGTTTCAGTACCATAAAAATTAATTCCTGAAGCTGAAATAAAAGACTTAAGCTTGAGTTTATTTTTTCTTAAAGCAGTTCGAAGTAATTCCGCTGAATCAACACGGCTCGAGATCAATTCTCTTTTTCTTTCAGGTGTCCAGCGCTTTTCTGAAATGTTGGCACCAGCAAGATGAATAATGTGAGAAACATTTTCCAAAGCTGTCTCATCTATATTTCCTTTTCTGATATCCCATTCATATTCATGATCATGTTCTTTTTTTCGGGTCAGAAATCTGATTTCATATTCTTTGCCTATCTTTTTGGCCAGTTCTTTGGCGATCATACCACTGGCTCCGGTGATCAGAACAACTTCTTTCATACTATTTTATTTAAGGTGTGTGGGTTATGCCTGATTCTTTACAATCAGTACAAAATCATCTTCCAGAAGTTTATAGCCGTAATCATAAATAAACTTGTATTCAGAACCGTTTTTATAAACCTTCAGATTGGTGAAATAATCAAAATCAAAACCTAAGCCATCCAGTCTGGACCTGGCTACTTTTGTTTTACCATCAGTATTAATTTCCATCAGTATTCGGTAGTTTTTGCGGAGTTTGTTGTTCACATTCCGCATCAGGTTGTTAGAATCCTTATTTTGCTTATTGTTATAGGCGTTTCGGCAGGCATCGTTGCAAAACTTTTTATCAGACCTTCCGATGATTTTTTCGCCACATTCCAGACAATTCATCTTTTTATTTTTTTATTTTGTGGGGATGTGCATGTCTTTTTCTTAACAGCCTCATGAACCTGCTGTGGGTAGGATAACTTCTGTTAGGAGTAATATTATTAAAAAACAAAGCTACAAGCAGCAGAATGATACATCCCGAAAGAACAGGGGAAATTACATACCAATATCCCAATTCCGGAATTTTACCGGTAGAGCTTACGGCAATGAGCGCAGTAGCACCACCTGGCGGATGCAGGGTTTTGGTGTACTGCATCAATACTATAGAAAAAGCTACCGCCAAAGGAGCAGAAAGCCAGATAATATCCGGAACAAACTGATAGACGGTAACCCCTACCAATGCAGACAGTACATGTCCCCCTACAAGATTTCTGGGTTGTGCCAGCGGGCTCTGTATGGCTCCATAAATCAGAACACTTGAAGCCCCAAAAGAACCGATCAGGAATATATTCTCAGTTTCCGTTAACGAATGAGACTGGATAAATGCAATGATTCCAATTCCGAAAAATGCACCCAAAAATGACCAGAAATGTTCTTTGTAATCAACAAGCGTTTCTTTATAGATTACATACTTGGAAACTCTGAATGTTCTTTTTATAGTCTTCTTCATTTAGTCTTCTTTATTTTTTATAATTTGAATTAAATTTTCTACAAATGGGCGGGTATACGTTCCGTTTTCATCATAATCAGGATCTAAAATAGTAATCTCTATCCCAAAACACAATGGACTTTCAAATAAAGGCTTCAGCATTTCTCTGAGATCATCATAGCTAATTCCGTCTTCCATTCTGCTGTCTACGGCCGGCATTATTTCATCTTTCAGAATATCCACATCAAAATGAATGAAAAAGCCATCCAAATCTTTATCATTCACCATTTTCAGAAAGTCTTCAGCAGTTTTCCTGAAACCATTCTCTCTGAGACGGTAAAGATCATAGTAATGAATATTGGAATTGACGATTTGATTAACATATTCATCATCATCTGTTTCTGCATTTCCGCAGCAGAAAATATTTTCCTCAGATAAATAAGGTTTTAAACCATCAATATTGGTCAGTTTCTCATGTCCGGTTCCGGTAATGATGGCGAGATCCATACCTGCTGCACCTCCGGTTTCTGAAAGTTCAGGAGGGATAAAATCGGTATGGCCGTCAAGATAAAAGAGCCCGAAGTTTCCCAGTTTTTTCAAAGCGACAGCATTTCCAATCAGGATGCTGCAGTCACCGCCCAGGATAATATTGAATGTATTCTCTTCGTAATTCTTAAGAATATAATCAGACTGTTTTTTGGCATATTCAATAATGGGATCTGCATTTCTGACATTTGACTCCTCATCAAAGTCCATGGAATATTCCGGAGCATCAAGCCTGAAAACGTTTTGAGGAGCAATTCTGCTATGAAAATCAAATTTCCTGAGCCAGTCCGGAAGTTTTCGAACCCCGGGTTCTGTCTCATGTTCCTTTTTTGTAAGTCCCAAATTGAGAGGAAACTCAAAAATATTGATATTCCTTTTCATAGATGAATTTTAACAAAGATACGGAAATATCCGTTTGTAAATGGATAGGATTTGAATGAGAAAAAGAAAGTCAGAATAGAATTTTTCTATTCTGACTTCAATATGTTTATTTTATGCTTTCTATTTTTTCAGTCTTTCGATTTCCTCTTTTAGAAGTCCAATATATTCCTGTATTGTTTTAATGATCTCTATGCTTAATTCATTGTTGATATTTGTAACGTTGCTCATGCATTTTTCAATGTTTTTTAAAGAGAGAAAAATATTTTGGGATATAGTTTTCTATCATATAATTTTTTCTTTAAAAGTAATGTTTACTGTCTTTTGCTCATGATAAATACTGCTTTTTACAGAATTCTATTTATTTCATTATCCATTTGCAAACGACTACAAACGGATTTAAATAGTTTATAACCGATTGAGGGTTGATAAGATCGCAATCTTTGCAACAGAGATTTGAGAAAAACAGTGAACGTCTCTTATCTGAATTATTAATCTTTAAAATCTAAAAGTTATGTCACTAAGAAACAAAGTAACATTAATTGGTTACACAGGAAAAGAAGTTGAAATGGTAAACTTCGACAACGGAAATATAAAAGCAAGCGTATCCTTGGCAACAAGTGATCATTATACGAATGCGAAAGGAGAAAAAGTAGAAGAAACGCAATGGCACAATCTTATTGCTTTTGGGAAAACGGCCGAAATTTTTGAAAAATATGTTTCCAAGGGAAAAGAAATTGCCATAGAAGGAAAGCTTACCTACAGATCCTATGATGATAAAGACGGGATGAAGCGTTATGTCACAGAAATTCGTGTAGACGAGATTCTATTATTAGGAGGAAAATAATTCTAAAAACACAAATGATGAAAGTAAAAGTTTTTAAAATAAGACTTCCAGAAGAATTTCTCTATATAGATCAGAAAATGCTGGATGATTTCCTGGAAGCCAATGAGATTATGAAAGTAGAAACAGCTTTTGTAAGTGATGAGCGGTATTGGTCTGTAATATTGTATTTTGAAGATTTAAAACTGACAAAAAATACAGTTAAAGAACCAAAAGCAGTGAAATATTCTGCAGAGAATGATTTCCTGAATACAGATGAAGAAAAGATACTGGATGCACTGAAGCTTTGGCGGTCTGAAAAAGCCCGGGAACAGAATCTTCCCACATATTTCATCGCCAGCAATAAAGAGCTGATATCTGTAGCCAAGTATAAACCTGCCAGGAAAGAAGAATTGCTGGAGATCAAAGGATTTGGAAAGCATAAAATTGAAAATTATGGTGAAGAGATCCTTGAGATTCTTGAAAGCGTCTGATTTTTCAGAATAATTGATAATACAACAGCAAAAAGCTGGGGAAGATTGTTTCTTCAGCTTTTTATGCTGTGTAAAGTCCATGCAATTCCGTACTTTTGCATTTATCAAAATGACATACAAAAAATGAAGCCAAGTTTAGCAAAAGGGACGAGAGATTTTACGGCACAGGAAGTTTCCAGAAGAAAATATATCATCAATATTTTACAGAATAATTTTGAATTATTCGGGTTTCAGCCATTGGAAACTCCAAGTTTTGAAAATCTTTCTACCTTGACAGGGAAATACGGAGAAGAAGGAGACCGTTTGATTTTTAAGATTTTAAATTCAGGAGATTATACTTCTGAAGTGAATCAGGAAGACTGGGATAATAAAAACCATCAGAAACTTATTTCTCAGATTTCAGAAAAAGCTCTTCGTTATGACCTTACTGTACCTTTTGCAAGATTTGTGGCAATGAATCACGGGAAACTGACATTTCCATTCAAACGTTCTCAGATCCAACCGGTTTGGAGAGCTGACAGGCCTCAGAAAGGAAGATACCGTGAGTTTTATCAGTGTGATGCAGATGTGGTAGGAAGTGAAAGCTTATTGCAGGAAGTAGAGCTGGTTCAGCTCTATTTAAAATCATTTGCTGATCTGAAAGTTCCTGTTACAATTCATATGAACAACAGAAAAATCCTTTCCGGATTGGCAGAATATGCAGGAATTACTGATAAACTGATTGACTTTACAGTAGCATTAGATAAGCTGGATAAAATCGGTAAAGAAGGAGTTGTAAAAGAATTACTGGAAAGAGAAATTTCTCAGGAATCTATTGACAAGCTGGATTTCCTGTTCAGCCAGTCTGACGATGCGCTGGAAAACCTTCTTCAACTGAAAGAAAAATTTGCAGGAAATGAAATTGGTCTGAAAGGAGTAGAAGAACTTGAATATGTTCTTACACAGTCTCTGAGCCTTGGTGTTGATATGCAAAATCTTGTATTCAATATTACCCTGGCAAGAGGACTGGATTATTATACCGGTGCTATCTTTGAAGTGAAAGCAGATGAGGTTGCTATGGGATCCATCGGTGGTGGAGGTAGATATGATAACCTTACAGAAGTATTTGGAGTTAAAAATATTCCGGGGATAGGAATTTCATTCGGATTAGACAGGATTTATCTGGTAATGGAAGAATTGAACCTTTTCCCTGAAGAAGCATCATCCAAGATCGAATATTTGTTTGCTAATTCTGGAGGAGAAGAAACAATAGAAGCCCTAAAGCTGATTATGCAGCTAAGAGAAAAAGGAATTTCGGCAGAATTATATCCTGAAAATGCAAAAATCAATAAGCAGTTTACTTACGCAGAAAAGAAAGGGATAAAAAATATGGTTTTCCTTGGTGAAGAAGAAATTAAAAATAATACTGTTACTTATAAAGATCTTGAAGCTGGTGAAAAGAAAACCGTTTCTCTTGAAGAGTTCTTAGGATTATAATATTGCAAAAATTGCCCAATAGATTATCATCTGACTTTGGGATATATAAAAAGAAAAAACAGCCACAAAAAAGTTTTGTGGCTGTTTTTTTTGATTGATATTAAGATTTAAATATTTTTGATCTTTAAAATTGACTCAGAATTTGTAATTTGGATCGATGTATATAAACAGAGTGAAAATAATGCTCTGAATTCATTAAAAACTTTTAAACATAAAAACCAGATGAACACTATTTGCGCATTGTGCGGAACACCGCTAACGGCAACAGATATGTCTGTAGGTAAAAATAAACTTGCTGATGGTGGTTATTTGTGTGCCGGATGCTTTACTAAAGCCGTTACTATCAACAGAGACCTTATCCATAATCTTGATCAGTTTTATTTTGCAGAAATTACAGGAATGATTCTGAAAAGTAAAATTGATGCAAACCAAAATACCGGAGACCCTCAATATACAGGAAACAGCCATTACGAATATGATGCACCAACAAGGTTGGATGAAATAAAAGATCAGATTGTTGCTCTTAATGCAAGACTGAGTGTTCTTGCCAATGAAGAAGTGAATGAATTGGCAAATATTCTGGACAGAGATGAAAAATTGCTGGCTATTGCAGAAGGAATTGATCTTCAAAACAACAGGGAGGGAATTATATTTTCAACACAGAAAAGGGTTGCTTTTATTGATAAAAAATTTCTGGGTGGAGTTGTCAAGAATGAATTTCTCCTTCAGGATATTTCTTCCATTGATCATATTGAAAATCTTTTGTATTCAATTCTGAAAATCAATACCTATAGAGGTGATGCACAGTTTAAACTGCACAATAAAAATGATGGAAGGGCATTTTCCAATGTTAAAAACCGAAGTACGAACTATTCTGAAAACGAATTGAGAAGGGATTCAGTTCCACTGCAGGCATTTTCCCAAACAATTCCGGATCTGGTTCAGGAAAATGTTTATTCTACTGATAAAGGAGATTCCGGAGCGATTTTTGAGCAGCTGGAAAAATTGGGTAAACTCAAAGAGATTGGAGTGCTGACAGAGGGTGAATTTGCCGAACAAAAGAAAAAGTTACTTGATAAATTATAAAAAAGAAGAAATGAGTAATAATTGTGCATTGTGTAAAACAGAATTAACCTCTATGGATACGCTTTTGGGAGCTAATAAGCTTTCAGATGGCAACGTTTTATGCAATAAATGTTTGAATCAGACGAGCAATATCAATGAAGAATTGCTGTACAATCTTAATAAATTCAGTATTGATGATATTAATGACATGTTGAAAACAGAGAATAAAGAAACGGTTTTGCCAGTGGCAGCGGTAGTTCAAAATCTCCCTGTGATGGTAGAGCCTGATTCAAGCCAAATTTCAAAAGAAGTTTATAAACGGAGACAACGCAAAATAAAATTTGAACTGGAGAAGCTGAATGCCAATCTTTCCATGTTCACCAAAGGAGAGATCAAAGAACTTCCTTATCTGATTTCCGAGGAGGAACAAATAATTGCCATTACAGATGCTCAGTTTGTCAATACATTGGATGCAGGAGTATTGGTGGCAACCCCAAAAAGAATGATTTCTGTATCAAAAGGAATGTTTGGTGCAGCAAAGATTAATGATTACCGTAATGAAACCATAAAGTCGGTAAGCTTTGTAACAGATCCGAGATCTCCGATAATTAAACTGCATTTGGACGAAAGAGTAGTTGAGTTTGAATGCTATATGGATAAAGAAGATGCTGAGACGTTCTATGATACCATAAAAGCCATGTATAATAATCCTAAGGAACAACCTCTGAAACAAATTGATACCACGGGCAAAAGTGTTTCACAGCCATCAGAAGAAATTTTTAATCAGCTTGAGAAATTAGGAAAACTGAGAGAAAACGGAATCTTAACCGATGCAGAATTTGCAGAGCAAAAAAAGAAGCTGCTGGAGCAATTATAATAAAACTTTTATACGGAATTATGAAGAACAAAGTATCGGCAGAAATCGTAGAAAATTGGCTTAAAGGATGGTGTTTATCAAGAGAAGTCTCTTTTCCTGTTCAGTATAAATCCGGATTCCACGTGATGGTGGGAGATGAAACACAAAAAGAGCGTTTTGTATTTCCTCAACTTAATGATGATTTTTACCAACTTGCAGATTCAATTGATGAGCCCTGGATTTATCTCAAAGTATCTACATCTCCTGAAGAATTTATAGGGAAGATTCCTGAAAGATGGAAACTGCAGTCACAAGGATATATGATGACCTGTTCTCACCCGATGAATTTCCCGGAAATCAGTCTTGCAGAAGGGTATTACTTAGAATTTTCTGAGTATAACACAACTTTTGTTGTCAGGATTGTAGCAGAGAATGGGGAACAGGCTTCTATAGGCCGTGTCTCTCTTATCAATGGTGTGGCTGTATATGACAGGATTATTACCGAAAAAAATCATCAAAGGAAAGGGCTTGCTTCTTTTTTATTGAAAGAACTTGAGAAGATCGCTTTATCAAAAGGATTTACAAATAATCTTTTAGTGGCAACAGAAGAAGGAAAGCTGTTGTACGAAACATTAGGCTGGAAGATGTATTGCTTGCACAGTTCTATTGTAATTCCATCTGAAACATAATATTTTAGCCAAATTAAATTATTCTTTTCCCAAGAAATAGTAATTTAGGCTCATAAACTGTTACTATGAGTGAAAAATCAAGACTTGACGAAATAAGAGAGGAACTTAAAAGACTGGATATCAGTCCTACTATATTTGCCCGAAAGGAAATTCATGAGCTGCCGGATATTCTTTCAGCACACGAAAAAATTGTCTATCTCGTTGAAGGCAGAAATAAAATAAACAATCATCATATCATTTTAGTAGCTACAGACAGAAGATTGATCTTTGTCGATAAAGAATTCATGTACGGGTTGAAAGTAGAAGACTTTTCTTACAGCAAAATAAGCTCAATACAATATGAAACAGCATTTTTACTGGCTTCTATAGATATTCAGGTTACGGATGATGTTGTAGAGATTGATGGAGTAGGAAAGTACCATGCTGAACTGTTTTGTGAAAGGGTAAGAGATTTCATGTCCCAGCCTGAAGTATCTGTTCAGAATACACCTGAACCTAGTGTTCTAGACCAACTCGAACAGTTAGGAAGATTAAAAGAAATCGGAGTGCTTAGCGAGGAAGAATTTTTGGATCAAAAGAAGAAACTAATGGAGAAACTGTCATAAAATGTGGGAATTTTTTAATAGAAAATGGTATAATTCGGTTATAGTCTGCACATTTATAGCTTTTCTCTGTTTTTTGGGTCTTTCTATATCTAACAGATACATACTCTATACTTGCTGTTTTCTTCCTTTTATTTTTCTACTGATTCCTTTTATTCTAGGTATTATCAGGATTGTCAAAAGAGATTATTTGAAAGGAATTTTGCAAACCCTTTCAACAGTAATACTGGCGGTACTAACCTATGGATACTTCTCTTTTGCCTTGATGTTTTATCCTTATGATTTCTTTGCGGAGGAATTAAAAATTCCAGATAATATTAAATTTGAAAAGCCATTAAAGCTTAATGATGAAAAAGACAGAGTAAATATTCATCAACAGGATTTTATTCTTTACGACTATTTCCAGCCGGGGATGTATAAATATGATCTGTTTTTACATAAGATTGAAAAAGGAAAAGTATACCTGAAAATATTTGAAATTACCAAAAATAATATACTTTCCGAGAAAAGTATAAAAGAGAAAAGCAAGATTGAAGTAGAAAATAATACTGATGAATTAAAAAGATTTGAATTAAAAGATAACTTTACAATTTACGAAGGCGATTGGGGACAGTTTTATGGAAGTAGAATTGAAGTGTGGTTTAAACCGGATGCTATAAATAAACCCGAAAGAAAATTAATCACAAAAAACTATATTGTTCAAGGCTGGATGAGATAAATGATTTAAAGAATTAAAAAATGGAAAATTACTTAGAAATAAATAAAAAATCTTGGAATGCTAAAGTAGAACCGCATCTGAAGTCGGACTTCTACTTTGTAGATGAATTTCTGAATGGAAGAAGTTCTTTGAATTCAATAGAATTGGAGCTTCTTGGAGATATAAAAGGAAAAAATATTCTGCATTTGCAATGTCATTTCGGACAGGATTCTATTTCACTGTCAAGAATGGGGGCAAAAGTTACCGGGATTGATCTTTCTGATAAAGCTATTGATACGGCCAGAGATCTTGCTCAGAAATGCGGAACGGATACAGAATTTATCTGTTCAGATGTCTATGATCTACCTAATATTCTGGATCAGAAATTTGATATCGTTTATACAAGTTATGGCACAATAGGCTGGCTTCCTGATCTTGAAAAATGGGCCGGAATTATCAACCATTTTCTAAAACCTGGTGGACAGTTTATTATGGCAGAATTTCACCCTGTTGTCTGGATGTTTGATGATGACTTTACAAAAGTGACTTACAACTATTTTAATGAAAAGCCGATCGTAGAAACTTATGAAGGAACTTATGCAGATCAGTCTGCACCCATCGTACAGGAATATGTAATGTGGAATCACTCATTATCAGAAGTTATTGGTAATCTGATTAAAAAAGATTTAAACCTGCATACTTTCCGTGAGTTCGACTGGTCGCCATATCCTTGCTTCAGACATGTAGATGAATTTGAAAAAGGAAAATGGAGAATTCCGCAGTTTGGAAATAAAATACCGCTGGTCTTTGCTTTAACAGCCCAGAAAAAATAAATATTAATTGAAATTTTTCCAAAATAAAAAGTCATCGTAATCAATATTACGATGACTTTTCCTATATATGAATGTTAAAAAAACTGCTTTTATTTAGCTTACAGAATCTTCAGCCTTTGTTTTTACTTCGTCCACTTTATTCTGAACCTGAGAAGCAACATCATTGGCTTTGTTTTTAAGGTCATTTCCCCATTTGTTAAGATTATCTTTTGCTGTATTGATTTTATCTTTTACTGCTTGTTGATCTTCAGGGCTTGAATTCTTATATTTCCAATAAGCTAATGCACCTAAACCTAATAAAGCTAATAAACCTTTTCCTTTGTTTCCCATGATTTCTATTTTTTTATGTATTAATATTAAAATTTGTTGTTATCAATAATGTAAAATACGTGCCAAAAAAATAACCGGACTTATAAAAAAATGTTAAATTTAAGAGAAGACTTCAAAATTTTCACCATCAAAACTGGCGAAAACCATAGTAGGATAGGAATCCTGATGAAAGATATTTCCATCCTTATCAATGGCAATAGCACCTGCAAACCCATCTATGGCTTTAAGCTCATCAAATGTTTTGATAAATGCCTGCTGAAGACTCATTCCATCTGTAACCCTTGTTACAATTTTTGTGGCAGTAGCATTGCTTACAATATCTTCTCCAACACCAGTACAACTTACCGCACAAAAAGCATTGGCATAATTTCCTGCCACTGTGGCAGAATCTGAAATCCTTCCCGGAATCTCAAAACCTTTTCCGCCTGTAGATGTAGCAACAGCCAGCTTTCCGTCTTGATCAATCGCTACACAGCCTACCGTTCCTTTACCTCCATTGGCCAATTTGGCTTCATACTCACTTCTTCTCTGAGGAATCTCTGTAGAAAAATTCTCAAAACCATGTTCCGTAGCATAGATTTTCGCACCGTGACCTCCCAAAACCCGGTCATCTTCTCCAATAAGATCTTTGGCCACAAAAACAGGATTCTTCACATCCTGGATATTGATGACTCCGCTTAGCTTTTGAGTTTCTCCATTCATAATAGCAGCACTCATACGGATAACACCATCGCTCTGGATCTGAGAACCGATTCCTGCATTGTACAGTGGATCGTCTTCCAATAATGATACAGCATAAGCAGCAGTATCAAAAGCCGAATGGGTCTTAAGATAATCAAATGCTTTTTGGGCAATCTCTTTTAAAGAATCCTGTTTTGCAGTTTTTACTTCATGGCTTTGGTCGCTTTCTGAGAAAAAACCTCCGTGGATAATGAGCTTCATAAATAAAGTTTAGTTTTTTTTATTGTTAATTTCTTTAGATACCATCAGCAGGTATTGAAGTTCTTTTAAAATGAACCCTCAATTCTTGACAAAGTTTTGAAATGCTTTCTACATTATGTTTTTCTACAATGATAAGTTGTAATTCATCAGAATAGCTGTCTGCAAGCTCAATAACTTCCAGTGGCGGATCTTCCTGATTAAGAATCGGCTGCAGCCATTTAAAATAATCACCTGCATATCGTATTCCTATGGGGAAATCTCCAATTAGGTTATTGAGACTTTCATCAATAAGTTCATGAATTTCATCTATTTTATCACCCCGGATTAGAAAATCAAAAAGTTCATTGGTCACCGAAAATTCAAATGCACCGTCTTCATTGCTTTCAATAACCCATTCTGCATCATTATCTTTTATATATTGGGCCGGGTTTACATAGCATAAAGAACAGTTTGAAATCATTTCTTCTTTATTTTCCACATCATAGCCTTCCAGAAGAAGGGTAATCAATTGTTCAATTTTTTCTTCCCTCATTTAGTTTTATTTTCAACTAAATTAAGAATTACTTTTGAGTTATTTATCCTGCGGTATCGGATTAAACTGAGAATTCTCAATAGTTAATTTCTTCGTGGTAAGATCATAGTGATCATTCATAGACATAACATGTACCGTTAAATTATCAATAGAAATAGGCTCACCAAGATTGATATTCGTAAGATTGGTATCTTTAATAAATCTTCCGTCTACCAGAATTACAAGACCTGAACCTACAGCTGTCATCACATCATTATGGATGAAAAGCCCTGTATCTTCTCCAAGTCCTATTCCCAGTGTTCTCGGATTGTTGACTACGGCCTGGAAAAGACGACCGATTCTGCCACGCTGTACAAAGTGTGTATCAATAATAACATTATCAATCAAACCTAATCCCTGGGTGGTTTTGATTTCTCCTTTTAAAAGTGCTTCAGAACTGCTTCCCTGGTAGATCATATTCTCGGATGCCGCTGCAGCTCCCGCAGAAGTTCCGGAATAGATGAAATCCTGTTCCTGATATTTTAATAGAATTGTATCATGAAATCTTGTTCCTCCAAGAATAGAAGTCAGTCTCAACTGATCTCCTCCGGTAAACATCATGACATCAGCAGCATTGGCTCTTGCTACCATCGCATCAGAGTTGGCTTCTTCACGGTTGTGAATATCCAGAACATTTACATTTTTAGCACCCAGAAATTCAAATGCCTTTTTGTATTCAGAACCTACGATCTGAGGTATTTGAGAGGCGGTTGTTACAATTTCAATAACAGAATCTTCCTTGAGTTTTGATTCGTTGATGATCTTCCTTAAGATCCCACGTTCAAAAAAATTAAGATTCTTTTCGATATTCTGATCATAATCGGTTTCTGCAAAACTTCCTTTGTTTACAGCTCCTCCGATAACTATTAATTTTCCAACAGGCTTCGTCATGGGTACAAAATTAAAAAATAATTAACATTCTTTGGCGAAATTCGTGCCATCTTTAATTGATTTTTAATGTTTTAAGAATGTTAATTGAAATTAATTGTTTTTTAACAAATCTTTAAATTTGCTATGGTTTTGTTTTGGGTTTTACATTATCTTTGGCTATGAAAGGAGTTATTGTTAACTGTTAAAATGCCAATAGACTATGAAAATCGAAAAGATTCAGGCACTACGCGGTCCAAACATCTGGAGCATCAGAAGAAAGAAGCTGATACAGATGAGGTTAGACTTAGAAGAAATGGAGAATTATCCTACCAATAAAATCGAAGGATTCAGGGAAAGGATTGAAAAATTAATACCCTCATTGATTACCCATCGATGCTCGGAAGGAGTGGAAGGTGGTTTTTTTCATAGAGTGGAAACAGGAACCTGGATGGGGCATGTTATAGAGCATATCGCTTTGGAAATACAGACCCTGGCAGGAATGGATGTGGGGTTTGGAAGAACCCGGGAAACAAAAACTCCTGGAGTGTATAATGTGGTTTTCAATTATATTGAAGAAAATGCGGGAATCTACGCTGCTGAAGAAGCTATGAAGATTGCAGAAGCCCTGATAGAAGGGAAGAATTATGATTTAAATACCTGTATTCATAAATTAAAAGAAATCCGAGAACGTGTCCGTCTTGGGCCTTCTACAGGAAGTATTGTAGAAGAAGCTGCTTCCAGAAGAATTCCTTGGATCAGATTGGGAACAAATTCTCTGGTACAGCTAGGTTATGGCGTAAATCAGCAAAGATTTCAGGCTACCATTACCGGAAAAACAAGTTCCATTGCCGTTGATATTGCATGTAATAAAGAATTAACCAAAAGAATGCTTCATGACGCTGCTATTCCGGTGCCGATTGGTGATTTGGTTGTAGACGAAGAAGGATTAAACGCGGTGATCAGAAAAATTGGTTATCCGATTGTTTTAAAACCTTTGGATGGAAATCATGGAAAAGGTTCTTCCATTAATGTCAACGAATGGGAATCTGCTAAAATAGGCCTGGAACATGCCCAAAAATATTCCAGAAAAGTAATTGTTGAAAAATATATCACAGGTTACGATTTTCGTATACTGGTGATTAATAATAAGATGGTGGCGGCAGCAAGAAGAGTTCCTGCTCATGTTGTAGGAGACGGTGAACTGAATCTTCAGCAGCTTATTGAAAAAGAAAACAAAGACCCAAGAAGAGGTTATGGTCATGAAAATGTCCTTACTGAGATTGAAGTAGATAAAGATACACTGGAACTTCTTGAAAAGCTTCAATATACGCTGGAAACCATTCCTCAAAGGGGAGAAGTGGTCTATCTGAAATCAACGGCGAATCTTTCAACCGGAGGAACATCCATTGATGTAACAGATATGGTGCATCCGGAAAATATCACAATGGCGGAAAGAATTTCCAAAATTATCGGATTGGATGTATGCGGTATTGATGTGATGGCGGAGAATTTAACTCAGCCTTTAAAAGAAAGTGGCGGAGCTATTATTGAAGTCAATGCAGCTCCTGGGTTCAGAATGCACCTGGCTCCAAGTGAAGGACTGCCAAGAAATGTTGCCGCACCGGTGGTAGATATGCTTTATCCGCAAGGGAAACCTTTTACCATTCCAATTATTGCCGTGACAGGAACTAACGGGAAAACAACAACTACAAGACTTATTTCACATATTGTAAAAAGCAATGGATACAGAGTAGGATTCACAACGTCGGACGGAATTTACATTCAAAATACGATGTTGTCAAAAGGAGATACAACAGGTCCGCTTTCTGCAGAATTTATCTTGAAAGACCCAACCGTAGAATTTGCAGTACTGGAAACTGCCAGAGGAGGAATTTTACGTTCCGGACTTGGCTTTTCACAATGTGATATCGGGGTTCTTACCAATATTGAGGAAGATCATCTGGGAATGAATGATGTTCACAGCTTAAGAGATCTTACCAAAGTAAAACGTGTCGTAATGGACAGTGTTAAGAAGAGTGGCTGGAGTGTACTGAATGCCGATAACATATATTCTATGAAGATCGTGAATGACCTTGATTCTAATGTGGCAATCTTCAGTATGGATGAAAATAACCCTCATATTGTAAAATTTGCGAAAGAAGGAAAGATCACCTGCGTGTATGAAGAAGGATTCGTCACTATTAAAAAAGGAGACTGGAAGATCAGAATAGGAAAAGCAAAAGATTTCCCGATTACGATGGAAGGAAAAGCCCGATTTATGATTGAAAACGTATTGGCGGCTAGTTTGGCAAGTTATCTTTATGGGTTTGGAATTGAAGATATCTCTAATTCTTTGAGAACTTTTATTCCAAGTGCTCAGCTTACGCCGGGAAGATTGAATGTCTTTAAATTTAAAAACTTTAAAGTACTGATCGATTTTGCTCATAATCCTTCAGGATACGAAGCCATTGAAGATTATCTTAAAAATGTAGAGTCTACAAAGAAAATTGGAATTATATCCGGTGTTGGAGACAGAAGAGATAACGATATCAGAGAATGCGGAAAGATTGCGGGAAGAATGTTTGATTATATTATCATCCGGAATGAAAAACATCTTCGAGGAAGAACGGAAGATGAAATTAACGGGTTGATTATTGATGGTATTAATGCTGCAGGCAGAGATGTCAGCTATGAGATTATCCCTAAAGAAATCGAAGCATTAAAACATGCTATGGGAATGGCTGAAGAAGGAACGTTTATCACAGCTTTAAGTGATGTTATTTCCAATGCTATTGATTTGGTACAGGAATACCAGGCCAAAGAGTTGCTGGAAGACAATAAGAATATTTAGTATTAAAAAAATAAAACCTCCGAAATATCGGAGGTTTGTTTTTATAAGCTTTCCCAGGTTTTCTTTATGTTCTGCATTTTCATCAGATAGAAATACAAAGGAATGAGTTCTAATCTAAGGGTAAAGCTGATCGTTGGAACAGTAAATGGGATAATTGCCATCATAATGAGACAAATGGCAATTCCTATGATTGCATCAACTATTGCAGTCTGTACTGCCCATTTTTGTTCAAACCAGAGTCCGTAAGCAACAATACCTTTGAACAGAAACAAAAAGCTGATCAAAAGCCCCGTCATTGAATAAGGATGATTAGCATTGATCCCATATATCGATAAGGAAACATGAGTCAGCAGAGAACCTGCAATCAATAAAATAGCAGATACTGCGCCTCCGATTAAAAAGATCCATAAGAAAATTTTAATCCACACGGGTAATAAGTTTCTTCTTCGTGTTAAACCGCTGTTGTCAAATTCTGCAAAAGCAGTCGACTTTTCTTCCATGTATTATTAGTTTTAAATTTTTTATCCAAAAAATGCATTCGAACTTCCGATCCAGATGGCATCCTTTTTATTGAAATCAACATTTACCATTGCGGCTTTAGTCATTCTCCCAAGATTTTCCAATAAAATAGGGCGTTCGTCATTTTCCCGCCAAATATACAACAAACGGATCTCTGCTTTTGAAAATTCTCCGTTGATATCTTCAAAAATGGGCTCATAATACACTTTTCTCTGTAAAATATAATTTTCCTTATCCTGAATAGCGTCTGTAATTTCCTTCGTAGGATTTAAATTAACACCACTTCCTGCGAATGAAAATAAAGGCTTCAATACAAAGTCTTCAAGATTTTCATTTTCCGGAAATTCATGTAGAAAATAACTCTTTGGAACAAACTGATGTTTTAATAAAGGCAAAAGAAATTTTGAAATTTTAAAGAACCAATTGGGGTGAGTGATCCATTTAACATCTACTTCTTCACGGAAATCAAATTCTGTATTAAGATCCGGAATATTATCCAACTCGTCGAATATAATACGGTTGTAAATTCTTTTGATTTCTACCAGATTTCCATTGTTTTCATAATACAGTTTTTTGCCTTCTTTCTTTACTTTGGTCAGACACACTGTTTTTATTCCTAATAATTGCTCTGTTAAAACAAAATCAATGGCTGTTTTTTGTTTTTCAGGGAAGATTTCAAGCAGGATTACATTTTCAGGATTTTCCTCACCTACAATAAGCTCCTTCAAATAGTTTTTAAAGGTTTCATGAGGCATAGGATTTCTGATTTCCGAAAGAAAAGGGTAAACTTCACAATAAGTTTCTTCATACACTTTCTGAAAAGCATACAAAGAAGGAAACGCCTGAAGTTCTATTAGCTGAGGTTCTATCGCTCCGTTTTCGCTTTTGCAGACTCCAAAATCTATCGTGAAAAAATGAGGCTGATCCGTATCATTGGGAACTCTGCAGTTATCAGGAACGGCTTTCCGAAGTGTTTCAGCAGATATTGCCTTAATCTGGCTGATAATACTTTCGCTGGCATCAATAAGCTTACTCTCAAATTCTTTAGTCAAAAAAATAGGGCTTTCTGAAACCCTGAAAGTAGGTGCTGTACCTCCTTTTTCTGCCAGTATATTTTTTAATTGATTGTACTTTTCATCCGAAAACTCCTTATTGTACTGTTTTCTGTATTTTGGAATCATATTTTTTTTCTTTTGTGATGTTAAAAAATCGAACATTTCTGCCCGATTGTTATATATAGTAAGGAGTTGGAAGCTGGGAGAGGGAAGTTCTTAACTATGAAAATATTTAGACTATCAGTTCATGAATAAAAGCATTTTCAGTAGTCTTAACTGAAAATAACTTCCAGCATCCTTCTTCCATCTTCCTGCCTTTTAAGCCAAAGTCTCAGCTTCTTTCAAAATGTTTTTTTTTGCAAACTGAAGGAATCTCGGAAGGATCTGATGTCTGGTCAGAATGATTTTATCCTCATCGTCTATTCTGTCGATCGTTTCAAGATATTTCTCCATACCGAAATTTTCGATCATAGCTTCTCTGTTTTTTTCATCTTTCAGATTTTCGATCAAAGATTCAGGATTAGCTTCAGGATGAAACTGTGTTCCGAATATTTCTTCTGAAAAGCGAACCGCCATTACCGCTCTTTCCAGATTGATATGAGGACGGAACTTCTCAATCGCCATGATAGTCATCCCAAGTTCTTCAAAACGGTCATGATCCGGCTCTATAAACTGGTACGCTCTTGAATCTACGGCATAAAAAGGATCCTGAAGATTTTTGAATAAAAACTCTTCTTTGCCTTCATCTGTTTTATGAACAGGCATTACTCCAAAGGAATAAGACTTTCTTTTACAGATATTACCAAGGTTCCAATGAATACTTGCCAGCTGGAATGAATGGCAGATAAGGAAAAGGTATTTTTTATCTTCACTATATTTATTATGCTCAAAAACAGAATCTAAAAAATGGGCAAATCTGTCTTCCCAGGCAAAACCTTCACGATGTGGATTTCCAGGACCGCCTGAAGAAATGAAAATATCAAAATCTCCGATCTCCGGCATTTCATCTTTAAATCTCACATCAAATGTCTTGATGACAACATTTTCTTCAGAGTTCTGCTGAAATGCTTCAGAAATTTCTTTAATGTTTCTAAAACCTTGATTCACATGATTGTTGTTCATGTCCAGCAGAGCAATTCGAATATCTTTCATTACATCATATTTTTTGTAAAGTTACCAAAAATATTATGAAGCAGTTTCACCATGTGTTATGCCATACTCTGTTTCAGAGATCATATAATCAACAACTTTCGTGAGATCCCCTGTTTCCTTAAAGATCTGAAGCTGCCTGTCTGCGCCGGTTCCGTTTTCCAGAATTTTCCAGGCATATTCCACTTCATGGCGGCATCCCAAATCGTCTACCACATCATCAATAAACTCTAAAAGTTCTTTCAATAAATGAGGATAAGGAACAGATTCTTCTTTTCCGAAATCGATCAGATGGGCTTCAATACCGCTTTTGGAAGCACGCCATTTATTTTCGTTCAACAGCAGTCTTCTATAACTTCTGAAGCTCAGATTTTGCTGATGAAGTTTATAGATTTTAGCAACAAGGCATTGCATAATGGCAGCAAGACATACCGTTTCATCAATTCTCAGTGGCATATCACAAATTCTGAATTCAATCGTAGGGTAGAACGGATGAACACGTAAATCCCACCATATTTTCTTGGCATTGTCGATGGTTCCTGTTTTCACAAGAAGATCTACATAACTGTCGAATTCTGCCAGAGAGTTAAAATAACTTGGGATACCGGTTCTCGGGAATTTCACAAAGATTTCCTGTCTGTAAGATTTAAATCCGGTGTATCTTCCAATCCAGAATGGCGAATTGGTAGAAAGAGCATACACGTGAGGAAGAAAGTAACGCATTACATTCTGAATTCTTACCCCTTCTTCACGATTAGGAATTCCAATGTGGACATGCAGTCCGAAAATAAGGTTTTCACGGGCTACATCTCCCATGTCGTCCACGATTTTGATGTATCTTTCTCCCTGTGTGATATTGTTATCTGACCAATGAGAGAATGGGTGAGTACCTCCTCCGGAAACGCGCAGCCCCTGTTCATGAGCGATGTTGATAAGATGACGTCTTAAATTCGTCAATTCTGCTCTGGCTTCCTGAATATTCTGGCAGATCCCTGTTTCCATTTCAATCATAGATTCGTGCATTTCGTGTTTTAAATTTTCACTTAAAACCGCTTTGCCGCCTTCGATGATTTTTGAAACGTGAGAAACCAGATCTCTGCTTTCTACATCAATGATCTGATATTCTTCTTCAATTCCAATAGTAAACTGATGATGCATTTTTTTTGTGTTTTTTATTTCTTTTCAATGTTATTTTATGGAATCTTTCACAAAGGTTCCCCAAGTAATATTAGGTTTCCCAGGAACATATTCTTTAGCTTTTTCTATAGCCAGTTTTGCAGCATGTTCTATAATCCATGCAAAATTTTCTTCTCCTACAGAATTTCGGTCTGCATCCGGAGCCGGGTTGCAAAAATCAATTGCATAAGGAATACCGTCTCTCACTGCAAATTCTACCGTATTGAAATCATATCCTAATGCTTCATTCATGGTAATGGTATAATCATGAATAGTTTTCAGTAGTTTTTCAAGTTCTTTACCTTCTGTCTGGTGCGTAGTAGCATATCTCAGATGAGGTGCATTTCTTGGTTCGTAAGGCATGATGTGAACATATTTTCTGCCCAAACAGTACACTCTGTAATAATCATCAAAGATTATTTCTTCCTGTACCATCATCACCAGCTGTTCCGTTTCGCCTAATTTGTTCCAAAGGTCATCCGGATTTTCTACTCTGTATACATTTTTCCAGCCACCGCCGTCGTGAGGTTTCATGTATGCCGGAAATCCTACATAATTAAAGATATATTCCCAGTCGTGTGGAAATTTCAGGTTTCTGAATGAAGTTTCAGAAGTGTTGTCTGGCCTTTCGTGTGACGGAAGCAGAACAGTCTTAGGAAGTGGGATTCCCAGTTTAGACATCAGGGCATTGTTGAAAAACTTCTCATCAGAACTCCACCAAAACGGATTGTTGATTACATAAGTGCCATTGAGTGCGGCATTTTTCAGGTATGCTCTGTAAAAGGGAACGTCCTGTGAAATTCTGTCGATGATTACCGCATACCCATAATCTGCACCCTGTTCTAATTTATCGATGGTAACGGGTTCAGCTATGATATCTCCACCTCCCAGTTCATTCACTTTATCTATAAATGCCCAGGGAAACGTGTCTTCCATACCGAAAAGAATTCCTACTTTTTTTGTCATAATTTTTGTTTTTTAAGATGGGTGTATATTTTTTTCTATTTGTCTTTTTTATTGTGTTTAAGAGAAAAATGTTCCTATAAAGGTTGGGAAGACCATTCTCCACAGTGGCCAGTCGTGCCCTATCCATTTTCTTTCGTCATACCAGAAATCGATTCCTTTCAGCCTTAAAATTTCTGACATTTCAACATTTTTTTCTTTGCAGATATCCTGATCAGAAGTACTGAGTACAATATGCATGTGTTTGTATTTCCAGGCTTCATCATTTCTTACAAATTCTCTGGGGCAGTTGAAATATACGATTTCATCAGAATAGCCATCCATGAAATTTCTTATGCTGAACGCTCCGGAAAGGCAAAACAGATGAGAAACCACATCAGGAAATCTGAAAGCAAAATTGGCAGCGTGATAGCCTCCAAAACTTGCTCCGGCTACTGCTACGCGATGGGTTTTATGAAGTTTCTGAATATAGGGAACAAATTCCTTGATCAGAAACTGTACATACCGTTCATAATTTCTTATTCTTTGCTGAGGAGATATTTTGTCATCATAAAAACTCCAGCTGTCAATGGTCTGAACATTGTAAAGCTTTACTTTTCCCTGTTCTATAAACCAGTTGATACTTCCGTTAAGATGAAAATCATGATTTTGAGTGTATTGTCCCTGGGAAGTAGGAAACATAATAATAGGGTGGCCGTAATGCCCGGTCACTTCTACCTTGAGACTTGTTCCCAATATATTTGAATAATATTCTGTATGTTCTATATGAGGCATTTTTCCTTGTTTAATTTTAATACTGTACTTCTATTTGATAAATTCAATTCCTCCAGGCTGATCTTTTTTCTAAAAGTTGAGTCAACGAACTGATAATATGTCTTGCCATTTTCCAGAACTTATACTCTCTAAATTACATTTTAGTATGGAATCTTCCGGCAGATTATATATTATGAATTCAATAACATTTTGAATATCAATGTTACTCTTTATTTTTAGGAACTCAGTTTGTTGCCTTTTGGAGGCAGAATGTTCAGCATATCTGCATGAATCATATCTGCAGCAGAATCCAGTCTGTCCTGCACAATGGAGGCATCTCCGGATTTGTAAACAATCCCGACATGATAATCTATCGGAAGGAATTTTACAACTTCTTCACATTCAAAATTACTGTAATCCGGTTCCTTATCTTTAATCAGCGCAACAATAAGCCCTGAGTAATATCCTGTAGGTGGTGAAATACTGTAATCATTTCTTCTCAGAAGTGCATCTTCAATTTTAGCCCATTCTCTCCAGATATTAATACCGCTTGAGGCCTCTACCAGGTCCGGAATATGAGCACCGCCAACCCTTGATGAGGTTTCAAGAAAATACCATTTTCCATCTTCTTTTCCTTGGATAAATTCTGTATGGGTGGCACCATTGATCAATCCGAAATTGGAAAGAACTCGGGCATTAATTTCTTCCAATGCCTTAAACTCCTCGGAATATCTTCCTAAAGTCTTAGATCTGAATACTCCGCCTTCATGGGAAACCTGCATAGGAGGAGCAAGGTATTTTGAGGCAGAAGTAAATACAATTTTTTTATTAAAAGTAAGGCTGTCCACATGGTAAACGTCTCCGGGCTTAAAACTTTCCAGTAAAAAAAGATGACGTTCTTCTCCCAGTGTCTCCAGTGCCTCATAAAGTTGTTCCTTGGAAGTTATTTTCTTGATTCCTGATGCTGAAGCTTCAGAGCGGGGTTTCAGTACCCATGGTGCAGGAACATGGTCTGTAAATTCATTGACTTCATGATCATTGAATACAGGTGTAAATTCGGGAACGCTGATCTCTGAATCTTTTGCTTTTTGGCGCATAGCCAGTTTATCCCTGAAATACCGGTGTGTAGTCTGTCCCATTCCCGGAATACGGAATGTTTCCCTGATTAATGCCGCTTTTTCTACGTCATAATCATCCAATGCTACTACAGCATCTACTTTTCTGGTTTTCATCAGGTGGGAAAATCCCTGAATCAGATGCTCCAGATTCCATACAGACGGCTTGAGTTCCGGCATATAAAATACCTCATCAATTGCATGCCAGGGCCAGTTTTTTTCCTTAAGATTTTCTGAGGTTACTAAGATGATTTTATTGCCGAGATTCTTCATTTCGTCCATAAAATCGTAGCCTTTGTAATAGCACGAAATACACACAATAGTTTTCTTCTCCATATAATGTTTTTTAATTTTTAGTGAATTTTCAAAAATAAAAGCATTTATTTATTGTTTTATTAATATTAAAAAATGCAATATCGTGCGTTTTTGAAAATTCACTAATCAATTATACAGAGTTTTTTTGTAAAAAACTAATTTTTAATGATAATTTTCAATTAAATCCACAAGGAGTTGAACCCCATAACCTGTTGCTGCTTTTTCCTTGGCGTAGCCTACATTCCCAAAGGCTACTCCTGCAATATCCAAATGTGCCCATTTAGGATGGTTTTCAATGAATTGCTCTAAGAATTTTGCTGCAATAATACAGTCTCCGATCGGTTTTAAGGAGATGTTTTTCATATCGGCTACATCAGACTGAATGTCGTCCTTCCACACATCCCATAAAGGAAGATTCCATACTCTCTGATTGGTTTGATCTCCGGTTTTTATCAGATTATTTTTCAGTTCCTCATTATTGGAGAACATCGCGGCACAGGTATCTCCAAACATGCGTACAGAGCTTCCTGTTAAAGTAGCCAGGTCAATCAGAAAGTCTGTTTTGTAGTTTTTGGAAAGGTAAGATAATCCGTCTGCAAGGATTAAACGGCCTTCGGCATCGGTATCAAGTACTTCAATGGTTTTTCCGTTGTAGGCTGTGATCACATCACTCGGAAGCAGGGCTTTTTCAGAAACAGCATTATCTGTAATAGGAAGAACAGCAATGATGTTCACAGGGAGCTGCATTTCTGCAGCATAAATTAAAGTACCCAAAACAGCTGTAGCACCTCCCATATCAGACTTCATATAATGCAGATTGGCAGAGCTTTTTATTGATATTCCTCCAGTATCAAACAAAATACATTTTCCTACCAATCCGAAAGTCTTGGCATTTTTAACCGTAGTTTTATATTCTAAAATAGTGAACGCAGCATCATAAGCACTTCCCTGATTGACCGATAGATAAGCACCCAATCCAAGCTCTTCACATTTCTTTCTGTTGAAAACGGTGTACTTCAACTCATGTTTTTTTGCCAGATTTTTAAGATATGCACTTAAAATATCCGGTTTTTTAAGATTGGCAGGTTTGTTGAGCCAGTCCTGACAGGCAGTCTGCCCGTTAATAAGGGCTTCGGTTTTTTGACTGATATGATCTAGTTTTTTCTGGCTTAAATTTTCAAAATGCAATTCAAATTTTACATTCCAGAAAACATGTTTCTTATCGAAAGGATAGTTGTACGTTCCTGCTAAAATTCCTTTTACAAATTCCTCAAACTGTTTTTCATTCATGAAATCTGCCAGAGCTAATGTAGGCACTGCCTGCAGTTTTTCTTTCTGTGTTTGTGAAAATTTTGCTGCAACCTGCTGGATTTCGAAATTCTGTAACGTAGATTTTCCTAATCCAATAAAATAGGTAATTCCTTCTTCATGAGCATTAATGAAAACTTCATACTTCTTTCCCGTAAAAAAAGTAGAAATGTTTTTATTGAAATTTTTACTGGATTTTGTCCATTCTTCCTCTGTAAATACGTGGAAGACCTGAGTGTAATTTTTGTTTTTTTTATTAATTAGTTTCATAAATAAATATTATATTTTTCTAAGATCATAGACAATCGTCGTCTTCATTTGTTCTTGTCTGTCCGAAAATCTTCTTCAGCAATTTTGCTGGCTTAGTTTTTAATGCTTTGTTGTTGTGGTTTTACTTCTACAGGGTTTTCAGTATTGTCGTAGAATAGCCATTCAATGGCCCTTGGAAACTCCTGTGACCAGTAAAATTCATTATGAGTGCCCTCAGGATTGATATTGGTCTTGAACTCAAAATCAAACAGCTTTTTCTCTTCCCATCTTTTCAGATATTCTTCAAAAATATGAATCCTTTTGACCATTTTAGATCCTTCCTGACCGCCTCCATAAAGATAAATTTTTGTTTTAAAAGGAACCCGGAAATTCATCATCGGGAAATTGTTATTGGGCTCAACCCACAGTGAAGGAGAGAATATCAATAATTTGGAATACACTTCAGGATAAAGAAATCCGCTGTATATACTGATGAGCGCCCCTAATGAGCTGCCCCCAATTCCGGTATTGTCACGGTCTTTTTTTGTTCTGTAATTTTCATCCACAAAAGGTTTTAAAGTATCTGCAATAAAACGGATGTATTTTTTTCCCTCAGAACCATTGGCTACATGATCATTATCGAAAATATATTCTTTAATTCTTTCCTCGCTGCCATGTTCTATAGCAATGATGATAAGGTCACCACGGCCATATTCTGCAAGGATAGACAGCTTCTTATCAATTTCCCAGTTTCCGAAGCCGCTTCCTTCATTGAATAAGTTCTGGGCATCCTGAAGATATAAAACAGGATATCGCTTATCCGTTGTGTGATAATCGTAGGGAAGCAGTGCCCAAACTTTACGGTGGCGGTCAAGCTGCGGAATATAAAAATTTTCGGAAATTATTTCAGCAATGGGATAATATTCTTCTTTGAACGGTCCCCAGTTTAATCTCCATTTTTTTACAGTATCCGAAGTTTTGCCAGCTGCTTTTTTTACTTTCCGGTTGGGAGTGATATTTCCATATTCATCCAGCTCCACATTCTCCCAGCCTCCCTTTGTGAATTTATAGTCAATTTCTTCGGCAAGTATCTGGTCTTCAATTTCTATAAAATAATTGGAGGGATCTGTTTGTTGGAGCTGGAAATTGTAATCTTTAGGATTCCAGCTGTTGAAATTTCCGGTGATAAATACCGGTCTGTCGTCTTTTTCTTCTGTATAAAGTTCAAACCTCATCGTATGTGTTTAATAAAAATAGTGATGCTAAATTTAAAAAAAAGATTGTTTTGAAATCATAAAAATGTGAGGTAAAAAATGATATATTTGATAGAAAGACAAAACACGAAATGATATTGATAATTATTTGATGAATAATTAATCGCTATTGTCAGTATTTTTCGTAGTTTCAGGGAAATTATAAATATAAACTGATCTTGATGAATTCTGTTAAAACCTACACGCTTTTCACCGATCATGATGTGTATCTTTTCAAAGAAGGTAGACATTATAAGCTGTATGGTAAATTTGGAGCACATTCTGCTGAAAAAGATGGCGTGAAGGGCGTGTACTTTTCAGTGTGGGCACCCAATGCAAAGAAAGTTTCCGTTATTGGAAATTTTAATAACTGGAATCATAAAGATCACATTTTGTTTCCAAGATGGGACGGATCTGGAATTTGGGAAGGATTTATTGAAGGCTTAACCTGGGGAACATTATATAAATATGCCATTGAAACACCAAGAGGCGAGATTCTGGAAAAAAGCGATCCTTATGCGGTAAGCTGGGAACAGAATATTCAGGCAGCTTCTTTGGTTTCCACCACCTGGTATGAATGGAATGACAAGGAATGGATGGATAGCCGCTGGGAAAAAAACAGGCTGGAAGCTCCTATATCAGTGTATGAACTGCACCTTGGCTCATGGGTGAGGGAAGGTGATAATCCTGGACAGTTTTTAAATTACCGGGATATTGCAGAAAAGCTGGTCCCTTATATCAGAGAAATGGGGTTTACCCACGTAGAGTTCATGCCTGTAATGGAGTATCCGTACGATCCAAGCTGGGGATATCAGATTACCGGTTTTTACGCGGCGACTTCACGCTTCGGTTCACCACAGGATCTGATGTTTCTCATTGATGAACTTCATAAAAATAATATAGGCGTTATTCTGGATTGGGTTCCGTCTCATTTTCCCGGAGATGCTAATGGTCTTCACCGCTTCGACGGTTCCTATCTTTATGAACATGAAGATCCGAGAAAAGGTTTTCATCCTGATTGGAAGTCACATATTTTCAACTACGGGAGAAATGAAGTGAAATCTTTTCTGATCTCTAATGCCATGTTCTGGCTGGACCGCTACCATGCTGATGGATTGCGTGTAGATGCCGTAACTTCAATGCTGCATCTGGATTATTCAAGAAATGAGGGCGAATGGGAACCGAACATCTATGGAACCAATGTAAATCTGGAAGCGAAAACATTTCTGCAGGAATTTAATACTGCAGTGTATAAGGAATTCGGAAATAATATAATGACCATAGCAGAGGAAAGCTCAGATTTTCCCATGCTTACAAAACCTGTTCATGACGGAGGTGTAGGCTTTGGAATGAAATGGATGATGGGCTGGATGCATGATACGCTGGATTATTTTAAAGAAGATTTTCCTAACCGTAAATTCCATCACCATAAACTGACGTTTGCTTCTATGTATATGTATAATGAAAATTATATGATGCCTTTGTCACACGATGAAGTGGTACACGGAAAAGCAAGTCTGATCTATAAAATGAAAGGGGACGAATGGCAGAAATTTGCCAATCTGCGGGCCTTATATGTATATATGTATACCCATCCCGGAGCCAAACTGCTTTTCATGGGGGATGAATTCGGGCAGACCAGTGAATGGAACTTTACCAGAAGCCTGGACTGGCATTTGCTGAAATATCCTGTTCATAAAGGAATGCAGGAAATCGTTAAGGAACTGAATCACCTGTATACATCAGACTCTGCCTTTTATGAAAACCAGTTTGATAAACATGGTTTTGAATGGGTAGAAGCAGATGATCTGGAAAACTCAGTGTATATATACCTGAGAAAAGGAAAACGGAAAGATGATGTGGCTATGGTAGCTTTGAACCTGGCACCAAAAGTACTGGATTATAAAATAGGGATTCCTGCAGGAACTCATTGGGAGGTTGTTTTAAATTCTGATGATGAAAAATACAGCGGAAGCGGAGTAGAACCTGAAATACTGGAAGAGAAGCATGAAGAATGGCGGGGATACCCGAAATCAATGACTGTAAAACTACCGCCCTTGGCAGGAATTATTTTAAGACAGAAGAAAGATAAAAAGTATAAATTACACAGAATTAAACACAAGAGATAAAGAATGGTTGTTTATCATTTAAGTACAGAATGTTATCCTGTAGCAAAAGTAGGCGGTCTTGCGGATGTAGTAGGAGCGCTGCCAAAATATCAGAATAAAATAAAAGGAGTAGAAGCTAAAGTAGTAATACCATGGTACAACAAGCCCTTTATATATGATCATGAATTTGATTTGGTTTTTGATGGATTTATTCATCAGGGAATCAATATGCTGCAGGTTCAGGTGTTGAAAGAAAAGACAAACGCTCTGGGGTTTGAACTGTATATGGTGAGAATCCCCGGATTATTAGACAGAGACAATCCTTATGGATATCAGGACGAAAGTTTCCAGTTTATGGCCTTCCAGCATGGAGTGTTACACTGGCTGTGTGCCATGGAAATTCGTCCAGATGTTTTACATTGTCATGATTATCACACCGGACTGGTTCCCTTTATGGTAGAACACTGCCGGGAATTTGAATTTTTAAAAGGAGTGAAAACAATAGGAACTATCCACAACGGAGAATATCAGGGAACGATGAGCTGGGGGATGGCGCACTATATGCCGTCTTTTGATTCTTATAAATGGGGACTGATGGATTGGAACGGATTCATGAATCCTCTGGCCAGTATGATTAAATGTGCTGATGCCTTTACCACCGTTTCAGAAGGATATCTGGAAGAACTTTTTATAAGTTTCCGCGGATTGGAAAGCCTTGTTCGCCAGGAATTTGGAAAAGCATACGGAATTATCAATGGTATCGACACTGAAGTCTGGAATCCGGAAACCGATCCGATGCTGGACTTTAATTTTAACAGTAAAAATGCAGTTGCTCAAAAGAAGAAAAATAAACAACAACTCTGCAAAGAATACGGATTGAAGCCGGAACTGCCTTTATTTGCCTTTATTGGAAGGTTTGCTACAGAAAAAGGAGCCGATTTTTTACCGGATGTAGTATGGAAAAGCATTAAACAAAGTTACGGAGCTTTAAATATTATGATTCTCGGGTCTGGAAATACCTATATTGAGAATAAGTTAAAGGAATACGATTATACCTATACCAACTTTGCTCTGGATCTGGGATATAAAGAACATCTTTCCCATAAGATCTACGCATCGGCAGATTTCCTTCTGATGCCTTCAAGAGTAGAGCCTTGCGGATTGAATCAAATGTATTCCATGAGATACGGAACTGTTCCTGTAGTAAGATATACGGGAGGGCTCAGAGATACCGTAGAAGATATCTCAACCGGAGGTGCAGGGCTTAACTTTACTTATCCTGGCGTAGATGATATTGTACATGCGATGAACAGGGCGCTGGGCATTTATAACCAAAAAGGAGTGATGGAAGATCTTATTCATGCCAACATGAATTTTGACTTTGCATGGGAGAAATCTGCAGAAAAATACATAGCTTTATATAATAGCTGATACAATAAAAATAAAGAATGTTTTAAAGTAGCGGTGAACACTAAGAACAAAACAATAAACTCAATAAAAAACGCAAGATATTTATGAATCGAAATGTAATCTCCATAGTTTTAGGAGGAGGCAGGGGAACAAGATTATTCCCGTTAACATATTCCAGATCAAAACCGGCTGTGCCTATCGCGGGAAAATACAGGTTGGTAGATATTCCTATTTCAAACTGCCTGAATTCTGGATTAAATAAGATTCTGGTTTTAACGCAGTTTAATTCTGCTTCTCTCAATTCACATATTAAGAATTCTTATCACTTTGATATTTTCAGCAAAGGCTTTGTCGATATTCTGGCAGCTGAACAGAATGTAGAAAATGAAAGCTGGTATCAGGGAACTGCAGATGCCGTAAGACAATCGATGAAACATCTTGAAAAATATGATTATGACTATATCCTGATTCTTTCAGGAGATCAGCTGTATCAGATGGATTTCAGGGAAATGCTTGATTTCCACATTGAAAATGGAGGCGATCTTACTATTGCTACAATCCCTGTCAATGCAAAAGATGCCACAGGTTTTGGGATCTTAAAATCAGATGATGAAGGAAATATCACCTCTTTCTATGAAAAGCCGGATTATGATATGCTGGAAGGTCTGAAATCTGAGGTTTCAGCAGAAAATAAACATACAGGAAAAGAGTTCCTGGCTTCCATGGGAATCTATATTTTCACCAAGACTATCCTAAAAAAAATGTTTGATGAAGGAGCTGGTGATGATTTCGGAAAAGATATCATTCCGAGCTCTATTGGAAAATACAAGACACTAAGCTATCAGTATGAAGGATACTGGACAGATATCGGAACTATAGAATCTTTCTACGAAGCGAATCTGGATCTTTGTCTGGATCTGCCGCAGTTTAACCTTTTCTCTTCTTCACCCATTTATACCAGAGCAAGGATGCTTCCTCCGTCAAAAATCAACGGTTCTTATGTAAGTAAGGCTGTGTTTGGTGACGGATGTATCATTATGGCTGATAAAATTGAAAATTCAGTAATCGGGAACAGAACAAGAATAGACAAAGGAAGCACCATCGTAAATTCCTATGTGATGGGAGCCGATTTTTACCAGAATACCACAGAAATTGTGCTGAATGACAGAGCTGGCCGCCCTAATATGGGAATCGGGAAATATTGTTATATAGAAAAAGCAATCCTTGATAAAAACTGTTACATCGGTGACAATGTGAAAATCATCGGAGGAAAACATATCCCGGATGGCGACTATGGAACTTATTCCGTACAGGATGGGATTGTTGTAGTGAAGAAAGGCGCTGTAATTGCTCCGGGAACACATGTCGGATAATAGAAAGGAAGCTGGAAGATATTAAGCTGATGTAGAACCAGTAATCTTATCATATAAAATTCATGTTTATAAGGTAAGGTCGAATGTTTTTAATCAAAAAATGATTAGTAATTATCCACGGAATAGTAACCTCTAGCTTCTCTCACCCAGCTTCCAGCCTTTAACCAGATTAATTATTGTTAAACATACAATCAGAGTGATCAGCATATTGTTCACTCTTTTTATTTATACTATTTTTGTGCGATGCGTATTTTTAAGATATTAACTTTTATCGTTGTTTTGTTGGGGGGAGCTTATGCTGCTTCCATGTACTATTTTGTGGACGAAAGTAAAAATTTCACCATTGAAAAAGAGATTGATTATCCGGTAGATAAGGTATTTACCCAGTTTAATAATCTGCAGAACTTTACAAGATGGAACAACTTTTTTACCAGTTCACAATCTATCGATATTGATTACTATACGCCTTATGAAGGACAGGGAAGTGCCATCAGTTATGTAGATGCTAAAAATAATACCGATGGAGAAATGTTCATCCGGTATGAGAACCTTAATAAAACATTGAAATATCAGCTTTTTGAGGATGAAAATGAAAATCCAACGCTGGTTGATGTTAAATTTAAGCCTGTTTCTGCAGAAAAAACAAAAATAATCTGGTACGTACATACACCTAAACTGGCTGTCTGGAAAAGAGTAGAAAACTTCTGGACTGAAGACCGTTTTGCTGAAAATATCGACAAAAGCATGACGAATCTTAAAAATTCTTTAGGAAATAAAGTAGAAAAAGACAATCAGATGGCAGCAATCAAATATGACAGCCTGATGGTGGAAAATGAAGAAGACAAACTGCTGCTTGGGATCAATGTAAGTACTTCAAATAAGAAAGACGCGCTCTACAAAAATATCGTGATGAATTATAACAAAGCTTATAACTTTGTGACGATGGATATGGGAAAAAGAGATGATGAATTTGGATATCCCATCCTGATCACTGACGCGGACAATTATAAAGATAAAGAAGTTTCTTATTTTCTGGGAATTCCGCTTTCTAAGAAAATTGGAGTGTCTGACAATAATTTCAATTTCAGATCTGTAAATCCGTCTCAAAATTACGTAATCTACTATAAAGGGAACTATGAAGGACGAATTCGGGCAATTCAGCAGCTGATTCAGAAAGCCAAAAAAGACGAGATGCGCTTCGGGGATATCCGTCAGACCTTTATTGAACGTCCGATGGAAGGACAGGACGTGAACATGAAGCTCTCATTATCAGTGTATAAGTGATTTTTATTTATTTATTTTTTTCTTAAGTTTTTTTAACGGTTTCAGACTGTTCTAACTCGGTTTTTTTTATTAAATTTGAAGATTAATTCTACAAATAAATTTTAATAAAATAGATAAACTGTAATAATGGACAGATTTTCATTCCTAAACGCAGCTCATTCTCAATTAATTGAGGATTTATACCAACAGTACTTAAAATTCCCAGACTCCCTAGAACCATCATGGAAAGCCTTCTTTCAAGGCTTCGATTTTGCTTTAGAGAACTATGGAGATGACGATAACACCCAGTTTATTCAGGCTTCGGCCAGCGCTGCCCCGGCAGTTCAACAACAGATTTCTCAGGCAGTATCAAACGGAGAAGTTCCTGAGCATATCAAGAAAGAATTTAAAGTAGTAAACCTTATTGAGGCTTACAGAACAAGAGGGCACCTTTTTACAAAAACAAACCCGGTAAGAGAAAGAAGACACTATACACCTACTTTAGATATCGAAAATTTCGGTCTTTCTAAAGAAGATTTAAATACAAAATTCAACTGCGCTGTTGAAACAGGAATGAAAGAGCCTGCTACATTGGCAGATTTGATCAAACATCTTGAAAGTATCTACTGCGATTCTATCGGAGTAGAATATACATACATCAACAACGTTGAAGAAAAAGATTTTATCAAAAGATGGCTTCAGGTAAATGAAAACCATCCAAGCCTTTCTGCAAACGAAAAAACAGAGATTTTATTAAAATTAAATCAGGCGGTTGCATTTGAAAACTATCTTCACACAAAATTTGTAGGACAAAAAAGATTCTCATTAGAAGGAGGTGAAACATTAATTCCGGCTTTAGATCAGTTGATCTCAAGATCTTCTCAGTTAGGAGTGGATGAAGTGGTGTTAGGAATGGCTCACAGAGGTAGACTAAACGTACTTACCAATATTTTTGGGAAATCTTACAAGCAGATTTTCTCGGAATTTGAAGGGAAGGAGTTTGAAGAAGATGTATTCTCAGGTGATGTTAAATATCACTTAGGATCATCTAAAAAGATCAAAACTGCTTCAGGAGAAGAAGTGTGTATAAACCTTACTCCGAACCCGTCTCACCTTGAGACAGTGGCTGCTTTGGTAGAAGGGATCTGCCGTGCAAAAGTAGATGACAAATACAAAGATTACTCTAAAGTATTGCCAATCATCATTCACGGTGACGGAGCTATTGCCGGACAAGGTATTGCTTACGAAGTAGCTCAGATGATGACGCTGGAAGGATACAGAACAGGAGGTACCGTTCATATCGTTGTAAATAACCAGGTTTCATTTACAACCAACTATATGGATGCAAGATCTTCAACATACTGTACAGATATCGCAAAAGTTACAGAATCTCCTGTAATGCACGTGAATGCTGACGATGCTGAAGCTGTTGTTCATGCCATCCATTTTGCTGCTGATTTCAGAGCGAAATTTGGAAAAGATGTTTATATCGACCTTTTAGGATATAGAAAATACGGACATAATGAAGGTGATGAACCAAGATTCACTCAGCCTAACTTATATAAAACAATTTCAAAACACCCGAATCCAAGAGAAATTTATAAAGATAAATTACTTAAAGACAGCATTACTTCCAATGATGTAATTGCTAAAATGGAAACGGAATTCAAAGCTCTTCTGGATAAAGATTTTGATGCTTCAAAGGAAATTGAAAAGAACGTAATGGATCTGTTCATGGCTGAAGACTGGACTAACTACCCAATCGGAAAGAGAGGAGCAGTTCAGTTGCCGGTTGATACAAAATATGATGCAGCAAAGCTGAAAGAATTAGCGCTGAAAATGTCAACACTTCCTGTTGATAAAAAATTCATCAATAAAATTACAAGACTTTTCGAAAACCGTATCAAAGCTATTGAAGGAAATTCATTAGACTGGGCATTAGGAGAGTGGTTAGCATACGCAACACTACTTGTAGAAGGTCACAACGTAAGAATTTCCGGAGAAGATGTAGAAAGAGGTACTTTCTCTCACAGACATGCGGTAGTAAAAACAGAAGATACAGAAGAAGAATATATCCCGTTAAGACACGTATCAGAAAGCAGATTTGATGTATTCAACTCTCACCTTTCAGAATATGGTGTTCTAGGTTTCGATTACGGATATGCAATGGCTTCTCCAAATACATTAACGATCTGGGAAGCTCAGTTCGGAGATTTCGTGAATGGTGCTCAGATTATTGTTGACCAATATCTTGCCGCAGCCGAAGAAAAGTGGAAAATCCAGAACGGATTGGTAATGTTATTGCCTCACGGTTCAGAAGGACAGGGAGCAGAACACTCTTCAGCAAGATTGGAAAGATTCCTTACCCTTTGTGCTAATGAAAATATGGTAGTGGCTAATATTACTTCACCTGCCAACTACTTCCATTTATTGAGAAGACAGTTGAAATGGGGCTTCAGAAAACCACTGATCGTAATGAGCCCTAAATCTTTACTGAGACATCCTAAAGTGGTTTCTCCAATTGAAGATTTTGCAAACGGTACATTCCAGCCAATCTTGGATGATCCAACTGCAGATCCTAAAAAAGTAGAAAAAGTAGTTCTTTGTTCAGGTAAACTGTACTTCGAATTATTGGCGAAGAAAGAAGAACTGAACTGTGAAAATATTGCATTAGTAAGATTCGAGCAGTTATATCCGCTTCAGACAGATGCTATTGAAGCAATCTTCAACAAATACGAAAATAAAAAACAATTGGTTTGGGCTCAGGAAGAACCTGAAAACATGGGAGCTTGGTCTTATATCCTGAGAAACTTCAGAGATACAGGAATCCAGGTGGTTGCTCCGGTACCAAGCGGTGCTCCAGCTCCAGGTAGCCACAAAATGTTTGAGAAAAACCAGAATGCAGTGATCAACAGAGTTTTCGACAGAGATGATGCTCCTGCAAAAAGACCAGTTACAGCTTAATTTAAATAATATCCAATTAAAAAATAAAAAATACTCGATATGTCAGTTTTAGAAATGAAAGTTCCTTCACCGGGCGAATCAATTACAGAAGTTGAAATTGCAACTTGGCTTGTAAAAGATGGTGATTATGTAGAAAAAGATCAACCTATCGCCGAAGTGGATTCAGATAAAGCAACTCTTGAATTGCCGGCAGAACAAAGTGGTATTATCACTTTAAAGGCAGAAGAAGGTGATGTAGTACAGGTAGGTCAGGTAGTTTGTTTAATTGATATGGATGCTAAAAGACCAGAAGGTGCTGCACCTGCTGCTGAAGCTCCAAAACAGGAAGAAGCTCCGAAAGCGGCTGAACCTGCGAAACAAGAAGCTCCAAAACCTGCAGCTCCGGTAGCGGCTCCACAAACTTATGCAACAGGAGCTCCATCTCCGGCTGCTAAGAAAATCCTTGATGAAAAAGGAATGGATTCTGCTCAGGTTTCAGGAACAGGAAGAGACGGAAGAATTACTAAAACTGATGCTGAATTAGCGGCTGTTCCTGCATTAGGAGGAAGCCCAATGACAGCTACAGGTGCTAGAACTACCACTACAACTAAACTTTCAGTTTTAAGAAGAAAAATCGCACAAAGACTGGTTTCTGTGAAGAACGAAACAGCTATGCTGACGACTTTCAACGAAGTGGATATGTCTGAAATCTTCAGATTAAGAAAACTATATAAAGAAGAATTTGCTCAGAAACACGGAGTTGGACTTGGTTTCATGTCTTTCTTTACTAAAGCGGTGACAAGAGCATTACAAATGTACCCGGATGTAAATGCATCTATCGACGGTGACTTCAAAGTAAACTACGATTTCTGTGATATTTCAATTGCAGTTTCAGGTCCTAAAGGATTAATGGTTCCTGTATTGAGAAATGCTGAAAATATGTCTTTCGCAAGCGTGGAAGCAAACATTAAAGATCTTGCTATCAAAGTAAGAGACGGTAAAATTACTGTTGACGAAATGACTGGTGGTACTTTCACTATTACAAATGGTGGTACTTTCGGATCTATGATGTCTACGCCAATTATCAACCCTCCACAGTCTGCAATCTTAGGAATGCACAACATTATCCAGAGACCGGTTGCTGTTGACGGACAGGTAGTAATTAGACCAATGATGTACGTTGCAATGTCTTATGACCACAGAATTATCGACGGTAAAGAATCTGTAGGATTCCTTGTTGCGGTAAAAGAAGGTATCGACAATCCAGTTGAAATATTATTGGGAGGTGACGAAAGAAAAGGCCTTGGTTTATAGTTTTAATAAAATTATAATGTAAATATATTATCTCGCCTTATAAAAAAGGCGAGATTTTTGTATTTATTAAGAAAATGCTACAATGATGTTTTCAAAAATGACTTCCAATATCAAAGTTTCAGTAATACCTGAATATGATAGTAAAAACAGTTATCCATCCGAAAACCGTTACGTTTTTAAATACAATATCACGATAGAAAATGACGGAAGCTTTCCTATCAAAGTATTGAAAAGAAAATGGTTGATTTTTGATGTAGGATTTGGATATACAGAGATTATAGGGGATGGCGTAATCGGCCTCACTCCTGAAATAGGAACAAATGAAAATTTCTCTTATTTCTCCAATGTAATGCTTCGTTCCGGAGTAGGGAATATGAGCGGAAAATACCTGGTGAAAAACCTGGAAACACAGGAAACTTTTGAAATTGATATTCCAAAATTCAATCTGTTATCTGAAGTGTTGAGTAATTAAAGCTTTTTTGTGCCAGAATAGTACAATAGTAATGATTGATAGATTGCAGAATAAGAACCCGGGTTCAATAATCTGTTCTATTAAAGCTTTTTGATTTTCGCTTTCAAATATTCATTTACTTCATCATTACTGGTGAGAAACAATTTCTCAAAAGCCAGGAGAGAGATCTTTGCACATACTTCAGCATCTGCTCCCGCTCTGTGGTGGGTAAAATCAATTTTATGATATTCTGCCAAAGGTTTCAAACCGTATTTTGGAAGGTAGTTCCATGACTTCTTGGCAAGCTGTATGCTGCACAAATAGCTGAGCTGGGGAGTAAACATCCCATAATGTTCCAAACATCCTCTTAAAACAGAAGCATCAAATCCTGCATTATGAGCAATCATAAGGCTTCCGTACATCATATCCTGGGCTTCATACCATATCTCATCAAAAGTAGGTGCATCTTTTACGTCTTCCGGTTGAATACCATGCACCGCAATATTGAATTTATTAAAATAAGGAAAACTCGGAGGTTTGATCAGCCAGGTTTTAGTCTCAACAATCTTAGAATCCTGTACCACACATATTCCCATCTCACAAGCTGAACTTTTCTCATGAGTGGCCGTTTCAAAATCTATTGCACAGAAATCCATTGTTTTTAAATTATAAATTGTTGCCAGTTGCCAGTTGCTAGTTCTTTAGTTTAGAGTTTAAAGTTTAAGGTTAGTTGAAGTTATAAATGTTTTTACTATCCCTATTACCTGCAACCTATCATCTGCCACCTAAAAAGTGTTTAAAAATAAGCCATTTCGATTGATAGAACTGATTCTTTTGGCTTTTCTGACGAAGTTTCCATGTTCCCGGAAGCTGTCCGTAAAATCCAAAATGAGCCTTTACAACAGCCCACAGATGTGGAAAACCATGTTTTAATCCAAAATAAACTCCGGCAACACCATCCAGACATAATCTGAAAAAGATCAGCCATATCAATTGAGGAAAGGGAAGATTCTTAAGCATCATGGAAAGGTTATTTCTGATGTTTAAAAAAGTTTTTTGTGCACTCTGTTTGTTAAGTGTACCACCACCTACATGATAAACTTTGGATTTTCCCGTATAATAAATCTTTTTTCCGGAATTAATGAGTCTCCAGCAAAGGTCAATTTCCTCCTGATGGGCAAAAAATCTGGCATCAAAACCATTCTGTTCCCAGAAATCTTTTGAACGGATGAAAAAGCAGCATCCTGATGCCCAGAAAATCTCTGTTTCATCATTATACTGTCCTTTATCTTCTTCCAGGTCATCAAAAACCCTGCCTCTGCAATAAGGATATCCAAGGTTGTCTATCAATCCGCCGGCAGCTCCCGCAAATTCAAAATAGCTTCTATTGTGATAAGATAATATTTTAGGCTGTACTGCTGAAACGGAAGGATTTTTTTCCAATAATTCCAAAGCAGGTTCTATCCAGTTCTCGGTAACTTCTACATCAGAATTGAGAAGGCAGTAATATTCGTTAGAGATGGCTTTCAACCCTTCATTATAACCTCCTGCAAACCCATAGTTTTTATCGTTTTTAATAACGGTTACTGTGGGGAAATTCTTTTGTAAAAACTCAATGGAATCATCCGTAGAAAGATTATCGATAACAAAAATATCCGCATTCTGAGAAAATTGAACCACACCCGGAAGAAATTTTTCAAGCCAATTTCTGCCGTTCCAGTTTAAGATGGCAACTGCCAGTTTTTTCTGCATGTCAATCTAATTTTTTTCGGAATCAAAATTTTTGATGGAGTCCTGGTATTTCCATTTTCTGTGTGACCAAAGATAGTTGTCCGGATTTTTGTGTAATGTGTTTTCCAATAATTTATGGAACTTTCTTACCACTTCATTTTCAGTAAACTTTTCACCATCAGGACATATTCTATGATAATTTACCTGATAATAACCACGTTTTACCTTCTTCATCTCACAATAGATGAAAACAAGATCCATTCTGGTAGCCAGCTTATCATATCCAACAAAAGCAGGAGTTCTCTGATTCAGGAACTCTAATCCGTACGTGACATGTGCGAAGTGAGGAGTCTGATCTGCTACAAACATATAGGCTGAATCTCCATTGTTTTTAGATCTGAAAATATTCAGGATCACTTCATTGGCTTCCAATGCTTCATTTCCGAATTTATTACGGACCTTCCTCATCTGGTTCTCCCAGAAGTCATTATTTACCTTTCTGTATACAGGATGGCAATGCGCCTGGGGAACAATCTTTGCCAATGCATTGATCCACTCCCAATTGAAGACATGTCCTGCCAGAAGGATAATGTTTTTACCCTCCTTTTTAGCATCATGAAACAGTTCCTGATTGATGTGCTGCATTCTCACCCTGGCTTCTGTCTCAGAAATGCTGAAAGATTTGATAGTTTCTACCAGATAATCTGAAAAATTAAGGTAGAATTTTTTCCGGATCTCTTTAATTTCTTCTTCCGATTTATCAGGGAAAGAGTTTTTCAGATTTTGGGTAATTACCTCTTTTCTGTATCCTACCAGATAATAGTTCAGGAAAAAAATCACGTCCGAAAAAATATACAATATTTTAAGCGGAAGTTTGGAGATCAGATATAATATTTTGATTAGAAAATTCATAAAACACGCAAATTTAGTGATAATAAAATTATGGTTCTATTTTTGCAGAGGGATATATATTATTTTTTTACTTTTATGTTATGAAAAAATTGACAATGTTAGCTTTCCTGGGATTAAGTGTAATCGCTTTTGCACAGGATGTAAAAAATACACCTGATAAAGGAAATCAAAAAAACGCTCTTATAGTTCCGACTGAGCAGAAAGAATTAGAAGCAAAGAAAAAAGCTGCTGAAGAAAAAGCTAAGCTGCCAAAGCCTTATGATCCAAAAGCGGATGCAGAGGCGGATATTAAAAAATTAGTAGCTCAGGCTAAGAAAGAAGGTAAAAACGTTATGATCCAGGCTGGCGGAAACTGGTGTATCTGGTGTCTTCGTTTTAATAATTATGTACAAACTACTCCTGAATTAAAGGAAATAGTGGATAAAAACTATGTCTACTATCACCTGAACTTTTCTCCGGATAATAAGAATGAAAAGGTTTTTGCCCAATATGGGAATCCGGGTGAGAAATTTGGCTATCCGGTTTTTATTATTTTAGATAAAGACGGGAAAATGATCAAGGTTCAGCAAAGTGATGTTTTAGAAGAAGGAAAAGGGTATAGCAAAGAAAAAGTAAAAGAGTTCTTTACTACCTGGGCTCCTAAAAAAGGATAAAATAAAAAACTGCTTCAGAAATGAGGCAGTTTTTTTATTTCTATGAGTATTACATTAATCTCTTAATCCAGCTTAATTTTTTCTCAGAATACGGTGGATATTTGATGTTCGGTTCACCCCAGGTGGCTTTTTCAAGAACAGCTTTTTGATGTGAAAAGGCTTCAAAGCCATATTTCCCATGATAATTTCCTATTCCTGAACTTCCCACCCCTCCAAATGGTAGATGATCATTACTTAAATGCATTACCGTATCATTGATGCAGCCTCCTCCAAAAGAAAGTTTCCGTGTAAAGATTTCTTTTTCCTCGGAATTATTGGTAAAAAGATAGGCAGCCAATGGCTTTTCAAGTTCCAAAACAGAGTTGAGAACTGCATTGTAGCTTTGAAAACTGATAACCGGCAGGAGAGGTCCGAAAATCTCTTCCTGCATGATTTCGTCATTCCAGTTTATAGGGTTCAGAATAGTAGGCTCTATGTGTAGCTTTTCTTCATCAAAAGATCCTCCGGAATAGATTCTATCTTTATCAATAAGGTGTATAAGACGCTGGAAATTTCTTTGATTAATAATTTTTGTGTATTGCCCGGAGCCCGCTTCATATTTAAACTCTTTGATATATTTTCTGAGCATTTCCAGAAACTGTTCCTGAATGGTTTCTTCTACCAACAGATAATCGGGAGCTACGCAGGTTTGTCCGGCATTGAGGAATTTTCCCCATACAATTCTTTTTGCTGCTATTTCAAGATTGGCATTTTTGGTGACAATAGCCGGAGATTTTCCTCCCAGTTCAAGTGTTACGGGAGTAAGATGCTCTGCTGCCGCTTTGTAAACAATCTTTCCAACCTTTGTACTTCCTGTAAAAAATATTTTGTCAAATTTTAATTTTAAGAGAGCTGTCGTTTCATCAATACCACCTTCGTATACGTAAAGGTATTCAGGTGGAAAGTTTTCATTGATGATAAATGCCATCGCCTTCATCGTATTTTCAGCTATTTCGCTAGGCTTAAGAATACAGCAGTTTCCAGCTGCCATTGCCGCAATAACAGGAGAAAGGGATAACTGATAAGGATAATTCCAGGCTCCGATTACCAATACACAGCCAAGAGGGTCTGCATGAACTTTACTGCTCCCGAGCTGGTTGACAAGATTGGTGCTTACTTTTTTAGGCTTTGAAAGAGATTTTAAATTCTTGATATAATAATTGATATCATTCAGAATAAAAGATAGCTCTGTTGTGAAAGTATCAAATTCGGATTTTCCAAAATCTTTGTTAATCGCTTCATACAGCATTTTCTCATTAGCAATAATAAGGCTTTTAAGCTTCTCAAGATACATTTTCCGGAAAGCAAGATTTTTGGTCTGCTGTGTTGTAAAAAAATCCCTTTGGTTCAGTAAAATTCTTTCAATTTCCATTCGTAAGCTTTTGTATTAAACGTAGTGCTTTGCGCAATATTGCTGCTGGAAAAATACGAACAATAAACCGGCCAAATTGGATAGAGGATAGAGTTGGAAGATGGAAGAAGGGAGATGGAAGTTACTTTTGGTTGTTTGAAGACAAGTAGTTACTTCAATAAAAAATTATTAAACTTTTTATATTGATCCAAATGAACTTTGAGTATTACTTTTATCTCAGGAACTTCGATCTTCCAGCTCCCTTCTTTTACATTATATTTCTCACAGCTATTTTTACCGGATGATACAGCAATAAACAGATGGCCGTAATTAATGCGAGCCAGAAAAGTCCCGTGAAAATTTCCATATTGGAAAGGAGAATAGACTGAGCTGTTATTTTGGCTTTAAAAGCACCGGCTGTCATTGATAAAGAATCATTAACTGACAGTTTTGAAATATTAGCACCGAAAAGCTGATTCCACTGACTGTAAAAAATGGGATTGGTGTCTGTAAAATTAGAACTAATTGTATCAGAATGTTTTAAGGTTAAAAAAAGCATCAGATTCTGCATTAGTGCATAACCAATAGCTGTTGTCCAGAAACGGGTTGTGGTTCCTAAAGCTGTAGCATTGGGCACATATTCTTCCGGAGTTCCTGAAATCAAAAAGAAAACTAGCGGCGTAAATAATAATCCCTGAGCAACGCCCTGTAGAAATAAAGGCGGACAAATCGTAGAAAGGGCAGTGTCAGGATAAAAAGTATAGGTAAACCATGCACAGTCTATTGCAAGTAACAGAAATCCGGTAAAGAAAACAATTCTTGAGGAAACTCCACGCACCAGGCAGATTCCTGATAATACTATACCCAGAAGAGTTCCTGCAACATTCCAGTACTGGATGTTTACAATATAATCCCAGGGCCATTTCCATACCGTAGCCATGATGCTGTAGACATTATTCAGCCCTGATCGGATCAGGTAAAAAATGAAGAACAGAATCATTCCTGCAATCACATTTTTTGAACTGAAAACTTCAAAATGAAATAATGGTCTCTTGGAATTTCTTTGTTTAAGCATAAATAATCCTCCCGAAAGCAGGAATATAAATAAACACATGATAATGGTATCAGACTCGAGCCACATCAGTCTTTTACCATAAATAATAGCATAACCGCCAGCCTGCAGGCATACCCAAAGTAAAAACCAGCTGGTAATATCCAATTGGTACAAAGGTTTTTTAGGAAAGAATCTGTTTCTGTTGAATAAAGCAATGCCAATGATCAGTACAAATACATGGAAATAGACCATCATCAGGATCATATGCTGAAAATCGTAGTTCTCAATGCTTGATTTCAACAGGGAAGTGGTTATTGTACCCCCGGTGAGCATAATAGTATACATGAAAAGGTAGGCTAAGACTTTGGCGTGTTTCGTTTTTAATTCAGCAATAATCAAAGGAAGGAAAATAGCCCCTTCCAACAGCCCGAAAATTCCTTCTAAAAACCGGATCACCAAAATAACATGATAATCGTGAGTTACCGATAAAATGTAAAGTATAATAACAGAAATAGAGGCCATCAGCAGGACATAATATTTGACGCTGAAATAAGCCATAAACCGCTGTAAAACTAAAAGGGTAACCACAAATGTCCCATACATCAAAATCATTAAATACTGAATGTCATCTGAATCAACATCCATAAAAGAAGAGGTGAAGGCGCTGTTTGAATGTAAAAGCGACAACAACATCAGGTGGGGAAACAATGCCAATATAAGAAGCGGCAGTTTCAGCCATTGTGGTACCCATTTATGATAAACTGTATTGTGTTGCATAATTTTTTGAAAGCATTAAAAGATAAATGCTGAAAAGGCAGATAAGTAAACTCACAGCCTGAGTTTAAAATGCGAAAAGACAAAAAAGCAAGGTGTAAAAGTAAAAGGTAAAATGGCAAATATGCTTAAGAAAAAATTTGCAGATTCGCTATTTTGCAGTCTTGTCTTTTCGCTAAAAAAATAATTTAATCGTAAAGTATGAAATGTATTGATTTGAAGTGATTTTCAATTGAATAACTTTGTACTCTAGTACTTCAATTCACTCCCGCACTCAAACTTATATCTTCTTCGCGCTCACCAGAACATTCATTCCGGAAAGCAGTTTTTCGTTGTCTTTATTATTATCAAGAATAATTTTTACAGGAAATCTCTGTTCAATTTTTACAAAGTTTCCGGTTGCGTTATCAGGTTTTACTAAAGAAAACTGTGATCCTGATGCTGGAGAAACGGAAAGTATTTTTCCTTTAAATTCTACGTCGGGATAAGCATCTGCAGTAATAATGACTTCCTGGTTCTGATCAATCTGTCCAAGTTGTGTTTCTTTGTAATTGGCAATGATCCATTTTTCTTTGCTGACCATCTGTACCAAAGCCTGACCTTCTTTAATCAATTGCCCTTCCTGAATAGTCTTTTTTCCAACCCACCCATCATAGGGAGCCGTAATTACAGTATAAGAAAGATAGAGTTTGGCATTATTCAGACTTGCAGAACTCTGCTGAATCTGGCTTTTAACAGGGGCAACCTTGGTCTGCTGTTCATTGGCTCCGGCTCTTACTGCATTTTTTTGCTGTTCCAATGCCAGAAGATTGGCCTTTGACTGTTCATATGAAGCTTTTACATTTTCAAATTCCTGTTCGGTAGCGGCATCTTCTGACAGCAGGTTTTTATATCTTTTAAAATCCTGTTCTGTTCTCCAGATATCAATTCTTGCAGAAGCAATGTTGGCATCAATGATCTTTGTATCGCTTTCTTTAGTATTGACACCGCTTTCAATAGTGCTGATGGTAGCTGTATTGGCGTGGAGATTGGCTTCTGCCATTTGTACCTGATTCACAAACTCTCTGTTGTCTATGATAATCAAAGTATCACCTTTGTGTACAAACTGATTTTCATTAAACTGTATTGCTTTGATAAATCCGGAAACCTTGCTGGATACAGGAGTGATATATTGTTCGATCTGTGCATCGTTGGTAGTGACATTCTTTCTTGAAAAAAGATAAAAACTGACCATTCCTGTAATTCCGCTGATAATCAGGATCCAGGCCAGTAAAGTAATGGACTTGTTGATTCTTTTTTCCTTTTGTGTCAGTTGTTTCTGTGCCATAGTTTTTATAAGTTTCCAATCGTATATTGGAGTTGGTAATATTTAAGTTGTCGGTTTATTTTTACGGAAATAAGGTTAGATTCTGCCTCCAGATAAGTATTGTCGGCATCAATCAATTCAGTGATAAGACTTAGTTTGTTCGCATATTTTGTTCTTACAATGCGATAGTTTTCTTTAGCCTGGTCAATCGCTTCTTCAGCAATTTTCACTTTCTGGTCTGTTTCTTCAAACTTTTTGTAGGCTTCGTAGACACTGTGTCTTATTTTCTCTTCATTTTCTGCTATCTGAAGCTTGGCAAGGTCTATATTTTCCCGTGCTTCCTGCATTTTGTATTTATTTTTATACAGATTTTCGATAGGATAGCTAAGATTCACACCCATCATTCCCAGACGGTATGCATAAGGTTCGGGAGGAAAAAACATCATATTCGGATACTTTAAAAAATATTCTCCGCCTGCTGTAATTTTAGGTAAGTAATTCGCTTTGGTGATTTTTTGATCCAATTCCTTCAGTGAAAGATTTTTGTGAGTGATTTCAACGGATTCATTTTTATTTAAAGCTGTTTCAGTCAAATCATCAATATAAGGAATCGCAGCATTCTCCGAAATAAGATCTTCCGTATTCACATGCATTTCCTGAATTTCCGGAAGAGAAAGAATTGTTTTCAGTTTGTGCTCTGCAATCTGAATATCGTTATCCAGTTCTGTCCAGCTCATTTTATGATTGGAAAGCTGTAATGAAGTTCTCAATACTTCATTCACTGTTACGACTCCGTTGGCTTTAAGAGCTTTTACCTGTTTAATGTTAACAGAATCTTCTTTCATCTTATCATTAATGAGACTTTGTTGTTCTTTTAAATGATGGATCTGCAGAAAAGCTGTGATGATTTCCATGGTAAGCTGTCTCTCATCCAAATGCGTTCTTAAAGCAGATATTTCAGTGTCAATAGCCGCTTTTTTTTCTGTATTTTTTATTTTGCCGCCCATGTACACAGGAATTGATGCAGATAATGTAAAATCATACATCCCATTGATCGCATCATACCTTGTCGCTTTGTTAAATACGCCATTTTGATGCTGATACAAATTGGTTACCTGAGTATAGCTGGTATGAAATTCAATGTCCGGAAGCTTTTCCATTTTGAGATCTTTCTCTTTGGTAGCGGACATTTCCTGTTTTAGATGACTTATCTGTATGTTTTTGTTGTTTTTCAGACCAATCTCTACAGCTTGTTGTAAGCCGAGATGCTGATAATCTATCATCTGTGAATGTAAAAAGCTGCTCAATAATAAGCACAACGCCATGCACAGATATCGGCATGCGTTAAATATGATATTCATAAATTAATTAAAGGATTTTTGCTAAAAATGATTTTGATGCAGCAAAGTTACGACGACAAGAGTAAGACCTGATTTGTGAAAACAGAAAAAGATTTGCTTATTTACGCCAATTTGAAAAATCTTCTTATCTTTATTTCATGAATGACAGTCATTTTAAAGCCGTAGAAGAGGATGATGCCGAATTTTACATCTATCATGTCCTTACAGGTAATGTAACAACAGAGATTCATTATCACAGTTCTGCACAATTAGTATATGCAGAAGGAGGTATTGTGCATGTTTTTACAGATCAGAAGCATTGGTATCTTCCTGCAAGGTGCTTTATGTGGATTCCTGCCGGAACACCTCACTACATTTTTTCTACCAGTCCGAAAGTTGATTTATATAATTTTTATTTTAAGAAGGAAGAAAGCGAAAATGGCTTTTTTGATGAAATTAATATTTATTCTGTTAATAATCTACTTCGGGAGATGATTTTATATACTAAAGAATGGGATGGGAAAATCACAAAAAATGACCATTCTAAATATTTTTTTCTCAAAGCCCTTAAAGGAGTTTTACACGAGAAAAAGCACAGACACCTTGCATTTCCCATACAGCATCCCTTTCCTAAGGATGAAACACTATTAAAGATTGCAAGATATATTCATGCGAACCTTGAAAAACCCCTTACTATAGAATCTACGGCCAAAGAATTCGGAATGAGTACCAGAACCCTTTCGAGGAAATTTAAAGAGATTCTAGGCATGAATTACGTCCGTTTTCTACGGGCATTACGAATTACCCGTTCCCTTGAACTAATGCTGGAAGGAAAATACAATATGTACGAAATAGCAATGATGGTAGGATACAATAGCCTGTCGTCTTTCAGTAATATTTTCAAAAAAGTAATCGGTATTGCTCCTACGGAATATCAGCAGAAACTGAGAGGGGATAAGTAGTGAGTGGAAGTGTTTGATAGAGCAGTAATAGCTTTTTTGTTATGAGATTTATCGGGAGGAAATTCTATTCTCTGGAGAGGTGGATTTTTGCAACGCAAGAAGATGGGGTAATTCAATAAAAAAACCACTTCAAATATTTGAAGTGGTTGATATTGCGAGAAAATCTCAGTTGCTTAAAATTAAGCTTCTTCAGATTTAACTTCTTCTTTTTTAGCAGCAGGAGCAGCTACAACTGGAGCGTCAGATACGATATCGAATTCGAAATTGTACTCAACGTTTCTGTGTAATCTGATGTTTGCCGTTACTTTACCAGTTCTCTTAATAGTGTTCCCTGGAATTTTGATATATTTCTTCTCTACAGAAACTCCAGCTTTAGCAAGAGCTGCAGAAAGATCTGCATTGTTGATAGATCCGAATAATTTGTCACCAGAACCTACTTTTGCAGGGATAGTGATAGAAGTTTTCTTTAATTGATCTACTACAGCGTTAGCAGCAGCGATTAATTTAGCTTCTTCTTCTTTTCTAGCTTCTAATGTAGCTTCTAAAGCAGCTTTGTTTTTAGGTGTAGCTAAAAGAGCAATTCCTTGAGGAAGTAAGAAGTTTCTAGCATAACCTGGCTTTACGCTTACTGTATCAAACTCAAGTCCTAAGTTTTCTACGTCTTGTTTTAGGATGATATCCATTGTTGTTGTCCTTTTTAAAGATTTTAGAGTGTTCTAAAATCAAGTTAGAATTAATTATTTATTCAGCAACAAAAGAAGAGACTGCTCTCTTCTTTTATTTATTTGTCTTATTTCAATAAGTCAGCTACGTAAGGTAGTAAAGAAAGGTGTCTTGCTCTTTTGATAGCAGCAGAAACTTTTCTTTGGTATTTTAAAGAAGTTCCAGTGTATCTTCTTGGTAAGATTTTACCCTGCTCGTTTACAAATTGTAATAAGAAATCAGCATCTTTGTAGTCAACGTGCTTAATTCCGTATTTTTTGAATCTACAATATTTCTTTTCAGATTTTGTATTGATATCAAGCGGAGTAAGGAATTTTACTTCTGATTCTCCTCCAGCTGAGGCTTGTTTAGCCATTTCATCTATTGCCATGTCTTGTCTTTTTTAAAAAAAATAGGGTTAATAATTAAGCTTTAGCTGCTTTTACTTTAGTTCTTCTAGTTACAGCATACTCAACAGCATGTTTGTCAAGTTTCGTAGTAAGGTAACGGATTACTCTTTCGTCACGCTTAAATGCTAATTCTAGATCAGCTACTACACTACCTTCTCCTTTGAATTCGATTAGAGTATAGAACCCGTTCTTTTTCAATTGGATAGGATAAGCTAATTTTTTTAATCCCCAGTTTTCTCTAGCAACGATTTCGCAGTTCTTTTCTTTGATAAGATCTACATACTTGTTCACTGCTTCCTCTACCTGTGACTCAGATAGAACGGGAGTTAAAATGAAAACAGTTTCGTAATTGTTCATAATGTTAAATGAATTTGTTAATTATTTCGAGGTGCAAAAGTAGAGAATATATTTCTTATATGCAAGAGGATTCATGAAATAGTTGCATGTTGATGGTTTATAGTTTCAAGTTTAATATTGGGGATATTCTTAATGAAAAGCTATTTTCAATACAATACTTTTCCAAACGATCAACTTTCAACGGACAATTTCTGACTAATCTTTTTGTCTTAACTCCGTCAGAAAATTGACCTTCAATACATCATACAGCGAATGTCTGCTTACTAAAATAGAAGCAATGGAAGAAACCATTCCTGCCAGCATCAGGTGGAAAATCAATGAATGTCTGTCTGTCATTTCCAAAACAATAATTGCTGAAGTAAACGGAGCCCTGGTAATTCCCGTGAGAAAAGCTACCATTCCGGCCAGAACAACAACATTGGTTTCGTTGGGTGTTAAATGAATGGCGCCTGAAATAACAGAGCCTATACTTGCTCCCGCTGTGAGAGCAGGGGCGAAAATTCCTCCTGCACCACCGGAAGTAAAAGAAAGGGCAGGGCCAAGCATTCTTAGAACCGGAACATACCAGTCTTCATGCTTGTCCTTCGTAAAAAGAACACGCTCCATAATTTCTTTCCCGGAGCCCAGAATTTCCCTGTTGATGAAATAAGCGATTGAGGCAATAATCAAAGCACAAACGATCAGAAATATAACATTGGCCTTATCGGTTTTCAGCTTGTTTTTTTTCCAACTGTTGATTTTAAGCATCGCAACAGAAAGCTGACTGGCTAGAATACCCGCAACAGCAGCAACAAGTACAATGGGAAACATAACCATTAAAGAAACATCATTGGTCTTCGGATATCCCAGATATAAATAAGAACCAGCAAGTGTTTGTGCTGTAAGACCGGCAATAATTACTGCAGTAAACAAAGCTGTTTTGAAGTAATTGATATGGGTTTTTGACAGTTCTTCCACAGCGAAAACAATACCTCCCAACGGAGTGTTGAAAGCTGCTGCAAGCCCGGCTGCGGCTCCTGTCATAATCATGTTTTTCTTGGAAATTTTCGGCCACCATTCGGGAAGATATTCGTTGACTTTTCTGAAAACAGAGCCTGCAATCTGAATAGTAGGTCCTTCACGTCCTACCGCACCTCCTCCGATGACCAGAATGACTGAAGACAGGATTTTGAAAAATATAATCTTAATACTCAGAAGGCTTCTGATCTTGCGGTGTTCTTTCGGATTGGCGAGTTCTACCGCAGCCATGACCTGTGGAATACCGCTTCCTTTGGCATTGGGCGCAAATTCTTTCACCAGCCACCAGGAAAGTACAAATCCTATGGGAGCGATGATGAAAATCATCCATGCATGCCAGTCAAAGATAAAATTCATAAGATGTTCACCCCAGGCAAATATCTGTGCATACATGACGGCAAAAAAACCTGTAATAACAGATCCTATCCAAAAAGGAATAGCCTGAAGCAGATTGTACTTCAGCTGTTCGTTCCGGATATTGTCAAAGGAATTTTTGATGGATTTCCGTATCAGGATGAAAATTTTCAGCATTTGTCTGTTTTGAGGGATGAAATTACGGTAAAATTTTGAAAATTATATGTGGTTTAAAAATTTTGAGATGATTTCAGCGTTTCCAATTGTAAGTATTTCCGGTAAACCAAAGCTTAAAATATTGTTTTTCACTTCAAGTTTGAAATTTTCATTCGGAAAAGTTTTTATAGCTGCTTTTCTTTTTGGAGTTAGAAAATTCATGGTTTTAAATTGATCACTTCCTAAAACATAGAAATCTTTAAATTCATGATCTTTAAAATTGATAGTAAAACTGCTGAATATTCCTGCAATCTTATCCATTAATTTCTTTTTATTGATGGAGATATACCCAAAATCTTCCTCCAGTTTTTTGAGTCCCCAAAGTTGAATAGTGTCAAATTTACGACCTAACCGGCCTCCTTTGGATGTCATTCCAACTTTGCTGACGATAAAAAGATAGAAAGAATCACCTGTCGTTCTGTCTTTTACAAAATAACAGATTTGCGGGATGAATATGGGATAGAGATCATGAGAACTGAATTGTTCATAAGGAGATTCTTTAAGATCAATTACAGAAATTTCATAGACCGCAGAAAGCTGATCGTAGACTCCATCAATGAGATTTTCATCCTGTTCGGTGAAATCAGAAAATTTAGTCATGTCATACTTTCTGTAATCCAGATCCATTGTTGAATATTATTTAAGTTTAAAAATAGCGCTAATAAATCTAACTTCCAAAAAAGTTATTGTAGATAGAATTGTGTTTAATTTGTTATTGATTTAATAAATTAAATACCTTTTATTTAAATATTTGTAATTGTTATTTTATGTTGTTTGATCTTTTGATATTTCATTGAGCTTTGGTTAACAAAAACAAAAAAACCTCCGAAAAACGGAGGTTTGTATTTAAAACCGGCAAAAATTACTTTATTGCTGATTGTATATTTACTTATATTTCTGTGTTCAGATCCCAGTTTTCAAGATAGTCGTGAACATGCTTCAGCATCATTCCTCCTAAAGAACCGTCTACCACTCTGTGGTCATAAGAGTGAGACATGAACATTAAGTTTCTGATAGCAATTACATCACCATCAGCTGTTTCAAGAACTGCAGGCTTCTTAACGATAGCTCCGATTGCTAAAATAGCTACCTGAGGCTGAGGAATGATAGGGGTTCCCATAAGGTTTCCGAAACTTCCTACGTTAGAAATAGTATAGGTTGCACCCTGAGTGTCTTCAGGTCTTAATTTCTTGTTTCTTGCTCTGTAAGCCAGATCGTTGATTGCTTTTGCAAGACCTGAAAGTGATAACTGATCTGCATTTTTAATTACAGGAACAATAAGGTTTCCGTCCGGAAGGGCAGTAGCCATACCGATGTTGATGTTTTTCTTTTTGATGATGTTTTCACCATTGATAGAAACATTGATCATTGGGAAATCCTGAATTGCTTTTACTACAGCTTTTACGAAAATCGGCATGAAAGTCAATTTCTCACCTTCGCGCTTTTCAAATACTGCTTTATTTTTATTTCTCCATTTCACAACGTTAGTAACGTCTGTTTCGATGAAAGAAGTAACGTGTGGAGCAATTTGTTTTGCTTTTACCATGTTTTCAGCGATGATCTTTCTCATTCTGTCCATAGGAATGATCTCATCACCTGCGCTTACCGAGATTGTAGCTGCCGGAGCAGATACTGTTGGTTTCGGAGTGGATGCTGCCTGTACAGGAGCCGCCTGCTGAACCGGCTGGTTTCCTCTGTTAGCAACATATGCTAATATATCTTCTTTTGTAATTCTTCCTTCCAAACCGCTTCCTTTGATAGATTTCAGTTCAGTTTCAGAAATATTTTCCTGTTGTGCAATAGATTTTACAAGTGGAGATAAATAAAGATCTCCTGAGAATTCTACGTTTGAAGCAGCTGTTGTTTGTAAAGGCTCTTCAATCGCTTTTAAAGTGTCAGCATCCGGAGTAGCCGCCGGAGTTTCAGTTTTTACTTCTTCTGAAGCTGCGCCTTCTCCTTCAATTTCTAAAATAGCAATGGCTTCACCTACTTTTGCAACTTCATCTTTTTGCTTTAAAATTTTTACGATTTTCCCCGAAACTGGTGTCGGAACATCTGAATCTACTTTATCTGTTGCAATTTCTACTACGGAGTCATCCTCCTTTACGTTATCACCTTCATTGAATAACCAAGTGATAATTGTCGCTTCCATAACACCTTCTCCCATGGAAGGAAGCAATAATTTGTATTCTGCCATTTTTGATTTTTAGATTTTGACAAATATATAAAAAAAATCGGTTTTTTTATGAAATATATAATCTTAGCTGAATTCAATATAAATATTTTCGCCCACATTCAATCCAAACAGGCTTTTAGCACCGTTTTTCTTACTTCCTTTATAGATGGTAAGCTCCAATAATTGACTATCATTGAAAATAGCAGCAGACTGCCCATGGAATTCTGTTTCCCTTTCCCAGTCTGAAACAACCTCCGTATGGCTGGAAAATATCCTTGAAAGGCTTAAATTTCTGAATTTTATGGTAAAACTATCGTAGCCTTTGCTGATATTTTCAAAAAAGTCTTTGTTGATATTTGAGATTATATTTCCGAAATTATCAATATAAGTTACTTCGCCGATAATCATGCCTTCCGATTCATTATAAACTGCTCTTGGGAACATCAGTTGTTTGGCTGTACTTATTTTTCGCCCTATTACTTCAGGGAGTCCGCCATTGGCAAGATGTACCGCTGCAGGAACAAAAATATCTGTAGAAGTAAAGTTGATGATGTCATCAAAACGGTTGTTCAGCGTAAGTTCATAGATTGCTTCCGGTTTAATATCAAAAAAGATAAGGCTTAAAAGACCGTTATCTGCCGCTAAAAAGTAAGATCCATCGGCTTTGTAAATGATATTCTTTCTTGATCTGTTGTGAAAACTGTCTACGGAAATGATGTGAATGCTTCCTTTAGGAAAATATTTATAAGCATTTCTTACAATATACGAAGTCTGTATAAGGTTGAATGCCTGGATATCGTGGGTTATATCAATAATATTAACCTCAGGGTTTAGAGACAGAATTTTGCCTTTCACAGCGGGAACTCTGTAATCTAAATTTCCGAAATCCGAAGTAAGGGTAATAATTGACATGAGCAATTTCTAGAATAATGTAGTATTGCAAAGTTATTTAAAATAAAAAGAAAGCCCGAAAGATTGTTGAAAAGAATTTGATATAAATTTGAAAAAAAGCTTTAATTTTAAAATCTAAAAATAAAAATACTGCATGTTTGAATTAACATATGATTTGGAAGATATCGATGCGAAAATCTTCTATGGAGTTAATAACCAATATTTCAACTTAATAAAATCAAGCTTTCCAACCATTAAAATTACAGGAAGAGATCATGTCATCTTTGCCATGGGAAATAAGGAAGCTTTAGATATACTGAAACAAAAACTGAATGATATTGTCAGTTTTATCTCCAAAAACAACTCAATAGGCCTGAAAGACGTTGAAAATATACTAAATATTAAAGACGAAAATGAGAAACAACTGGTTTTTGATCAGGATATTATCGTAAAAGGGGTCAACGGAAAAGTTATTAAGGCTAAAACAACCAATCTTAAAAAATTGGTAAAGGAGACGGAGAAAAAGGATATGGTCTTCGCCATTGGTCCTGCTGGAACTGGAAAAACATATACCAGTGTAGCATTGGCCGCAAGAGCTTTAAGAGATAAAGAAGTGAAAAGAATCATTCTGACAAGACCGGCTGTAGAAGCGGGAGAAAGTCTGGGATTCCTTCCCGGTGACCTTAAAGAGAAGCTGGATCCATATTTGCAGCCTTTGTACGATGCACTTCGTGATATGATTCCCCATGAGAAACTGGAAGGTTTTATGGAGAAAAAAGTAATTGAAGTAGCTCCTTTGGCTTTCATGAGAGGACGTACCCTTGATGATGCTTTTGTGATTCTTGATGAAGCGCAGAATACAACTCATGCACAGATGAAAATGTTCCTTACCAGAATGGGTATGAATGCTAAATTCATTATCACAGGAGATCCGAGCCAGATTGACCTTCCGAAAAACCAGCAGTCCGGGCTGAAAGAAGCTATGAGGATTTTAAACGGAGTGAAGGAGATCGGGTTTGTGCATCTTACAGAAGAGGATGTGGTAAGACATCCGGTGGTAAGAAAGATTATTCTTGCTTATAATGATGAGGACAAAAGACTAAGAAACGACTAGTTAAGAATAGGTGAAAGTTTCCGTTAACCTTTTATTAACCTTAAATTGGTTAGTTAAAATTTGTTAATTTGAAAAAAATAATTAGTTTTGCAGACCTTGAATGTAAAAACTAATTAAACATGAAAAAACTTTTACTTGTTGCAGCAGTCGCTGTTATGGGAATTTCTGCAAACGCTCAGGAATTTCGATTTGGTCCTAAAGCTGGTTTCGCAATGTCAACTATTAAACTAGATGATAAGCAAGATGATCTTGACGGAAGAAAAATGTCTCCTAAATATACTTTCTATATCGGTGGAATGGCTGAGTACAAATTCAATGATAACTTTGCTGTTCAGGGAGAGGTTTTATACTCACCACTTGGAGCTAAAGAAAAAATTGACGGAGTAAATGCTGGAGGAATGTATTTTGGGGAGTCAACTAAGATTACTTTTGGAACTCTTTTGGTTCCTGTTTCTGCAAAATACTTTATTACTGAAGGTTTTTCTGTAGCAGCAGGTGTTAACGTAGGAATTATTCTTACGGCTAAACAAAAAACTGTAATTGGCTCAGATTTCCTTGATGTAGAAGTGGAAGGAGATACTGGTGATGTGGATATTAAAAAAGATATCAAATCTTTAAACCTTGCTCCTTTCTTAGGAGTTGAATATATGCTGGAGAACGGACTTTTCTTTGATGCAAGATACAGCTTAGGTGTATCCAACCTATCTAACGATAATAGTGGAGGTACTGTAAAGAACAGCTTTGCTCAGGTGGGTGTAGGTTTCAAATTCGGAGGAAACTAATTCTGAAAATCTTATTTAGAAATAATAAAAAGCAGGACAAAAATTGTTCTGCTTTTCTCGTTGTAGAGCGGTTGTATCCTTATGATGAAAATAATTAGTACTTTTGCAGAATAATTCAAAGCTACTAAAAAAATGAAAAAACTATTATTACTAGGTGCTTTTGCACTTTTAGGAGGTGCTGCTCAAGCGCAGGAAGGTTTTAAAATTGGTGGACATATTGGGGTTCCTGTGTCTGATGCAAGTGATGTATCTTCATTTACATTAGGAGTGGATGCTGCTTATATGTGGAATATTGCTAAAGGTCTTGACCTTGGGGTAACAACAGGATATTCTCATTTCTTCGGAAAAGATCACTTTGATGATTTCGGATTTATTCCTGTAGCTGTTTCCGGTAAATACAGATTCTCTGGAGCTCCTATCTTTGTAGGATTAGACCTGGGATATGGTATCTCTACAAAAGATGGAGTGGATGGTGGTTTCTATGCACAGCCTAAATTTGGATATCAAATGTCTAAAGGAGAGTTGTACATCGGATATCAGTCAATCAGTAACAGACGTGACTATGGTTGGTACAGAGATAGCTGGAATGTAGGAGCTGTTAACATTGGTTATAATTTCTTTTTGAAATAAGAAAGCAATTGCATATTAAAAACTCCGGCCGAAGGCCGGAGTTTTTTTGATATAATATAAGCAGACTTACAGACCTTTTATCAGAAATTTTTGAAATAATGGCCCTACAGCGATTAGGAAAGATAAAAACAACTTCATATTATAAACAAATGTTTAATTTTTAAGAGTTAATAACTTAAAAGTTAATATTTTAGGTTAACTTATTTTGGCATTTTTCCAGAATTCATGGGGTTTTAGAAAAAAAACGAAAATTTAAAAAAGTAAACATATTCACCTCTCGTTAGTAAAATGGAGTTTTTTTATTCATAATATTGTGAAAAACTCAATAACTTCTCTTAACTATGATTTATTTTTACAATACTCTAAAATTTAACAATGATATTAATCACATTAACAAATTTTAATATTAATGAGGACCACTGTAAATTTGCCCTCAGAAAGTATTAAAATTTTTTAAAATGAAAAAAATATTATTAGCGGGTGCTGTTGCACTTTTTGGTTTATCAAACGCTCAAATTGCTAAAGGAACTACATATTTATCAGGATCTGTTGGTTATTCTCAAGAAGAATCTAACAACGGAAACATTAAAAAAGAAAACTTCAACGTATTACCTACAGTTGGATATTTCGTAAACACTAACTTAGCAGTTGGATTAGGAATTGGTTACCAAACTGAAAAGAACACTGTAACTAATACAGCAACTTTAGGAAACACTACAATTGTAAACGAAAGCATCGTTAAAACTCCAGCTTTTGTTGTTGCTCCATTCGTAAGAAAATACTGGACTTTATCTGACAAGTTATATTTCTTCGGACAATTAGCAGTGCCAATGCAGTTTGGAAAAACTGAAACTGAAACTAACTCTGTAGCTACTTCTGGAAATTCAGTTGTTACAAACTCTACTTCTACTGAAGCTAAATACACTAAAATCGGTGTTACTGTGAAGCCAGGTTTAGATTATTTCTTAAACAAGAACTGGTCTATCGAAGCTACTATCGGTGAGTTCGGTTATAGCAACTACAAGCCAAAAGATGGTGATGCTACAAACAACTATAACTTCGGATTGAATTTATCTTCTGTAACTTTCGGAGTTAAATATGTATTTGCAAAATAATAAACAAAGCATATAGCAAGAAAGCCCTGAGAAATTCTTAGGGCTTTTTTTTATAAAACTAATATAATAATCATGAAAAAAATCGTATTGATGGGCGCTGTTGCGCTTTTTGGTTTATCAAACGCACAGATTGCTAAAGGAACTTCTTATCTTTCAGGACAGGTAGGGTTTTATCACAAGGAAACCAATGAATTTGGTGGGAACAGAAAGGACAATGTAATCAGGATTCTTCCTACAGCAGGTTATTTCGTTAATACAAATTTAGCGGTGGGACTAGGAGTAGGATACAAAAGTGCTGTTACCAAATACAAAGTAAATGCAAGTGAATTCAGTAATCCGGTTGAAATAAAAAATACGGATAACGCATTTGTGGTAGCTCCATTCATAAGAAAATACTGGACTTTATCTGATAAATTATACATTTTCGGACAATTGCAGGTTCCATTGGAGTTTGGCAAGGAAGAGTTGGATTTTAACAGTGATGGTAATGGTGGAGATCCTATACTTTCCGCTCCGTTTATGCAAAAAAATAACTATACTAACATTGGAGTGAATATTAAGCCGGGTCTGGATTATTTCATAACGAAGAACTGGTCAATTGAAGCAACAATAGGAGAGTTCGGGTACAATACTTACAAAAGAGATATTGACGGTGCCAAAAGAGCTGATGACTACAAATTTGGGATCAGTTTAACTTCCGTGACTTTTGGAGTTAAATATGTATTTGCAAAATAATAAATAAAATAGATGAATTAGTCCTGAGATTGCTATCTTAGGACTTCTTTACTATAAAACTATTTAATAATCATGAAAAAAATCTTATTAGCGTCTGCAATCGCTTTATTTGCAGGTTTAAATGCGCAAACCACATTCGGGTTAAAAGCAGGATATGCTTTATCAAAATTGAATACTAATGAAGGTGATTTTGAATTTGGTGGAATTGAAGGCGGCATGAAATCTAAATCCGGATTTTATGTTGGGGGTTTGGTTGAACACAAATTCAATAACAAATTTGCTATTCAGGGAGAGCTTGAATATGCTAATCTTGGAGGAAAAGCAGAAGTTTCATTGCCAGGTATTACAGTAACTGAAAAGATGAACCTTAACAGAATTGTAATTCCTGTGTCTGCAAGATATTATGTAACTCCGGAACTAGGTATTTATGCAGGTCCGTATGTGAGTTTTAAGACCAATAACAAGGTGAAATTTGAGATGAGCGGTCCGAATGCAGGAATGGTAGATCCTTCAGGAATCCGAGAAGGAGAGCGTTATGTAGAAAGGTATCTGAATGATACATTGAAATCCACAGATTTTGGTATTTTCTTAGGAGCTGATTACAACATCCATAAAGGATTATTTGTAGATGCACGCTATAGCTTTGGTCTTACCAATATGATCAAGAACCCTGTAGATGGTGAAACATTAAAAATGAATTTCTTCCAGCTGGGGCTAGGGTATAAATTTAAATAAACCCATATTCAGATAAAATAAAAACTCTCAGAAATTCTGAGAGTTTTTTTATGAATGATTTTGTCTTGTTATTTTCCCATTCCGCCCATTCCCGGCATATTTGGCATCTTGCTCATCATCTGCATCATCTGCTTTCCTTGAGGGCCCTGCATCATCTTCATCATTTTACCCATTTGGTCGAATTGTTTCATCAGTTGATTTACATCTTCGATTTTTCTTCCAGCACCTTTAGCAATTCTTCCTTTTCTCTGAGTATTGATGATAGAAGGTCTTCTTCTTTCCTCAGGAGTCATAGAGTAGATAATCGCTTCAATGTGCTTGAATGCATCATCACTGATTTCTACATCTTTGATCGCTTTTCCAACACCAGGAATCATGCCCATTAAGTCCTTCATGTTACCCATCTTCTTGATCTGATTGATCTGTTTTAGGAAATCATCAAAACCAAACTCGTTTTTAGCGATTTTTTTGTGAAGTTTTTTAGCTTCTTCTTCGTCAAACTGCTCCTGAGCTCTTTCTACCAAGGAAACAACGTCTCCCATTCCCAGGATTCTGTCTGCCATCCTTTCCGGGTAGAAAAGGTCTAAAGCTTCCATTTTTTCTCCTGTAGAAATGAATTTGATTGGTTTTTCAACAACAGAACGAATCGTCAAAGCAGCTCCACCACGGGTGTCACCATCTAATTTAGTTAAAACAACTCCGTCAAAATTCAAAGCATCGTTGAATGCTTTTGCCGTATTCACAGCATCCTGACCTGTCATTGAGTCAACAACGAATAGTGTTTCATCTGGTTTAATGAAGTAATGAACTGACTTAATCTCGTTCATCATCTGTTCATCAATTGCCAAACGACCTGCCGTATCCACGATCACAACATCATGACCGTTTGATTTTGCAAAATTAATTGCGTTTTCAGCAATCGTAGAAGGATTTGTAGAACCTTCTTCTGTGAAAACTGGAACCCCGATTTGTCCACCTAAAACTTTTAGCTGGTCAATCGCAGCAGGACGGTAAACGTCACATGCCACCAATAAAGGTTTTTTATTTCTTTTTGTTTGTAAATAATTAGCAAGCTTTCCTGAGAATGTAGTCTTACCAGAACCCTGAAGACCTGCAATAAGGATTACAGATGGTTTTCCTGAAAGATTGATTCCTTCCTGAGAACCTCCCATAAGGTCTACCAATTCATCATGGACGATTTTCGTCATCAGCTGTCCAGGCGTAAGGGAAGTAAGAACGTTCTCTCCTAATGCTTTATCCTGAACTCTTTTAGTAAGATCTTTTGCAACTTTATAGTTAACGTCGGCATCTACCAATGCTCTACGGATCTCCTTTACGGTTTCCGCTACATTGATTTCGGTAATTTTTCCTCTACCGGAAATATTATGTAATGCCTTGTCTAATTTATCCTGTAAACTATTAAACATATTTATTGTAAATTATAGGTTTGCAAAAATAAGGAATTTTTAGCATATCTAAAGTGTCCGGACGTAATATTATATAGATAAGAAAAAATGATATATATCAAATCTTATCATAATACGATAGAAAAAGTCTATTTTTGCGGTCTATTAAAATTTAGAATGAAAATCAATCCCAATATTCTTGTTGTCATTTTATTCTTTCTGACGTTCCTGGTGCATTTTTCTCTTTGGAAATTTGTTTTTCACCTGGATGAAATTGTGATCATTAAGTTTTATGTTTTCTTGAGCGTCATGTTTATGATGATGATTACTCTTATTATCTTAATCAATAGAGTAGCACCGGAATTTTTAGGATTGTCTGTCATTGGTTTGATTCTTTTAAAATTTGGTTTGATGTACTTAATCAGAAAAAAACTGAACTTTGAAGTGATTCCAGGCTATAAATTCCATTTTATCATCCCTTATTTTGTCCTGACAGCACTGCTTACATACTATGCGATCAAGCTGATTAATCATGATAAAAAACAGTAAAATAATTTATTGAAACTAGAAAAAATATCATATTTTTGCACAACGAAAAAAACCTATCAATGTTTAAGAAATTCGCAGTTTTATTCTACAGTATTTTTGTATTAAACTTAGTGTCTGCACAGCACGGTGAGGCTACTGCCGGGGCAGCTCCTGCTCAAGAGCTTTCAGAGAAAGACAAAGTAAGCAAAGAAAACAAAGAGTTCATCGATCATCACTTGTTGGATGCACATGATTTCACATTGATGGTTGATAAAGACGGTCACCACATCGGTTTCCCTCTTCCTGTTATTGTATATGATAATGGTTTTCACTCTTTCATGAGTAATAAAGAAGGGTTTATGCATGGAGAGCCTACTGAAGTAGACGGTTCTTTTTATGTATTGCACCATGAGAAAATCTATAAGACTGATGCAGCTGGAACTATAACTCTTGATGATCACGGTCACCCAACTAACGTAAAACCATTAGATCTTTCAATTACAAAAAGTGTACTGATCATTTTATTAGTATCAATCTTTATGTTAGTGTTGTTCGGTGGTATGGCTAAGTCTTATAAAAAATCAGTGGTTCCTACCGGTGCTGCAAGATTTTTAGAGCCATTAATTATTTTCGTAAGAGATGAAGTTGCTATTCCAAACATCGGACATAAGTATAAGAGATTTATGGGTTATTTATTAACGGTATTCTTCTTTATTCTTTTCCTTAACGTTTTAGGATTAATGCCTTTCGGAATTAATGTTACAGGTAATATTACAATGACATTCTTCCTTGCAATCCTTACTTATTTGATTACAACATTCTCAGCTAACAAAGATTACTGGAAACACATCTTCTGGATGCCGGGAGTACCAGTTCCAATGAAGCTGATCATGCTTCCTATCGAACTATTAGGAACAATCACTAAACCATTCGCATTGATGATCCGACTTTTTGCAAACATGACTGCAGGTCACATCGTAGTAATGAGTTTGATCGGATTGATCTATGTATTTAAGAATTTTATCGCAGGTGTTGCATTCCCTTTCCTTACATTGGTAATTTATTTACTAGAGGTATTGGTGGCATTCCTACAGGCTTATATCTTTACAATGTTATCAGCTCTGTTTATCGGAATGGCAGTACAAGAGCACGAGCATGAACATCATGCAGCTCACTAATTGAAATTATAAATTAAAGTAAAACAAATTTTTTAAAATTATATATTATGGAAATCCCTAAAATTGTAGGTGCTGGTATCGTAGTACTAGGTGTAGGTATCGGTCTTGGTAAAATCGGAGCTGCTGCTCTTGAAGCTATCGCTAGACAACCTGAGCAATCTGGAAAAATCCAAACAGCTATGCTTATCGCAGCTGCACTTGTAGAAGGTGTTGCGTTTGCTGCTCTATTCGCAGTAAACTAATTGAAATCAGACCATTATCTGTGACGGTTGGTTACAGATAATGGTTCTTTAAAAAAAGTAATAATTATTTATACATTTATATAATGGAATTAATTCATCAGTTTTCGTCAGGATTATTTATTATCCAGTCTGTTATTTTTCTAGCATTATTATTTTTGTTAGGTAAATTCGCTTGGAAACCTATTTTAACGTCTATCAATGACAGAGAAACATCTATTGTTGACGCTCTTAATCAAGCTAAATTAGCTAGAAAAGAAATGGAAACTTTAAAAGAGGATAACGAAAGAATCATTCGTGAAGCTAAAATCGAAAGAGACGCTATCCTTAAAGAAGCTAGAGAAATTAAAGACAGAATCGTAGGGGAAGCTAAAGATGTTGCTAAAACTGAAGGAGACAGAATGATCGAAGCTGCTAAACAAACTATCAATGCTGAGAAAAATGCTGCTATGGCAGACATCAAAACTCAAATTGGTACTTTATCTGTAAACATTGCTGAGTCTATCTTGAAACAAAAATTAGACAACAGCGAAGCTCAAAACGAATTAGTTCAAAATTATTTAAACAAATCAAACCTTAACTAAGAATGCTTACATCTAAAGTAGCTAAAAGATACGCACAAGGTTTACTTGATTTTACAAATGAATCAGGTCAAACGGCTACTGTATTTTCTGAAATGAAAGATGTAGTAAAGATCATGAAAGAGTCTGCGGACTTAAACAAATTCTTCATGACTCCTTATATCGATTCTAAAAAGAAAATAGAAGTAGCAAATGAAATTTTCAAAGGTTTATCTGTCTCTTCTCAAAATCTGATCAGATTGGTGATTAAACACGGACGTGAAACCCAATTGAAAAATATCGCTCAGGAATTCATCAACAAAGTAGAAGACCTTAGCGGTGTACAGAGAGTAACACTTACTACAGCAACTCCGCTTTCAAAAGAGAACCTAGATCAGATTTTAAGATCTACAACTCTTGTAAACGCTGATTCAAACTTTGATCTGAAAGTGAATGTAAAGCCTGAAATTCTTGGAGGATATGTTCTAAGAGTAGGTGATCAGCAGGTAGACGCGTCTGTGAAGACAAAATTGAACCAAGTTAAAAAAGATTTCCAATTAAATTAAGAAAAACAACCATACAATGGCAGAAATAAATCCGGCAGAAGTATCTGCGATCTTAAAACAGCAATTGGCCAACTTCGACACTCAATCAAACGTTGAGGAAGTAGGTACAGTTTTAACCATCGGTGATGGTATTGCTCGTGTATACGGGTTAGAAAACGTACAATACGGAGAGTTGGTGAAATTTTCTAGTGATGTAGAAGGTATTGTACTTAACCTTGAAGAAGACAACGTAGGTGTTGCTTTACTTGGTGAAAGTAAATTAGTAAAAGAAGGTGATACAGTAAGAAGAACAAACAGAATCTCTTCTATTAAAGTAGGAGAAGGTATGTTAGGAAGAGTAGTAGATACTCTTGGTAACCCTATCGATGGTAAAGGTCCTATTACTGGGGATTTATACGAAATGCCATTGGAAAGAAAAGCTCCTGGAGTTATCTTCAGACAGCCGGTAACTGAGCCTTTACAGTCAGGTATCGTTGCAATTGACGCGATGATTCCTGTAGGAAGAGGTCAGAGAGAGCTTATCATTGGTGACAGACAGACAGGTAAAACTACTGTTGCAATTGATACAATCATCAACCAAAGAGAATTTTTTGATGCAGGTAACCCTGTATATTGTATATATGTTGCAATCGGTCAGAAAGCTTCTACTGTTGCACAAATCGTTAAAACTCTTTCTGATAAAGGAGCTTTGGCTTATACTGTAATTGTTGCGGCTAACGCATCAGATCCAGTTCCAATGCAGGTATATTCTGCAATGGCAGGTGCTTCTATTGGTGAGTTCTTCAGAGACACTGGTAGACCAGCACTTATCGTTTATGATGATTTATCTAAACAAGCTGTTGCTTACCGTGAGCTTTCTCTACTATTGAGAAGACCACCGGGCCGTGAAGCTTATCCTGGAGACGTTTTCTATCTTCACTCAAGACTATTGGAAAGAGCGGCAAAAGTAATTGCTGATGATAATATTGCTAAGCAAATGAACGATTTGCCAGAATCTCTTAGACCAATTGTAAAAGGTGGTGGTTCTTTAACGGCACTTCCAATTATTGAAACTCAGGCTGGTGACGTTTCTGCATATATCCCTACCAACGTAATCTCTATTACAGACGGACAGATCTTCTTGGAGTCTGATCTATTCAACTCAGGGGTTCGTCCTGCGATCAACGTAGGTATCTCTGTATCGAGAGTAGGAGGTAATGCTCAGATCAAATCAATGAAAAAAGTTTCTGGTACTCTTAAGTTAGATCAGGCTCAATATAAAGAACTAGAGGCGTTTGCTAAATTCGGTTCTGACCTTGATGCTTCTACTTTGGCAGTTATCTCTAAAGGAGAAAGAAACGTAGAAATCCTTAAGCAGCCGGTAAATGCACCACTTCCTGTAGACAGTCAGGTAGCGATCGTATACGCTGGAACAGAAAACTTAATGAGAAACGTTCCTATCAGAAAAATTAAAGAATTCCAACACGAATATATCGAGTTCCTAAGATCTAAGCACCCTGATACAATGGCTGCTATTAAGGCTGGAAAAATCGATAACGATATTACAAGTGTTCTTAAGCAGGCTGCTAATGATTTAGCTTCTAAATACAACTAAAAAATTCAATGTTTAAGGTTTAAAATATAACGTTTTAAGCCTTAAACTTTAGACCTTAAACTTTGAACCCAAATTAATGGCAAACTTAAAAGAAATACGAGGCAGAATTACGTCAATTTCATCTACGATGCAGATTACCCGTGCTATGAAAATGGTTTCCGCTGCGAAACTTAAAAAAGCACAGGATGCAATTGTAATGCTAAGACCATATTCTGAAAAACTACAGGAACTTATCCAGAATGTAAATTCTAGTTCAGATCCTGATCAGATTTCTGTATATGCTCAGAAAAGAGAGGTTAAAAGAATACTTTTCATCGCTGTTACTTCAAACAGAGGTCTTGCGGGAGCTTTTAACTCTTCAATTGTAAAAGAGCTTAACCTTCAGTTCCAGAACAATTCTCAATATGAGATTGAAGTTCTTCCTGTAGGTAAAAAAGCATTTGATGCTGTAAGAAGAAGCCGTTCAGTATATGCTAATGGAAGTTCTGTTTATGATAATCTGAACTTTGATGCTGTTGCTCATATCACTGAAGGAGTAATGGCAAGCTTCAGAGAAGGTAAATTTGACGAAGTATATGTTATTTATAATAAATTCGTTAATGCAGCAACTCAGGAAGTAACAACAGAACAACTTCTTCCAATCTCAATGCCTGAAAATACAGAATCACAGGTAGAAACAGATTATATCTTTGAACCGAACAGGGCTGAGATTCTGGATAACCTGATTCCTAAGTCTATTAAAACGCAGGTTTTCAAATCAATCCTTGATTCAGTAGCATCTGAGCACGGAGCGAGAATGACAGCAATGCACAAAGCTACAGATAATGCAGAAGCTTTGAGAAATGATCTTAAGATCTTCTACAACAAAGCAAGACAGGCAGCAATTACCAACGAAATCTTGGAAATTGTTTCCGGAGCAGAAGCTTTGAAAAATTCATAAAGAATTATTTTAACATACCATTAAAGCACCGAATTTATCGGTGCTTTTTATTTTTATAAGACTAAAACTGCTATTTACCGTTCAAAAACCGTCTTTTTATATAGAAATGAGAGGATGTATTCAATTATTTTTTTTAATAAAAAATAGCGACATCTTATCGCTTCATATTTTCTTTCAAAAAATCCTCAATCAAAATAATCTATCCCGGATTCAGGTTATTTTTATTTTGCATATCTTTGTACCTAATAAAATTTATACAACCTCTAAATGGACTCGGACATAGTCAGGCTTTTGCTGGCCTTATTTCTTGTTTTACTAAATGGCTTCTTCGTAGCCGCAGAATTTTCAATTGTTAAAGTTCGTTACTCACAAATTCAGTTAAAAGCCGCAGAAGGTAATTCTATGGCTAAACAGGCAGAACATATCATCAAGCATCTTGATGAATATCTTTCCGCTACACAATTAGGAATTACATTGGCATCCCTTGCTCTTGGTTGGGTAGGAGAAAGTGCCTTGCATCATATGGTTGAAAATATCTTCGCATCTCTGAGTATTGATCTTACTCAGACAACGATTACTACAATCTCTGTAGTGACCAGTTTTGTGTTGATTACCATTATGCACATTGTATTTGGTGAGCTTATCCCAAAATCAATTGCGATCAGAAAATCTGAAGCCACTACAATGGCAACAGCTGTTCCGCTAAGGGTTTTTTACACAATTTTTAAACCGTTTATCTGGTTGATGAACTCAATGTCAAATGGTTTCCTTAGATTGGTGAAAATTCACCCGGCTTCCGAACAGGAAATTCACTCTACAGAAGAGCTTCAGCTTTTGGTAAAACAAAGTGCTGACAGCGGAGAGATTGAAGAAGAAAACTATGAGATCATCAAAAATGCATTTGACTTTACTGATCATTCTGCTAAACAGATCATGGTTCCAAGACAGAATATTACTTCCATAGATTTTGAAGAAGATGTTACAGATATCATCAATAAGATTATGGACAGCGGGTATTCACGTATTCCAGTATATATTGACTCTATTGATAATATCATCGGAATTTTCTATACAAAAGAAATCATCAGGGAATTTGTTAAAAGAAAAGGAAATCTGGATCATGAAGACCTTAAAGATTTAATGCGGGATGCTTTTTTCGTTGTGGAAAGTAAAAAAGTTTCAGATTTGCTGAAAACGTTCCAGCTTAAAAAACAACATATCGCTGTTGTTATTGACGAATTTGGTGGGACTGAAGGAATTATTACATTAGAAGATATTCTGGAAGAACTGGTAGGGGAAATTCAGGATGAAGAAGACGATGAAGAAAAAATCGTTGATAAAATATCAGATAATACCTATTGGGTACAGGCTACGCAGCCTTTGGACGAAATCAATGAGTTTCTGCCTAAAAGACTTCCGCTTTCAGAAGAAAGTGAGTACAATTCATTAGCCGGATTCATTCTTTATGAGTTGGAAGATATCCCTGAAGAAAACCAGGAATTTGATCTTGAGGACTACCACTTTAAAATTCTGAAAATGAATAATAAAAGTGTAGAACTTGTAGAACTGGTCTATGAGGAACCTAATGCTATAGATCATTTAGCAGATAAAATTGGAGAAGTTTAAAACAGTTAGAATGAATTTTTATAATATCATAAAAGATTATGAAGATCCAAAGCGCCAGTATGAAGAAGATGTCCTCGTTCTGGATGATACGGATGAAGTTTATAAACTGGTACTGCATAATGACGATATTCATACATTTGATTATGTAATAGACTGTCTTATCGAAATATGCAAACATACCCTGGAGCAAGCAGAACAATGTACGATGCTTGTTCACTACAAAGGCAAATGTACCGTAAAAACAGGCTCAATGGATGTTTTGAAGCCTATGCATGAAAAATTAATTTCGCGCGAATTAACAAGCGAAATCGTATAAAATAAAAACCGGCAATAAATTTGCCGGTTTTTTTATTGAATCCGAAGGGGAAAGTTGAGTAATGGCAATAAATGACAAAGAGTAGAAGGCTTCAGGAAAATCTTTTAATCTTTAAATGCTTTAATCTTTTAATTTCTCAATACTCTTACATTGTCATATTTTATCTAAAATAGTATATTTGTACCAACTATAAAGAAACAAAAAAATAATGCTTGTAATAGGAATTGCCGGTGGTACTGGATCCGGCAAAACTACAGTTGTTGACAAGATACTTCAGCAGCTTGATATTGAGGGAATGAATATCCTTTCTCAGGATAATTATTATCACGACAACCAAGGTCTTACATTGACAGAAAGAGAAGCTCTGAATTATGACCATCCCAAGTCGATAGATTTTGAATTATTGATAAAACATGTGAAAGCTTTAAAGAATAATGAGCCTATTGAACAGCCCATTTACAGCTTTGTCACTCATTCCAGAACAGGAGATCATGTCACTGTAGAACCTAAAAACGTATTGGTAGTAGAAGGAATTTTGGTTCTTACCAACAAAGAATTACTGAAAGAATTTGATTTGAAAGTATTTGTTCATGCAGATTCTGACGAAAGGCTGATCAGGAGGATCAGGAGAGATACCCAGGAAAGAGGAAGAGATCTGAGCGAAGTATTACACCGTTATCAGACTACATTGAAACCAATGCACCAGGAATTCATAGAGCCTTCTAAAAATGATGCCGATCTTATTATCCCAAATATGAAGCAGAATTCCGTAGCGATTGATTTTTTAACTACTGTTATTAAAAACTCGTTGAAAAAACATTAAAAAAATGGAAGAAAACAACCTTATCAAAGACATTCAGCCGAAATCTGAAACATTCAAACTTATACAGAAATATGTTTTGAACAAGTATACCATTACGATCTGTCTGTTTTTGGTATGGATGATTTTTTTCGATAAAACCTCATTTCTTGTAATCAATGAACTGAATGGTGAGATCAGGAAATATGAAGAGCAGCTGGACTTCTACAAAAAAGAATACGAAAAAAATGATGCTTTTTATAAAAAACTGATGAACAACAAGTCTGAGAAGGAAAAATACGCAAGAGAAAATTATTTTATGAAAAAGCCGAATGAAGAAATCTTCATTTTGGTGGTAGACAGCACAAAAGTTGCCAAAAAATAATAAAGTTGAATAGAATTAAGTCAATAATGAAATGTATTTTTAGTTTTTAAAAATTCACTATTGACAATTCACAAATAAAAAAACTAATGTCAAATACAGATATATTTTCAAACTGGGAAAGTTTAGTCAAAAAACAACTTAAAACAGAGGATATTTACCCTATTTTAGAAAAACAAAATTTGGAAGGAATAGAGGTGAAGCCTTTTTACACAGAAGTTCAGAAGCCTTTGGTAAATCTGCCTAGAGTTGAAGAAAGTACCCATTTGGTAGCAAAATATCATGAAAGTTTAGAAGAAGAAGTATTTGCATTTATCCTTGATCATAATGTAGAAAATCTTGATCAGAAAACTCTTTTTGTCAACAACAAAGAACTTGCAGGACACATCAGCCCTAAAGAAGAAGATCAGTATTTTTCATTGATTGACATTTTTAATGAAAAAGAAGGAAATATAGACGATCAGCTGGCTAAAGAATTACTGGCCAAAGACTTTAAGAGAAATATCTGTGTTGATATTTCACTGCATCAGAATGCCGGAGCAGCCATTTATCAGCAGCTTGGTATTGCGCTGGCAAAAACTAAGGAACTGGTAGAAGCTTATGGTGCTGAAATTTTGAATAAGCTAATCTTCAGAATAGCAGTAGGAGGAAATTATTTCTTTGAAATGGCAAAACTGAGAGCCTTTAAAATTGTTTTCAACCAGCTTTCTAAGGAATATGGTATGGATGAAATTCCTTACATCTTTGCGGAGACTTCACTGCGAAATAAAGCCGTTTCTGACAATGAAAACAACCTGATCCGCTCTACATTAGAACTTGCTTCCGCAATGATCGGAGGAGCTGACGCTGTTTTTACCAATAATTATCTTGTAAACAGAAGTACAGATAATTCGGAAGAAATTTCTTTCAAACAGCAGATTGTGCTCGCTTACGAAAGTATCATCAATGTATTTGAAGATGCTGTGAACGGAAGTTATTATATTGAAGATATTACGAAGCAGTTTGCAGAGAAATCATGGGCTTTATTTGTTGAAATCGAGGAGGCTGGAGGGTATCTTGAACTGTTGAAACAGGGAGTTGTTCAGAAAAAGATCTATGATCATGCTGTTGAAGAGCAGCAATGGATTGAAGAAGGAAAAATAAAGCTGATAGGGGTAAATTTATACCCTAAATTAGACGTTAAAAAGTCTATCGGAGATCTGTATAACGAAAAGGAGATAAAAGCGGTTCGCTGGGCTGAAATGTTTGAATAATGAAAGAAAAACTGGTAGACTTATTTGAATACACCTATCATTTCAATGTTGAGATGATTAAAGTTATTTCTGAAAACAGAGAACTTGTTGATGATAAAACCATCAGTCTGATTAATCATACTCTTAATGCACAACAGATCTGGAATGCCCGGATTCTGGGAGAAACTACTTTTGAAGTCTGGCAGATCAATCCTTTTGAATCTCTTGAGGAAATTAACCATAGAAATTTTCTTAAAAGCATTGATATTATAAGAAATTTTGATCTGGACAAAAGAGTAGAATATCAGAATTCAAGAGGAACAAAATTTGAAAACAGTATTTTTGAAATGCTTTTTCATGCAGTCAATCACTCTACCTATCACAGAGGACAAATCAATTCTTTGCTTAAGCAGAATGGAATAACTCCGGTATTGACGGATTATATTTTTTACAAAAGATAATTTTAATATAATAATGTTTTGACTCTGCTTAGCATGATATTTCTAATACTTGTTTTTTGTAGTCGAAGCATTGATAACATATTATCATTTACAATCTGGTAAAATCTGTGGGAAATAAATTAATAAACAAAGAGATTCAAAACTATATCAATGCAAATCTGAATGCAGATTTACATACATTACTGCTGAAAAAATCACCCTTTCCGGAAGTTTCTATGCAGGAAATTGTACAGCAGATCAAAGGAAAACAGGTTGCTGAAAGAAAGTTTCCTTTTCTCTTGAAAGAAGGGATTATTTTTCCGCCACAGCTTAATCTCGAGCAGTCATCATCAGAAAAAACAGCTCTTTATAAATCCAACATCTTGAAAGGGAGTACATTTATTGATCTCACGAGCGGTTTTGGTATTGATGCCTATTATCTGTCTCAAAACTTCGATCATATCACTTTGGTAGAGCAGAATACAGAGCTTTTAGAAATTGTTGAGCATAACTGGAATACTTTAGGACGTCAGGCAAATTTTATCAACAAAAAGCTTGAAGATTTCCTGAACGGGAATCAGGAACATTTTGATGTCATTTATCTTGATCCGGCCAGAAGAGATCAGCAAAAAAACAAGGTTTTTCTTTTAGAAGACCTGTCTCCTGATATTCTCGAAATCCAGGAGAAATTGTTGTCTATTTCCAATCAGGTCGTCATTAAACTCTCTCCACTTATTGATCTTAAGTATCTTGTGTCAATGTTGCCGGGTATTTCAAGGATAGAAATTATTGCCCTGAAAAATGATGTAAAAGAAGTTGTCATTTTTTTATCCAAGGAAAATACGGACGAGATTATCTGCAGCTGTGTGAACCTTGAGAGTGGCGAATCTGCCTTTACTTTCAGATTTGGGGAAGAAGAAAATGCCGAGTCTGAATATTCCGAGCCTGAAAAATACATTTACATTCCCAATAACTCTATTTTGAAAGCAGGAGTTTTTAATTTGATTTCACAGAAATTCGGATTAAAAAAGCTTAATCCTAACAGTCATTTCTATACCTCCAGTGAAAAGAAAGGAGACTTTCCCGGGAGAATTATGGAAGTGGAACTGATTGACTCTAAAAGTATTAAGAAAAAAGAACAGTATAATATCATTTCAAAAAACTATCCTTTAAAACCTGAAGAAATCAAGAAAAAGTATGGTTTGAAAGATGGGGGAGATCATTACCTTATTTTTACACAATCCAAAAAAGGGAAAATAATATTAAAATCAGTATAAAAATGTTGCCGAAAAAAGCAGGATTTCTTACTTTTGGGCAATCAAAAATTTAAACATGAAATCGCCCGCTGTTTGGATAAATCAGAATAGGCTAAAATAGAGCGGTTTCATATGATCTTAAAAAAATAAATTTTACATATGAAAAAATTAGTTATATGTTTAGCAATTGCAACAGTAGCGGTAAGTTGTAAAAAAGTACCAGCTGGTGGAAATAAAGGGACTTTGAAACTGGAAGAAGGAGTAGACAGATATTCTGATGCTGCTCAGGGAGAAGGTCACGGACATGCAGCTGCTGCAGAGCATAAGGAAGAAGTTGCTGTAAAGCCAGAAGCTGCAGCTCCTAAAACAGACAGTACTGCTGCTGCAAAACCTGCTGAAGCTGAAAAGGCTCCAAAAGCTGAACACTAATTGGAAGTACAAAATATACAAATGCCCTGTTTTTGCAGGGCATTTTTTATTAAAAAAGATGGTTATAAGGCTCATTAGCATAAGATTGGTAAAATCCTGTCTTTTTGTTTGTCCCTGCCGGGCATTTTTTTTAATTTTAACAAAATAAATTTTTACAATGCAAGAGACATTAAATTACATTAACGAAAACAAACAGCGTTTCGTGGATGAATTATTTGAGTTATTGAGAATTCCTTCTATTTCTGCAGATCCGGCGTATAAAGATGACGTTTTGAAATGTGCAGATGTAGTGGCAGCGCACCTTAAAAATGCAGGAGCTGATAATGTTGAAGTTTGCCAGACCAAAGGCTATCCAATTGTTTTCGGAGAAAAGATTTTAGATAAAAGTTTACCTACAGTATTGGTATATGGACATTATGATGTTCAGCCGGCAGATCCATTGGAATTATGGACAAAGCCACCTTTTGAGCCTTATATTGAAAAAACTGAACTGCACCCTGAAGGAGCTATTTTTGCAAGAGGTTCTGCGGATGACAAAGGACAGTTTTTCATGCACCTGAAGGCATTCGAAGCAATGATGAAAACCAATGCTCTTCCTTGCAACGTTAAATTTATCTTAGAAGGAGAAGAAGAAGTAGGTTCTGTAAGCTTAGGAGACTGGGTGAATGAAAATAAAGAGAAATTAACTTGCGACTGTATCTTAATTTCTGATACTCATATTTACAGCAACGAACAGCCAACTGTTACAACAGGATTGAGAGGTTTAAGCTATGTAGAAGTAGAAGTGGAGGGTCCAAACAGAGATTTGCACTCAGGTCTTTACGGTGGAGCGGTTCCAAATCCTATTCACGTTCTTTCAAGAATGATCGCTAATCTGATTGATGAAAACGGTCATATTACCATTGACGGGTTCTATGATAACGTAGAAACGGTTTCAGATGCAGACAGAGCTGATATGAACAAATTGAAAGACAATCCTGAAGAATTCAAAAAATCAATCGGATTAAGTAATATAGAAGGAGAAAAAGGATATACAACTTTAGAAAGAACATCTATCCGTCCTACTTTAGACTGCAACGGAATCTGGGGTGGTTATACCGGAGAAGGTGCAAAAACTGTAATTCCTTCTAAAGCTTTTGCTAAAATTTCCATGCGTTTGGTTCCTTACCAGACTCCTCAGGAAATCACGGAAAAATTCACGAAATATTTTGAAAAAATCGCTCCGGATACGGTAAAAATTAAAGTAACTCCTCACCATGGAGGAATGCCTTATGTTTTACCAACCGATACCAAAGAATTTGCGGCTGCAAAACAAGCGATGGAGTCTGCATTCGGAAAAGAAGTTCTTCCCTACAGAGGTGGAGGAAGTATTCCAATTACAGCAATGTTTGAGCAGGTTTTAGGAGCTAAATCTGTATTGATGGGCTTCGGATTGGATTCTGATGCAATCCACTCTCCAAACGAGCACTATGGATTATTTAATTTCTATAAAGGAATTGAAAGTATTCCGTTGTTCTTTGAAAATTATTCAAAGTAATTCAACGAAAATAAGATATAATAAGGTATTTCTGGAAAGAGATACCTTATTTTTTTGCTCTGAATTGAACTGTTTTACCTGTATGGGAAGACGTTTTTAATAGATTTGAAAATTAAATTCACTGAGTATAAAAGCGTTATTTTTTATTTGCAATAAGTTATTTCACCATTCATGGAAAGTTTATATTTTTAATACAAAACTTGATTTCCTATGAAAAAATACTACTCAATTGCAATTTCACTATTGTCAGCATGCGTTTTTGCACAGCAGGCTGTATCCTTTGAATTCAATGAAGGGTTCAACGCTGGAAATATCCATGGCCAGGCGGGATGGATCAGTACTCCCACAGGAGGAGTTCCTGCAAACGTAACCCATCAGACTATCAGCGTAGATAAAGCCAGTGATGGAAGCAGTTCCCTCAAAATTGTCAAAGAAGCAACCTACGGAACCCAATCTGATCCTATTATCGGAGGTTTTTATAACCTACCGGCTCCGCTTGCTTACAACAATTTTTCCGTATCATTTGATATCAATATGTCGCAGCTCAACGGCTCTGATTTTGGTTTTCAGGGAGTAAATAACGTTGATGATCAGTTGGTTGTGAGATTGGATTTTGATAAAACCGGATTGCTCAAAATTCTGAATACCGTATCAGGTACACAGGATTTGATTTCCATATCTTCAGCCTGGCTGCCTAATATCTGGTACAGAGTGAAAGTCGTAGGAACTGCCACAGATGTCAGATATTACGTTAATAATGTTCTTATTTATACAGGTATAGCCGCAAGTTCAATGAATATAGATCAGCTGCGTTTTGTCCATAATAATGCGTCGGGGGCTGCTTATATTGATAATATTAAAATAAATAGTGAACTATTGGTATTGGGGATTAAGGATTCAAAGATTACTGCTAAAGAAGTATCTGTTTACCCTAATCCTGCAACTGATTTTATACAGATTAATTCTCCAGGTACAGTTAAAAGTATTGAGGTCTATGATGAATCAGGAAAGCTGATCAAAACTGAAACAAAGAGTAGCAGAATGGATGTAAAAGGTTTTCCTGCAGGCGTATATATGGTTAATATCAAAACTGAAGGAAGCAATTTTACAGAAAAAGTGATCATCAGATAAATTATTTATTGATTCTGAGAACCTGTGTTCTTTTTAGCGTGCTGTAGGATTTATGGATGATTTTTTGGAAATGATACTTTTATTTAGGTTTAATATCTTTATTTGTTTAGGTTAAAATATATTATGTTAATTTATTTTTATGTTTAAAATATTCGTTGATTTTGCTTTTTTGATTAAAATACCTATATTTGCTCAAAACTAAAAAATATCATGAAGAAACTTTACATTTTCGCAATTTCGTTGATTTCCATAACATCTTTTGCCCAGCAGACTATTTCTTTTGAAGCCAGTGAAGGATTTACAACAGGAAATATTAATGGCCAGCAGGGTTGGATTACTACAAATGATGGAGGTGTACCGCCAGTATATTTGACCACTCAATTGGTTTCAGCTGAAATGGCAACTCAAGGTTCAAATAGTCTTAAAATAACACCAGATTTACCTTATGGACCACAGCAAAGCCCTGTAATGGGTGGTTTCTATACCTTTACTACACCATTAACCTATAATAGCTTTACACAATCATTTGATGTAAGACTTACCCAAAAAAGCACATCAAGTTCGGATTTTGTATTCAGAACAGTAAGTACAACTGGAGCAGGAGGGATTGTTACTTATATTGATTTTTCTTACGACGGTGCAATTTTACTAGCTACAGCTGGTTCAGCTAACTTAGTAAATACCAATCAGACCTGGAATGCCAATACTTGGTACAGAGTGAAAATAGTGTCTACTGCTACAGGAATCCAATATTTCCTGAATGATGCGCTGATCTACACAGGACAACCATTCAGTAACAATAATATTAACAGAATGGATTTTGTGCATGATAATTATGGAGGTTCTGCCTATATTGATAATATTAAAATCAATAATGAAGCATCACTATCTACAAAAGATGCCGTTAAAAACGATGTGAAACTATCCATTTATCCAAACCCTGCTACTGAAGTGATAAAAATTACAACTCCTGGCAAGATAAAACATGTTGAAGTGTATGATATGTCAGGAAAAAGAATAGATGTAACATTGAATGGGGATCAGGTGAATGTAAGCAACCTATCTTCCGGAGCCTATTTACTGAATGTAGAAACGGAAGGAAGAAACTTTACAGAGAAATTTATAAAAAAATAATTCCTGATAAATCTTAGTATCAGTAAAACGCTCCAATTGGAGCGTTTTTGTTATTTTAGAGAATTAAAATTAGGGAATCAATGGCAGAGAATAAAACAGCTTATATAACAGGAGGAACCAAAGGTATTGGTTTCGGAATTGCTAAAATTTTACTTGAAAATGGAATCTCAGTAGCGTTTTCAGGAAGAAAAAAAGAAGATGTCATGAAGGCGGAAGAGGAACTTAAACAATACTCAGAAAATGTTTTGGGAATTGTTTCTGATGTAAGAAGCCTGGAAAGCGAGCAGGAAGCAGTAAAATATACCGTTGAAAAGTTCGGAAGACTGGATTATATCATTGCTAATGCAGGATTGGGGATATTTAAACCCGTAGACGAACTCACAGCAGAAGAATGGAATGATATGATAGAAACCAATCTCACAGGTGTTTTCTATACCTTAAAAGCTTCTGTAGAAGAACTGAAGAAGACAGAAGGTTACTATATTACCATCTCAAGTCTTGCAGGGGCCAACTTCTTTGAAAACGGAACAGGATACAATGCTTCAAAATTCGGAGTGGTAGGTTTTACCCAGGCAGCGATGATTGATTTAAGGAAATATAATATTAAGTCTACGGTTATTATGCCGGGTTCGGTGGCCACTCATTTTAACGGAAATATTCCATCAGAAAAAGACAGTTGGAAGATTCAGCCCGAAGATATGGGGAATCTCATATTGGATATTTTAAAGATGAATCCAAGAGTTTTGCCAAGTAAAATAGAGTTTAGGGCAACAAAACCAGCGAAGTAACTACATCTAATGTATTGAATAATAATTTAATAAGTATTATGCATGCATAATATATTTTTTATTTATATTAGCAAAAATTAATTCAAACAAAATCTCTGCATAAACTGTCATGATTTTATGCGTCAAAGGGAAAAAATAAAATAGTACACATGAAAATATTAGTTTGTATTAGTAGTGTTCCGGATACTACTTCCAAAATTAACTTTACAGCAGATAAATCTGCTTTCGACAAGAACGGAATTCAGTGGGTAATCAATCCGCTAGACGAATTTGCGTTGACAAAAGCGGTTAAACTTCAGGAATCTCAGGGAGCAACAGTAACAGTAATCAACGTAGGAGATGCTGGTACAGAACCTGTGATCAGAAAGGCTTTGGCAATTGGTGCTAATGATGCTGTAAGAGTAAATCTTGATCCTAAAGACAGCTATTCTACAGCAAAAGAAATTGCAGCTGTAGCTCAAAACGGAGGATATGATCTTATCCTTTGCGGAAAAGAATCTATCGACTATAACGGAGGTTCCGTGCCAGGAATGGTGGCTCAGCTATTGAACCAGCCTTTCGTAAACGCTTCAGTAGGATTAGACGTAAACGGAAACGAAGCTACTGCAGTAAGAGAAATTGAAGGAGGAAAAGAAACTATTTCTGTAAAATTACCGGCAATTATTGCAGGTCAGAAAGGATTGGTAGATGAAAAAGACCTTATCATCCCGAATATGAGAGGAATTATGTCTGCAAGAACAAAACCTCTGCAGGTAGTAGAGCCTTCTTCTTCAGAAGTAAAAGTTCAGGGTGTATCTTATGACAGTGTTCCGCCAAGAGCAGCTGTGAAAATGGTTTCTCCTGATAACCTGGATGAATTGGTAAGATTGCTTCACGAAGAAGCTAAAGTAATCTAATAAAGATAACAGGTAAGAGGTGATAGGTAGCAGTTTTTACACATACTTCTCAGACCTAATCCCTATAACCTAAACCCTACAACCTAAAAAATATAAACAATGGCAGTATTCGTATACGCAGAAAATATAAACGGAGTTTACAAAAAGGCGGCTTTTGAAGCAGTTTCTTATGCTAAAGCTGTTGCTGATAAGGCTGGAGAGACCGTTACGGCAATCTCTGTAAACCCAACAGATTCTTCAGATTTATTATACAAATATGGAGCATCAAATGTAATCAATATCAAAGACGAAGGTCTTAAAAACTTCTCAGCAAAAGCATTCGCACAGGCTGTAAGTGAAGTAGCAGACGGAAACATCATCGTTTTCCCTCATACAACTGATGCTTCTTCAATTGCTCCTATGCTTTCTGTAATGAAGAACTATTCTTTAATTACTAACGCTTTAGAAGCTCCTGAAAGCCTTTCTCCTTTCCAGGTAAAGAGAAGAGCATTCTCCGGAAAAGGTTTTATGCATGCAAAAGCTGAAGGAAACGGAGTAATCGTTACGGTTTCTCAAAACGCTTTCGGTGTTAAAGAAAATGCAGTATCAGGTTCAGAAGAAGTGAAAAACTTATCAGTAGCTAATGAAGATACTAAAGTGATTTCTCACGAGCAGAGTTCAGGTAAACTAGACCTTAAAGAAGCTGAAGTTGTTGTTTCTGCTGGTAGAGGGATGAAAGGTCCTGAAAACTGGGGAATGATTGAAGATTTAGCAAACGTGTTAGGAGCAGCTACAGCATGTTCTAAACCGGTTTCTGACATCGGATGGAGACCTCACACAGAGCACGTAGGACAAACAGGTAAGGCAATTTCTCCAAATCTTTACATTGCTGTAGGGATTTCAGGAGCTATTCAGCACCTTGCCGGAGTAAACTCTTCAAAAACTATCGTAGTAATCAACAGCGATCCTGAAGCACCATTCTTCAAGTCTGCTGATTATGGAGTAGTAGGAGATGCTTTCCAGATTATTCCTGCATTAACAGAGAAAATTAAAGCAATAAAAGGATAAGAAAGTGAATAGTCAATTCGCTTTGCTCGTCAATTTTTAATTAAATAATTCACTTGCAAAGCAAAATTCACTATTGACGTTTGACAATCATCAACAATACAGATAAAAGCTCGGCTTTCCGGGCTTTTATTTTTGCGTAAAAAAGTAAAATCACAATAAAAAATTAATCTATATTTGTAGCTATGGATTATAAACAGCTAATTATTCGCGGAATATCGTACAGCCAGACCCAGTCGGGGGCTTACGCATTGTTACTGGAGCATGAAGAAACACACATAAAATTACCTGTTGTTATAGGAAATTTCGAAGCCCAGTCTATCTCTCTCGGATTGGAAAAAGATATCCATCCACCGCGTCCTCTTACTCATGATTTATTCACAAAATTTATAGTCTCTGCCAACTATGAGCTGATCTCTGTTATTATTTATCAGATTGTAGACGGAGTATTCTTTTCAAATATCAACTTTAAAAATAAAGCGAACGACGAAGAATTGATTCTTGATGCCAGAACCTCTGATGCGGTTGCAATGGCGGTAAGATTTGATGCACCTATATTTACAACACAGCAGGTTTTGAATGAAGCAGGGATTTTATTAGAACTGGAAGATGTTGCCAAAGAAGACCAATCTTTCTCAGAAACTGTACAGACGGAAGATAATTTAAAATCTCTTTCTATGGAAGAACTTCAGAAATTACTGGAAGATGCCGTTAAAGAGGAAGATTATGATACTGCTCTTGAAATTCAGGAAGAGATCAAGAGAAGGAAAAAGACAATTGACTAAAGAGATACTTTTTATATAAACTATGAATTTAAAATTACGACTGACCATCCTCAGTTTTCTTCAATTTTTTGTTTGGGGAGCATGGCTGATTACGATGGCAAACTTCTGGTTTGGCACAAAACATTGGGAAGGAACTCAGTTTGGAGCTGTGTTCGGAACCATGGGAATAGCTTCCATCTTTATGCCAACCATTACTGGAATTATCGCTGACCGCTGGATCAATGCGGAACGCATATTTTCAGTACTACACATTCTTTATGGGGTTACTCTTTTCATATTACCTCATTCCACAGATCCAAATTCTTTCTTTTCAGTAATGCTTCTTGCGATGTGTTTTTACATGCCTACGATAGCACTTGCCAACTCAATTTCTTATACGATCCTGAAAAATAACAATCTGGATGTTGTAAAAGACTTCCCGCCGATTCGTGTATGGGGAACTATTGGTTTTATTGTTGCCATGTGGATTACAAATCTTAGCGGAAACAAAGCTACAGAAGGACAGTTTTATATTGGAGGAGCTATCGCAATATTTTTAGGAATTTATGCACTTACCTTACCAAAATGTCCGCCACAAAAGCTGATTGATAAAAATTCGCCGCTATCTGAACAATTAGGATTGAATGCATTCAAACTTTTTGGAAACTATAAAATGGCCTTGTTCTTTTTATTTTCAATGCTTTTGGGAGCTGCACTTCAGCTTACCAATGCATATGGAGATGTTTTCTTAAGTGAATTTGCCCATTTTCCTAAATATGCTGACTCATTTGTAGTACAGAGATCTACCATTATCATGTCAATTTCTCAGGTATCTGAAACCTTGTTTATTTTGGCGATTCCTTTCTTCCTGAAGAAATTCGGAATTAAAAAAGTAATGCTGATGTCTATGCTGGCTTGGGTATTAAGATTCGGATTCTTTGCATATGGCGTTCCGGACGGATTTGGACTTTCTCTGATCATCCTTTCATGTATTGTATATGGAATGGCATTTGATTTCTTTAATATTTCAGGGTCACTTTTCGTAGAAACAACTACAGATAAAAAAATACGTTCTTCAGCTCAGGGGTTATTTATGATGATGACCAACGGTTTCGGAGCTGTTTTTGGAAGTTATATTGCAGGTTGGGCTATTGATAAATTCTTTACCCATAAATTCGCAACCGTTTCAGAATTATCTACTTATCTGGAAACTACACCGGATAATCCTACTTTCCTTGAAATTCTGAAAAATAGTTTCAATGCAGCGGTTAATTCAGACGGAACCCTTTCGTCTGTAGTGATGGTAAAAGACTGGCAGCAGATATGGCTTTCATTTGCTATTTATTCGCTGGTACTGGCTATATTCTTTGCTGTATTGTTTAAACACAAGCACAATCCGGAAGATGTTTCGTCAGTAAAACATTAATTAAAACTAACATTCTTTAGATATTAAATTGCATTTTTGAAAAAAAATGCAATTTTTTTTATTTTCAGGCAACCTTTTGTACAATAAACCGTCTTATAGATAGAAACTGAAACATGAAGAATCTCGAAGAGAATTTTTTATTGGCTAAAAAACAAGACCGGAGAGGGCAGAAAGCTCTTTACGAGATGTTTGCTCCCAAAATGCTGGCCATTGCAAATTCTTATGTCAATAACCTTCATGATGCGGAAGACATCCTCCTGAATGCTTTGATGAAATGCTTTACCAGAATAGATGAATGCAGAGACTGGAAAAGTTTCCCGTTCTGGCTTAGAAAAATTATTGTTAATGATTCTATTACCTTCATCCGGAAGAATAAAAATATTCTCTACGCAGATGTGGAAATTGCCGATGATTATAGTGAAAGCTTTGATGAAGAATATCCGGAAGAAATAAATATTGAAGAAATATTTTCCCAGATGCCAATAGGATATAGATTGATTTTTAATCTCTACGTCTTTGAGGACAAAAAACACAGTGAAATTGCTGAAATTCTTAATATCTCTGAAGGAACAAGCAAAAGCCAGTTGAGCAAAGCAAAAAAATGGCTTGCTGAATTTTTAAAAGCAAAAGAAAATGAAAAAAGAAATACTGAAACAGTTAAAATCTGATTACGAAAAGCTTGAAATAAAGCCTTCTGCAGATCTTTGGGGCAGGATAGAGCAAATAGACCAGAGAGAAGAGAAAAGTGCTGATATAAGCTTTAAAAAGGCTTTTCAGAGGTGGAAATACGCTGCTGTATTAGTTCTGTTGGTTTCTGTAGGAGTATTGCTTTATTTTAATAGAAATCATCCTGCTAATACAGACAATCCAATCGTTCATACAGAACTGCCAAAAAAGGATATAAAGACGCCTTTAACGGGTCAGAAAATAGATGCTGCTCAGAACATCATAACAGAAAACAATACCAGCCAAGAGAAATTAAAAGTAATTCCAGATATTCCTAGAGTGTATCAACAGAAAGAAACTCTGCAGAAAGAAGGATTAAGTATGGGTAAAGAAGAGCAGATTATAGTTGCTGATTATGAGATCAAAGCCCCGGTATTGGATAAAAATATAATTCCTATAGCAGATAAACCTGCTCTTGTAGAGAATAAAAAAACTGAATATATCAATGCTGATGAGCTCCTGCAGGGAAGAGAGTTCCAGAAAAAACGGGAAGAGAACAGAACGGATATCAGAAAATTCGGAGCGCTTGATATGACCAAAATTAAGGTGAAAAGTCCCAATTCTCTTAAGATATTTGGAGTAACTGTCTACACAGACTCACTGGAAAGCAAATAAACAATCATCTTTTGTATTACAGAAACTGCCCCGGAACAGGGACAGCAATCAAATATTGTCTAAAAATTAATAAAATATGAAACCAAAGTTACTATTGATGGCTGCTGTAATAGCTTTTAGCTATGGATTTGGCCAGGAAACTCCGGAGAATAACCTGACTGTCTATTCAAAAAAGATTGACAGCATAGTGATGTCTGAAAAAGGCAAAATGAATGTAGAACTGGATCAGATTGATAAGAGCTTTAAAGAAAAGAAAATTACCACCGATGAAAAGCAAAAACAACGTACAGTAATTGCTTCAAAATACGAGCAGATTATTAATGAAAAAATAGATTCCCAAAAGCAGGATCTTGAAATGGCAACCAAAGAACTCGTTAAAGACGCTGTTTTTAAATCTGAAGATTCTGTAAAAAATGGAAAAAATCAACTTTGGCTGGGACTCAATGGATTTAATATGAAACTCAATGAGAGGAAAAAAAGTAACAACCCGAAAAATTATCTCGAAACCTTAGAACTTTCCGTGAGTATGGGCGGAGCAGGATTAACTTCAAAGAACAAGCCTTTTGATTTTTACAGTAAGAATTCTGATATTAAAAACAGTGTTATCAACTCCTGGCAGCTGACATTATGGTACGGTAATCAGATCGGAAGTTACACCAGCCCTTTTTTCTATCGTTTCGGATTGGGAGTACGATCAGACCAGCTTACACCCAAATATGGGCAGGCATTCAAACAGGATAAATATAACTTATTCGTTGGTGATTTTGACCGTGGAACCCTTAAAAAAAGTATGCTTTATAATACATATATAACTGTTCCTGCAGATCTGAAATTTGTTTTAAATCCAAAATATAAAGACTATGAAGGTGTTAAATACCTGGATAATAATAAGAATCAGCTGTGCATTATTCTGGGTGTTTATGGGGGCATTAAAATAGGGAGTGTGAATTATTCCAAGTATTCCAATGAATTTTCCGATAGAATTGTTGAAAGAGAAAAAGTAATGCATGGAGTCAACGATATTGTTTTCGGAGGAAAATTGGGAATCAGTTATGCCGGATTCAATCTGTTTGTGCAGAAAGACTTTACACCCGCTTTTAATGACAATGCTTTGTTGAAGAAAAAATATGGACTTCAGATCGGGATAGAGATCGCAAATGTTAATTTTTAATTTGATAACAAATAGCTTCCTTCTTTGTGTAATAAACAAAAATATTAAAGCTTTTTTGTAACTAACAAGCGTTCGGGTCATGAAATCCTATTTTTAAAACACACTATTTAAAAGTGTGTTTTTTTTTGTATTTTGGCACTTTAGTAAATATGAAAAATATTCAGTTATTAGGGTTACTGTTAGTCGTAATAGGCAGTTTTTTACCCTTGGTACATGTGCCTGTCATTGGGAACTGGAACTATTGGAAGCTTGATCATTATCTGGCGATCGCATGCTGGATATTGGCTGCATGTGCCGTTTTTGGAATTGTCAATAACAGCGTGAAAATCGTAAGGTTTTTTGGTATTCTGCTTATCCTTTTATTTGCATTTACCTTATTCGCTGTGAAGATGCAGTCTTTGCAATACTTTAGTTTTTTACCATTCAAATCCTGGCAGGAAACTTTTGCCGGAATTGTTAAACTGAAATGGGGCTGGGCTGTAGAATTTTTAGGAGCTTTCCTTTTGGTTTTTGCAGGAGGAAACAAAAAAATAAATAATCGCACACAACTATAAAAATGAACTTCTTAAAAATATTTTCCGCTGGAATTTTGTTGGTGGCAGCCGCACAGGCTAACGCGCAGACAGCAAATCAGAAAAAACCGGATAATCCGGCTAAATGTGCCAATATAAAAGAAGGTAAATTTGTAAGACCCAATTACCCGGAAGGAATATGGCATATGACCATTAAAGATAATGTTCAGACTGAATATTTCAATAATGGAAAAGACTATATCAAATCAACATTGGTTTTTGTGGATGACTGCAATTACAAAGCAATCATTATGGAGAAATCCGATAAAAACAATCCCATACAGATAGGAGATGTCTTCAATAATAAAATTTTAGCAACTCAGGATAACCTTCTGAAAGTTAATACTAAAATTGAAGGATCTCAGTTTGATGTGGTCTATGTAAAAGTAAAATAAATTCAACCTATACAACGGAACTTTTGTTCCGTTTCGTTAAAAATAAAAATTATATACATGAAAGAAGTATTCATCGTTTCCGCAGTAAGAACACCTATGGGGAGTTTTATGGGAAGCTTGTCAACAGTTCCGGCTACAAAACTGGGAGCAGCTGCTGTAAAAGGAGCATTAGATAAAATCGGTTTAGATCCTAATGCTGTTCAGGAAATTTATATGGGGAATGTTCTTCAGGCAGGAGAAGGCCAGGCGCCGGCTCGTCAGGTAGCTTTAGGAGCAGGTCTTTCAATCAATACACCTTCTACTACAGTTAATAAAGTATGTGCTTCAGGAATGAAGGCTGTGACAATGGCTGCTCAGGCGATCAAAGCTGGTGATGCAGAAGTAATTGTTGCAGGAGGTATGGAGAATATGTCTTTAGTTCCTCATTATTACAATGCAAGAGTGGCTACAAAATTAGGCGATATCAAAATGCTTGATGGAATGGTGCTTGACGGTCTTACAGACGTATACAACAAAGTACATATGGGAGTATGTGCAGAAAAATGTGCAGTAGATTATAATATCACAAGAGAAGATCAGGATAACTTCGCTGTAGAATCTTATAAAAGATCTGCTAAAGCTTGGAGCGAAGGGAAGTTCAGTGAAGAAATTGTACCGGTTTCTATTCCTCAGAGAAAAGGAGAGCCTGTAATCTTTGCTGAAGATGAAGAATACAAAGCAGTAAACTTCGACAGAATTTCAACCCTTCCTACCGTATTCAAAAAAGAAGAAGGTACAGTAACTGCAGCTAATGCATCTACTTTGAATGATGGTGCTTCTGCATTGATCCTTGTTTCAAAAGAAAAAATGGAAGAACTGGGATTGAAGCCTCTTGCAAAAATCGTTTCTTATGCTGATGCAGCGCATGAGCCTGAAAACTTTACAACGGCTCCGGCAAAAGCGTTACCTATCGCTCTTAAAAAAGCAGGATTAGAAGTTTCTGATATCGATTTCTTCGAATTCAATGAAGCTTTTTCAGTAGTGGGATTGGCCAACAACAAAATCTTAGGGTTAGATGCTGCTAAAGTAAACGTAAACGGTGGTGCTGTAGCACTGGGACATCCACTGGGAAGTTCTGGTTCAAGAATCATCGTTACTTTGATTAACGTATTGAAGCAAAATAATGCAAAATACGGTGCCGCAGCAATCTGCAACGGTGGTGGAGGTGCTTCCGCTATCGTGATTGAAAATATCTAATATTCTGTTTACGAATACATTACCATTAAGGAATTGATAATTTTTTTAAAAACTTATCCATTTCTTAATGGTTTTTCTATTTTTGTGCTACTAATATATATTTGAAATGTCTGAAACTGAGAATCGACAGCCTAAAAACATAAAGAATAATCCGAAGATTATGAAAGCCTGGGCTGTATATGACTGGGCAAACTCCGTGTATTCCCTGGTTATTACCTCTACTATTTTCCCTATTTATTACTCTATCCTTACCACAGCGTACGAGAAAAAGGAATATATAGCAGAAACCAAAACATGGATTGATGTTCCCGTAAGGCATACGATCAAAATTTTTGGAGAAGGATATCAGCCAGATGCTGTGTATGGATATTCACTTACCATATCATTCTTTATTGTAGTATTGTTGTCTCCATTTTTATCTTCATTAGCAGATACTATCGGAAACAAAAAGTCTTTCCTGCAGTTTTTCTGCTATCTGGGAGCAACATCATGTATGGGATTAGCCATGTTTACAGGGATGCACAACGTATTTCTGGGACTTCTCTTCAGTATTACGGCCAGTGTCGGCTTCTGGGGAAGTTTGGTGTTTTACAACTCCTTTCTTCCGGATATTGCCACACCGGACAGGCAGGATGCGCTTTCTGCAAGAGGATATGTCTACGGATATATTGGCTCTGTAGTTTTAGTCGTACTATGCTTAATTCTTATTCAGGTTTTTGCAAAAGGAGCGGCTCAGCAGTTATTATTTACAAGAATCAGTTTCCTGTTAACGGGAGCATGGTGGTTTGGGTTCTCTCAATATACATTCAAACACCTTCCTCAGTTTGGGGATGTGAAAGATAAGCTTCCTAAAGATCTTGTATTACTGAATTATAAGAATATCTTCAAGAAACATGAAGAACAGGGAGGTTTCTTTGAAGTATTTAAAGATAACCTTAGCTTCTATAAAGATATTGCAAAGGAAAGTTTCCATGAACTGTTTAAAGTAGGAGGGGAACTTTTCAAAGACAAAAATCTTAAATTCTTTCTGTCGAGTTTCTTCTTTTACAGTGTAGGAATGCAGACGATTTTCCTTATGGCAACCCTGTTTGGGAAAAGTGAGATCAACCTTGCTCAGGATAAACTGATCGGAACCCTTTTGGTAATCCAGATTGAAGCGATCATTGGAGCTGTTATTTTCTCAAGGTTATCTAAGAAAATCGGGAACAAAAACGTTATTTCAATTGCGATCATCCTATGGATCGTTGCTTGTCTTTGGGCTTATTTCCTGAACAAAGAAAATCCAACAGTAGAATACCAGTTTTATGGGGTAGCTGCAGTGGTAGGATTGGTGATGGGTGGCCTTCAGGCGATGTCCAGATCTACCTATTCAAAGCTGCTTCCTGAAAACTCGATGGAAAACACAACCTACTTCAGTTTCTATGACGTATTGGAGAAAATTGCGATTATCATCGGGACATTCATCTTTGCAACATTAATTGAGCATTTCAATAATATGCGTATCGCAGCATTATCAATGACCATATTCTTTGCGGCAGGATTAGTTTTAATCAGATTCCTGAAGGTCAAAATGAGAACCGACAGAGAAACTTTATAAAAATTAAAAGACGTTATTTTTAACGTCTTTTTTTATTTTAACGAATAAAAAACATTCATTTAGTTATTTGGTTTAATTTATTTATAGGGTTGCTACAAATATTAGAATGTAGTAGCTATTTTTCACTGTATGTTGATTTTTTTTGTTTATTTGTGAAAATATAAATTATTAAATCATGAAAAAAATTCTATTAATTTGTTTTTTGGGATGTTTTATTTTTGTTTTTTCCCAGAAATTAAAACCAATTTCTCAAAAAGTCTCGGAATATCGTAATGGAAAAATAGACCTTAAAAGTTATGATCTGTTTGAGATCAATAAAAATCCTGATAAACTGGCTGAATACAAAAGGGCAGCAACAGATATTACTGTTATGTCTTTGAAGCCAGCAGAATTGAAAAGATTAATCAGAGAAAAACCTGATTTTCTTGAAGTATCTTTTCCTTTTGACGGTGGGAAGCAGATCACTGTTGAAATGTACAGACATCAGATCTTAACCAACGATTTTAAAGTTGTAACAGAAAAAGGAAAAGCAGTAGAGTATACTCCAGGCGTTTATTATCAGGGAATTGTAAAAGGAGATAATGCCTCTATTGTAGCTTTTAGCTTTTTTAATAACGATATCGTAGGAGTTGCTTCTACTCCCGAATTAGGAAATATAGTACTTGGAAAAGCTAAAAATTCTGAAGATTTTGTAAACTATTCAGATTCTAAGTTAACAGGCCCCAATCCATTTGCCTGTGAGATAGACGGACTAAAAGAAAATCAGACCCAAAGACCTGCTTTTAACCCTAACAATACCCATAATAAAAAAACGGATAATTGCGTAAGAATTTACTACGAAGCAGGCTTTGGTCCTTATACCCAAAATGGAAGCAATACGACTACCACCACCAATTGGGTGACTGCTATGCACAATAATGTTACAACATTGTACGCCAATGAGAATGTTAATGTAGCTTTAAGTGAAGTTTTTGTTTGGACAACCACCGATCCTTATGCAGGCTCACCAAGTGCAATTCTGAACCAGTTTAGAACCACCAGAACCACTTTTAATGGCGATTTGGCACAATTATTAAGAAATCCTGCTACAACAAGTATCGCATACGTAAATTCATTGTGTACCGATTACAGATATTCTTATTGTGGTATGAATTTTAATTATCAAAATGTACCCACTTATTCATGGAATATAGAAGCTATGACGCATGAGCTTGGGCATAATTTAGGTTCACCACATACTCACGCTTGTTTCTGGAACGGTAATAATACAGCTATTGACGGGTGCGGACCTGCTTCAGGAAATAACGAAGGATGTACTGCAGCTCTTCCTCCTGCAGGCGGTGGTACTATTATGAGTTACTGTCATTTGGTAAGCAGTGTAGGAATTAATTTTGCAAATGGCTTTGGGATACAGCCAGGAACACTGATCAAAAATACGGTAGATTCAAAAGGATGTCTAGGTACGAACTGCACAGCGTCTTGTCCTACATCCATCACAAATTTTAACATTAACAATATCACGCAGACTTCTGCAAATGCCACTTTTACAGATGCTGCTTCAACATCATGGAAATATAAACTGGCGACAGGTAGCGGAACGGCAGTATCTTCCGGAAATGCCAGTACACAATCTTTTAATTTTACAAACCTTCAACCGGCATCTTATTATAGACTAAGTGTAGGAACAGATTGCAGCGGGCCTAATGCCTTCCAGCTATCAAAGCTTTTTCTGACTGATGGAGCATGGTGTCATGGAACTCAGTTTTTAGATACAGGCGGTTCCACAGGTCAGTATGGAGATAATGAAGACCTTGTAAAAACATTTTATCCTACTCCCGGCTCATCTATGACAATGACATTTACAACATTCGATCTTGAACAGGGCTATGATTTTATGTATGTGTATAATGGCTCTTCTACAGCTTCACCATTATTCGCCAATGGAAATAATCTGAGTGGAAGCACAGTTCCCGGTCCTTTTACATCAACAGATCCTTCAGGTGCTATAACCGTAAGATTTGTTTCAGATGGAGGAGTTACAGGAAATGGCTGGAAGGTGAATTTCTCTTGCGGTGTCTTAGCAGTAGAAGATATCACCACCAAAAATAATTCAATAGATATTTATCCGAATCCTGCCAAAAATATGATAACCCTCTCTTCAAAAGAAAGATTAAAAGGGTATAAAATTTATGATGAAGCAGGAAGATTGGTCGCTTCTGATTCTTCCTTGAAAGGTAATAAACAGGAAATAAATCTTTCCTCAATTCAGACAGGAAACTATGTAATTACCGTAGAAACAGAGAAGCAGACAGTTAATAAGAAGCTCATCAAACAGTAATTTTTAAATATATCTTTGCAAAAGCCTGATAATATCAGGCTTTTTTATTATCTTTAATATAGAAAAAATTCGGCCTGAGTTTTGCTTATATTCAGCGGAATAATTTTTAACTTTGCAAAAAGATTTATTGTCAATATGACCAACCCTCTATTTTATGCAAAAATAATCCTGTTTGGAGAATATGGAATGATTGAAGATTCCCAGGGGCTTGTAGTACCTTACAGCTTCTACAAAGGAACTTTGAAATTTTCAGATCTGAGTTCTGAATTTGAACTTAATTCCAACAGACATCTGCAGAAATATTCTGAATATCTTACAGCACTTGATCTTTCTGACGATTTTAAGTTGGATATCGGGAGTTTCAAAAATGATATTTCTAACGGACTTTTCTTTGATTCCAATATTCCTCAGGGATACGGAGTTGGAAGTTCGGGAGCTTTGGTAGCAGCTATTTTTGAAAAATATTCAATCAGTAAGCTGAATCCAGAGAACATTTCAAAAAATAATCTTAAAAAATTAAAAGCTGTTTTCGGTGAAATGGAAAGTTATTTCCATGGGAAAAGTTCGGGAATGGATCCTTTGATCTGTTACATGAATCTTCCAATCCTTATCGAAAATAAAGAAAATTTAGACAGGGTAAATATTCCCGAAGGAGAAGAAGGAAAAGGGGCTATTTTCCTGATCGATTCCGGGATAACAGGGGAAACAGGTCCTATGATTCAGATTTTCTTTGAAAAAATGAAAACAGAAGGTTTCCGTAAAACCCTGAAAGAAGAATTTATCCGTTATAACAACGCATGTATTGAATCTTTCCTTAAAAAAGATATGAATCCTTTCTTTAGAAACCTGAAAAAACTTTCTCACTGGGCCTATGAACATTTCCGGCCTATGATTCCTGAAAGTATTTTTAATATCTGGAAAAAAGGTCTGGATTCTAACGCTTATTATCTTAAACTCTGCGGAAGCGGTGGAGGCGGCTACATCTTAGGATTTACCAAAGACTATGCAAAAGCAGAAAAAATGCTTGAAGGCTTCCAAAAAGAAGTGATTTACAGATTTTAAACAGGTTGGAATGAATTCTGAAAAAGAAACTTTCCAATCTAAAAATTATATATCAAAATCTTTACTGTACAGATTTTCACAATTTGTGGGCTTTCTGCTCGGAGCACGGTTTTTTGTAGCAGCTCTGCTGACATTTGCCCTCTATGTTTCCACTTTTTTCCTGTTTAATCAGGATGAATCTTTCAGAAAATTCGTCTTTGATTTCAAAGTACATGGTATTATTTTCTGTACCGTTCTTACTATTCTCGCCGGTGGCATCATCAATCAGTTCTATGATCTGGAGAAAGACCACGTCGTAAAACCTTTCAGAACCAGAGTTCAGAGTTTTATCAAGCAGAAATATTTTCTATACGCGTATCTCGCACTCAGTGCTATCTCTTTGGGAGTAGCCTGGATGATTTCCCATAATGTCTTTGTTTTTTTTGTGATTTATCAGTTCTTTATGTGGTTTTACAGCCACAAATTGAGCAGAATACTCATTGTAAACAACCTTACTTTCGTCAGTCTTACTTTGTATCCGTTCTTTGGAATGATGGTGTACTATGAAACCTTTTCAAAAAAGGTATTTCTGATGGCTGTTTTTCTTTTTCTTATTTTACTGTGCATTGATATAGTGAAAGATACCCTTACCAGAAGTGTAGACAAAACGTTCGGATATACCACAATTCCTAATTATTTTAAAAGCAGAAATACAAAATTGATCCTGACTTCTTTACTCATGGTTACCATGGTAGTTTCTATGAAACTCATTACCAAAACCGGTGTTACAGGATTCATGGCCTATTATTTTGCCGGAGGACTTTTTATCATGATAGTATGTATTTATCTTCTTATCAATGATTCCCGGAGAAGTAACTTCTTTACATTGAATATATTACGATTCTGGGTTTTCGTAGGAATTATTGCAATGCTTTTAAACGGAATAGAGCATAAATTATAAAAAAAATCTTTAAATAAACTGAGGTTATTATTACCTTTGCATAACTAAATTTAATAAATAGGAATGCCCATTTTTAATGATACTAAAGTTGCATTTGCAGACAAGTCTGATGCACAATTGAGAAAGGCTTACTGGATGTTTAAAATGATTGAACAGCCCGCTCTTACAAGCCTTGGAACTTCTGTTCTGAATTTTACAGTACACAACAATTTTCCTTTCGTTAACGGAATTGTAAAAAATACCTTATTTGAGCAATTCTGTGGCGGTGAAACCCGTGAAGAAAGTATGAAGGCTGTGAAACAGCTGTTTAAAAGAGGAGTTGGAAGTATTTTCGATTATTCTATTGAAGGTAAAGAAGATGAAGAAACTTTTGATGCGGTTTGCAAAGAAATTAAAGATATTGTTAGATTCTCAGTGGGAAATCCGGCCATTCCTTTTATTGTATTCAAACCTACTGCTTTCGGAAGAATTGATCTTTATGAAGCCGTTGGAAAAGGAGCGGAGCTTACTACCAGCCAGAAAGAAGAATGGGCAAGAGTGGTAAAAAGATTTGATGAAGTATGCAGTCTTTGTCACGAGAATGATAAAAAAGTAATGGTAGATGCTGAAGAAACCTGGATGCAGGATGCGGCAGACCATCTTTGTGAAGAAATGATGGAGAAATATAACCAGCAAAAACCTATCGTTTGGAATACCATCCAGATGTACAGAACAGGAAGACTGGAATATATGGAAGCCAATCTTCAAAGAGCAAGAGAGAAAAACTACTTCATCGGTTACAAAATTGTTCGTGGTGCTTATATGGAAAAAGAAAGAGCCAGAGCAGCAGAGAAAGGATATGCAGATCCTATCCAGCCAAGTAAAGATGCTTCAGATAAAAACTACAATGCAGGAATCGACTTTGTGATGAATCATCTGGATAAAGTTTCTGCCTTCTTTGGAACCCATAACGAAATCTCTTCAGAGCTGATTATGGATAAAATGAAAGCAAAATCTTTGGATACTGACAATCCACACGTTTATTTTGGGCAGCTTTACGGAATGAGTGATAATATTACGTTCTATTTGTCTGATAAAGGCTATAATGTGGCTAAATATCTTCCATATGGACCTGTAAAGGATGTTGTGCCATATCTTACAAGAAGAGCCAGAGAAAACACTTCTGTAGCCGGACAAACCGGAAGAGAGCTGGGACTTATCAAAAAAGAACTGGAAAGAAGAAAAAAATAACAATATTGTTCTTACTATACCTAACAGGCCTGCAGATTTGCGGGCCTTTTTATTGCAATCAACTTCAATACAGAAGCTCCATTATTTCTGAAGAAGCAGACTTTAGATTGTAAAATGAAATTAACAATAATCAACGCAATTATTATTTACATTAATTATATTTTAAAATAATACGATTTTTATTGTTGATTTAACTTTAAATATTTATATTTGATAGAGCCATAAAAAACCAATGTATGAAAATATTTTCATTTACCCTTTAGGGTAGTGCCTGTGACAGAATTTTTCCAAATACATAGACACCTTAACACTCTTATAAATAGCCGAAATTATAAAAAGCATATTATGGGATAGATGGTCATCATGAGATAAAAATTTCATCAGCTGGATATCCTATTCAATTTTAAAAAACAAAATAAAGCAATAGCTTTAGTTTTCTTCTTCAAATATTTTTTAACCTGATCATTTTCTTTGATCAGGTTTTTTATTTTTTAAGGCTCAAAACTTTCAAATTTTCCGTTTTCATAGAACAAAACAATACGCTTTATCTTATGAGTCTGATTACCAATTATTTGCCCTAACAGTTGATCTCCTGGATTTTCTAATCGCTGAGAATCTGATATTTTTTCAGGAGCTTTATCTTGGGCCGGTATAAACGATTCTCCAGGGCTTGATTTTGGAGATTCCATTTCAGTTTCAGCACTCCCGAATTCATCATCATCGTTCATCATGGTAAACAAGTCGGGGAGAGGCGTTGTTTTTATTTTTTCCTCTTCAGTATATTCCTCAGGAATTTCCGTTTCAGGCAGCTGGGATTTCAGCATCTCTCCTTCACCGGTAACCAGCCAATCCCACAGAAGCTCCGGGAAACGGGATTTTATTTTTATGATAAATTCAAGAGACGGTTTGTTTCTTCCTGATGTGATATGCGAAATGGATGAACGCTGTACATCAATCTCATCAGCAAACTCAGAAGGAGTAAGATTGGAATACTCTATGATTTTGGAAATTCTTTCATTTAAACTCATAAAAATAAGCCTTTAATTATTTTACAAATGTAACTCATATAATTTACAAATGCAAAATACAAATGTAAATAATTGAAATAACTTCCAATATACATTTGTAACATAATAGTAATGTATTTTAATCCAGTCTATTACAAATAAGTTACAATTGTATTTAATGATTATATTAATCTATTATAGAACTTATCAAGATTCATTCAGGTTACAATATTATAGTTTATAAATGTAAATTCATACGTTTTTAGAGGGTATTTTGTCCCTTAAATCTCTTGATATTTACTATTTACATTAATCAACCTAAACCTTTTTCCAGGGATATGAATACGGATAAATGCCTGTATTAAGCGATATAATAGATATTTTATAGATACTACAAGTGTAAATTACTAATGTAAAACACCCTGTTTTCAATCAATATAGCTCTTGATTAAGGAGAAGTAGTATTTCTATTAAACAACTATTTTTATCGCCAGCTAAATTGTTTCAAAAAACCATAGATTGATTAAAATTAAGAAGAGAATTTTGATTTTAAGGCCTTTTACATTTGTATAATATGATAAGAAACAAAGTTTTCCACAATTTTCATGTTTGATAAAATAACCCTCAAATGGCCAAAAACAGCCTTTTCTACACTTCAAGTATTCTTATAAATACAGTTTAGATGGATTACATAAAGTATTGACTTTTAGTATTTTAAATATATTGTATTAAATTATTCGCAATCCACAATTTTACCAACAGACAATATGTCATCTGCTACTGTTTAACAATGTTACAATTGTTAACTTATTTTTTTAAGCCGAATGCTACCAAGGTTTAAACTTTGTAAATTATTTTTAAACCATGAAACAAATGTAAATCATTGTGTTTTGACAATATTCACAAATGTTAATTTAAGTTTTTGCCTAAAAATGGCTAAATTTGTTTTTTGTAAACTATTCCCGAAATGAATTTTGAACAGATCTATTCTCAAACCTCCGATTTCTCAAATCGCTATATTTCCCCTGAAAAATTATTTTCTTACCTACAGACCAATCTCAGCAATTATATTCAGGAGATCGGAACATCCTATTTAGATAAGCCTATTTACCAGCTAACTATAGGAACCGGAAAGATTCAGGTATTGGCCTGGTCACAAATGCACGGAAACGAATCCAATGCGACTCATGCCATGCTGGACCTTTTAGTAAGTCTTGATAAAGCTCCCGAAATGAAAGAGGATTTGTTCAGTAAAATACAACTTGATTTTATATTCATGCTGAATCCGGACGGATCTGAAAGATGGACGAGACTAAATGCAGCCGATATTGATCTGAACAGAGATTTTCATAATGAAGCCAGTAAAGAGATTAAGTTTCTGAAAAATGCAGCAGCTTCAAAGAAATATGATTATGCATTAAACCTTCATGAGCAGAGAACGATCTTTACTACTGACGGTATTCATCCTGCTACGCTTTCCTTTTTGGCTCCTTCCGAAAATGTAGAACGTACGGTTACTGAAAACAGAAAAAAATGTATGGCAGTGATCGGAAATATATATAACCATTTGAAGGAAATGATCCCGAACCAGATCGGAAGATATTCTGACGAATTTTATCCTACTTCCACAGGAGATAATTTTATCAAAGCCGGAATGCCTACTATCTTATTTGAAGGTGGACACTTTATAGATGATTACACCAGAAAAGGAACGAGAAAATATTATACTATTGCTCTTTATTATGCATTGAAGGCAATAAGCGAACTGAATTCTGATATTACAGGTTGGGAAACTTACCTTGAAATTCCTGAAAATCAGGAAACCCATTATGATATTATTTATAGAAATGTAAAACTAAACACAGAACACGTCTGTATTCTGGATATAGCGGTTCAATACAGGGAGATCAAAGAAGAAGGGAAGGATGATATCTCTTTTATTCCTTTTGTGATGGAGGCCGGAGATGTAAAGAAAAGAAAAGGCTGGCTGGAAATAGACTGTACCGGAAAGAAATTTATTTCTGCGGCTAAATATCCGAAACTGGATTCCGTGGTGGATTTTAAAATTGAAGATTAAAAAATCGGCTGTCCCGCAGGACAGCCGATTTTGCTTTTTTGATATTCAATAGGAATGGGCTTTAACCCATTTTAGTTTCATAAATATTCATCCGGCTTTAGCCAAACTAAACCTTAGAAATTTTTAGAATTAAGATTTTTATTCAATGATTAAAGCTTAGTTCACAACTTTAATTCCATTGGCTACAAACCTGATCTCTTCTTTTGGCTGTGTAATTGCATCAATTTCAGCTTGTGGCTTCTTAGCATCTTCTGCATAATGTTTCTGCTCGTTCACAGAAGTTACTTTTCTTTCTGCATTACCTTCCAATACTACATTTTTACCTTTTAAAGCGGTAGGTACAAAGAAAGCATAGTCTTTCATTTTTACAAAAAACTTAGAATTGTCCTCCGTCTGAATCGTAAGCCAGCATCCTTTTTTATCACAAACATCAGTTACTTTTCCCTTAACAGCTACATTTTCAACTTTTTTGTTGTCTTTTTTAAGCTGTTTATTCAGATTATCTACTGTGATTGCTTTAGATTCGGCAGATGAAGTTACCTGGCCTCCATAAGTATCACCTACCAAAGCTTTTCCTGCCGGTGGACCGGATTCCTGTGCAAATGCTAAAGTAGAAACACTTACAGCGGCTGCAAATAATATAGCTTTAAATTTCATTTTTAATATTTTTCCCAAAAATACTAATTAATATTGAATCATAACCGATTTAAAAATGATAAAAAACAACTGTTTCAAGGATTTTTCAATAAAATTCAAAATGAAAGACAGATTTGATTATATTTGACCCCTATACTTGACTATGCAAAAAAAACTGAAACTATGGGACGCCATTATGCTGGTGATGGGTTCTATGATTGGAAGCGGGATCTTTATTGTAAGTGCTGATATGACGCGAAACCTGGGATCAGGTTTTTGGCTGATTGTGGTATGGGTTATCACAGGAGTGATGACCGTGGCAGCGGCAATAAGCTATGGAGAGCTTTCTGCACTGTTTCCGAAAGCCGGCGGACAATATACCTACCTGAAAGAGATTTTCGGTAAAAGGATGGGATTTCTTTATGGCTGGGGATTGTTTACCGTAATACAAACCGGAACGATTGCTGCCGTAGCAATGGCTTTTGGTAAATTTACAGCCTATCTGATCCCTTCACTTAATGATGCTGCCCCAATTTTTCAAAGTGGTGAATTCAAAATCACCTGGATACAGATTCTGGCGATTGCAGTTATTGTTTTGCTTACTTATATCAATACCAGAGGGGTAGAGAGTGGTAAAATCCTTCAGAACATCTTTACAGGTTCCAAAATCATTGCATTATTGGGCTTGATAGCTGCCGGTTTTATATTGGTAGATATTTCTCACCTATCAGAAAACTTCAGCTGGGGAACAGATTCTTTTAGTAATCTTAAAAAAGATTTGAGTGGTAATTTCATTAAAGAAGGCTGGGAACCAATTGGAGGAATGACTTTGCTGGGAGGAATTGCCGCCGCAATGGTAGGTTCTGTTTTCAGCTCTGTTGCCTGGGAAAGTGTAACTTTTGTTTCCGGTGAGATTGAAAACCCTAAAAAGAACGTTGTAAAGTCGATGATTTATGGGACTTCTGCTGTAATGATTCTTTATATTGCAGTAAACTATGTATACTTAAATGCATTAGACAGAGACGGAATTGCATTTGCGGCCAACGACAGGGTGGCGGTAGCGGCTTCACAGAATATTTTTGGAAGTGCAGGAACTATCATCATTGCTTTATTGGTAATGATCTCTACATTTGGATGTAATAACGGATTGATTCTGGCAGGAGCGAGAGTTTTTCAGACCATGGCAAAAGACGGAATGTTTTTTAAGTCAGCGGTAAGAAATAATAAAAATGAAGTTCCGGAAAATGCTTTATGGATGCAGGGAGTCTGGGCTTCTATTTTGTGTCTGAGCGGACAGTACGGGAATTTATTGGATATGATCTCTTTCGTGATTGTTCTGTTCTATATGATTACGGTTTTTGGAGTTATTTACTTAAGAATGAAACAGCCAGACTTGGAAAGACCTTATAAAACATGGCTTTATCCGGTGACCCCTGTTATTTACCTTATCATAGGAACATGTTTCTGTATTTTACTGTTAATTTACAAACAGCAATATACGTGGCCGGGCTTTGTATTGGTATTGCTGGGACTTCCGGTATATTATTTTATCAATCGAAAAAAGGCGGATGCTTAAATAAAATAAATATATTATAGATTAAGGGCTTTCAATTCAGTTTGAAGGCCCTTCTTTTGAATAATATTTTAATGTATTGTAACAATTATTTGGTGAAAATGCGTACTTTGGTATTCCGTTTTTAAATAAGCGGAACCATGAAGTAAAAACTATAAGTTATGGATACACCAAATTACAGAATGCCTTTCGTACCGTCTACTTTAATGACCGAAGGCGGAAGTATCGATACCTGCGATATGGGAGAAAGTATTGCTCACAATATTATGCTGCTGATCACCACCAAAAAAGGGGAGAACAGATATGATGAAAACTATGGAAACGATGTTTGGAATCTTGAATTCGATAACGGAGTAACAAGCGCCATCTGGGAAAACGTTTTTGTGAAAAGCTTAAGAAGACAAATCCAGGAATATGAACCAAGAATTGTAAGCCCGCAGATCGATGCCCATATACAATTTGTAGAGCACAGCTACGATACTAAAGAACACACCGAAATTAAAAAGAAAGTAAGAATTGCCATCAATGCAAAAATGGAGGAAACAGGAGAACGTTTCAGTTTTTCAACCGAATTGTTTCTAAGCCCGATGTCTATTGATTAATATTTTTAACAGCGAAAGAAAATTATGAATTTAGATCAGAATATTTATTCCAAAGAATCTGTAAAAGCAAGAATGCTTCAGAATGCAACTAAAGTTTGGGGACTCAGAAGCCCGCAGTCTTTAGATCCTTTTGTAAAACTGTTGATAGATGCATTCAGTACAGAAGTTTTTAAAGCGAATAATGAAATACAGACGGTGAATGCCCGTATATTGGAAAAGCTTGCAAAACTGCTGACACCGTCCATCTATACACATCCTATCCCGGCGCATTCCGTGGCTTTTACACAGCCTTATGATTCATCGGAAGTTTTATTGGAACATACGGAGTTTTTCTTCCGTAAACAGATGACTTCCACAGTAAAGTCAGAATCCGATAAACAGCTGAATATCCCTTTTACTCCGGTAGGAAATGTAAGAATCAATAAAGTTCATACCTCTATCATGTTTGTAGGAAATACCTGCTATAGCATAGATGACAGATTTAATAAAATTCCTATTGCAAGGTTCCAGGGAAGACCCGAAGATTATAGAAAAATCACAATAGGAGTAGATGTCAGCAAGTATATCAGTGAAAGTTTTCCTAAATATCTAAGTATATTCTGTTCCAATCCGGCTTTTGAACACCTTGATTTTGTCTATAAATTATTGCCGTACATTTCAGTGTCCAGCAATGGAAACCCTTTATTCGTAAGAGAAGGATTAAGCTATCTTGCAGAAAGCCAGACTGACGGTTACGAACAGATGTTCAAAGAGCAGTCCATTAGAAATAAGGTGATTGACGATATTAAAAGCATTTACCGCCATAAATTTATTGAAGTAACAGGAATTTCCCGAAGCTTGTTCTCAGAACCCGGACAACTTCCTCAGAATCTTGATTTCTTAGAAGGAAAGGAAGAAATTACAAAGTTTCTGGATAATAAAAGTTTCTTGTGGCTTACCTTTGAATTTCCACCGCAGTTTTCAGCAGAAATCCTTGATAACTTCTCGTTTGTACTGAATGCTTTCCCAATCTACAACAGAGGATGGAAAAAAACAGAATACAGTCTTGATATCATGGGAAATAATATTCCTCTGGTAACCGATGAAGGAGAACATTTCCTTTATGTAGATGAGGTACAGGACGGTGACGGAAGAAAGTACACCGAAATCCCTTTTACACCGGCAGATGATCTTAAAAAAGGTTTATATACCGTAAGAAAAGGAGGAATGGAACGCTTCACAAGCAGAAATGCAGTTGACATGATTGCTAATGTTCTTGAATTGACAAGAGACGAAATTGCAGCATTTTCCCTTTTGAACAGAGACAACGTAAAAGGAGTTCTCAGTGAAATGTCCGATAAAATGAAAACTATGGTGCAGAAAGTAAACAATGCCAAAAGGAATATCAGACAGGAACTGAATTATGTTATCATGGAACCGGTAGAAAAAACCGACCATACCTATGCTTCTTTCTGGGTTACCCATTGTACTTTGGCCAATCATATGCGTCCGGGAACAGAACTTTCCAATCAGTTGAAGTCACAAACTGTTGTATTGCTTAGCGAAACGTTAGGTGGTGCCGAAGAACAGAAAGGAACAGACAGTATTCAGGCTTATAAATATGCACTCACGACAAGAGATAAAATTATTTCATTGGAAGATGTCAAAAACTATTGCCGCATGATTCTGAAAGACGAGGTAAGAGAAGTGAGAGTAAGAAGAGGAACCATGATCAGCAATAAACCCAAAGAAGGTTTTGTAAGAACTGTTGAGGTAGAAATTATTCCGCAGAACTATTCTTTCTATGGAAGAGCTTATTGGGAGAATATGGCCAATATTATCAGAAATCAGATCATCGCCAAAGCCATTGACGGGATTGAATATGTAGTAAGAATAAACAATGAAGATGTCGATTTTCAGGATATGTAACCTTTAAATAAAATTAAAATCAGTTTAAAATATAAATGCCGTAGTTGATACGGCATTTCTTATTTCATTAAATTGAAAGATCTGCGGGATCAGCCAAATCAGCGTGAGGCACAATATTCAATAAAAGCGGGCTTTAGCCCGTTTAACAAAAAAATATATTCATCCGGCTTTAGCCAAAACCTGTATGACCACCCTGCAGCATTACTTTACAAACCTCTATGAATTTATGAAATTTTTATACCTTTTATATTCAAAAAAAGTCTATAAAATTTCGTATTTTTGCACGTTGTGATTTTCAGGCAAAATCATCCCGAATTATGAGCAAATCAACAGAATATATAGAAGTTTACGGAGCACGTGAACACAACCTTAAAAATATTAATGTTAAAATTCCACGCAACGAATTGGTCGTTATTACAGGCCTTTCCGGGAGTGGAAAATCCTCATTGGCTTTTGACACCATTTTTGCAGAAGGCCAGCGCCGTTATATCGAAACATTCTCTGCCTACGCACGTCAGTTTCTGGGTGGATTGGAACGTCCTGATGTAGATAAAATTGAAGGACTTTCACCCGTTATCGCCATCGAGCAGAAAACAACCAATAAAAACCCTCGTTCTACCGTAGGAACTGTAACCGAGCTGTACGATTTTCTTCGTCTTTTGTATGCAAGAGTTTCGGATGCGTACTCTTTGTCTACCGGGCAAAAGCTGGTAAGCTATACGGAAGATCAGATTCTGGAAACCATCAAAGAAAACTATAAAAAAGAGAAAATTATGCTTTTGGCGCCGGTAGTGCGTTCCAGAAAAGGGCACTATCATGAACTTTTTATACAGATGGCTAAAAAAGGCTACGGACAGGCAAGAATTGATGGTGAATTGCAGGATATTGAATACGATTTAAAGCTTGACCGTTATAAAACCCACGATATTGATATTGTTATCGACCGTTGGATTATAGGGGAGAGTGCCTCAGAAGGCAGAATGGAAAAATCATTGCGTACCGCGATGGAAATGGGAGAAGGAATTATCGGAATTCAGAAATTGGGAAGTAAAGACATCGAATACTTTTCCAAAAACTTGATGGATGCGGAAACAGGACATTCTTTGGCTTTGCCGGAACCGAATACTTTCTCATTCAACTCTCCGAAAGGAAGCTGCCCGAACTGTAAAGGGTTGGGAACAATCAAAAAGATAAATACGGATTATTTCATAGACAATCCAAAACTATCAATCAATCAGGGAGGATTATTACCATTGGAAGATATCAAATCAAACAAATGGATTCTTTCACAGATCAAAAATATTCTTGAGATTTTCGGACTAGGGTTAACAACGCCTTTGCAGGATATTCCTGAAGAGGCACTGGATTACATCTATAACGGATGTCATAAAGAATTTAATAAAGATCTTAAATACGCGGGAATTACCAAGAAAATAAAGATTGGTTTTGACGGGCTGATTGCTTTCATGGAGGAAATGATTGATGAAAGAGAATCTTATGAAGCTATTTTGCTGGAAAGACACTTCACTACAGAAGAAACATGTCCGGAATGTCATGGGACACGTCTTCAGCCTTCAAGTTTAAGTTTTAAAATTGACGGAAAGAATATTGCTGAGGTTAATGGTTTAAGTTTAGCAGATTTAAAAGATTGGTTAGCTGATGTTAAAGATAAATTCTCAGAAAAAAATAAAATCATTGCTCACGAGATTTTAAAAGAGATCGAAACCAGACTTCAGTTTTTGCTGGATGTAGGGTTGGATTATTTAAGCTTGAGCAGAAGTTCAAAAACCCTTTCGGGAGGAGAATCACAGAGAATCCGTCTGGCAACACAGATCGGATCTCAATTGGTGAATGTCTTATATATTCTTGATGAACCAAGTATCGGGCTTCACCAGAGAGATAATGAAAGATTGATTCATTCCCTGAAAAACCTTAGAGACATCGGGAACTCTGTATTGGTGGTAGAACACGATAAAGACATGATTCTTGAAGCCGATGAGGTATTGGATATTGGCCCAAGAGCCGGAAAATTCGGTGGAGAAATTCTTTGGCAGGGAAAACCAAAAGATTTGTTGAAAGCAGATACCATCACTGCTCAATATATCAATGGTAAAAGAAAAATTGCAATTCCTGAAGAAAGAAGAGCGGGAAGCGGTAAGAATATTGTTTTAAAAGGAGCTACAGGAAACAACCTTAAAAATGTAACCCTGGATGTTCCTCTTGGAAAACTGGTAGTAGTAACCGGAATCTCAGGAAGTGGAAAATCTTCTTTGATTAATGGTACTTTATATCCAATCCTTAACAAACATTTCTACAGAGCAGTTCAGGAACCTTTACCTTACAAAAAGATTGAAGGGCTGGAGAATATTGATAAAATTGTAGATGTAGACCAAACTCCAATCGGAAGAACACCACGTTCTAATCCTGCTACCTATACCGGAATGTTTACCGATATCAGAAACCTTTTTGCTGAGCTTCCGGAAAGTAAAATCCGTGGGTATAAGCCGGGAAGATTTTCTTTCAATGTAAAAGGCGGAAGATGCGAAACCTGTCAGGGTGGAGGATTGAAAGTGATCGAAATGAATTTCCTTCCGGATGTATACGTTCATTGTGAAACCTGTAACGGAAAACGTTTCAACAGAGAAACCCTTGAAGTTCGTTACAAGGGAAAATCAATCTCTGATGTTTTGGATATGACTATTGATGAAGCGGTAGATTTCTTCCAACCGATTCCTAAGATTTTTGCAAAAGTAAAAACGTTACAGGATGTAGGATTAGGGTATATTACCCTGGGACAGCAATCAACAACTCTTTCAGGAGGTGAAGCCCAGCGTATCAAGTTAGCAACCGAACTGTCAAAAAGACAAACCGGAAATACCCTTTATATTCTTGATGAACCAACGACAGGACTACATTTTGAAGACGTAAAAATCCTGATGGATGCTATCAACCAATTGGTAGAACTTGGAAACTCGTTCATTATTATTGAACATAATATGGATGTAATCAAATTAGCAGACCATATTATTGATGTGGGACCAGAAGGAGGTAAGTACGGTGGACAGATTGTTGCACAGGGAACTCCAGAGGAAATTGTGAAGTCTAAGAAGAGCTTGACAGGGAAGTTTTTGAAGAGGGAACTGGAGTAAATATTTATAAAAATTATACAGTATGTCATTCCGAAGGAATCTAAATAGTTTCCGTTGCAATGTTGAAATACTTTTAAAATAAAATTCCCATAATATTGGCTAAACTCATCGGGTTTAGCCTTTTTCATGCTTAAAATCGTCTCCCAATATTAAATTTTCAATTATTTTTAAAATTTATTATACTGAAAATCAATTAATTAAACCACAATGTTAACTAAATGTTAACTGAATGTAAAATTAATATGAATTATTTTTAATAACTTTGGGTAAGAGATACAAAAAAAGGTTAGTATAATATTTAAAACCAATTAGTTATGAAAAATAGAATTCAAATATTGTTTGCTTCACTTTTCGTTTGTGGATTTGCTGCCGTTTTGAACACTGCCAAAGCCCAAACTACCAATCATAATACCATTGAACCTATTCAGCTGAATAGAAGTGAGACTTTTACAGATATAAGAAATAAACTGGAAGCTAATTTTGACCTTACCAATCCTGATTACAAGCAGGGAACAGTAAACTCAGTAGTGAAATTTGATATTGCAAAAAATGGTAAAATTGTAAATGTTCACTCCACAGGAGACTGCAAAACCGTAAGCAAAGAAATTGAAACAGTATTAAGTGATCTTGATTATAAAGTAGATCGCAATAAACTGACTGAAAATATGGTTGCCTACACTTACGTAATGCCTGTAACAGTAGAAATTCACAGCAGATAGTATTTACAGCATATTATTCAAAAAAGTGTGAATAATGAAAACTTATCAGATTAAGTTGTAATAAACAATACACAGCAAGGTTTTAATTTTGGGCTACCATAAAATTAAAACTATATGAAAAATTTAAAGAAACTGACGAAGTCAGATTTGAAGTCAGTGTACGGAGGAGAACCTAAAAAATACTGTACGTTTTGCGAATGGGCAAATAAAGTAATTTGCAGTGATGTTCCAATCGTGCAGTGTCCATAAAAAAATAAAGCCGCTTTTATAAGCGGCTTTTCTATTATTTTGTACTTTGAACAAATTCTGTTAATCTTGCTTTAAGATCTTTAGAATTCCCTATCTTATCAAAAGTAACATTATCTATTCTCCATCCTTTCTCTGTATTGATCAGATGTACGGTATCCATCCAGGTTTCTTTAGGAATAGAGGAATTGTATTCAAACGCTATCAGTACTTCAGCAGTTTTATCCTGTATCTTGACAGATTTGATTTTATAACCTGTAAACCCTTCATAAAGACTGGAAAAAATAGCCCCTTCAAAGATTAATGGCTTTTCATCAGGATGATCACTCTTTTTTACCTTTTCAATATCCGCTTTTGATGCATGTATTGCCTCGTCTAAAACTTTTTTTAAACCCGGGGAAAACAAACTATCCGGAATCGGTTGATTATAAATAGCTTCATTGGATTTGCCATACTGAGTATAAAACTCATTTACTTTCTCATGAATAACTGTATCTTGGGATAAAGCAGACTGAACTTTATTCTTTTTACAGGATACAAGGAATAGGAAAATTCCTAAAAAGAGAAATAATTTTTTCATTTGATATAATTTTTTGCGGTATTTATCAGAATCCCAGGCTCAAAATGTATACCAAAATCTGTCAATAAAATATTTTTTAAGAATCACAAAAATCAATACATTTGAGTAGATAAAAAAATTGTGGATCCTATTCTTAACGTTGCTGTCCGTTCCCTCTGCGTTTACCTGTTCATGGTAATTGCTATCCGTTTATTTGGTAAAAATCAGCTTTCCCAGCTCAATGCGGGAGATGTTGTGTTGCTGCTGTTGATTTCAAATGCTGTCCAGAATGCGATGGTAGGTCCTGATACCTCTCTTCAGGGAGGAATTATTGCGGCATTGGTTTTGTTTGTTGCTAATTTTATTTTAAAGAGGATCATGTTTTCCAGCCGTTCCTTTCAGACCTTTATGGAAGATGAGCCGGTAATTCTTATCAGAGATGGAATTGCTAATCTGGCAGCCCTGAATCGTGTGAAAATTACAGAAAGTGAACTGGAAGAAGCTATAAGGGAACATGGGATTGAAAACATACAGAATGTAAAACTTTCCGTTTTGGAAGTTGATGGCAACATCAGTGTTGTTTCTGAAGATGAAAAGAGCAAGCAGACCCATTATTCAAGGATTAAAAGAAAAATGAAAAGAAAATACCATTAAATACGATGAATTACGAATTAAGAGAAATGCTTCCCAGTGACGAAAGCCGTGTGCTTGAAATTTTCCGACAAGGAGTAGATGGTGGAATCGCCACTTTAGAAACAGAAGTTCCTACAGCTGAAGCCTGGAGTATGGAATATTTCAATGACTGCCGGTGGGTGCTGGAAAATGAAAATAATGATGTGGTAGGATGGTGCGCTTTGAAGCCAGTGAGCAAAAGGGAGTCTTTTAAAGGAGTTGCAGAAGTAAGCATTTATTTTGATAACGAATACCAGGGTAAGGGATTGGGTTCCGTGTTGCTTAAAAAGATAATTTTGGATAGCGAAGACCACGGATTCTGGACATTACAAACCAATATCTTCTCCGAAAATGAGATGGCCGTCAAGTCTCATCAGAAAAATGGGTTCAGAGTGGTAGGTGTCCGAAAAAAAATCGGAAAGCTCAACGGCGAGTGGAAAGATCTTGTTTTGATGGAAAAAAGAAGCGAAATCATTTAAAAAATTATAAATGATGAGTTATGAATTAGGGATAGCTTCACTATAACTCGATATCTTTAAACCTTAAACCTTAAACCTTAAACCTTACGTTTTGAACTTTTCAATTTGGCATTACCCTTGTAATAATAAAGTTGAAAAAATAGAAATAATGAAAAATATAATTAAAATTACCGGAGTACTTATTGTGGCATTTATGCTTTCATCCTGCGTAGTTCATGACAATGGACATCGTGGTAAGACACTTCCGCCGGGACAGGCTAAAAAAGTGTATGGTGGAAGCGCAAAAGATTATGCCCCTGGGCAGGTGAAAAAGAGAAGTGGTTACTAACTTATAAAATAAGAACACCAGCATTCAGTTTTAACATACATTAGCCTAATTTCAATTTCTTTTGGCATTAACATTGATATATTTCGCTATCGAGATTGAAAAAGTGAAAATAATGAAAAGTATGTTTAAAATTGTTGGGGTAGGAGTGGTCCTATTAATGCTGTCCTCTTGCATAGTGCATGAGCCTCATGGAAGAAGAATGCCGCCGGGTCATGCAAAAAGATATTATGGTGGAAGTGCAAGATACTATGCACCTGGCCAGGTTAAGAAAGTGTATATTTATGACGATCGTGGCCATCATCACAGAGGCCGTGGTCATGGACATCACAGATAAAAAAGAAAAGCACTGATTTTTTCAGTGCTTTTTTATTATAAATTATAATCTCGACTTTTTTGGATTCAGAAAAGTATTAAAAATCATAACTTCCTGTCCAAATTTTTTCTCAATTCTTTCAGAAATATTCAGAAGTTCACTTTGAATGAAGTCTTCCCTCAGTTGATCATTATCAAAGATTAACAGAAGATTGTAGTTTTTACCTTCCTCAATAAAGTCACTGTGTACTTCAGAAAGAATATATTTGTCTACATCCATCAGGTTTTCAGTCATTAAAACCAGTGTTTCATCAATATAATTTTCCCATTCTTCTAGGTTGTCTTTCGTACAGTGGAAAGTTATACTTAATACGCTCATATTTTTATGAATTTTTAAGATTTTTTTGGATAAATTCTACAGCAAAAATCGGCATTTTTTTCGTAAATTAGCCCGTTAATAAAAATTGGAAATAAATAATTTTCAGACTTACAGCTAAGAGTTTGAATATCATTACAATAAAATTTGTTTATGCAAAAAGAAGGAGAAAGACTGATTCCTATCAACATTGTTGATGAAATGAAGTCGTCTTATATCGATTATTCGATGTCCGTTATCGTTTCAAGAGCGTTGCCGGATGTAAGAGACGGCTTAAAACCTGTTCATAGAAGAGTACTTTATGGTATGTATGGATTAGGGGTGTTTTCTAATAGAAAATATTTAAAATCTGCGAGAATTGTTGGGGATGTTTTGGGTAAATATCACCCCCACGGAGATTCCTCTGTATATGATGCTATGGTAAGAATGGCCCAGGACTGGAGCTTACGTTATCCTCAGGTTGACGGCCAGGGTAACTTTGGTTCAATGGACGGTGACCCGCCTGCAGCAATGCGTTACACTGAGGCAAGATTGAAAAAAATCTCTGATGAGGTGCTTTCAGACTTAGACAAAGAAACAGTTGATTTCCAGAATAACTTCGATGACAGTTTACAGGAACCGACAGTAATGCCAACTAAAATTCCGAACCTTTTGGTAAACGGTACTTCTGGTATTGCAGTGGGAATGGCAACTAATATGGCGCCACACAACTTATCTGAGTCTGTAGATGCTATCTGCGCTTATATTGATAATAAGGAAATTACAATAGACGAGCTGATGCAGCACATCATTGCACCGGATTTCCCTACAGGAGGTATTATCTACGGTTATGATGGAGTAAGAGATGCATTCCACACAGGAAGAGGTAGAGTTGTTTTAAGAGCTAAGGTTAGCTTTGATGAAATTGGAAACAGAAACGCTATTATTGTTAGCGAGATTCCTTATCAGGTTAACAAAGCGGAAATGATCGCCAGAACAGCAGAGCTTGTCAAAGATGAGAAAATCCCTGGTATCCACGAGATCAGAGACGAATCGGACAGAAAAGGACTTCGTGTTGTTTATGAATTGAAAAACGATGCTATCCCGAATGTTGTTCTTAACCTATTATATAAATATACATCACTTCAGACTTCTTTCAGTGTAAACAATATTGCATTGGTACACGGAAGACCGGAGCAGCTGAATCTTAAAGATATCATTCATCACTTTGTAGAGCACAGACACGAGGTAATCGTAAGGAGAACTCAGTTTGAACTTAAGAAAGCAAAAGAAAGAGCACATATCCTTGAAGGGTTCATGAAAGTAATCGGAACTCAGGATTCTTTAGACAGAGCGATTTCTATTATCCGTCACAGTGCAAACCCTCAGGCTGCAAAAGAAGGCCTTATTGAGGCATTTGAACTTTCAGACATTCAGGCTCAGGCGATCCTTGATCTTAGATTGGCTCGTTTAACAGGAATGGAGCTTGATAAAATCCGTGATGAATATGACGCAATCATGAAAGAGATTGAAAATCTGGAAGATATCTTAGCCAATGAGCCAAGAAGATTCCAGATCATTAAAGATGAATTGATCGAAGTCAAAGAAAAATACGGAGACGAAAGAAGAACAGAAATTGATTACTCAGGAGGAGAAATGTCTATCGAAGATATTATCCCGAACGAAGCTGTAGTTCTTACCATTTCTCACGCAGGATATGTCAAGAGAACTTCCCTTTCAGAATATAAAATTCAAAGTAGAGGAGGTGTAGGAAATAAAGCAGCAACAACAAGAGACTCCGATTTCCTTGAATATATCGTTTCTGCCACCAACCACCAGTATATGTTATTCTTTACAGAAAAAGGAAGATGCTACTGGTTAAGAGTATTTGAAATTCCGGAAGGCTCCAGAACAGCAAAAGGAAGAGCGGTACAAAACCTTATCAATATTGAACCGGATGATAAGATCAAAGCTTATATCAGAACCAACAACCTGAAGGATTCAGAATATGTAAATCAGATGAGTGTTGTGATGGTTACCAAAAACGGTACTATCAAGAAAACATCATTAGAAGCTTATTCAAGACCAAGAGTAAACGGGGTAAATGCTATCGAGATTAGGGATAATGACCAGTTATTAGGTGCTTACCTTACCAATGGAACATCTCAGATCATGATTGCTACCAAAAATGGTAAATGTATCCGCTTCCCTGAAGAAAAGGTAAGAGAGGTAGGTAGAGGATCTATCGGGGTAAGAGGTATTGCGATGGAAGACAATGATGAAGCTATTGGTATGATTGTTGTGAACGATGTAGAAAACGAAACAGTACTTGTAGTATCTGAAAAAGGATATGGAAAGAGAACTGCAGTAGAAGACTACAGAATTACCAACAGAGGAGGAAAAGGAGTTATCACCCTGAACATTACCGAAAAAACAGGAAACCTGATTGCTATCCAAAATGTAACAGACGAAGATGGATTGATGATTATCAATAAATCCGGTGTTGCGATCAGAATGGGAATGGATGAAATGAGAGTAATGGGTAGAAATACTCAGGGAGTAAAACTGATCAATCTTAAGAAAAATGACGAAATTGCAGCCATCGCAAAAGTAGCAATGGACAAAGATGTAGAAGAAGATTCTGAAGAAATTGAAGAAGGAACAGACATTGTAGCTGATAACCAGGAAGACAATACAATACCTCAGGCTGAAAATGAAACTCCAGCAGAGGAAAATGAGAATTCTGATTCTGAAGAATAAATTGTACAATATAAATATAAAATAGTTATTATGAAGAAACTAATTTTAGGAATGGCTATCGTAGCGTCTGCTTTTGCTTTTGGGCAGAAAAAAGATGCAGCTGCATTGAATGCCCAGCTTCAGGAAGCTAATAAGGTTGCTATGGATGCATATAATGCAAAAAACTATGCAGCTGCAGCACCTAAGTTTATAGAAGTTTATGACTTGTTGAAATCTAGTGGTCAGGACAACAAAATATATATGTATTATGCAGGACTTAGCCATGCGTTAGCAAATAACAGTGACCAGTCTATCAAAATATATACAGACCTTGTTAATTCCGGATTTACAGGAGTAGAAACAACTTATACTGCAAAAGAAAAGAAAACAGGACAGGTAGTGAATCTTGATAAAGCGACTTGGGAGCTTATGAAGAAGAATGCTGACTATACTGATTTCAAAACAGAGCAGACTAAAAGTATAGAGGGAGATTTATATGAAACTCTGGCTTCATTACTTCTTAATGCGAAAAAAGGACCTGAAGCTCTTGCTGTTATCGAAAAAGGATTAGTTAAATTTCCAAACAGTGCTAAACTTAAAGAAGCTCAGACTACAGCATATCTTCAGTCTGGAAATACAGATAAATTCGTTTCCGGATTGAAAGAACAACTAGCTAAGAACCCTAACGATCCAACAAATTGGTATAATCTTGGGGTAATGCAGGCTAAAAATCCTGCTACTGTTAATGATGCTTTAGAAGCATTTAAAAAAGCAATTGAACTTAAACCTGATTTCTCTGATGCTTATCAGAACTTAGTGTATACAACTATTGGTGATGATGCTAAAGTAGTAGGAGAGATCAATGCATTGAGAAAAGACAAGCCGGATGAAGCTTCTAAATTGATCGACGCAAGAAGAGAAAGATTTGGAAAAGCATTACCATACGCAGAAGGATGGTATAAAGCAAATCCAAAGAGTATTGACGCTGTTTCTGCATTGAAGGAAATTTATGTAGTAACTAAAAACATTGAAAAAGTTAAAGAAATGAAAGCTAAAGAAGCTGAGCTTAGTGCAGCTGCTAAGTAATCATTTGATAACTTAACTATAAAAAGCCGGAACAGCAATGTTCCGGCTTTTATTTTTTAAGAAAACAGAGTCCGTTGCCCATTCTGAAAAACACATTCTTACTCAATATCTACAAGCAGAAATTTTTCATTCAAAATTTCTCTTCTTTATTGAAATGATGGGTGAATTTCACACAGAGAATTTCTCTGTAATTCCGTATCTTTGAGAAAAATTTTTATAAGATGATCGAGTGGAAAACCGCCAAGGAATACGAAGATATTACCTATAAAAAATCTAACGGAGTAGCAAGAATTGCTTTCAACAGACCGGAAGTACGTAATGCGTTCAGGCCAAAGACAACTTCAGAATTATATGATGCTTTTTATGACGCTTCTGAAGACCCCTCAATAGGTGTTGTTTTACTTTCAGGAGAAGGACCAAGTCCAAAAGACGGAGGTTGGGCTTTCTGTAGTGGAGGAGATCAAAAAGCAAGAGGAGATCAGGGATATGTTGGAGAAGATGGAAGACACCGTTTAAATATTCTTGAAGTTCAGCGTTTGATCCGTTTCATGCCGAAAGTGGTTATCGCAGTGGTTCCGGGATGGGCAGTTGGTGGAGGACACTCACTTCATGTAGTATGTGATTTAACTTTAGCAAGTGAAGAACATGCAATCTTCAAGCAGACAGATGCTGATGTGACAAGCTTTGATGGTGGTTATGGTTCTGCTTACCTTGCTAAAATGGTAGGTCAGAAAAAAGCCCGTGAAATCTTCTTTTTAGGAAGAAACTATTCCGCTCAGGAAGCTTTTGAAATGGGAATGGTAAATAAAGTAGTTCCGCATGCAGAATTAGAAGATACAGCTTACGAATGGGCACAAGAAATTTTAGGAAAATCTCCGATGTCTATCAGAATGCTGAAATTCGCCATGAATCTTACAGACGATGGCATGGTAGGACAGCAGGTATTTGCAGGAGAGGCAACCCGTTTAGCATACATGACTGAAGAAGCTAAAGAAGGAAGAAATGCATTCCTTGAAAAAAGAAAACCGAACTTCGGAGAAGATCAATGGATATCTTAAAAATATAATTGATAATTGATAAATGATCGCTCAATCATCATTTATCAATTATCAATTATCAATTATAATTATATGACTGATTGGATAAAAGCCGCAAGGCTAAGAACTTTACCGCTTTCCTTAAGCGGAATTATTATGGGAGCTTTCATTGCAAAATGGAGACTTTACGGAGAAGGTGGAATCTGGGACTGGAAAATTTTTGCTCTGGCCCTTTTGGTAACACTTTTATACCAGATTTTATCAAATTATGCCAATGACTATGGTGATGGAGTAAAAGGTACCGACGCCAAAAGAATCAATGAAGCTGAAGCGAGAGCTGTAGCATCAGGAAAAATTACGGCTAAACAGATGAAAAATGCAGTGATCCTTTTCGCAGCATTATCTTTCATTGCTACTATTGCTTTATTGTATGTGGCTTTCATTCCAAACTACATAAATGAATTCTATATTTTCATAGGATTGGGAGTAGCAAGTATTCTGGCAGCAATTGGATATACAGTAGGTAAAAAACCATATGGATACATGGGGCTGGGAGATATCTTCGTGTTTATCTTCTTCGGACTTGTTTCTGTATGTGGAAGTTACTTTTTATTCACGAAAACTTTCAGCTGGGATATGCTATTACCTGGAACAGCTGTTGGGATGATGAGTATGGCAGTTCTTAACCTGAACAATATGAGAGATATTGAAAGTGATAAACTTTCAGGAAAAAACAGCCTTGCTTTAAGAATGGGATTCAGAAATGCAATGATCTATGAAATGGTCCTGTTACAGCTTCCTTTATTGCTGATTCTTGCGTTTTTAGGAATAAACGGATTTATGCAGCAGCAAAACTATTACGTTTTCATCGTAATGATTCTGTTGATCCCACTATCAAAACTGAGAAGAAAGATTTTATCGGTAAAAGAGCCAAAAGAATTAGACCAGTATTTAAAGCAGGTAGGCATCATGACGTTTGTAATGGCAATTCTTACAGCAGCCGGACTTAATTTATTTAACTAAATCTAAAATATTATACCATGAGTTCTAATGTCTATGTTGAAGCTCAAATGCTTATCAGGAAACCGGTTGAAGATGTTTTTGAAGCATTTATCAATCCTGAAATAACAACTCATTTCTGGTTCACAAAATCTACCGGAAAATTAGAAGAAGGTAAAACAGTTATCTGGGAATGGGAAATGTACGGAGTAAAAAACGTAGTAAATGTACATCAGGTCATCCCATACCAACTGATCAAAACAGAGTGGGGAGAGCCTTCAACGAACGTAGATTATGAATTCAAAACCATGGAAAAAGGCACTCTTGTTGTGATTAAAAGCTACGGATTCAGCCAGACAGGTGAAGATCTGTTAAAAGTAATTAATGACAATACAGGAGGTTTTACGACGGTTTTAGACGGCTGTAAAGCATATCTGGAACATGGAATTAATCTCAGACTGATTGAAGATAAATTCCCGCAAAAATAGAACACATGAAGACTGCTTTAAAGATAACTTCTTGTCTGTCTATTGTTTTAGCTTTATTACTTATTTATTATTTGATAGAAGAGTTAATGGGGGGTATGTCAGTTTTTGAAATTGATTTCATTCCTGCCTTGGTTACTTTGATTATCATTTCTAATGCTGTGTTAGCTTTTTATGTATTAATCGGGAAAGTACAAATAATGAAACCGTTATTGGGTCTCCAGATTTTAATAATAATACCCACATGTCTGTTGATATATGAGTTTTTTATAAAGCCACCCATGGGATGTTCTTAAATAAAAAGATGATTCTTTTCCTTAAAGGGATGAGACATCATTATTCAAAATTTTAAACTAAATTTAAAATGAAAATACAATTCTTAGGGCAAAATTGCTTCCTGTTTACGTACAAGGACAAAACAATTTTGAGCGACCCTTTTTACAATTACAAAAAAGCAGAATCAGGTTTTGATATTTCTGCTCAGAAAATTGATTACATCCTGTTGACTCATGCACATGGTGATCATATTGCCGATGTAGCAGAAGTATTGCAGCATTATCCGGAAGCTACCATCATTGGAGTACCAGAAGTATGCGGTTATTTTCAACAGGCTAAAAATAGAGACGATGTGAACTTAGGAGGATCTGCAAAAATTGACGATCTTAAAATTTCCATGGTTCCGGCTCATCATACAAGTTCTTTCCCTGATGGAAGCTATGGTGGCGTTCCTGTAGGGTATATCTTCAGATTGCCTGAAGGTAAGAATATCTATTTGGCAGGAGATACAGGAGTAATGGCAGATATGGAGCTGTTCCCGAGATTATACGGAAACATTGATCTTTCTATCCTTCCAATCGGGAGCCACTACACAATGTGCCCTAGAAAAGCATCTTTTGCCGCTGCAGAACTGTTGAAAACTCCAAAAGTAATCGGATGTCACTTTGATACTTTCCCGGCAATTGAGATCAATCATGAAAGTGCATTAAAACATTTTGCAGATAAAAATGTAGAACTTGTTTTACCAAAATTAGGCGAGACATTCGAGTTTTAATCAATAACGGGAATAGGTAATCTGAAAAATTAGAAAAATGAAAATGATGCGTAAGGTATTAAAAACAAAAAAAGATAATTATCAAATTACCTCTCTTCTCACTTTAAACCAAAAAAAAATGGCAAGCTACCTAAATCACACCGCTACGACCAATTACCTTTGCTGCGTTCCCACCCTGGAGGATTCTCAGGAGCTGGTTGTTTAGGACTTGCCGTTGCAAAGGTAGGAATATTTTATAAACTTCAAAACTTTATCAAAGAAAATTAGTCGAAAAAATGCCGTGGTAAAGCTAAACACTTGACATTTAGAGGGAAAATTTTTCAACTTTTTTCTAAAAATTTAAATATGACGAAAAGTCCATCAACACTAGGAATTATACTTTTTATCGCTACAATGATCGTTTTCTTTGTAGTATACACTTTTTTCTCAGGAATCAATTATTTTGATATCTCTCTGAAAGCCAACGCTTTTGTTTTGCCTCTTCTCTATGCGGGGGCTGCTTTCTGGTCTGTAAAATCCTATTGGAACAACCATAGAGTAGTAAAATTCAAAGAAGCTTTCAAAAGAGCATTCGTTCCGATGTTTGTCGGAGGAATTCTTTCCATTTTCAGTATTTATGCCTTTTTAAACTTTGTAGATCCGGCGGCCAAAAAGCTGTTGAACTACCAATATGTTCAGAGACAAAAATCAGAATTGGATACAGAATACACCTCTGCAAGAAAAATTCTGAAGCATCAGAAAGATATTGATGAGCTGGATCAGAAGTACATAGAAAGATTACAAAGCTTCACTCCAGAGGCGGTTAAAGGAAAAGATATGCTTACCGCAAGTCATTTTTCAGGATACTTTGCAGCAATTCTTATATTTTACGTAGTTTTGTCGGTGTTTTTCGGAGCATTTTTCAGAACAAGAACAATACATCAGCCCGAAGAAACAAATCAAGCCTAATTTTTATTAAAATTAAATGAATTTATCTATAGTTATTCCGTTACTGAACGAAGAAGACTCTTTGGAAGAGCTTTTTTCAAGAATCGATAAAGTATGCACAACCAACGATTTATCTTATGAAATCTGGTTTGTAGACGATGGAAGTACGGATTTGTCGTGGAGCATTATTGAGAATATGAAAGTTCAGTATCCTCAGATCCACGCTATTAAATTTTCCAGAAATTATGGAAAATCTCAGGCTCTTCATGCAGCCTTTGAAAGAACAAACGGAGATGTAGTTATTACCATGGATGCAGACTTGCAGGATTTCCCTGAAGAAATTCCGGAACTGTACAATATGGTAATCCATGACAACTACGATATCGTTTCCGGTTGGAAAAAGAAGCGTTTTGATAATGTAATGACGAAGAATATTCCGTCAAAATTATTCAATGCAGCAGCAAGAAAAGTTTCAGGAGTTTATCTTCATGACTTCAACTGTGGTTTGAAGGCTTACAAAAAGCAGGTGGTAAAATCTGTAGATGTTTACGGAGATATGCACCGTTATATTCCGGTATTAGCTGCCAATGCAGGCTTCAGAAGAATTACTGAAAAAGAAGTACAGCATCAGGCAAGGCCTTACGGAACTTCAAAATTCGGAACTGAAAGATTTGTAAGAGGTTTTCTGGATTTGATAACTCTTTGGTTTGTAAGTCGTTTTGGAGGAAGACCAATGCATTTCTTCGGAGCAGTAGGGACTTTAATGTTTATTGTTGGTTTTCTTTCTGCACTTTGGCTGGGAATTTCAAAATTGATTGATGTTGCAAGAGGAATTTACGGACATTTAATTACCAATAATCCTTGGTTCTTTATTGCTTTAACAATGATGATTTTGGGAAGTCTTCTGTTTGTAGCAGGATTCTTAGGAGAAATGATTATCAGAACGAACCGCGAACACAAGAATTATAATATTGATGAAGTGATATAATTTAAACACTAATGATGCAAATGTTTCACAAATGACACTATTGGTGTTTGTGATATTAGTGTATAAAATTAGTGTACTTAGTGGTTTTTAAGCTAAATAATAGTACACCACAATTAATTATAAAAATTTATCTTAATAAATGAAAGCACTCTGTCAGCAGGGTGCTTTTTGTAATTTATAAAAACTTTTAACCTTCATGTTTAACCTCAAACCTATTCTTTTTTATTTTCTTTTACTTTTTACAGCCTCCTGCTCATCTAACAAACTTTCTGGTTCCTGGGAGTTTATTGATATTTATGACGGAGAAATCCGTCAGACGGATACGTTGAAGACCAAGACAAACAATTCCAGATACGGAACAGGAATTCTCACTTTTTATCGGGATAAAACTTTCAGTTCGATTGGGAATAACGGGACTTATCAGATAGAAAATAATTTGTTGAAAATGAAGTATCATGGTGATGAAAAAGTAACATCCATGAGAATTTCTAATATCAGTAAAGATTACCTGCTTTTATTTTCAATGGCCGGAAGTCCTAAAACATGGTTTTATAAAAAAGTAAGAGGAAAGGAGAAATAAGAAATAGTCTTTTTCTGAAAAGCAAAAAATTGAAAATTATCAGGTATTTTATTGTCAAAAGACAAAGATTTTTAGAAATTTTAATCCTATTTTTGTTTAAAATAATATTGAAAGTCCTGTGAGAGACATGAAAAACCTTTTATAGATTTTCAGTAAAGATCGTTACGGTTATAATATAGAATATTTAAAATTAAATATGAAAAAAGTTGTATACACATTAATGCTGATGGCAGTAGTTTCCTGTGGAAAAGTTTCTCCGAAAGGAAATATTGAAAAGAAGGATGTGGATGTTTCGGAGTTTGTAAACCTTGATCTGGAAGGGAAATTCCGTGTATTTTATGCCAAAGGGCCTAAGAATTTTGTGGAAATAGAAACCTATCCGAATGTTGCTAATAACCTTGATGTGGATGTAAAAGATAAGACCCTTTTCATCAAAGAAAAAAGAGGTACTAAAGGAGTGGATTTTTATAATGTAACAATTTATTCAAAATATAACCTGGAAAAAGTAGCTGTTTCTGATTCTGTGGAAGTGAATATTTCAAGTGAAATAAAGACAGACAATTTCAGACTTAGCATGAAAAATAATGCAAGCTTCATGGGGTCTGTAAATACCAGAAGAGCAGAGGTGGAAATGCACAACAGAAGCCGCGCCAATTTCCTTGGATTGTCCAAAGATGCCGTTATAAAGATTTCAGATACAGCAAGTTTAATTGCTCCATACTGGAAAATTACCAATTTGAATATCGACTCTAAAAACGGGAATTATGCAGAAGTAAATGTAAAAGATTCTTTAAAAGGACATATTCAGAATACTGCAAAATTTATCTATTACAACGACCCTATCAGAGCTTTTAAAATAGAGAAAACAACGAAAGTTGAAAATAAGAAATTAGAGTAGTTTGGCTGGAAGATGGGAGGAATGTTAGTTTTCATACCTTTTGTTTTCAAAATTAGAAATTTGCTTCCAACAAAATTGATAAAATAAAATAATATAAAAATAAAATAAAGCCGGAATTGAAGCTAGGCATGATATAACCTCCAGCTTCTCTCTTCCAGCTTAAAAAACTTAGACATAAATATGAATACACTAGAAAAAGCGAAACTTTGGTTAAGTGATACCTTCGATAAAGAAACAAGAGAGGCTGTACAATCACTGATTGACAGCAATTCTCCAGATCTGGAAGATTCTTTCTACAGAGAACTGGAATTCGGGACAGGAGGAATGCGTGGAATAATGGGAGTAGGAACCAACCGCTTGAATAAATATACATTAGGACAGGCTACGCAAGGATTGGCGAACTATATGCTGCAGCAATTCAAAGGAGAAGAGATCAAAGTAGCTATTGCTTATGATGTTCGTCATAACTCAAAAGAATTCGGAAAGCTGGTAGCTGATGTTTTGACAGCCAATGGAATCAAAGTACTGCTTTTCAAAGATCACAGACCCACTCCGGAATTGTCTTTCACAGTACGTGATAAAAAATGTAACGGGGGAATTGTATTGACAGCTTCTCATAACCCGCCGGAATACAACGGTTATAAAGTATACTGGAATGACGGAGCTCAGATTGTTCCGCCTAATGATGAAGCCATTATCAATGAAGTGTATTCTGTAAAGTTTGAAGAAATTAAATTCAACGGAAATGATGATCTTATCGAGTGGATCGGAGAGGAGCAGGACGATGTATATATCGATGCATGTATTGAAAACTCTACCTATCAGAATGTTGGAAAAGAAAATTTAAATATAGTTTTCACATCAATCCACGGAACAACATATACCACTGTTCCTAAAGCACTTGAAAAAGCAGGATTCAAAAAAATAGATCTTGTGAGAGAACAGATGATCCCAAGCGGAAATTTCCCTACTGTAGATTCTCCAAACCCGGAAGAGCCTGCAGCATTGGAAATGGCAATGGATCTTGCAAGAATTACGAATGCAGATATCGTGATTGGCACAGACCCGGATGGTGACAGATTGGGAATTGCGGTAAGAAATCTTGATGGTGAAATGCAGCTGTTGAACGGAAACCAGACCAATACCATTCTTACCTACTATATCCTGAATGAATGGAGAAAACAAGGAAGAATTACAGGAAAAGAATTTATAGGTTCTACGATTGTAACTTCAGATATCTTCTTTGATATCGCTCAGAAATTCGGAGTAGAGTGCAAAGTAGGTCTTACCGGATTCAAATGGATCGGAAAAATGATCCGTGAAGCAGAAGGAACACAAAAATTTGTGTGTGGAGGTGAAGAAAGTTTCGGATTTATGACCGGAGATTTCGTTCGTGACAAAGATTCTTGTGGAAGTATCCTTTTAGCTTGCGAAATTGCAGCGTGGTGCAAAGCCAACGGAAAAACAATGTATCAGTACATGATCGAGATCTATGAAGATCTTGGAATGTATTACGAAGGATTAATCAACATTGTAAGAAAAGGAAAAGAAGGCGCTGAAGAGATCGAGAATATGATGAAAAACTTCCGTGAAAACCCTCCAAAAGAATTGGCAGGATCATTAGTGGAAGAAGTAAAGGATTTCAAAGAACAGACAAGCCTTACCATTTCTACGAACGAGAAAAAAGTAATGAATGATATTCCAAAGTCCAACGTATTGATTTATTACACACAGGATGGAACAAAAGTATGCGTAAGACCTTCAGGAACAGAACCAAAAATCAAGTTCTATGTTTCAGTGAAGGATTCTATTACTTCAGAAACGGATTTCAGAGATAAATTAAAATCATTGGAAACTAAAATAGGGGCCGTTAAAACAGATTTGAAACTGGATTAATTTCCCCAAAAATAGTAGATGATTAAAAAAATAATAGCGGTTTGCCTGCTTTCTGCAGCTGTAGTTTCCTGTAAAAAGGAAACTGCAGTTTCAGAGACAAAACTTGAAAATGATTCGATTGCTACTACAGAAACCAAAGAAGATCAGTACAAACCGATAGATACAGCATGTTCTCCAGCTCATAAAACGGAGGATTATATCACATCACTTCAATGGTACCGTACAAAAATCGAAAAAGAAATGGCTGGAAACAGTCCGGAGCAGAATGACAATGTATACGAAGATTATTTAAAAATAAGAGGAAAGTATACAGAATGTCTGATGAGCTTACATACTGATATTTTAGATAAATATGTGAATTATTATAACTATGATAAGGATCAGTACAATTTGCCGGACAATGTTAAAAAAATAGCTTCAGAACTGAAAAAAGAAGGCCTTGAGTTCAGGGAAGTAGGAGAAGGGATGACTGAAATATGGACTGTGCCCGGATATTATTCTTCTCTGTTTAAAAATAAGGTAACTCCTGATTATGAAGTCTACATTTCACAGACTGATAAAGAAAGTGAATCCAATTATGCTGCAGATGCAGGACTGATAATTACCTGGGAACAGCTTGGAGACAGGCTCATGTTTTGGGAAAATTTCATGAAGAAATATCCTAAGAGTAACCTTTTAAAAGCTGTAGAACAGGATTATAAAATATATTTGTCTGATTATCTTTTGGGAATGGATAATACACCCACTTACGAAAGAGATCAGGACAAAGGAACAGGAAAACTAAACGATGAAAACAGAGCGGAATTCAACAGGATTATTAAAAAATATCCGAATTCCAATACGGCAAAAAAAGCAAAAGAAATAATTACTCTTTTTGATGCGCAAACGCCGGTAGATCAAATAGATGAAAAGATCAATGGAGAACGATAATATAAATTTAAAATAAGAAAAAGTGAAAGTTTCAAAATTAGCAGCGAACCTGATCGGTTCTGAAATTGTAAAAATTGGTAACGAAGTAAATGATCTAAAAGCAAAGGGAGCAGAAATTGCCAATCTTACTATTGGTGATCTGAATTCTAATATCTATCCTATTCCGGCATTGCTGAAGGAAGAGATTCAGAAAGCATATCAGAATAATCTGACGAATTATCCGCCTGCAAATGGACTTTTATCTTTAAGAAAAGAAGTTTCCAAAGACCTTAAAAAAAGATGGAACCTGGACTATTCTCCAGAAGATATTTTGATTACGGCAGGATCAAGACCTTTGATTTATGCGGTATACAAAACAATTGTAGACGAAGGAGATAAAGTAGTTTATCCTACACCATCATGGAACAACAATCACTATGCTTATCTTACTTCTGCCAATGCTGTAGAAGTAAAAACAAAACCTGAAACTAACTTTCTTCCGACAGCAGATGATCTAAGACCTCATCTGGATGGAGCTGTATTATTAGCACTTTGCTCACCATTGAACCCTACAGGAACAATGTTTACAAAAGAGCAGCTTTCAGAAATCTGTGAATTGGTCATCGCTGAAAACAAAAAAAGAGGGGCAGACGAAAAACCGTTATACTTAATGTATGACCAGATCTATTCTTGTCTTACTTTTGGCGCTGAGCATGTAGATCCTGTTTCTCTTTTCCCTGAAATGAAAGACTATACAATCTACATCGATGGTATTTCCAAATGCCTTGCAGCAACAGGAGTACGTGTAGGATGGGGATTCGGGCCTGCTCATATTCTTGATAAAATGAAAGCACTTCTTACTCACGTTGGAGCATGGGCACCAAAACCAGAGCAGGAAGCTACGGCTAAATTCTATGCAAACCCAGAGAATGTAGATACTTTTGTTGAGGATTTTAAAGGTAAACTTGAAGAAAGTTTAAAAGTTCTTCACAACGGAGTTCAGGATTTAAAAGGAAAAGGACTTTCAGTAGACAGTATCGAACCCATGGGAGCTCTTTATCTTACGATTAAGTTAAACTATATCGGAAAAACAAAACCCGATGGAGGAATCATTGAAAACTCTTCAGACCTGGTATTTTACCTGATCAATGAAGCAGGGGTGGCTTTAGTACCATTCTCAGCCTTCGGAGAAGACAAATCTGAACCTTGGTTCCGTGCTTCTGTAGGAGGATTGGCTACAGATGAGATCAAAGTAATGCTTCCAAAACTGGAAAGTGCTTTGAACAATTTAAAATAGGCTTTACATAAAAATATGCTTCGACTCTGTCCGGCATGACATCATTAAAATTAAATTTATATTAATAGTGTCAGGCTGAGCGGAGTCGAAGCGTTTCAAATACAATATAAACCATGAAACTTCCACGGAAATCTTTTCTGGAAACAAAATATCTGTTTTTTTCAACGCTGGTGATTATTGCAGTAGTAATTCTAAGCGTTTGGCTTTCCGGAAAAGCAGCACATCGCTCTCTATTTCAGAATTCTATTGTATCAACCTCTTTTTTGGCTGGAACATTTTTTCTGTTTATCAGTGCAGGACTGTATTATGGCTTGAAATTGAAAGACAATGTCGGGAATGTTTTAAACAAAGAAAGAATACAAAGATATACTGATAAAACCCCAAAACTTAATGGTTTTGAATTTGATCCCCCAGCTGTAGGCGATGGAATAGGAGGCATTATCATTTCCATTCTTTTGTGGATTGTATTTTCAATTTTGTTGATCTTTCTTTCTTATTTTTTGGGACTTTTCTTTTGGTCGGCTATATTATTATTGACTGCCAGCTTGTATTGGGTGTTTTTCAGGGCACTCAGATTGGTTTTTAAAAATTCAGGAAAATGTAAAGGCGATTTCTTAAAAAGCATTGGATTCGGTTTTTTTTACTCTTTTCTGTACATTTCCTGGATGTACGGAGTTATTTTTCTCATCAAATATTTGAATTAGATGTGCGTTTATCCGTAAAAGATTAAATAAATATTAAAAATTAAACAACTTCTTTGTACTAAGCTCAACTAGGAATTACCTTTGAGGCTTTTACACACACCTGAATATAATAAAGTTGAAAATTACACGATGAAAAAACTGAGATTTCTACTCTTACCAGTTTCAATATTGGTATGCTCACAAGAAGTTGACACACTGAAAGTAAAAGAATTGCCCAAGGAATCTGAGCTGCAAAAAGTACAGACTTATACCTTGAAAGACGGTTCTGTCAGAACTTACCCAAAACCCAAATTATTGGACTTTGTAACGAAATTACCCAGAAACTTTATCAATACAAATAAAGATTTCGTTGCCAAAGATCATGCTTATTATCTTGGAGGTGCCGTTGCTGCTACTCTGATTCTCTTGCCATTTGATCAGAAACTGATTGACAATTCAAGAGAGTTGGGAGAAAGATGGGGAATGGATAAAGACAATAACTACAACAAAATAGGTGGTGTTTTTAAAATCCCTAAAGATATTGGATCTACCTTATATCTGATAGGAAATGGTTCCACACTGGTCTTACTGGGCATTGGTTTTGGAACGTATGGTTTGATTAAAAATGATTACAGGGCACAGGCTACAGCCAGTGGTTTGATGGAAAGTTTAATTCTTTCCGGAGTTTTCACCCAAACTATCAAAAGAATTACCGGAAGAGAAAGCCCTTTTATTGCAGAGATCAACGGAAATAAAGGAGGTGCCTGGAATCCTTTTCCAAGCTTTTCAGAATTTGGCAGGAATACCTCGAACTATGATGCGATGCCGTCAGGACATTTAACAACCTTTATGGCTGGAATTACAGTGATTGCAGATAATTATCCGGATGCAGTATGGATCAAACCGATAGGGTACACTTTAGCAGGAGCTTTATGTTTTCAGATGATGCAAAGTAAAGTTCACTGGGCTTCAGATTATCCGCTCGCTTTATTAATGGGATATTTTATTGGAAAAACAATATCAAAAAGCCGATATACTTCATCAGAAGGCACCATCGGAAAAACAAAATATAATCTGAATTTTACGGCATCCCGCCAATGGGAATATAATATGGTAGGTGTAAAACTCTCTTTTTAAGCTGCCAAAAACTCTGTTTTGTAGAGTAAATAAGATACTTTTCACTACATTTGATCTCAAGATAAAAGGATTATTGCAGCTTTTACAAATATTGCAATGAAACCTGTTGAATTAAAGAGATTTACTTAATATTTTTATTGAATGAAAATAATAGCTGTCATCCCTGCACGTTACGAAGCGAGCCGTTTTCCAGGGAAACTAATGCAGATTTTAGGAGAAAAAACCGTTATCACTACCACTTATCAGAACGTAGTGGAAACCGGGCTATTTGACGAAGTTTTTGTGGCAACAGACTCTGAAATTATTTTTGATGAAATCGAAAAAAACGGTGGAAAAGCTGTTATGACAGGACAGCACGAGACTGGAAGCGACCGTATTGCAGAAGCTGTACAGAATATAGACTGCGATATCGTGATCAATGTTCAGGGTGATGAGCCTTTCCTTAAACTGGAACCTTTACATCAGCTGATTGAAGTCTTTAAACATGATGATCAGCAGGAAATTTCTTTAGCTTCTTTAAAAATACAGCTGCATGAGAAAGAGGAAGTTGAAAATCCTAATAATGTAAAAGTTATTACAGATAACAATGGTTTTGCTTTGTATTTCAGCCGTTCTGTAATCCCTTTTCATAGGGAAGTTTCCTATGGTATAAGCTATTTTAAACATATTGGGGTATATGCTTTCAGGAAGGAAGCGCTATTGCAGTTTTCAAAACTGGAAATGAAACCATTGGAAATATCTGAAAAAATCGAATGCATCCGCTATCTTGAATACGGAATGAAGATCAAAATGATAGAAACCAATTTCGTAGGAGTGGGTATTGATACACCGGAAGATCTTGAAAAAGCCAGAAAGCTGATTTAAATAATGTAGAGGCAAAAAGCAGATTCACAGATTCGCTCTTTCGCCTTTTTTTGCAATTGTACATAAATCCCCCTATATTTGAATTTATAAATAAAATTAATGAAGAAGTTACTATTAGTATTTGGACTGATATTTTCGTATTTAACATTTGCGCAGACTGCAAAGGAAATTATAGACAAAAACATTGAATTATCCGGAGGGTTAACCAATTGGAAACTTTTGAATTCAGTATTGCTTCAGGGAAAAGTAGTATTGGGAATCAAAGATGAATATCCGATAAAAATTTATCAGCAGCGTCCAAATCTTACTAAAACATTAATTACTACCGGCGGAAAAGAAACTGCAATTGAAGGTTTTGACGGTACCAAAGGATATGCAATGAATTATGCCGCCAATAAACTTCAGGAATACCCTGAATATGTACCGGAAAGTTTTGATAATGACTTCATTGATTGGGAAAACAAAGGTTTTGATGCCAAATATCTTGGAAAAGAAAAAGTAGGAGACATCTACTGTCATAAAGTAGAACTTACCAAAAATGTGAATAAGAATATGTATTATTTTGATACAAAGACTTATATGCTTTTAAAAGAAGTGAAAAAAGATGAAACGCTGATATATTCTGACTATAAAAAAGTAGGAAATATTATTATGCCTTTCAGAATTGAATCTTCCAGTACCAAAAAAGACGGAGATTATGTGATGTTACTGAACAAAGTAGAAATCAACAAAGTTTTTCCGGCTAACATTTTTAAGTTTTAATTCAACTGCAGCCCGGCTGCATAAAATGATAAAAAATGAAAAATATTTTTTTACTGCTGCTTTCTTGTATAGCATTCCTGCAAAGCTGCACCAATCAAAAAAGTGAAATTTCTAAAGCCAAAACCACTGAACTTATGGGAAAAACAATATATGACTTCAAAGTAGAAAGTCTTGACGGGAAAGAAATCAATTTTGCAGATTTCAAAGGAAAGAAAATCCTGATTGTCAATACCGCTTCAGAATGTGGATTTACTCCTCAGTATGCTGATCTTGAGAAAGTATATGAGGAATATAAAGATAAGCTGGTTGTAGTAGGATTCCCTGCCAATAATTTTGGCGGACAGGAACCTGGAACCAATACCGAAATTGGCGCTTTCTGTCAGAAAAATTACGGAGTGACATTCCCTTTGGCAGCTAAAGTCTCCGTAAAAGGAGATGATACCGCCCCGATCTTCAAGTATTTAACAGAACAGGAATTAAACGGAGTAAAAAATACAACCATTCTTTGGAACTTTACCAAATTCCTGGTTGATGAAAACGGAAAATTGATTGATTCTTTTGTAAGTACTACAAAGCCTACTGATGAGGCGATTACAAAGTATCTGAAATAAAGAGAAAAAAGTATATTTTTACAAGTGGGTGTTTACATCCACTTTTTTTATTTTTATAACCATCAATGATTTCTTATGAAGAAAATAATTTTTACCCTTTCTATTCTGGCAGCTTTTATGTCAGGATTTGCTTTTAAAGCCGTTACAGAAAATAAATCTGATGAAACAAAAAGAGTAACCGGTATCGGCGGAATCTTTTTTAAATGTAAAGATCCTAAAAAGATGAGAGAATGGTATGAAAGCCATCTGGGACTTGTGACCAATGAATACGGAGCTGTATTCGAGTGGTATCAGGGAGCAGATCAATCTAAAAAAGGATTTAGCCAATGGAGTCCTTTCAGTGAAAAAACAAAATATTTTCAGCCTTCTGAGAAAGATTTCATGATCAATTATCGGGTAGAAAATCTTGAAAAACTGATCGAGCAGCTTAAAAAAGAAAATGTAACCATTGTTGATAAAATGGAGATTTATGAATATGGGAAATTTGTCCATATTATGGATATAGAAGGCAACAAAATAGAACTTTGGGAACCTAATGATATTGAATATGAAAAGCTGGGGCAAAAAATGGGAAGTAAAACCACAAAGTAATTTTGTAATAGGTAATAGGTAATAGGTAATAGGTAATAGGTAATAGGTAATAGGGGGTAGGGCTTAGGTTTTAGGGAAATTAATAACAAAGCCAAACCGCATTATCCCGAAGCCAGTACCTCTAATCTTTTATTCATTAGTCTTTTCCGCAAAACAGAAAATATTTCCAAGTTTTATACTGGAGTATCCGTTACTTTTTATTTTTGAAGATTTTATCATTGCTTTTGCCAGAATATTGGTGGGGAGTGGCTTCTGGCTTTCTAATAACCCCAGTTTATTGGCAAATTTTATAATCCGGCTGCCAAGAACTTCTCCGGTTCTCTCAGAATTTGTTCGTTCAAGCATTCCCGGTTTGAAAATAGTGATCTTATTGAAATGCAGCAGCTTTACGGCTTCTTCCAGCTCACCTTTCATTTTAGAATAGAAAATTTTGGACTGCGGATTGGCACCATAAGCGGATACCAGAATATAATCTTCCACATTATTTTCTCTCGCAGCTTTTGCAAATTCATACTGATAATCGAAATCTACTTTCTTTTGAGCCTCTTTACTTCCTGCATCTTTTAAAGTAGTTCCCAGGCACGAAAACGCCACATCTCCATTCACCATATCTTTCCATTCTTCAGGCTTTTCAAAATTCACAATATGAACCTTAAGCTTTTCATCCTGAATATCAACAGGTTTTCTAACAAAAATATCCACTTCGTCAAACTCTTTGTCATTCAATAGCTGATTGACAAGATCTTTTCCCGTGGCGCCTGTAGCACCTATTACCAAAGCTTTCATAATAATTGTGATTTGTGAGATTATTTCTTTCTTAAATTTACTAAATTTGAATTAAAGATTAAAGAATTATATCATTTAATCATTACTAATTATTGATCACTCATTACTTATCTCTGATATGGATGCCAACGAAATTTTAGATTACTGTCTTGCGAAAAAAGGAGTTACGGAAAGCTTTCCGTTTGATAACGAGACTCTTGTGTTGAAAGTAGACACCAAAATGTTTTTACTGATGGGGCTTGAAAGACAACCCTTAGCGATTAATGTAAAAACAGATCCTGAATGGAGTGCAGAGCTTCGTGAACAGTATCCTCAGATTACAGGGGCTTATCATATGAACAAAACCCATTGGAATTCTGTAACAGCAGATGGTTTGAAAAGAGATATGATCTTTAAACTCATTGACCATTCCTATGATTTGGTTTTTAAATCCCTGACAAAGAAGGCTCAGAATGCAGTAAATTCTTTATAAAATAATAAAAATAATTTAAGGTATGGAATTTGTTACATATGGTCAGTGAAATACATGATTAATGTTAACAAAATAAATAACAAATGAGAAATCACCTTTTATTATTCGTAGCAGCAGGTACATTGATGTTGTCAAGCTGCACCCAATCAGTAAAGAAAAGCACTGCTGAAAATCCGGCTTCTGCTGTCTCAGCTTCAGAAAATCTTAAAATAGAATTTTCAGGAACAGAGAATTTTACGATTAAAAATCCAAAACTTAAAGTAAGCTTATACGGAATGGATGAAAAACTGGCAGATGCTCCTGCCACTTTAATTACAGAAAAAGAGTATGAGCAGAAATCTGTACCGTTCACTATTGACCTGCCAGTACCCAAAGATGCTGAAAGCAAAATCAATCCAAAACCTGCAGGACCGGCAAAATATTATGTAACAATAAGCTGGGATTCTGACGGAAACGGAAAAGCAGATGAAAAAGGGGATATTTTTGTTGATTATGACAAACAGTTTCCTAACGTGAAACTAAGTAGTGAACCTCAGAAAATATACTTAAAAATATTGAAATAAATAAAAAGGCTATTCATCACTGAATAGCCTTTTTGATATCTTAAAAATCAAATTTCTCTGTTAACCTCTTATCTTCGTCCAGTCTTTCAATCAATTTTTCAAGACCTTCAAATTTGATTTCATCATGAAGAAAATCTCTGAAACTTACCGTAATTTCTTCATCATAGATATCTCCATCAAAATCAAGGATATAAACTTCCACAGTTAATTTCTCTCCATTTACCGTAGGGTTGGTTCCCACACTCAGCATTCCTTTATATTGGTTGCCTTTTATGAATACTTCTACAATATAAGCTCCTTTTTTAGGTAAAAGTTTAATTGATTCCGTATCAATATTGGCCGTTGGATAGCCAATTGTTCTTCCGATTTTCTTCCCGTGAACTACCGTTCCTGAAACAGAGTAGGAGTATCCCAGCATTTCGTTGGCCTCCTTAATATTTCCTGTTAAAAGGGCATTACGTACTTTCGTGGAACTGATATTGTTTTCGTGAATATTGATTGCTTCCATTTGTTCAACATCAAAATCAAGCTCCTTGGATAATGTTTGAAGAAGTTCAAAATTTCCACTCTTGTTTTTTCCGAAAGAATGGTCATATCCTATAATAAGGTATTTAACGTTGAGTTTATCAATTAAAATTTGACGTACAAATTCTTCTCCGGTTAAGTTTCTGAACTCTTCATCAAACTCCTTCAGGAACAGATTATCAACACCATACTTCTCAACCAGCTGTTTCTTTTCTTCTAAGGTATTCAGAAGTTTTAAATCTTCATTAGGATTAAAAACAAACCTTGGATGCGGCCAGAAAGTAAGGATAGCAGTTTCCAGATTGTTCTCTGTACCTACTTTCGTCAGTTCATCAATAATACTCTTGTGCCCGAGATGTACCCCGTCAAACATTCCTAAAGACAATGCTAAAGGCTTCTGTGAGGAATAATCTGTAAAATTCTTGAAAACTTTCAAAACGGAAAAATTTGACTGCAAATATAGAAATAATGTGCCAATGTATCAATATAACAATGGAGTAATACCTATAACCTTACTATTGCAGCACCTATTCATTGTTATATCGTTATAATACTAAAATAATCTATTCTCAAAAGCATGATAAAAATCTTTTTTTTACCAATTGCGGGTTTATGAAGAATCACTATATTTGCACCAAGAAAAAATTTAGCAATGGCAAACCAAATTAAAGGTAAAATTTCTCAAATTATTGGTCCGGTAATCGACGTTGTCTTCACAGATGTGGAAGCTGTTCCAGCAATCTATGACGCGTTAGAAATTACAAAAGAAAACGGTGAAAAAGTAGTTTTAGAGGTAGAACAACATATTGGCGAAGATACAGTAAGATGTATCGCAATGGACGCTACTGACGGTCTTAAAAGAGGGCAGGACGTAATTGGATACGGAAATCCTATTATGATGCCAATCGGAGAGGCTGTAAACGGAAGACTATTCAACGTTGTTGGTGATGCTATCGACGGACTTCAAGATATTTCTAAGGAGGGTGGTCTACCAATTCACAGACCAGCTCCAAAATTTGATCAACTTTCAACTTCTGCAGAAGTTTTATTTACAGGTATTAAAGTAATCGACTTAGTTGAGCCTTACGCAAAAGGAGGTAAAATTGGTTTGTTCGGTGGTGCCGGTGTAGGTAAAACAGTATTGATTCAGGAGTTGATTAACAATATTGCAAAAGGACACGGAGGTCTTTCTGTTTTTGCCGGAGTAGGTGAAAGAACGAGAGAAGGAAATGACCTTTTGAGAGAGATGCTGGAATCAGGAATTATCAAGTATGGTGATGATTTCATGCACTCTATGGAAAACGGAGGTTGGGATCTTTCTAAAGTAGATTTAGAAGCTATGAAAGATTCTAAAGCTGCATTCGTTTTCGGACAGATGAACGAGCCGCCAGGTGCAAGAGCTAGAGTAGCACTTTCTGGTCTTACATTAGCTGAGTACTACAGAGACGGTGGAGAAAGCGGACAAGGTAGAGACGTACTTTTCTTCGTAGATAACATCTTCCGTTTTACACAGGCTGGTTCTGAGGTATCTGCACTTCTTGGTCGTATGCCATCAGCGGTAGGTTACCAACCAACTCTTGCTTCTGAAATGGGTGCGATGCAGGAAAGAATTACTTCAACTAAAAATGGTTCAATTACTTCAGTACAAGCGGTATACGTACCTGCGGATGACTTAACTGACCCGGCTCCTGCAACTACGTTTGCTCACTTGGATGCAACTACGGTACTTGATAGAAAGATTGCTTCATTAGGTATTTACCCAGCGGTAGATCCATTGGCTTCTACTTCAAGAATCCTTGCTCCGGAAGTTATCGGTCAGGAACACTATGACTGTGCTCAAAGAGTAAAAGAAATTCTTCAAAGATACAAAGCTCTTCAGGATATCATCGCAATCCTTGGTATGGAAGAACTTTCTGAAGAAGATAAATCTGTTGTATACCGTGCAAGAAAAGTTCAGAGATTCTTATCTCAGCCTTTCCACGTAGCAGAACAGTTTACAGGTATTCCAGGATCATTGGTAGATATTAAAGATACAATCAAAGGATTTACTATGATTATGGATGGTGAATTAGATCACTTACCAGAAGCTGCTTTCAACTTGAAAGGAACTATCGAAGAAGCTATCGAAGCAGGACAAAAAATGTTAGCTGAAAACGCTTAATAATTAGACATAAAGATAAAAGATACCAGACATGAGACTTTAAGGTTGTCTGAAATCTGAAATCTGAAATCTTCAAATCTAAATTAAAATGAATATAAAAATTTTAACACCAGAATACGTAGTTTTTGAAGGAGAAGTAGACTCAGTATTGTTGCCTGGAAAAAATGGTGAATTTCACATCATGAAAAACCACGCGGGAATTGTTTCTTCTTTGATCGGAGGTAATGTAAAGCTTTTTGCTAATTCTATTGATGAGGCTTTTGCTAAAAACTTTACCAAAGAAGCTGGAAAAGACTCTGTTTTTGCTTATGCTATCAAAAGCGGTGTTGTAGAATTTAATCATGATAAAGGTATTATCCTTTGTGAATAATTAAATGAAAAGCTAAATATATTTTCAAGAAAGTGTAACTTTGTGTTACACTTTTTTTATTTGTAAAAGTTTGATTGTATGAAGAGAGGCATAATCATATTCTTTACAGTTCTGGGTGTTTTCCTTCAAGCTCAGAATATCAAAACCAAAAGAGGAATTATCAATCTGGATGGTATTCCGGTAGCGAAACTGTCTAACAAATCCAGCGAATATACGTTTATGGATCTGAAGGAAACCCCAATGTATACTATAAAATTCATTGATAAAAGTATCGTTGATTCTGTTCGCGACAGCTATATCAGTATCAATAGAGTATATAACAGGGACAAAACGATTGAAATTGATTATTCATCACCTTCAGCGTTCTCCGGTGAAGAAAAGTCAGCGGTTTTTACTTCGGTTAAGGATCTTAAAATCATTGATAATAAAGGAATCAATGTGAAAAACCTGGATGATATCTTTTCAAATGTTCCGAAAAGAAAGCTGGACAGCAAGACCAAAGATGCTTACACTATCAGAAAGAAAATAGATAAACTGAATATTGAGGTCAATAAAGTGGGAGAGATCTTAAGTAATGGTGTTCCGGTGGGATATTTTACTAATCTGCCTGTAAGTTTCGGCTCACAGGATATAATTATGGATAAAACACCTATAGATATTGAGATTTATGATGCCAAAAGCAAACTAATCGGCAGGTATATTACGACCACAAAGCAATTAAAGACAGCAGGCGGAAAATCTTTCACGATTTACAAAGAAATGTCTGGGAGAGCTTCTATTCTAAAGTTCCCGACTTATAAAGCCCTTGCAGAACGCATGGCTATCATGGATCCAAATTTTATTAAAATTCAGGAAAAAGTATCTGTGGGTACTGTTTCAAAAGAAACCCCTAATTAATGCTTTAAAGAGAAAACAGATTTGTAAAATTTGTAATCTGTATTCGAGAGAAATAATATTTAATAGAAACGGGCTTTAGCCCGTTTGTTCGTTTAATAAAGTGACAATTGGCTTCAGCCAAAATAATTTTCATAAAGTAAAACGGAGCTTAATCATCCCATAGGATATAAAAAAGCACAAAACTTCCTATTTTTAAAAATCCCTGAGAAAAAATTGAAAATTTTTATAAACTTAAAATCACTCCATTTTCCTTCAACTGCTGCATTGGTTTTGAGAACCAGAATAGCTCAAAATCTTCAAAATTCTCTTCAAAGTGATTCTTAAGTTGTTGAATAGTAGGTTTTTTTGAGTTTTCAATAGAATTTTCTTCCAATACATTCATCAGCCATTCTGCCTTTTCCTGTTCCAGTTCAACCTTTACAATATTGGTTTTTAGGTGGAATGTAAGGATCGTATATGTACCAGAGTATTTCTTTTTATTTTTTACGCGATTCTCAGCGATTACATTTTTGGTCAGAAAGACAACTTTCGAATTGGTCTTCAGTTGAAACTGCCCATCTTCTAAAAGACAGTCGTGGATATAATCCGGATGAATAGTTGTTCTTGGAATTTTAAAATCAAACCATTCCTGAAGTGGCAGTTCAAAATTCACTCCATGCATAAAATTGAATAAAGATTTTTTCAATCCGAAACTGAACTTGTTATGATCAATTCCGGTTTTATCCTGAAAGTCTATATCATTATTGGCAAACAGAATTTCCTGTTTTATAGGAATTACTCCAAAATCCTCAGGCTTCATTCCAACAGGAGAATGGGCAGTCATTGCAAACTGATGCCAGAAACCACTTTGAAGAATTCCCATTTCAAACATCTGCCGGATCATTTCCAAAGAATCAACTGTTTCCTGAACGGTTTGGGTAGGGTAGCCATACATCAGATATGCATGCACCATAACTCCGGCTTCTGTAAAATTTCTTGTTACGTTGGCAACCTGTTCTACAGAAACTCCTTTGTCAATTAATTTCAGCAATCGGTCACTGGCCACTTCAAGTCCTCCGGAAACAGCAACACATCCCGAAAGTTTCAGGAGGTAGCATAAGTCTCTGGTGAAGCTTTTTTCAAAACGGATATTCGTCCACCAGGTAACGACAAGATTTCTTCGGAGAATTTCCAAAGCAACCTCTCTCATCAAAGCAGGCGGTGCAGCTTCATCCACAAAATGGAATCCTGTTTCACCTGTTGTTCTGATCAATTCTTCAATTCGGTCTACCAGGATCTTAGCAGAAATAGGCTCGTAGATTTTGATATAGTCTAAAGAAATATCACAGAATGTACATTTTCCCCAATAGCATCCATGGGCCATCGTGAGTTTGTTCCATCTTCCGTCACTCCATAAACTGTGCATGGGATTGGCGATTTCGATAACGGAAATATATTGATCCAGTCTTAGATCTGTATAATCCGGAGTACCGATATCAGCCTGTTTGTAGTCGTGTCTTTTTGAATTATTCTTATAAACAACTTCATTATTTTCGAGAAGAAAAGTTCTTTTAAATTCACCTTCTCCATTGGAAATTTCTAAATTTTGATGAAGAAGTTCAATAGGAAGTTCGCCATCATCTAGGGTAATAAAATCAAAGAATTCAAAAACTCTCTGATCTTTAATTTCTCTTAATTCGGTGTTGGGGAAACCTCCACCCATCGCAATTTTGATGTGAGGGTGATTCATTTTGATCCATTGCGCACATTTGAAAGCAGAGTACAGATTGCCGGGAAAAGGGATTGAAAAGCAAACCAGTTTCGGCTGAACCGTTTCTATTTTTTCACGAAGAATTTTTAAAGTAAATTCATCAATAAATGTTGAGCCTCCAGATAATTTTGAATACAATTCATCAAAAGAATTGGCACTTTTTCCGAGACGTTCAGCATATCTGCTGAAACCAAAATCAGGATCAATATTTTCAACAATATAATCAGATATGTCTTCTAAGTATAAGGTTGCCAGATGTTTGGCTTTGTCCTGCAGACCCATATTTCCAAAAGCAAATTCCATATCATCCAGCTGGTTGAAACGGGAAGCTTCAGGAAGGAAGTTCATACTGCAGATCTGTCTTGCCAAAGTGGGCGTTTTGTCCTGTAAAAACAGAATAACCTGATCTATGGTTTTGATATATTCTTCTCTTAAGGCATAGATTCTCTGAGAATTTTCAGAGGTATCATGAAGATCAGTTTTTTTGCTGAAAACCTTCTGAATTCCGTCTTTTGAAAATAATTCCAAAATAACATCAATCCCCAAATCTACCTGATAACCGGAAATATTTTTGGTATTTAAAAATCCTTTAATATAAGCAGTTGCAGGATAAGGAGTGTTAAGTTGTGTAAAAGGCGGAGTAATAAGAAGCAGGTCTTTCAACAGAAATTTTTTGCAAAGTTATTCTAAAGTTTTTTCAGAAAAAAATTTTTTCTCCTGATTATAAACAGTGATGAAAAGTCTTTAGAGTTCTGGTTTATAACAATCTGTTGCTGTGGGATGTATCAAAATAAGTTAGTAGGTTTTACAAATAAGGCATCCGGAGGATTGGTATCAATAAAGTTTAAAAAAGAATCTTCATCAAAATATCCGTCTTCGTCAAGAATTTCGGGATTCAACAGTCCAATTTCACTTGGTTTTTCCATGCTGATATTTTCGATGAACTTTCCGGTTTTTCCTGTTATTTCGTTATGAAAACTAATTAAATACCTGGAATATATATTGCCTTCTGCAACCGTATAATGTCCGTTTTCTGCAATCAGAGAAGTCATAATACTTCCACCGATATACGTTTCATTATCATTACCAGATGCTCCGAATAATACTTTGCTGGTAACATTTCCGGAACAGTACAGTGAACCGTTGATGATAATATTTTCTGCCTGTATATTACCTGTTGCAATAAGAACGATATAGTCTTCAACAAAAAGGGTTTCGGATAAATGAATGTCACCTTCTATGAAAATGATTTTATAGCCCTCATTTTCATCGGTAATCAATTCAAGGGAAGTGCTGTTTTCGTTCTCTATGAGGACAATCTCTGGAGCGTCATTTTCATTATTAATGTGAAGGGAAGCATCTTTTATTTTTTCTGCTGTTTCCTCATCCAGCATTTCAAGAAACTCGGCAAGACTTTCTTCATCTAAAGAACTTTCATTAAAGAAATTATTTTCCAGCGCTTCATGGGCAATGGTATATAGATTTTCAGATTTTTCTTTGAGTTTTTTGTATAATTGATCTTTGGTGAGTTTTTGTAATTCTTTCATCGGCTTTTAAAAGTATATACATTGGTCTGTTCAGTGGGGGAAACACTTATTAATAGACAGATGCAATATAATCAGATAAATTTTGTTATGCCAGAAAGTAAGGTATTTATTTTTTCAAATATTTTTCTTATGGGTGATTTCTTACGTTCAAATATTATATTTTTTTCACAAATAATCTGTTTTTTGAGCTTCTGCATATTGTTTTATGATTGTTGATATAAAAAAGAACATTGTTGAGCTTATATTTTGATATTATTTTTTTTGAAGCTTTTCATATGTGTATCTGTTCAGTTTTTTTTGATATATTGTTATGGTGATTTATTCAGAATCTATATAACAAGTTTTATTTACAATGTCAAAAGAAACCATTCCGCTTGTAGAATATTTTAAAAGCTATATTCCGCTTTCAAAGAAAGAAATTGAATTGTTGAATGAACGTTTTGTTGAAAGGAGAATCAAACGAAAACAGTTTATTCTGAAAGAAAATGAAGTGTGTCAATATTATACATTTGTTGTCTCAGGATGTTTAAAAATGTACAATATAGATGGTAACGGCGAAGAACATAATCTCCAGTTTGCGGCAGAGAATGACTGGATTGTGGATATAGACAGTTTTCATCATAAAAAACCAAGTCAATTGTATATTGCGGCTCTTGAAACTTCCACTGTTTTGCAGATTGAAAAAAATGATCTTTGGTTTCTTTATACTTATTATCCCAAATTCGACAGAAACTTCAGAATAATTATCGAACAGAAATTCATCGAGCTCCAAAATCGGGTACTTCAAAATATAAGTGCAACAGGAGAAGAAAAATATGAATTTTTTCTTAAACATTATTCTCAGCTGGCCAACAGGCTTCCCAATACACAGATTGCTTCCTATCTTGGAATCACTCCGCAATTCTTAAGTAAAATCCGTCAGCGGCGGATCAAAAACTGATGATTATGCGCCGGAAAAAGTGTTTATAAAGAATTAATTAAAAAATTACATCAGATTTCAATATTTTGAGAAATAAATAAGTATTTTAGAATAATTTACTCATGTTAAATAAAACCGGCTCTGTTTGCATTTTGCGTTCTACAGCATGCCTATGAACAAATATAAAAGGATAATGCCAATACATCATTTACCTCCGGACGGAGGCATGTTATATAAAGAAACAGATATGGCTCAGTTTTTTCCTGAGCCGTTAAATGCGGTGACAGCTGTATTTTTTTTAGCCATAGCCATTTTTTGGACCCTTAAAATGAAAGGTAATTTTAAACAATATCCTTTTTTAACCTACTGTTTGGTTTTATTATATATTGGTGCCATAGGGGGAACTGTTTATCATTCATTCAGACAATGGCCGGTATTTATTATGATGGATTGGCTGCCCATTATGTTGCTCTGCCTGTCTGCCGGATTTTATTTTATAGCACAGAGTACGAAATGGTATTATGCTGTTGTAATGGTTCTCGTATATGTACTGCTTATGTTTGCTTTGAGAAACTGGATTTTGATAGATAATCCTTCACTTTTCATCAACCTAAATTATGCAATCATGGCTTCATTTGTAGTTTTCTCGGTATTGCGTTATTTGATGTATACTCAATGGAAAGCTGGTAAATGGGTAGGCTTTGCTGTACTGTCATTTGTTTTTGCATTGACCTTCCGTATCGTTGATAAATGGGAATGGTTCAGTTTCGGAACCCACTTTTTATGGCATACTTTCGGGGCGGCAGCAACATTTTGTATGTTTAATTATATCAGTCTTACGCGGAATACAATTAGGAAGACATAGGTGGTTTTTATTTCCTGTTGTTTAAAGCTTCCCGACTTTGAGCCAGTCAATAAGATTGTTTCCTTTTTTATGAATCAAATATTTTTTGGGAATCAGCGTTATAACCACTAATAACCTATTTAATGATGAACATCAGATGCTTTACCCTTCTCCTGGGCCTATTTTGTACTAACCTTTTTGGGCAGACTCCTGAAAAAATCACTTTTAAAGATACTCAGAACCATTATTTGAAATTACTTCCGAAGGATAAACCTGAAGGAATACTTGTTATTTTACCGGGTGGAGGTGAAAATGGCGAAAAAGTAATGAATCAGATTAATCTGGATGATCTGGCATTGGAGAAGAATCTTATCGTATTACTCCCAACCTGGGAAGATGGGGATTTTGGATTTCATATAGAGCAGAAGTTTTTAGACAGAATGGTAAAAGATACAGTGGAAAAGCATAAAATTTCCAAAGATAAAATATCAATGGGAGGACTTTCCGGCGGTGGAATGCTGGCTTTTACCTATGCTGAAAGGGCAATCAGGGACAAAAACACCTATTTTATACCCAATTCTGTATTCGCTCTTGACCTACCGTTAGATTACGAGAATATGTATTACAGATTGCAGAGAGAGATGGAAAGAAACTATTCTGATATTGGAACTAATGAAGCTAAATATTTAACTGCTGAAATGGTTGATGCTATGGGTACACCGGATAAAAACAGAGCCAATTACGTAAGAGAATCCATGTTTTCTTATCGTGAAAAAGATGGCGGCAATGCAAAATATCTTGTGAATATCCCTATTCTGATTTATACAGAACCCGGGATTATATGGCAGATGGAAAACAGAGGAAGGGATATTTACGACCTTAATGTGGCAGATATTACAGCTATGATTAATCTATTACGACTAAAAGGCCACAAAAACGCTGATCTTGTCATCACCAATGATCGTGGAATTCGTCCGGACGGTACAAGACATCCTCATTCCTGGAGTATCATGGATTCTAAAGAATGTTTAAACTGGATATTAAAACATATGGGGGCATAAAGTTGCCACAGCTGATTGTACGTTTTACAGGTATTTACTAACGGATATACAGATAATAGTTATGAAAAAGGGAAGGCGCAAAACCGTAGAGTAGAGCTGGTGAAAAAATAATATAAACCTTATAAGAATACAGGATTAGATATTATTTTGCTTAAAAAATCCCAACGAAAGCTGGGATTTTTTTTGTTTTAATTTCTGCTGTGCAAAGTCTCCCGACTTTGGGCTAGTAAATAAGATTGTTTCCTTTAAACTTGCTTGAAAGTCGGGGAGACTTCGGAGAGCTAGTGCAGTGACTGAATTATGTAATTGGTCAAAATTAGAACATGTAGAAAACTTTATTTTAATCTTTACTTACGGAAAACCATAAAGTAAATACATTCTATATAATGATATTTGTAGTGTAGTTTTTTAATTTCCAGTATAAGTCTTAATTAATAAAGCTCTTAATTTTAAATCATAAGTGTTATTTATAATCAATTAAATCAATAATCAGATGGCTAAAAAGAAAATAAAATTAAATGTAGTTCTTTTAAAAAATAATTTAAACATTGCAGCTCCTGAAACATTTATTGAAAATTATAGGCAAGACAATGAAATCAATTTCAATAAAGGAGATCTCAATGCTATCCTTTATAAAAAGTTAGGTAGCTACAGTGAACCTAAGTGGGTTGAGAATTTAAAAAATAAAATTGTTGGGAATTTTGCTAGTGATTTCCCATCTAACCAAAGTTCTGGTGTAACTTTATTTATTGAAGTACAAAATAGAATTTTTGCAATTAATTTTGGAACGCTGGGGCGTTTCAATATAAATAAGAATGTAATAGAGAAAACATTTGGAATTTATACTGCTAATAAATTATTAAACAATGATTTAACAGCAACGATAAAAAGTGCTTATAGTCGGGTAAATGAAACAAATCCTGTTAATAAGCAGCGCCAATACGGGGCAGACATATCAAATGATCAACTCTTCCTTTCAATGGAGGATAATGAAGCTCTTAAAGAACTAGCTGTAATTAGTTATGCATCAGAAGATTTTTCAAGAATGATAGGGAAGTATAGTTCGTTAAATGTTCAATTTCTTTTTAATGATACTGAAATTCCTTGTTTTCAATATCTTCAACCAAAATTAAGTAGGCTTTTAGATATTTATAATTCTGTTTCCACCAATGATATTAAAAAACTATTTAAGGGAATATATCCTCTAAATAGTACAGAATCACAGGATCTGAATGCACAATTACCTAACAAATTAATTATATCAACTGACGCGTTCTTTTTGTTTGAACCTGAAATAGACTATGATTTTAGCCTTGTTGCAGCGATTAAAATCGGAGATGAGCTATACGATGAATTATCTCTATCTGATTATCTCTCCAAAAATCCTCAGCCTAGTTTTGAAGTCCTCAATGAAGATAAGGTTCTTTTTCTCAATGAAGATGAAGATGTTATTAAAGAGTGGTCTATTCTGGAATGCTTGTATGGAGAAATTGAAGAAAACAATACAAATTATATCTTATCTGGTGGTGAGTGGTTTGAAGTTTCTAAAGATAAATATGATCGTATTAGTCATGCAATTGATGAGATCATTGATACTGAATTTGTTATTCCTGATCGTATTAAAGAAAATATAAGAGAAGCTATTGAACAAGCTCTTACTCAAAATCCAAAAATTAATAAAGAAAATATCTTTAATACACATTTATCAAATCACATTCATGGCTATTTGTTTGATGAAGCAGCTAAACAAATTAATCTTTACGAAGATAGATTCGAAGTTTGCGATGTTCTCCATCAAAATAGTTTTTTTCATGTAAAGTATAATTATGGCGCTTCGGTATTGAGTCACTTATTTAATCAAGGTTATGTGTCAGCTAAATCATATGCAGAATTTACGAGTAAATATGCAGAAGCAGTTAATGTACACATACCGGATGTTGCAAATCATCTTTCTCATCAACCTGATAATGTTACGGTTCACTATCTTATTCTTAATGAGAAATCACAAGATAGATTAACATTTTTTTCGAAAATGGCTTTGGAAGACAAAATTAGAACTTTGCAAGCTATGCGATTTAATGTGAAGTTGACTTGGGTTAGAGATATGTATTAAGTTAATGCAGTCACCAATTTTATTAATATTATGCCTCTACTGCGCAAAGTCTCCCGATTTTGAACTGGTAAATAAGATAATTTTCTTTGAACTTGCTCCAAAGTCAGGAGAATTCGGAGAGCGTGGGTTTGTCCAAAATTATATCTTCAAATTTCTGTAATAATCACAATAAAGGAAAATCAATAAATTCAATTCCTGATTTGTCAAATTCAGTAAAGTTTTCTTTAATGATTGAATCTAAAAATTCAACAGGTATTACTGTTCCATATCCTAAATTATCATAATTACCTTCGCCAGTTGGTAAGTATGATGAAATTCCAATAATTTCTCCCTTGTTATTAATTACAGGTCCTCCACTGTTACCAGCTCTAATTTTTGCTGTTATTAGCATGAGATTTTCCTTTAACCAAAAATCTTGTGCTATTGCAGCAATAGTTCCTACTGATGGAGTATATCTTGAAGATATAGTAGCAACTTCACTTGTTTGAAACGAATGAAAACCTGGAACATTTGGAAATCCAATTGCAAGTACTTTGTCAAGAATTTCTCCCTTACCAGACATTAAAAAAGTTTCTGAAAATTGTAGATGGTCATCATTAAACTGAATAAATACTAAATCAATTTCCTTTTTTTTGTGAACATAAAATGTGGATTCTTTTAATTTTTCTTTAGAGACATTCTTTATAGCAATTTTTTTTGCTCCGTCAAAACAATGCTTAGCAGTGGCTATACCATTATGATAATTAAATGTAGTACCTATGGACTGGTCTTCATTTTCGTTTATATTCAGTAATGGCTGTACTTTGTTAGATGCATATTTATTAACATATGAGAAACCAAAGACTAGAGAATTATATGTTATATTAATGATATCTTTTGAAAGCCCACCCCTCAAATTTGCAAGAGTTTCTTCCACATTAAATGGCATAAAGTTGTACATGTCTTCACTTGGTGGACCATATCCTTTTCTATTTAAATTCAGTACATGATTTTCAACAAGTACTTCACAAATTTTTGCAATTAAGACAGGTTGTGGAAATTCTGTGGGTTTAAATTTGTCTTGGTAATACACACAAAATTCAAAAACCTTACGTGACTCTATAATTCTGGTATTCCCCTCTATTTTGTAATTACAAAAAAATAAAAGCATTTCGCTAATCAAATCAGGATAAACATCAGGATATTTATGAAATGGTATCATTAAATTAAAAGTTTTCTTTAATATGTAAATGCAGATTAATCATTACTGGTTGTTAAATATCTAATGTTGCATCGTATAATATTTTTATTTTGGTAGTTTTTATCGATTTCTGTAATTTGAATTTGAAGACATTTTGAGATTACGATTTTCCGGAAAAACAAAAATAAAAAGCATTTCAAAATTTTCAATCAGTATTTTCACTGAATTTCTTAAAGATTTCCAAAGTTTCATCACAAAAAAATCCCAACTTTCGTCAGGATTATTCATTTATAAGTTTAAAAAAATCAGATAAACTAATTTTTCTTGCTTCACATATTTTAAAAAGTGTTTCAACTGGTATTCTGTAGGTCTCTTCACTTTTAATTTTTCTAATGGTACTTTCTTCTACACCATGATTTTTGGCAAAAGAATTTTGTGACTTGCCTTCTTGAAGCCAAGGTATCAACCATTTTTTTGTAATGTATAAACAAATTTTTTCGTTTATATCTGTCATGGAGCAAATGAAATAATTAAATAATAAAAAATTACGGTCGATCGACCGTAATTAGATTTCTTTTCTTACATTTATAAAAAAATACAAACAATGAAAAAGATAAAAACAGATTTTGATATGCGGTTTCGGGCAGGTAAGAAGTGCTCCGGGTTGCAGCTGATGGAAACGTTCTTTCAGTTCAATGAGCTGGATATTTCCAAAGAATTGCTCAGCAACTTGATGAATTATGCGGTAAAGAGGAATAGTTGGATCAATGAAGATCCGGCGGTGGTCTTTGAGTTTTACCATTCGATGAGGTCGTTGATCCGGGCAGGATATCTCATCATGCTGAAGGAAAGGCAATGGACGGTCGATACCCGGCCGGAAAAGATCTCTCCGTGGGTTCTTGGCCTGCTTTCGGAGAAAGAATACCGGAATCCTCTGCTGGTTTTCAAAAAAGCATTCGGAGCATACAGTATCAAAGAATATGATTATTTTATGTCCGGAATCGTCTATTTCTCAATGGGCGTCTATGAAAATCTACCGGAAAGAAATATCGTGATGCCCTACATCCATACGGTTAAAATGCTGGATGCTGCCCACCTTATTCTTCAAAGAAGGAGAGAAAAGAAAATGGCTGATACCAGTTCAGGATAAGAAGGTTGTGCGCAAATAAAAAGTAGGAGTTGTAGATCAGTCTCAAAACTTGGGAAGAAATAAAAGTTTTAATTCATCTGAATAGAAAAAATGATTTTATAAATTTCAATAAGTCGAATACAGACAACTCGATCTGGAATGAAAAAAGCACCACTTTTTAAAGTAGTGCTTTTTAATTGTTATTTTTTAGAAGACAAAAGTGGGTTGATTTTCAAAATCATTTCCTTCGCATTTTGATTGGTGGGGTCCAGCTCTAATGATTTCTGATAATCGTTTTTTGATAATTGATATTCTTTTTTATTGAAGTAGGCTTCACCGCGACTGTCATAAACGTTGGCTGATCCGGGAAATTCAGAAACATTAAGACTGAAAATTTTAAGGGCTGAATCTACATTTCCACCCCTTAATAGTTCATATCCTAGTTTATTAAGCTCACCTGGGTTTTCAAAGCTATATTCATTTTTAGATTTTTCTTTGAGTACATGGTAGGTTTCTATAGCCTTATTTACGTCACCCAGAGATTCTTTTCTGATCTGTTGATAAATAGATTTTTTAGGAATTTCGTACTCTTTTCCCAACATTAGGTTGTGAATAATATGCCCCAGGTCCCACACTCTATTTAGATTATTGGACACCAGAATTATGGTAATATTATTTTTAAAATCGTTTAAATAGATAGATTCAAATTTATAAGAGACTCCATTATGTCTTTGCAATTCGTCATTTTCAAAGTATCTGCCAAGTGACCCACCTTCATCTTTTGCGTATGGATTATTCAGCAAAGTCTGAAGAGATTCTTTGGATATTAATCGATTAGAGTTCAGTGCTTCAATCCATTTATAGAGATCATTACTATCTACCCAGAGCCATCCGCTGATAAATTTCAATTCCGGGCATCGGGCATTGTCCATATCATAACACGATGTTCGGTTTTTATAACCCAATTTGGGCTCAAATACCGAATTGGTCATTTTCAATGGCTTAACTATATTTTTAATGACAAATTCCTCAAATGATATTCCGGTTACCTTTTCAATTATTCTTCTTTGTAGAAATACATTTCCATTATCATACCTGTAACTGGTTCCCGGTTCAAAGAGCAGGCTGTCATTACTTCTCAAAATATTCCACGCCGCCGCATCATTTTCGGGTTTTAATCGTTCGATGGGAGGAATACCACTGGCATAATTAAGAAGGTGTCTTATGGTCACTTTTTCAGACCATTTCGGCAGGCCCAAATTAAATTTGGATACCCTGTCATCAAGACTAAGAAGACCACGTTCCACTAAAATCATGATGGCAACAGCATTGAATTCCTTTGCAATGGAGCCAATATTAAATATCGACTTATCATTTAAATAAGTTGTATGCGTTTCATCTGTAAAACCAAATGATTTCTGATAGATGATTTTATTATTTTTAGCGATCAGGACATTTCCATTGAATAAACCTCTTTCATAGGATTTTGCCATTAAGGAATCAATTTGATTAACGTGTCTATTTTTCGTTTTATCAACTGTGATATCTTTTTTTTGTTGCGTAACGAATTGAATATTTTTCTCACTTTTTTGAGAAAATACGGGTGTTGAAAATAGAAAAAGAAAGGGTACAATTATATTTTTCATGAGTTTTTTTGAATTTGTTTTTTTTGATGCAAATATGCTTCAGAAAGTCTCAGGACGCGACCGATTAAAAAAAATCGAACTCATTTTTTGAAAATAATTTGATTTTACAAAGTTTGTTTTCTGTAATCTGTTGGTGTTTTTCCTGTATATTTTTTGAAAGAGGTATTGAACGAAGATTTGGAATTAAAACCAACCTGGTATAAGATTTCCAAAACCGTCAGTTCTTTTTGAGAAGGATCTTTAAGGATTTGCATTGCTTTTTCAATTCTGTATTCATTCACGAAATCGAAAAAGTGTTTATCCATATACAAATTAATCAAAGTAGATAAATCTTTAACAGGCATTTCTACTTGCTCTGCTAAATCCTGAATGGTTAATGAGGAATCCAGATAAGGCTCTTTTTCAACCATAAAATCTTTTAAAAATTTAATTTCCTTATTTTTTTCTTCAACTGGGAGAAGGCTGGTTTTTTGTTTCGGAACAACTTCTGTGATAGGTTTCAGCTCAGAATCTACTCCTCGAAAAAATTCCGGATTGTTTAATGCAGTAAATAGATACCAGCAAGTACAAAATAAAAACGCAAATCCATCCAGCGTTACAATCCAGGCTCGGATCTCACCCAAACCAAAGGTAAAAGTGGCCAGCCATCTTATCAAAACTATAAAATGTAAGACATAATACAGAATGGTTATTTTGTATAGCACGTTAAGTACGGAAATATTCGGATTCGTATAATTCTCGAGATAGACCGTTCTGGATTTTCTAATAACTAGAAATGAAGCAATAAAATACACTTGAAACAAAAATTCAAAAAGAAATTGAAAAAATTGCATTAAAGGCATATCATTCATGCCATTTATAAAATCTATTTTCGAGGCTCTGTCTACAAAATAGATTCCCCACATTAAATACAAATTGTAAGCAACAAAGGGAATTGCATGCAGTAAATATTTCGGTTTTAAGCGAAAATTGGAGTAACAAACGGACAATACATAGAGATAAAACGATGCCGGGACCAAATAAACAATACTCCAACGAAACGCCTCCAGGTTGATATAATTAACAGGAAATTCTCGCTGTAAAAATTTTAATGCATCTACGGCATTGGTAAAAACAAAAAAAGCAAAAAGCCAATTTGAAAGTCTGTGCTTGGCTTTTACGGTAATCAAAAACAAGGCAAGCAAAAGTACCATGAAAATCCCAATAGAGGAAACGAGTTCTAAAAAGTTGTATTTGTCCATTGTTTCTAATAGAAATACAAATTTAATTCTTCCCAAATTAAAATATTTGATGTTTTACTGTAATTTTTGTTCAACAGTTTTTTATACCTGTGAAAAAAGAGACAACTATGAAATAATTGTCTCCTTAAGTGACCAAAACAAGGACATCATCAAAATACTTTAATAAATAATTTATTCTTTTAGATAGAGTTGATTTTAAAATCGATAACCAATACTTAAGCCTAGCTTTAGAACCTGATTGTGATCTGTTTTATCTGCATTGAAGACTAGTCTTCCGTAGGCAGTGTTGGCTTCAAAAACCAATCCTTTCTTTGTAACCAGTTTCCATCCCAAACCTGCACCCAGTGCAAGATCATATACATCTTTACCTTCAGTGAATGTCAGATTGTCTGCGGCATATATTTTTTTTCCATCAATGGAAGTGAACATTCCAAATCCTTCGACAAAAAAACCGGAAGCATATTTTTTTCCCAAATAATATCTGTAATAGGGAGAGATATAGTAATTCAGATCTTTTTCTCTTGTATTATCATAAACCTTAAATACAGAAATTCCCAGTGACGAATTTTTGCTGAGGTACCGCTCAAAACCTGCTTCTACAGCACCGGATAATGGCGAAATTAGATTCAGTTTAATTTCATTGTTTTTCTGATAAGGATTTGCATCAGGTCCATTTTGAGCATTGACAGAATTAAAAGCAAACAAAATGATGGCTAGTAAAAAGGGTTTTTTCATAAAAAATTAATTTGAATTATTTGAATGCAAAACTCAAATAATTCAAATTAGAACGGGTTTCAAAAGCTTAAAAATGGAGAAAATGGTACTTATTTGAGGGTGTTTTTATATTCATTTGGCGTCTGACCAGTCACTTTTTTAAAGGAATTATAAAAAGTTGTTTTTGAAGTAAACCCGGATTCTAATCCCATCGTCAGCAAAGTATAGTTTTCAAATTCAGGATCTGATATCATTTCCTTGACGGCTTTCACTCGATATTGATTGATATAATGGGCAAAATTATCTCCTGTTATTGTGTTTACAATTTGTGAAAGATATCCCGCGCTTATGCCTAGTTTTTCAGCCACTTTTTCTCTGTTTAATGTACTGTCTGTATAAATGTGCTGATCTTTGCAAAGAAGTTCCAGTTTTTGAAAATAAAGATTATCAGCGGTGATAGATTCCTTATATTCTTGCGGTGTACTATTTTGTACAATTTGCAAATCGGGATATGAAATAACAGAACTATTATTTAGTAAATTATAGATAGCATCTTTGTTTTTGGCCAGTTTATATTTGTAAATACCTATATAAGCTGTCCAATGCATGATGAATGTTGCACATAAAGCAAGGACGCTCATGGTAGAGGAAATATCTAATCCAAAAAACAAACCAGTCATATAGGTCGTAAGCCAGACAAGTAACACCAGATAGATAATGGTTAATAAGGTAATGACCCATTTTTTCTCTTGTGAGTCTTTTAAATGCCTTATCATAAAATAAGAATAGAAAGGAAGAAACAAGATAATAATTACCGCCAATAAAAGCTGAATCATTTGAAGTATATTGACTAGATACATGTAAGATTCAGGGATTTTATAAATTCCTGCTACAGTATCAAGACAGATGGCAGTATTAAGAATACTATTATAGACAAATGGAATGTAATACAAATACGTTTTTTGCCTGTTTTTAACTGCATCATCAATACGATTTATAATAAACAAAAATGTAAAAACGGGTAACAAAAATACCCAGTCGATATTGTCTATAAAACGCAATAAAGGATAGGATATGAAAGCTCCCTCAATTTCAAAAACATAATTTAGTAAGACAATGGAAAGTGCAAATAGCAAGTATGCCAAATATTTATTTGAATTGCTATTGAATAGGGAAGACTTTAAAATAATAAAGCCTAAGATTATTCCCTGGAAAATCGCAATATTTAAAAGTGTTGTATAAATCAATTTTTGAATATAAAAGATGTTTTTAAATATAGTTCTTTCATATAAACTGATACAACTAATCAGTAATAGTTATCATATTTTTTTTACTTCAGTGGGGAAGGCCGGATGAGTGAGATCATTTTAAATATAAAGTATGAAATGGATAATCTTAATCTTGGAAATATTTTGCATTTATATTGTTGAAAATCATCAATTTGTAATTTGCTCGTCTGCTGGATAGCTATTTAATATACTTTTGATGAAAAAAATTCAAACAAAAGTTAATCTAATTTTTATATTTGCACCTGTTGGATTTTTAACCTTGATAGACTTTCGGAATTCCAATAAAAATTTAAAAATAAAATAGTAATAAACAAATAAGAATAAAGAATGGATAATATTAGTTTATTAATTATTGTAAATATAATCTCTTTATTCATCTCGTTGTTTCTGGCATTTTTCCTGATTACCCTTAAAACAAAGTACAAAATAAGTAATTCTTTATTTGCTTTTTTTCTAATATTAAATGCAATAGATATTAGTGAGCCTTTGTTTAGCATGGTAACTGATGGTCCGTCCAACCTGGGAATGTTTAGGACCACCTTTGCTTTTCTGCAGATTCCTGTTTTTTATCTTTATATCATATCAGTCTGTTACTCTGATTTTAAGCTAAAGCCAAAATATCTGCTGCATCTGCTTCCGTTTTTGATTGTTAATCTTGTTTTACTGCCTCGTTTTTATACTGTGGACGCGGCATCAAAAATGAGTTTTATTCAGAATCGTCAAAATATGATAGAGTTTCAGTTCATTCATATTTTAATACATCTGCAGATGGTTCTATATATCATTGCTGTTTTTAGAGTACTAAGAAAATCGAAGAAACTATATCTTGAAAACTATGCAGGAAAAAACATCAGTTCCTATAACTGGTTATTCCAGTTTACCGTTGTACTGAGCATTTTATATGCGGTAGCTCTTTTAAAAAATATTTTGAAATTCTCTGATTATCAAAATGTTTCGGAATGGATCAAGATCGGACTTTTCGTATCATCTCTTTTTATTTTTTGTTGGTATCTGTTCAAAGCGTTAAATAACCCTGATCTTTTTAGAAACATTGATTCAAAACTAAAACTTGTTTCTGAGATTGTTTCCGAAGAAAAAAGCAGTAATCAATCAATGGGAGATGAAAAAGAATATAATGAAGAACTTTTGAAATTGAAAAAATATATGGTTGAGAAAAGACCTTTTCTGAACTCCTCACTAACCATTCAGGATGTTTCCAATGATATTGAAATTCCTGTCCGGGATTTATCTCTTTTAATCAATCATCAATTAGGGCAGCATTTTTATGATTTCGTAAATGCTTATCGGATAGAAAGTGCTAAGGATATTTTAAAAGATACTTCAAAAAGTAAGGTAACGATTTTAGAAATTCTATACGAAGTTGGTTTTAATTCAAAATCTTCCTTTAATACCGCTTTTAAAAAGCACACTGGTAATACGCCGACTTCCTACCGCAAAAATCTACAAGACAGTGTTTTGTAATTATTCGTACTCTTTTTTATAAAGATTCGTACTCATTTTTTTAGATAAATCTGACCGATTACATGTACTCGGTCGCATAGCTTTAATGTCTTCCACATCTTTGTATCGAAATAATTTTAACATAAAAAAACGATACCATGAAAAGCT